>CAZFGK010000015.1:0-81551 GCA_964518635.1 uncultured Ignavibacteriales bacterium
GGGGCGGGGGCCGGCCACGGCGATGGCGAAACCGCTGCCGATCGCCCACAACCACCCCCCCCCCCGCACGGTGATCCAGCAGGCGGGCCTCAAAAACCGCTCGAAGTACGGCCGCTCGACGACCCCCCACCAGAAGAACCTCCCCAACCTGATCACCGTCATTCGGATTCTGCTCGCGCCGGCGTTCATGTTTCTGTTTCTCGTCGATGACTTCTATTTCAAGTCCGCCGCCCTCCTCCTCTTCATCGCCGCCGCCATCACCGACCTTCTCGACGGCTACTACGCCCGCAAGCTCAACCTCCACTCCGATTTCGGCCGTTTCATGGATCCCCTCGCCGACAAAATACTCGTCTCCTCCGCCCTCATTACTTTCGTCGCCCTCGAAGCCCTCTCGCCGATTCCGGTGATGCTCATCGTCGGGCGAGAGTTTCTCATCACCGGTCTGCGAATGGTCGCCGCCTACAACGGGGAAGTCATCCCGCCGAGTTGGTGGGCGAAAGTGAAAACGTTTTTGCAAATGACAGTCATTGCCGTCGGGATGGCGTGGATTTCACTCTTGAGTGGACTCGCACATTTCGAAAGTCCGCTGCTTGCGCATCTGCAGTTTGATTATGTCCCGTGGTTCAATATGCTCGCGTGGGCAACGGCGGTGGTGACAGTCTGGACTGGAATTGATTACATTGTGAAATATTTTGGGATTATCAAGTCGGTGATGAAATGAGTAATTCCAAATCATAACATGAACCATCTCGTCCGCCTCATCGCTACTGGCTTTTACTCTGGTTTCATTCCTCCGTGGCCGGGGACAACCGGCTCGATTCCGCCGCTGTTGATTGCGGCGTTTCTTCTGCGCGGCGAATTGATTCCGACGCTGATTGTAACATTCTCAGTCTGTGTGATTTCATTCTGGGCGGCAGGGGAAGGGGAGAAGATACTCGGGCATGACCATCGCAGTATTGTCATCGATGAATGGGCTGGGATGCTTATCGCGATCTGTTTTGTTCCATTCACCTGGATCAATTACATCCTCGCTTTTTTCCTTTTCCGTTTTTTTGATATCGCGAAACTTGTTCCCGCGAAACAGGCGGAGAAACTCCCCGGCGGGATCGGCGTAACTATGGATGATATTGTCGCCGGAGTGCAGGCGAATCTGGTCCTGCAACTCTGGCTCTTTCTCTATCGCGTGATTGTAGAGTGACAAAAAATGACCGTACGAAAAACCGTCAAAGCAGAACTGATTTCCATCGGTGATGAAGTCCTCACCGGTCACACGATTGACTCAAATGCGTCGTTTATTGCACAGCGTATGATCGAAGCGGGCTGCGATCTACAATGGCGAGTGACTGTCGGCGATGATGTCGCAGATATTGTCACTGCGATACGAACTGCTCTCACGCGCGCAGATGTGGTCATTACCACCGGTGGACTTGGCCCGACGCATGATGATCGCACAAAGGAAGCACTTTGCGCGGTCTTCCATTGCAAGCTCGTACATCATCCTGAAATTCTTGAAGAACTTCTTCGCCGTTATGCCGCACGGAAGATGACGATGCCAAGATCGAATGAGAATCAGGCGATGCTTCCCGATGGGGCGCGACTCTTTCCCAATCAACTCGGCAGCGCGGTAGGGATTTGCATGGAGCAAGATGGCAAGTCCGTGATCGCACTCCCCGGAGTTCCGCGAGAGATGATGCAGCTCATGACCGAGAGTGTGGTCCCGTATGTTCGAGAGAATTTTCCGGTTGGAGAGATTGTCGTTCACAAAATTCGGACGTCGGGAATCACCGAATCGAAATTGTCAGAAATACTCACTCCATTATTACAGATCCCTGAGCATCTCTCGTTTGCCTATTTGCCGTCGTATGGTGGGGTCGATCTTCGCTTCATTGCGAAGGGAGATAACCGCGAAATACTTCAGCATGAAATCGAATCAATCGAATCGACCATTCGAAAACATGCCGAAGAGTTTATCTACGGCGTAAACAATGACACCCTCGAATCAGTTGTCGGTGGACTATTACGCGATAGAGGAGAAACACTCTCTGTTGCCGAAAGCTGCACTGCCGGCATGCTCGGTGCGACTATTGCAAATGTCCCCGGATCATCCGTCTATTTCATGGGTGGCGTGATCTCGTATGACAACAGCGTCAAGAAACGGGAATTAGGTGTAACCGATGAAATACTCAGAGCCCATGGCGCAGTTTCATCCGAATGTGCAGCCGCGATGGCTTCCGGTGCGAGAGAGAAATTCAAGACCAACTACTCACTCTCAATCACCGGGATTGCCGGACCGGACGGTGGTTCGCCAGAGAAACCAGTAGGGCTTGTCTGGTTCGGACTCGCGACTCCGGTGAAGACTTTGACCACAAACTTTCGACTGACCGGGGATCGTCAGATTATTCGAACTCGGGCGACCTCTATTGCACTAGATCTTCTGCGCCGCTCAATACTCGGATTGCCAACCGATCATCGATTGTAGATACTTGCGCCCATGCGACTGTTTATCGCCTTTCCTTTAAGTGACGAAGTCAAAAACGAGCTTTCGACTTCCATTGAGCTGTTGTCTCGAACAGTTGCCGGGGTGAAATGGGTCTCAGAGGAGAACCTGCACCTGACTATTCGTTTCCTGGGGGAGTGCGAAACAGGGGAAGTCCCAAGAATCCAGCGTCTGCTTCGAGATATCTCTTCCGCCTACAAACCTGTCCGCGGGAAACTCGGAGCCAAGCTGGGGGCATTCCCGACCATCGCCCGACCGCGGGTGATCTGGGCCTCGGTTTTCGCGGATCCGCAGATTACGAGCTCCATTACCAATGACATCGAAGACGGGGTCCAGGAGTTGGGGTTCCCACCGGAACAGAAGAAATGGACCCCTCATATTACTATCGGGCGGGTCAAAGAGGGGGTCCGGATCGAGAAGGAACCGATCGAGCAGGTCATTCTCAAGAAGGCAGATGTCCTGCTGGATACCATTGTACTGTTCGAATCAAGACTCAGCCCCTCCGGGCCGACCTACCATATAGTGTCAGAACATGCGCTTTCAGCCGACCTTTTCAGATAACAATCCAGTAATTCTACATTCTCAATATAGGCACGATCTTGCATCTCTGACCGGCCTCGGAGTGGTCATCCCTAGGATAATATTGCGAATTATTGATAAGTCGCATGTGATAACTATTATCTGATAACGACTTAACAAGACAGTACGGAATAGTATTCCATGTCTTGGCGGATGGCGGGACCTTTGCTATATTCCCGGTGTTGACATCTATGTTTGAGATGTCATCCTACACAGCAATTAAAGAACTGAAATAGATCGAAACAGGAGAAGAAATGAAGCACCTCAAACATCTGGTCCTTGCACTGGTCGCGGTGGTTGCCATCGCCGGCTCGTCGCAAGCGGTACCAAATCTCCAGTTGTATAGCCCACAGGGCGTATACAACGCTGCCACACAGACTTGGGATGTCGCCGCTGGCGAATTCGAACTCTGGGTTGTCGGCGCGAATCTCAATAGCCGCGAACTGTCGAACATCACCCTCGTTGCAGCCCTCGGGCAGGGTGTCGCGATAAACAGTGGCTCCCTTTCCATCGAAAAGCTCGGTGGCGGCGGAACGACGACCTTCGGAGCTGGAGATTACACCTTCGGTACCCCGGCGGCTCTTTCCCCACACGGTGTCTATCCGGCCAACTATGCCTCCTTGGTCGTTGCGGCGGAAGATGATGACGCCAACTATGTCCAGGTGAAGGACTATCAGCCCGGCTCCACTGGCACGAACAACTACGGCAACATCTGGAAGCTCAAAGTGACCAGCACCTATGCTTCGGTCCACTTCGATGCCTGGGCGACCCAGACCCGTAACGACAGAACCTCGACCATCTTTGCGCCGTATTCACACGACGCATCCAGCGGTGGCGGATCTGTTCCGGAACCGGCGACCATGATCCTCTTCGGTATCGGACTGGCCGGCGCGGCTGCGGCTCGTCGTCGCAAGTAATTTCGAATTCATTCGATTTTCAGACCGGCTTGCCATCTGGCAGGCCGGTTTTTCTTTTGTTTGGGATTTTTCTCTTTTTCCCCATTTTCACTGACAGATTCTGACAGTCCAACGCTCTATCATCCCCTTGACCAAAAGTGATGTACATTGACGTTGGACTCGGTGATCTTTGCTGGCTGATTCGGACGACTCGGGAGGCAGAACTGCCGCCAGTTGATGTCCGTCTCGTACCATCTGATTGCGAAGTACAATACAACCCGTTCGGCACCGGCTACACCGATGCTGAACAGAAGAAGAGATAGAAACGAGTATGAGCACGACCACGACGACCAAGGTAGAATTGAAAAAAGGACGAGCCGAGATGGCCACCAGCAATTCGGGATCAAACATGAACGGAAACGGCGACCGTCGCAAGGCACTCGAAGCCGCGATCACTCAGATTGAGCGTTCCTACGGAAAAGGCGCGATCATGCGCATGGGGGATGCGCAGGTCGCTGAAGTGGAAATCATATCAACCGGTTCGATCGGGCTGGATGCTGCCCTCGGTGTCTGGGGAGTTCCACGCGGGAGAATAGTTGAAATCTTCGGACCGGAAGCATCAGGAAAGACCACGCTGACTCTTCATCTCATTGCCGAAGCGCAAAAAGCTGGCGGTACGGCCGCGTTCATTGATGCAGAGCATGCCTTCGATGCCACGTATGCAAGAAACCTCGGTGTTGATATCGGGAATCTTCTCATCGCTCAGCCGGACAACGGAGAGCAGGCACTCGAGATTACCGAGACACTTGTTCGTTCCGGCGGGATTGATGTCATCGTTGTCGACTCGGTTGCGGCGCTCACCCCGAAATCGGAAATCGAAGGGGATATGGGGGACAGCCACATGGGATTGCAGGCACGACTCATGTCTCAGGCCCTTCGTAAGCTGACTGCGATTACATCGAAATCGAACTCAGTCATTATTTTCATCAATCAGATTCGTATGAAGATCGGCGTGATGTTCGGCAATCCGGAAACCACCACTGGTGGGAACGCGCTGAAATTCTATTCGACCGTTCGTCTTGATATTCGCCGAATCGCGGCCATCAAGGATGGACAGGATGTGATCGGATCACGCACCCGGGTGCGTGTCGTAAAAAACAAAGTAGCACCGCCGTTCAAAGAGGCCGAGTTTGATATTATCTACGGCAAAGGGATCTCCCGCACCGGAGAGCTTCTTGATATGGCAGTCGAACGGAACATCATCGAAAAATCCGGTTCCTGGTTTTCGATGGCGGGAGAACGACTCGGTCAAGGGCGTGAATCGGCGCGTAAATTTCTCGAAGACAATCCGACGATGGCCGCTGATGTCCTGACAAAGATTCGCGCCGAAATGGAACTGACTCCGGTGGCAGCAGCGAAGCGCACTGCCACGGATGATGGGGAGTTTTAGATTCAGGAGTTGAGTACATCTGTAAATGTAGCCCGCTCCCTTTAGGGGCGGGTTCTTTTTTTCGATTCGGTGTCCCGCGGCTTGCCGTGGGTTTTCTCTTGTTCCAGTAGGCGGCAGACGTCCTCGTCTGCCCCTCTTGTCACCCTGAGCTTGTCGAAGGGTGATTTCTGAAAGATGGCTGCTTAACCAACCGCCCCTGAAGGGGCTGGCTACCAAATCAAATACAAGCATCAACAAAAGGGTGGCTCGACTATCCCAGTCGGGATGTTTTGCGAAGTCGAGATTACAAGACGGGCAGGCCGGGAGGCCTGCCGCGCACAAGACAAGAACCCTGAGCGGGTGCTCAGGGCTACCAACCATCAATATACTACAGACCGGGAACCCACCGCTCTGCAAGCTGCGCTTGCATACGCAGTGGGGCACCTAAGAGAGAAGACTCTTCGACAAGCTCAGGGTGAGAAGAGAAGATCGTCGATCGGAGCAAGAAAGTGCAGGTCGCTTTTCAGTGTGAGAAGTAATGTTCGTAGATCAGAGTGTGTAGAGAAGCTAGCAGGTTCCGAAGCGGGATGCTGCTCTACAAGATCAGGAAGTCAGAATTGAAAAGCCGACAGTTGATTTCGCATCGTTCATTCCGTCACTGATGTACACGAACGACGGTATGTCCGGCATTCGGGACATAGGCGATGCGAAGAGAATCACGCGAACGTTCCATCTCACGAATCAATAGTTCAAGCACATCTACCGAGCGAAGAGGACGATAGAAGACCTGCGAAACAGTTTCGTTGGGTAGTGTTGATAACAAATTCACGCCGACTCTTCTGGCAATGCTGATCACACGAGATAGTTTATGTGAACCGAATCGAAGGACGCCATCACGTGGCATATTCTTCACCGAGTCCCATTCTTTCGCTAATTCGAAAAAATGATTCGAACCGATTCCTTCTTCACATTCCGCGATGACAACCACCACGCCATGATCTTTCACCCCCATCTGTGTATTCTCCAGCCCCTTTTGTGCCTGATAGAGATTTCGATTCAATGGCTCACGAATCTGTGCAATCAGAAGATCGACCGGTTGTTCAATGACGCATTCGTAGACATCCCGCGCCGTGAGCACTGCATCCCGAAAACTCTGTCGTATTTCTCCGACAGTACAATCGATCAGGCGATCATGTTGATCAAGAACTGCCTGAAATGAAATCACATGGTCGGTCTTGCACAGATCGAGCATTTCATCGAGATGTTCTGCAACCGGATTTCCCTGCAATGCAAGCGGAGATGCGGTCAATTGATTGGCGAGGTTATGATTTCGTTCGACCGATGCAAAATCAGCAAGCCCCGGAATGATCGACTTACGACCACCCGTCAGCCCGGCGAAGTAATGCGGTTCGACCGAACCGATCACAATCACCGATGGATATTCATACAGGGCCTTATTGACCGAGACAGTCTTGCCAAACTTATCGATCCCTACATCGCGAAGTTCTCCGCTCGCGCGACAATCATGACTGCTGATCTTTCCTATAAGTTTTTCGTTCCAATGACCGAGGATCTGTCGCAATTGATTCTCTGATTGAATTTCATGTGTGCCGGTCGCGACAAGGACGTTCGCTCTGGACTCAAGCGGGGGAATACCAGATTCATTGAAATAGCGTGCAAGCCAATCGAGAATCTGAATCGTCGGAGTCAGGCGGTAGGCATCATTGATTACAATCAGTAGTCGCTCCGCTGTAAGCAGTTCGTGAGATGCATTGGACTTCATCCGTTCGGCGAGTTGTTCAAAAGTGAAGAGAGGGCGTTGATCGTCAGGTTTCGCAATGATTTGAAATGGCACTGCTGACGGAAGTGAAAGTGAGTAATCATGACCGAGGTAACGGAAGTCAAGGGATTGGGATTTCATCAGGGCTGACATAGAAATGAAGTATCCGAAACTGGAATCATTCTGTCATCCAAAGTCTCTCTGCGATCTCGATTCCAGCTTGATACGCCAAGAAACTACTGACCGAGAAGCTCAAATCACCCCGATTATTCAGGATTAATGGAAATGGACGCGCGCAGATTTAGCAGCTAAGCTATTTATCGGTAATAGGTTACATCGCGGTAACCGGACTTGTGAATTTTTCTTTCCGCTTTACTTGCTCGCCGGGAACTATTAACCTTTCGGTTAGTTATACTGTACAGTTGGTGTAACAAGACAGTTCTGAACGGAACTGGTTGAAGAAAGTGATGAAGGAGATGAAAAATTAGATGATATCAGATTCTCTGCAAGCCTTGCCTTCCTCAAAAGGGGGGGGGAGCGATTCGGATCGGGTGAAGCTCGATAGCCGCGAGCGGATTCTTCGCGCTGCGCTGAGCGAATTCGCAGAGGTTGGATTTGAGGGTGCGCGAGTTGATCGCATAGCCGAACGAGCTGGAATCAACAAGGCGATGCTCTATTATCACTTTGGTGCAAAGGACGAGCTCTACCTTGAATCAGTTCGTCATCATGTCGAACGGGTAGTACCCAAAATCTGGGCGGGTGTGCGCGAGTCCGTATCACTTGATGAGGCACTCAGCATGCTTGCGGCCGGGCATCTCGAGCTCTATCGCGCTGCGCCGGAGATTATTCCAATTATTTTGCGTGAAGCGGCGAATCGAAATAGTCGCGTGATGGCGATGATCACGAGTCTGTTTTCGACGCAGGGGTTGCCGGAACTCCTGATCGATCATATTACCAAAGAGCAGGAAAAGGGATCGATTCGTAAACTGGATCCACGCTTGATACTGATGAACTTTAGCCTCTTTTCGGTGAGCTATTATCTCGTGGGGCATGCCTGGATGGGTGTGCTCGGACTCAAGGAGACTCCGGAATTTTTAGATCAACGACGAAAAATGATCGTTGATGTCTATTTGCACGGGCTTCGCGACCGAACTGCCGAGCAAGCCGCGTGATCAGCAAGATTTTTTTCTCAGCACTCACATCCCTAACAATGCTGGCCGCACTCTGTGCGGCCAGTTTTGCACGTGAGATTACTCTGGCTGAAGTCATGCAGCTTGCAAAAACGCACGCTCCGGCATTGGCTGCAGCTGAAGCGAATGCACGAGGAGCAATCGCATCACGAAAATCAGTTGAATCAGAACGCTTCGGCGCGATTTCGCTGACGAGCACCGCAGTGTATCAATCAGAAATTTCGTCACTCAATCTTTCGATTCCGGGTCTTCCTCCTATAAGTAGGGAACTCGGCACGCACGAGAACTTCCAAAACGAACTTCGCTACTCAGTCCCTCTGTGGACTGGGGGTCGCCTCGGTTCCTCGATTGAGCTTGCAACGGTCAGTGAGTCGATTGCTGAGGCATTGGCGCAGTCAGACACGCTTCGTATTCTCTATCAATCTCATCTGGAATATTTCAATCTCGCAGCGATGACAGAGAGTGCCCGGCTTGCAGAAGTTGCTCTCGCGCGGGTGCAGAATCTTCAGAAGGAAGTGAATGACCTGTATGCAGCAGGGATGTCAGATTCATTGGGGATTATTGAAGCGGAACTGGCAGTCAATCGAGCGGGACACCAATTGATTCAAGCCAAAGATGCGAAACGACGGGCTGAAATTCGCCTGCTGCAATTGTGTGGCTTGCCAGTGAATGAAGAAATTCGCATTTCAGAAAAGCTTCAGCCGATTCGTAATCTCACGATGTCAGACACGGCGAACCTGCGTCCGGAACTCACCGCCGCACAGCGTCGAATCGGGTATGCTGAGACACGAATCGGCCAACAAAAATCAGAATGGTTGCCGACACTCGGTGCATTTGCAGGGTATTCGTATGGTAAGCCGAATCTTGATCGATTCGGGAATAGCTGGAATGATTATTGGACTGCCGGTGCGCAACTGAGCTGGTCATTCAGTCCCGGCGGAAAAACCGCTCATTCGATCAGGAGAGCAACGGAAGATCGTGAACATTCGATTCACGAACATAATCGTCTCAGCGAGCAATTCAGAACTGAAGAACTCATCTCGCGTGAAAAAGTTTCAGCAGCAGCAACCAGTCATCAGATTCAGCAGGAAAGAGCCGAGCTTCGATCTGATGCCTTCCGGTTGTCGCAGATTCAGTTTCGGGAGGGAATTCTCTCTGCGACGCGACTTTTCGATACCGAACAACTCTTGAGCGAAGCCGAACTCTCTGCTGCTCTCTCACTGATCGACTGGTATGCTGCACGAAGCGGCTACTGGTATGCGCTGGGATCATCACGTCTGCAACAAGGGCTCTAGGACAGAGGATAAAGATATGAGAATGTTGTTTTTGATGATTCGTTTCGTGACACCTCTGTGCATGGCGATTCTTTTTCTGCTAACTGCGACAGGCTGCTCGAAAGGGGATGCGAGCTTACTCAGCGGTTCAGGATTTGTTGAGGCCGACGAAGTGATGCTCTCTGCTGAGATCGGTGGACGTATTGAGGAATTGCGCGCCGTGGAGAGTGGGTCAGTCAGACGCGGGGATACACTTGCAGTCATCGATACTACCAGCATCGATCTGGAGCTTGCATCACTCGATGCCGGTATTCAGGTGGCAACCGGACGAATCGAATCGGCGCGCACGCAGTTATCACGCGCGCGTGAGACTGAACGATTCTCGATACAAGAGCGTGATAGAATCGAAAAACTCGCGGCCTCCGGTACCACCACCCAAAGGCAGCTTGATCAGTTGCGATATGAAGAGAAACAGGCAAAACTCGGGGCTTCATCAGCACAGTCCGCACTGAACACTGCTGAGCAGGAGGTTGCTCGCTTGCAGGTCGACTACAAGCGACTGCTGCGTCGCAGGCAGGATTGCTTTCCGATCTCTCCGATAGATGGAATCGTTCTGGAAAAACTGGTCGAGCGTGGGGAACTTGCTGCACCCGGAAAAGGGCTTTTCAAACTAGCTGCCCTTGATACGGTGAAAGTCAAAATCTATCTCGGTACCGCTGCTCTCACTAGATTGAAGACAGGTGATCGGGTAAGTATTAGCACTGAAACTGGCGGTTCGACTCATCAGGGAATGATATCGATGATCGCCGATGAGGCGGAGTTCGCTCCAAAGAATGTCCAGACTGCGGAATCTCGCGCTGATCTTGTCTATGCGATTACTATCATAGTATCTAATCAAGATTATAAACTGAAAATCGGCATGCCGGTCTTTGTGACAGCGGCTGCAAAATAAACGGAACGCAGACAATTCCGATGTCTTTTCTTACGGTCCAGAATCTCAAGAAGAGCTATGGAAAGACCGTCGCTCTACACGGAATCGATCTACAGATCGAAAAAGGTGCGATTGTAGGCTTGATTGGACCGGACGGTGCTGGTAAGACAACGACGATGCGAATTCTCTGCGGTCTGATCGATCCGGATTCGGGTACAGGCAATTTCGAAACGGTCAATCTCTTCGGCGACCGAAAAGGACTGAACGCTCGAATCGGTTACATGCCGCAGAATTTCTCACTCTATCCTGATCTGACCGTCGAAGAGAATATGAGATTCTATGCCGATCTTTTCAAAGTTCGGGGGGATGAGTTTCGCAGCAAGCGAGATCGATTGTATGAATTCTCACAGCTCGGACCATTTCGTGATCGTCGATCGGGCGCACTCTCAGGCGGAATGAAGCAGAAGCTGGCCCTTTCGTGCGCGCTGATGCGAGACCCGGATGTTCTCATTCTCGACGAACCAACCACCGGTGTCGATCCGTTATCCAGACGACAATTCTGGGAACTCCTCTTTCAACTCCGTTCAAGTGGTGCTACTATACTTGTCGCGACACCCTATATGGACGAAGCGAGCAAGGCTGATCTCGTCCTATTTCTGGCCGAGGGGGAGATTATCGCACGTGGTACTCCTGAAGAGATCAGCAGGAGCTATATCGGATCAGTCTATGAATTGTCGAGACAGCTTTCAAATGTCCAAATCGATGAAATCAATCAGCAAACTGGAATCCGAGCTCGCCGTTTCGGAGCATCGGTACATCTCGCTTTCCAGCCGAACCAGACAATTGCCGAGCATCGCAACGTCCTCGAACAAGTCGGAATCCAGCTTGGTGAACTTCAACAGGTACATCCATCACTTGAAGATCGCTTTCTCCAGTTGATTCAGCAGGAGCAGAGTGCATGACTGCTGAAACGAGACAGATTGTCGTTTCGACAAAACATCTGACCAGGCGATTTGGCTCATTTACCGCTGTCGATGCAATCAGCTTGTCTGTCTATCAGGGAGAAATTTTCGGCTTTCTTGGTGCGAATGGGGCGGGAAAAACTACCGCCATCCGTATGCTGTGTGGACTCTTGTTGCCGACTTCGGGAGACGGAACTGTTCTCTCGTTCGATATTAATCGTGACACCGAGAAGATTAAGCGAGCGATTGGCTACATGTCGCAGAAATTCTCACTCTATCCGGATTTGACCGGTCGCGAAAACATGTCGTTTTACGCCGACGCGTACGGACTCGACAAATCATTTCGAGAGCGGCGTGTTTCGGAGATAAGTGCGCAGTTAGAACTCAGCGGATTTCTTGATGAACCGTGCGGAAAGTTACCGTTGGGCTGGCGCCAGCGACTTGCACTCGGCGTTTCAATTTTACACGAACCGAAGCTACTATTCCTGGATGAACCGACGGCGGGAGTGGATCCGGAGTTTCGCAGAAGATTCTGGACACTTCTGTATGGTCTCTCTGATAGTGGCACGACGATCTTCGTGACTACTCACTACATGGACGAAGCGGAATACTGTCATCGGATTTCGATTATGGATCAGGGTAAGATAATCACCATCGGAAATCCTCAAGAACTAAAACGTGAGCATGAGCAGACAAGTCTTGATGATCTGTTTATTTCTCTGGTCCGACGGGATGAACAGAAAATGGATGTGCGTTGATGCATCGACTGATCGCCATCGCACAGAAGGAATTCTATCACATTTTTCGTGATCCACGATCATTGTTTATCGTATTGGCGATGCCGGTCTTGATGACCTTCATGTATGGCTACGCCATCAATCTGGACATCGAACATGTCCGTTTAGTTGTTGTTGATGAAGATCAGAGCACCGCTTCACGAGAGCTTCGTGACAAACTCTACGGGTCAGGAAGATTTCGTCAGCCGGATTTGCTAGTAGATGTTACAAATCCTCATGCAATACTGCGAGCTGCAAGAACCGATGGAGTTCTTCAGATTCCACAAGGTTTTAGCAGGGGGATGGAACAGCGGGAGGATTTTCGTCTTCAGTTGTTGGTCGACGGAGCAGACGGAAATCTTGCAGCGGCGGTAAATGCTTACACTGGCACAGTGCTCAATGCCTATCTCATGGAGAAGCTCCTCCCTAATCAGGAGCTGCCGGGAATACAGCTGTCGCAGCAGGTGCTCTATAATCCGGATCTAAAGTCTTCACACTTTTTTGTGCCGGGGCTTTTGTCAGTCATTCTCATGCTAATCTCTGGGCTGCTGACTTCGATTACAATTGCAAGAGAGCGTGAAGTAGGAACGCTTGAACAGCTCCTGACCACACCGGTGAGACCACACGAGATATTGTTTGGTAAACTCATCCCATACTTCGTCATTGCCCTTGTTGACACGGCGTTGGTTATCGGACTTGCCCGATTTGTCTTTGATGTTCCGTTTCGAGGCTCTGCCCTTTTGCTCATCGGAAGCAGCGTGGTCTATATCTCAGCCGCACTTTCAATCGGCATACTCATCTCGACAGTCGCAAAAACTCAACTCGTCGCAATGCTTCTTGCATCGACCGCCACACTCATGCCTTCGGTCATGCTCTCAGGGTTTGTCTTTGCAATCAAGAATATGCCAGTGCCCTTGCAGTACCTGAGTAATATCATCCCGGCAAAACATTTTGTGATTATTCTTCGAGGGGTGATGCTGAAGGGGAGTCCGGCCTCGCTGCTTGTCCTTCAGGTTCTTTTCTTGTTCATCATCATGGCGGTGCTTCTCACCATTGCGCTTCGGCGATTCAACACCAAGGTGGCGTGAGGATGAGATATTTTATTCAGTCAATTCTTGGTGTCGTGAGAAAAGAATTCATCCAGATTCGCCGCGATCCAATGACACTTCGAATGATTTTTGTACTTCCACTTATTCAGTTGCTGATTCTTGGAAATGTCGTGAATACCGATGTGAAGAATATCGCGCTCGATATCTATGACTACGATCAATCGGGTGAATCTCGTCGCTATGTCGATGCATTTCGTCCGGGAGGGTATTTCACACCGACCACTATTGTCGGAAGTGTGATTGATCTCCGTGCGACAGAGAAAGGGGCCTGGCCCCTCTGGGAGTGTGAGAACCGTTTTCGACGGGGCGAAGCCGATATGGCGATTGTCATTCCGCCCGGCTTTTCAGAAAAGCTGAGTAGACGAGAATCAGTCGATGTTGGTCTGGTAGTCGACGGCGCAGACGCAAATCGTGCTCGAGCCGGATTCGGCTATGCGGCCGCAATCACACGAGAAGTAAATCAGGAGTTTATCAATTTCCAGCCCCCAATCACAATCTCCGTGCAAAACAAATTCAATCCAGAAGGGAAATCGGTCTATTTCATGGTCCCCGGAATTCTTGCGACGCTGTTGACGACGATCACCGTCATGCTTACTGCGATGGGGATTGTGCGCGAACGTGAGATGGGAACACTTGAACAGGTCATGGTCACCCCAATCAGTAGCAGTGCACTTCTCATGGGGAAGGTCATCGCCTTTGCGACACTTGGGTTGATCGAAATGGGGGTAGGTCTCGCGTTTGGTATATTGGTGTTTGGCGTTCCATTTGTGGGTTCGCCGTTCTTGTTGTTGGGGCTTTCCCTACTCTATCTGCTTACGACGCTTGGGATCGGGATATTTTTCTCCACAATTACGAGCACACAGCAGCAGGCGATGTTTGTCGGCTGGTTTTTCTCCATTTTTGTGATTCTGACTTCTGGTTTTTTTACGCCAATCGCCAACATGCCCGACTGGCTACAAGAGGTAACCCGACTCAATCCAATGCGCTACTTCATGTCGATTGTGCGGGCAATCATGATGCGGGGAGCTGGTTTTCAGGAGCTCATCAGCGAGATAACAACATTGGCTGCCTATGGCGTGGTGATTTTTGGCATCGCGGCGATGAGATTTCACAAACGGGTGAATTAGAATATTTCGCAACTGAGAAGTTGAACTCGCTCGGCAAGCATCATTGAGTTATCTTTCCCCATGCGAATATTGATAGCAGGCTCAACTGGACTCGTCGGAACAGCACTCGTCGAAAAGTTGATCTCGCGCGGAGATACCGTCGTGCGACTTCTCCGCCCGGGAAGTGTCCTCACATCATCAACAGAAACCGAGTCAATCCCATGGGAGCCGGAGAGGGGGAAGGTCTCTCTTGCCGCGCTCGAAGGATTCGATGTTTTTATCAATCTCGCCGGTTCGAGTATCGCCATCTGGCCCTACAACGAAGAAAACAAACGACTCATTCATAATAGCCGAGTAGCGTCAACATCGATCCTTGCGCATGGAATGACCCGCCTGAAAACACCACCAAAGATATTCATCTCCGCATCAGCGGTCGGTTTCTATGGAAGCAGAGGGGACGAGAAGCTCACCGAGCAGGAGTGGCCGGGGAGGTCTTTTCTCTCAGATGTAGCGTCGGCATGGGAGCAATCTGCAAAACCAGCTCGTGAACTTGGCGTTCGAGTAGTGCATCCACGGCTTGGTATCATATTGAGTCAGAAGGGGGGAGTGCTCCAAAAAATGCTGACTCCGTTTAGGCTGGGTCTTGGCGCGCAGCTTGGTGATGGAAAACAATACATGAGCTGGGTCGGACTTGATGATGTCATCGCATCGCTCCTGTTTATGTTGGATCATCAAGAACTCGACGGCGGTGTGAATGTTGTCGCACCAAACCCCGTCACCAATGCCGAGTTCACAAAGATACTGGCGAAGAGTCTGCATCGCGTGGCATTCATGCGCGCTCCTGCAGGAATCTTACGAGGGATATTTGGCGAGATGGGACAGGAGTTGTTTCTAACTTCAATTCGTGGCGTACCGGAGAAGTTGCAGCAGACGGGGTTTAGATTTGATTCAGCTGATCTTTCGACGTTCTTCGAGAAGGAACTACGCACGAATCGGTAGCTCGCCCCTTAAGGGGTGGATTACCAAATTTTCACAATGTGCGTCTGTGTGAGGCAGACGCCCACGTCTGCCCCTCTCTTCACCCTGAGCCTGTCGAAGGGTCTTCTTTCTTCGGCGCCCCACTGCGAAGATTCGTGAAGCGAATCGAGCGGTGGGTTCCTGGTCTGTGTTCCTTCACGATACATTCTGTTTCAGAAATAAAGACCGGGAACCCACCGCTGGCCTCCTCCGGAGTCTGCGCAGTGAGGCACCAGGATGAAGAGGTGAGGTGTCTACATGTTGAATGCGGACTACGTATTCCGCCTCTAAAGGGGCTGGCTACTAAATCTATCTACGATATGGTTCATTGCATTCTCCGCCCCTAAAGGGGCTGGCTTCCAAACTACCACCCATCTTCTCACCCTGATTCGCCGCGGCGGATCGAAGGGGGACGTCTGATTACATCGACCTCACTTTTCGGTTATCACCAAAAAATTTCATCTTGACACATCATCTCCCCTGTATATACTGCACCCTCAGCACGACAACTGAATCGTGAACACGCAGCCCAGTCGGCGAGACCGACGCGGTACGAGAGTATCAGGTTGCAATAACCACTGCGCATTAATACTCGACTGTGAGCGAGTGATGCCAGGTGAAAGGATCGGCGTTGCCTACGCCTTCTCATTCTTATCAATCTCATTTGCGCTATTCATGCATCGCGCGACACTCCTTCCCTCCCGAACACGCAAACGAGTCAATTCAACATATTCACACATCATACACAGAGGGAAAGGAACCAAAACATGCGTCATGTTGCCGTCCGTGAAGGGGAATTCACATCACTTACACTGCTCCGTTCAAAATTGCTGCAGGCAGCACGAGAATGGCTGACCACACACGATTTTCTTGAGATCACCGTTCCGCATATCACCGGTGCAACCGGTTCATGCGAGTGGTTTCCTAATGCGATGCCGGTGACGATGTACAATCCGGAAGGGCATGATCATCCGATGTTCCTGCGTCAGACCGGTCAGCTCTATCTCGAAGCATTCACCCACGCCCACAATCGTGTCTATACCATTGGACCGTCATTTCGTCAGGAGCGCAAAGTCACTAATCGCCACTTGTGCGAGTTTACCCTGATCGAATTTGAAGGGCGTGATTTCGAACTCGACGGCCTCATGAACAACATCGAGGGGATTATCAAGGCGATGTACAAGGCGGGCTCGAATCTCATCAAGATTGAAGCCCTCGGTCGCTATATCACCAAACCATTCAATCGAATCAAGTACGCCGACGCAATCACACTTCTTCAGACCGCTGGTATCCCGATTGAACAGGGGGATGACATGGGTTCTGCTGAAGAGCTGCGCTTGTGCGAACTGCTCGATCATCTTCCGACATTCGTCACCCACTATCCGTCCGATCCGCGTCCGAAAGAGGGGGGCGTGATCAAGTTCTTCTCGATGAAGCGGGACGGAAACGAAACAATCTGCTGTGATCTGCTCCTGCCGGGTGTCGGTGAATCAGTTGGTGCGGCGGTGAGAGAAGGGGATTCCGATCTTTGTAAGAAGCAGTTTGAAGAATCATATATGATGGATCATCTGACCGAGCGCGGAATCGATCCGAAGCAGTTCGACTGGTATTTCGATGTGCTGAAAAACGGGGACGGACAGTCGGCCGGATGCGGAATCGGATTCGAGCGAGTCGTGCAGTCGATTCTCTTCCTGGATCCGAATGCATATCTGAACAGCATCAAATCAGCGGTCGAGCTTCCGCGCTCACCAGAATTTTTGATGCCTTAAAAAGAACAGGGATGGGAGAGAGCTAGCGTTTCCGAAGCACAGGAAGGAAACGACCAGCGGCTTCGCCGAGTGAGAACGGAATTTCCTCGGCGAAGTCTCCATATTCCTCGACGATATCAAATACGCCAGACAGTTCGACCAATGCGTGAAATGTCTGATACGAGCAACGACGCAGGCGAGTCATCGAAGAGAGAGTCGATGACTCGCCGCTTTGTAGCAGCTCTATTTTATACTGAATTTCAATCTCATCAATTTCAGTAATCGGATCGTAGCGTTCTTCATTTCCCCCCCAGGTGGTCGTCACGCGCAGATCACCCCGTTCATTCGTCCATGATCGTTCTGATTCGCTTACGGGAAATGGGGAGTAGAAATCTCTCGGATGGGCAGTAGCGATCAGATAAATACCACCGGGGGTGAGCGCGTTTGCGACACTTTTGAAATGAGCGATGATATCTTCATTGGTCAGCAGATGCGCAAATCCGCAGAGAAGGGTATAGCAGCAGTCGACTTCTTCTGGCAGATCAAAATCCCGCATATCAGCGCAGATGAATGAGCAGGTATTCTGATCATTTGATCCTCGCTCTGTCGCATAGTCGATCATCTCGCGGCTGTTATCAAGGGCGAGTGATCGAATGCCTCGACGAGCGAATTCACTCGCATGATACCCCGGCCCGCAGGCGAGTTCGAGAGTGCTCCGCAATTTTCGTTTGAGATGTTTTTCTGCAATGCGAGCGATGAAATCGCATTCACCGGCAAAGTCGCGGTCATCGAAGGCGATGTCGTAGATCTGAGGGAGAGAGTAGGGGGACATGAAGGGAATATGTGGTGGAATGCAGGAGAAGTGAAGAGGATGAAATCACGATTCGATCCGCTGCGGCGGATCAGCATGACAGGAATGAACCCGACTATTACTTTTTACACTACCTAAAATCTTGTCACCGTGAGCTTGTCGAAGGGTCTTCCTTCTTCGGTGCCTCACTGAGAAGATTCGTGAAGCGAATCGAGCGGTGAGCTCTGGGTCTGTTTTCATTCCCGAAGTATTCAGTTTCAGAAACATGGACCGGAAACCCACCGCTGGACTCCTCCGGAGTCTGCGCAGTGGGGCACCAAGATGTAGAAGCTGGAACCCGTATCAGTGATGCGGTCCACCTGTCCCCTTGAAAAAGCTCTGTCGCGCATTAGGGTCGTCATAGAATCTGACATTCGATAAATCGATCTCAGGGAAGCAATCTTCTTCATAAAACAGATATTGCAATTCCTTCAGACGACCTTGAATGTCAAACTGTACAATAATGTCGAAGCGATTGTTCTGAGCAGTGTATCCAAACGCATCTGCCATGAAACCAATTGGTCGACTTGATTCTGCCTCACACCCTTCAATTTCAAATTCAAGATACGTATCGAAATGATTGAGTGAGACAACTCTCAAGAGAGGGATATCGAGTAAAATCTGACTGGAAAGCGGTTCTCTGACGTTTCTTGAAAAGAGTAAAAGCGTTTCGGTCTCGCGTTGATTAAGTACGCGCGATTTCTGCGGCACGTCCTCCATCCCCCCACCTCACCCCGTCAATCGACCGAAACTTCCGATCCAGTCGACAATCAGGAAATAGACGCGACCTATCAAGAGTGAGATTCGCCCCATGACCGTATAGCCGAAATGTGCGCCAAATGAAATCATGATGCACCAGATGCCGACATTCGCGGTCGCACCCAATATCCCCTTATGCTCTTTGGAAAAGTAGAAGTAGATCAAAGTCGAGATGACTCCGACAACCACGATTGTCGTGAGCAGCACATCCGGCACGCCACCGATCTTTTGCATCACCATCGTCCCCTTCATCTGCCCGAGAACATTTCCATGCAGTTCGGAAAGCACAAAAATTCCGGCAGTCGAACCCATTATGAAAGCAAGTCCGATACGAGAAAGGTACGAGTATTTGTCACTCAATCGGGAGAACATCAGAATGCCGATCACCGAAGGGATCGCCAGCATCCACTCCCCATCATTGAAGATCGGACGGTAGATCTGATCACGAATGACGGTCTCGTGAATGAGTCCCATATAATAGCCAGCCGAAATACCGGCGTAGAGATGCTCTGCAAATTTGTAAATCGGATTGTCACGATACAGGAAGCTGAATATCGCGAGGGTGAAAAAGGCCATGATCCAGATTTGAAAGAGATCCATGCTAGCTCCGAATCCCTTTTTCTGCGTCAAGGCGACGACCGACGAAGTAGCCGATATTCCCAATCAGGACGAGGAAGATAATCAGGAAGTGGACAATCGACTGCGCCCCCATCCCGGTGATAGCGAGTCCGGGTTTGCCGACGAGCTTTTCATATTCCGCTGCCCCCTTCATGCCGCCAAGCAATCCGTCTAATTGTCCCGCCGCGAAGTAGGCATACTGCTTTGGAGCCATCACTGCTGTTACACCAGCGGACATCGGGATGCTGTACTGTGCGCGGACAATCGAAATCCAATAGTCGATGACTCCGTTGTCAGCTATCACGACGATGTACTTCACATCATTGTAGCTTTTCACTGACTGCATGAGCGGCAACTGTGCGAGTGGAGTACCTGAATTGTCTGCCGGATAGATCGATTCGATTGAGGTTCCCATCCCGCGCAATACAGAGACGTAATTTGGTTTGTAGCCAAGATTCACGAAATCAACGCCGTAGGTCTTATTGTATTGAGCTGCCAAATCACGAGTTACTCGCTCGGCGACTGATGGCCCACCGAAAGGAATAGTACTGACCGTGACGATCTTGCAATTCTTGCGCCACAACTGATGCAGGACGGCTCGTGACATTGGCTCAGTTTCAGCGAGGGCTTGTGCATACATGTCGAAGGTAAGAAGCACATTGGAGCCATCCGGCAACGCTTCGACTGCGTCATACATTTTCTGTGCTTCAGGAGTGACTCGCATCGGGAAATCTGTGGGAAAGAGAAATGGAATGATGACTGCCGCGGCGACCATCAGAAAGACCACCTTGCGGTCGATCTTTGATAATTTCGCGAGCAATACCATCATGACCTAGTTCCGCCCCAGATAGGTACGCTCGATACCGAGGAGAATGCGCAGTGACATCGTCGCTGCTCCAAGTGCTGCGCCGATGATAATTCCACGCTGCACCGCCATATTGAAACCATTCATGACATAGCTATTGATCAGTTCGGGGAGTGGATCGGCGATACTGCGCAGGAACGCCTCCCCCATCGGCACTCGCCAGAGCATCACAAGGGCGGCAGTACAGAGTAAGATCGTCGCCTGCGCCGAACGAGCACGGAATGCACGATAGGCGGCACTCGCGATATAGAAAGCAAGCAGCGCGAACATCGTCGCTGCCATCGGTGTGCTCACATTGACAAACATCCAGTCATAGATCGATCCCGGATCACGCCCAAAGAGATTTCCACCCATACTGCGAGGGATAATCGCCGGAATTGCGAGAAGAAGAACGCCAATAACCGTAACGAGGTTATATCCCCAGCCGGTACGTTTCGAACTGACTGCTTTCCAGTTAATGCGAAAGATCGAGACCGCTCCGAGGAGCAATGAGAAACCACCGATGATCGTTGCCCAGATCAGGAATTCCTGCGAGATGATACTCAGCCAGTTTTCCCCTTCAGGAGCAAAGAAGGCGAGGACCATGATCAGTCCCGAAACAAAGGCAATGATGAGAGGGATTGTTTTTTTCAGCATCACTAGATGTTCTTAAAAATATCGACGTACCAATTGTTATCGCCGGTTGCCAGAAGAAGGACACCAATGAGTATGGCAATTTCGATCAGCACTTTCATGAAATCCTGCCCTTTGAGTCCACCGAGCATGAGAGGTTCATGCGACAAATAGGCGGACGCAGCATAGAGTTCTTCCCCCATGAGGGCGTAGTCGCAGGCGGCGATAAAAAATGGAATCTGTTCCGGTCGCGCGGTTCCGGCGATCTGAATTGATCCAGCGGCGTTTCCTGTTTCGGCAAGAATCAGTGACTCGGCGGCAAAGTAGCCCATGAAGATATTCGCAGCAGGGCGTTCACGAGTCATGATGCCATTCACTGCCGCGGCGTAGGCCATCTGTTCTCCGGCGACATAGCGGACGGAATCCTTGTTGTACGAATCGGGCTTTCCTGCTTCGGCGTACGAATTTTGCACGACTTCCTGACAGGCGGCAAGAACGAGAGGATAGCGAAGCGGAACAATCAGGGGAGTTTCATACTGTGCGGTGATCTTTGCAACGCGACCTAAGATCGACACGCCGGCAATAGTCTCGATCTCATCTAATTCCTGCAAGCCGGGAATAAAGAGAACCGGGCGACCCATTTCGGTCGCGCGACCGACTGCCTCTTCGATTGCATCTAGTCCGGCGATTTTTCGAATGAAGAGATTCTTCCCCTGACGTGCCCAGGCGGTATAAAGCATTACTACCGCCGAAAACAGAACCAACAGAATCAAAGCATTGGTTCGTTCAGTACGAAACCAGGCATCGATACCGGTTTTTGCGACTGCCGTGCTGTCTTGTGCGTGAATCAGAGTCGGGAAGATGCTGAGAAATAGAATGAATAGAGAAGCAACGAAGAGAGTCGATGCAATTGAAGACGTCTGTCGAGAAGTGAATCGATTCTCTTGCACGAACGAGAATATGTTCTCCCTGTAAGCGATTGTCAATCGGACAGATCGGCGGGCGCACCGTCTGCGTGTCGAAGTATTGGCAAAAGAAAACGGCCAGTAGATACTGGCCGTTCGTCGATAATCTGATTAAAGAAACTACGCGAGTTGCTTCTTGAGCGTCTCAATCGCCGCGACCGGAGTCGGGTCGACTTTCTGCGCAATGGCGAGGTAGTAGCTAACGAAGTCACCGATCTGAACCAGTGACATCATCCGTTCCAGCGGAGTCGAGCCGGTGCTCTTGATATCATAGACCGGCACGCCCTGTTGCTGAATCAGTCCGCGAACGATTTCCATTCGCTTGGTGATTTTCGGGTGGTCATCGGCATCATGCAACTGTACTACCGCAAGTTTATCCTTCATCGGCTGAATCAATTCATTCCAGCCGACCAGTTCATTGTGATTGAATTCCGCAAACTGATTGGCGAAGGCAAGGGATTTCCCGTTTTCGCAGAGCTGCCCTTTCCAGCGAGTCGCAACCACATCAGTCATCGTCGCGCCGCCATAGACTACCGGAATTCTACCGGCAAGTTTCTGAGCGAGCATCTTGGCGGCGTTTTTCTCAACCGGAAGATCTTCGATGTATTTCGAACGCTCACGCTTGAGCAATTCAATCGTCGCGGGGAGCTGTTTCATGATCCCTTTGGCAAAGCCAGCGATGTCCATCAAATAGAGAATCGGAATCATGGCATAGCCAAGTGCCGCGCGTGGCTGCATGCCGGAGGGTAACAGCAGGCAGGGGATATCATTGAGTGAGGCGACTTCACGGAGCATCCCGCCGGTGGTCATGGCGACCATCAGTGCTTTCCGACCGAGGGCATCATCGACGGCGGCAAGGGTCTCTTCGGTGTTGCCGCTGTACGAAGATGCGATCACCAGGGAGTCGTCATCGACATATTCCGGCAGGGCATAATGCCGCACCACCTGAAACGGGATCTGAATCTTCGATGCAAGCAGTGATCGGACGAGATCCCCACCAATGGCGGAACCACCCATGCCGATGACGACGATATTCCCGACGCCGGCCAGTTCGGAGGAAGTGATCTTCCAGCCGGAGGCGATTTTCTGGGCATCGGCAAGCTGCTCGGGAAAGTCGAAGATCCGGTTGTACATATTCCCCGGGTCGAGAGCGCGAATGTCGGTCACATTATCGAGCGTAGCCAAGTCGAGTCCTTTCGAGACGTATCACGTCCGGTCTGCCGATAGGGTTCGGCGTTGCTTGAGCTTCTGCTAATCCAGAGTGTTCTGGAACGCCTGAAGCCGTCGTAGAACCGCCGAGGCGGTAGAAATGCCCAGCGAGTCGGAAACAAGGGCGCGGGAGGTCGCAATGTCAATTTTTTTGATGAGTTTGACGGCATCAAAGATTCGGGCCGGATGCATCGAAAATTCACGAACTCCCATCCCAATCAGCAGCGGAAGGGCCAAAACATCCCCTGCCAGCTCCCCGCAGACACAGACTGGCTTCCCGTGCTCCATCGCTTTTCGGTTCACACGCTCCAACAAAGCGAGCAATGAGGGGTGGAGGGGGTTGTACAACGATGCGACCCGGACATTATTCCGGTCGGCAGCAAGCACATATTGAGTCAGGTCATTGGTGCCAATCGCGATGAAATCGACGAGAGGCAGAATCTGCCCAATACTGATCGCTGCCGAGGGGACTTCGATCATCACGCCGACTTTTATCCCCTCATCGAATGCAACCCGTTCCTTTTTCAGGTCAGTCATCCCCTGACGAATCAGTTTTCGGACCAGTTCAACTTCGTAGGCATCGGTGATCATCGGAATCAGTATGCGAACATTACGTCGAGAGGAAGCCCGCAAAATCGCGCGAATCTGTGCGAGGAAAATCTCCGGCAGAGCGAGCATCGGGCGAATTCCGCGCCAGCCGAGAGCAGGATTCTCTTCATCCTGCGCAAATGCCTCTTTGCCGAGGGCATCGGCAGGCATTTTATCTGAGCCGAGGTCGAATGTGCGGAGAACGACATAGCTGCTTGCATAAGTCTCAGCGATTTCACGATAGCGCTCAGTCTGGGCACGCTCATCCGGAAACTCCCCCGCTTCGAGATAGAGAAATTCTGTTCGAAACAATCCGACCGGCACATTTCTCTCAGAGAGAATTTCGTCGACGGTTCCCGGTAATTCCAGATTTGCAGCGACGGTGATCACGGTTCCATCCGCGGTGCGAGGCGGAAATGAGAGGGTGCGAAGCTTGGTAACCAGCGCGGCGCCGAGACGTTTGCGCTGTTTGGTATATTCCGTCCATTCGGTATCGGTCGGGTGAATGATCACCTGATCGGCGGGGCCGTCGATGATCAGTCGCGATCCTTCCGGAATAGATGTCCACGACGACCCGATCACGAGAGAGGGCATCATGAGAGAGCGTGCAATCAACGCCATGTGGGAGTTTTTCCCCCCCTCTCCGCACACAAATCCGACCGCTTTTCGATTCCGAAAAATGAGAACATCGGACGGCGAAAATGAGGGCCCGACTAAAATCTGCTGACCAGTAAATGGAGTTTCCGGTTGTTCCTCTTTACCAATCAGATGAGCGAGTACCCGCTGCGCGACTGATTCGATATCGATAGCCATCTGCTGGAGATAGGTGTCGCTGGCATGTTTGAGCGGAACAATCGCTTCCTGTACCTGATGGGCATAGACCGAAGCGGCATTCTTGCGACGGTCGGTGATCTCCCGCTTCACTTCGTTGAGAAACTGGGCATCCCCGGCGATCATAAGCTGGGCATCGAAGATTTTGACCACCGGCCCCCCCATTTTACGGGCGGCAGAATGACGCAGAGCGGTCAGTTCGTCGATAGTGCGGGTCACTGCCCGATCAAGTAAGGCGAGCTCATCACTGACCTTCTGCGGCGCAATCGAAAGCTCCGGAATCTCGAACTCGGTCGATGCCACAATATGGCAGGTACCGAGAGTGATGCCGGATGAGATGGTCTGTCCGCGAAGTACGCGCCGTTTTTCGG
The DNA here is from genome assembly GCA_964518635.1 of uncultured Ignavibacteriales bacterium. Classification (GTDB taxonomy): domain Bacteria; phylum Zixibacteria; class MSB-5A5; order GN15; family FEB-12; genus CAZFGK01. The sequence goes on from CAZFGK010000015.1 coordinate 24,963, forward strand.
GCATGTGAGCCGTGGTCCTCCAGATGTTTCAGAGTGAATAACCGCATTTGCGCCCGTTCCGGCAATCTTGAAGATGGGGGAATTGAGGGCTGATTCGGACCCGTTCTTGTACGGTTTGCGAAAATATTGTTCAGTTGGCGAAGGATTCCAGACGATTCCCCCCTGAAATGCGTATAGGGTGAAAAGAACGACATCCCTTTCAAGGAGTGCCTCACATGCAACGACGCGAATTTCTGTCTTCGGCGGTTCAGGCAACCGCCGGACTTATTCTTGCCCCTTCACTCTTGCTCGCGCAGGAGAAACCAGCTTCAGATAGTGCGGTGGTTGAGAAAAAGAAACCCGTTCGTCCACCGGCGATGAATCCGGATTTGGTGAAAGAGTTTGTCACCGCCGGTCACAATGACTTTGCGAAAGTCAAAGAGATGCTTGCCAGTGATCCCTATTTCGCGCTCGCTACTTGGGATTGGGGGGGCGGGGATTTCGAGACTGCGCTTGAAGGGGCCGGTCACATGGGGGAAAAAGAGATCGCGAACTATCTGATTGAAAACGGCGCACGTCCGAGCGTATTTGTACTCACGATGTTGGGTGCGACGGAGATTGTGAAAGGGATGATCGAAAAATATCCCGCACTGCTCAGGACTCGCGGACCGCATGGATTTACACTGTGGCATCACGCGAGTAAGGGTGGAGCGGAATCGGCAGAACTGCTGAAGTATATCGAATCAAAAGGTGTGACAAAGCATCATCTGCCGCTATTCGGCGAAGATGGAAAGCCGAAGGGTTAGAGAAGCATCAGGGACGAAACTGAGCAAGTGGCCCGACCGCGTAGGTCGGATTTCCGTGTGACTTAGATTTTAAGAAGCAGAAACACTGATCTGGTGATCAGGGCACCCATGCTGCATGTCCGTCATCTTCCGCCAATTCTTGTCTTGCCAACCAATAATTGCTATCTTTACGTCGCATAGAAAAAAGAGGAGGCAAGATGAAAATTGCTCAGGAAACGCTGATTTCAAGAATCTCAGTGTGTGCGACAAGCACAATTCTATGCTTATCAATCGCCATCTACCTCATCGTTGGAAGTTGCACTTCACGAAAATCCCCGACAGAACCAACAATCGAAATTCCCAGAGTCATGGCTGTTCTTACTGAAGATGGCACGATCTGGACGGTAGCTATTCCAGATGGCGCAATCCACATGTACGAGCCAATCCTCCCGGGAGCAGTCAGTTTGGCAGTAGCACCGAACGGGGATGCGCTCTACATCCGTTCACAGGATTCAATTATCCGCTTTTCATTTGCAGATCAGACTCGTCAGACGATTTATCGCTTTCCATCAACAGACAGCGGATCCATTAAGATTGTTGGTGCAGGAACGCAACTGTTTGTTGGTGGATTTAGCACAAGAATCATTGACCTTGCGAATCATACCCTTCGGCATGATTTCAGCAGGAGATCATATGATGTTGTCGAGTATTCAGGGAGCAGCAGACTTTTTATTGCATCTGATACGTCGTGGTTCTTGAATACTCAGACTGGAGATACTAATTCAATCGCACGCTCCATAGGGCAGTATTATAGGAGAGGGCGTCCAATTGTCTCGTCACCTGATCCTGATAAAGTCATCGTTTATTATGTGTACGACATATGTCTTACATCAATAGTAAGCTACCGATTGACTTCAAATATCAGAGATACCTTTCTTGATGTCTTTCCTGGTTCCGCAGATATTGCGGTTACCCCCGACAGCCGTCGTCTCTTTTACACCAACGCCTGGATCTGGTCTATCGACGATGGCATTAATTGCCGAGGAAAGAGCGGTCCTTCTTACCGAGTGTACGAGATGGATCCACTCACTTTCGAGACGATAGATACCATCATTGTTGGTGATTCTGCACTTCCAAGGAATTCAGGTGTGAACTTTGATGTTCACCGAGTAAACGTAACGGGAGACGGGAACTATATTGTCGGGATGCCTTCATTACGAGTTGGATTTGTCATAATGGATGCTCAGGCAATGGCAGTTATTCGTAAGATAAGTCAGCTCGGTCTTGACCGCCCGATTTCAAGATCGATAAATTGATGCTTCGAGAGTGGAATTTCTTGTAAGGAGGGAACATACTTCATGAACAGAGTATTACTTTTGTTTCTTGCCCTTGTTGCGTCGTGCTGCAGTATAAGCGCACAGGACTCGACACACGTTGATTCAGTTTCCGTTCGAACTGATTTCATCCTGGTGCAAAGTGCATTTCCAGACTCCGCCGAGATTGATTCTCTGATTCTTGCAGAGTACGGCTGGGTGGCACACCCATTCTTATGGGTGTGAATCAGTGGCGTGGTCTTCAAATTTTTTGGCGAACAAGACGAAAGGAGAATATCCTGTAGCCATAATTCTACGAGCGCAAAACACATTATGAAATTAGCTCTGCCTCCAAGCATGAACTTAGACGTAACATCAATGAGTGCAGGAGGCATCATCGACTTCACACCCGTCAGAACGGGTGTGCCACCCACCGAAGATTGAGGAAAGAAGACCCTTCGACAAGCTCAGGGTGACAAGAGGGGCACAGGTTGACAAGAGGGCAGACCGGGAGGTCTGCCGCCCACGAGATTTATTGAAGAAGCGGGAACCCTGATCTGGTGATCAGGGCCACCAAATAACAAGGTTTGCATTTTATCCCCCCAACCGAAAAAAAACGCCCCGATTGCTCAGGGCGTTTTCTATTTTCTTGCAGTTACGAAACTACTGCGAACTACTTCTTTGAATCGTCGGCGAGCTGCTCTTTGATACGAGCAGACTTGCCAGTCAGATTACGCAGGTAGTAGAGCTTGGCGCGACGGACACGTCCGCTGCGATCTTTCTCCACCTTCGCGATATTCGGTGACAGAAACGGAAACGTACGTTCGACGCCAATTCCATTGGAGATCTTGCGCACCGTAAAGGTCTCACCAGTGCCGGAGCCCGAACGACCGATGACAATCCCCTGGAAGACCTGAATACGTTCCTTGTCCCCTTCTTTAATCTTCACATGCACCTTAATGGTGTCACCCGGATGAAAAGCAGGGATATCATCCCGCTTATATTGATTCTCAATGAACGTAATCTGGCGCATTCGCTACTCCTTCGTGATATGTTCAACTTTTCAATTCGTATTCATGACGTCGCAAGTGTGACGTTTCTATCTCTTCTTCTCAGCTGCAGACTGTTCTGTGCTGAGTGATTTTCTGTCCTTCTCATCCAACGGTGCCCTCTCAAGCAGATCAGGGCGATTCTGCTGGCACTTACGAAGTGCTGCGCTGCGTCGATATGCGCTGATCACCGCATGATTCCCACTTTGCAATTCAGCGGGGATTTCGATCCCCGCGTACTCCGCCGGTCGGGTATAGACCGGTGTGCCGACGATGTCGTCGATATGTGAATCCTGCAATGCCGACTGAAAATTGCCGAGTACTTTCGGAATCAATCGAGCGATGGCATCGACCATCACTGCTGCCGCCGGTTCACCACCGGTCAGGACATAGTCTCCGATCGAGACTTCATCGATGTCATACAGTTCTAGAATTCGTTCATCGACACCGAGGTAATGTCCGCAGATCATCGTCACTCGCTCACAAAGTGAGTAGGAGATCGCACGTTCCTGATTAAACAGCAGCCCTGCGGCTGAAGTCAGGATGACTCGCTCTCGTATATTTCTCTCGCTGGCCGGTTTTTTGTGCTGATAGCCGAGGGATTGCAGACAGCGATCAAGTGGTTCTACTTTGAGCACCATGCCACCGCCACCTCCTGCCGGAGTGTCATCGACGGTGCGATGCTTGTCGATTGCAAAGTCACGCAGTTGGATGATACTGATGTCAAAGAGCCGATTGCTCTGCGCTTTTCCCAGAAGTGACTGCGCAAGTGACTGCGTGAAGTAGTCCGGGAAGAGCGTAATTATTTCAAATTTCATTTTCGTAAGACATCGGGCAACAGCCGTCGCCGGATGTCATCACTCTCTTAGTCGATATGCAGCGGCGCAACGGTATCAAAGATCCCAGCTGGTTTCACCGTGATGATCTTCGCTGCCACGTCTATGTTCAAAACAAATGTCGTGACTGCCGGAAACAGAACCGTCGCGCCAAGCGGCGTGCGAACAAGGTAGGCATCATTCGCCGGATATCGTTCCACTTCTTCAACCTCGCCGAGTTCCTTACCTGATTCATCGACGACCTTGCAACCGACGAGGTCAAAAAGATAGAAGTGCCCATCGGGTGGCTTCGCGATTTCAGTCGATAACACCGTGATCACGCCGTGAGTCAGTGGTGCTACCGATTCGGGGCTATCGAAACCCTCCAGTTTGACCACTGGTCGTCCGCCGATCGCTTCGATCTGTTCGATCTTAATAGTCTCAAGCGGTGACAACCACCAGCGATGTCCGCGCTGAAAGGTCAGCTCGGTCATATCGAAAAAACGTTCAGGGAAATCGGTGTTCGGGGTAATATAGATCTCCCCGTCAAGCCCTCGTGGTCGACCAAACTTGCCGACCACAATTCGCCCGTCGAGATAGGTCTCATCGACTCTCTCACTCTGGACTGGCGGATTCTTTCCTGCGTGTTTCTTCACCGTTGCAAGCATCTGTCTGGGTGTGTCGCTTTACTTTCGTTCTTCGAGCAATCTCAGCTTGCGGCTTCAGCCGTTGCTAAGGTTGCCTTTTTCATGCGACGGGTTTTCTTCTTCCGTTCGGTGATCGTGCCGCGGACGTTGATCGCCGAGACATCCTCACCTTTACGGGCGCGAAGATACTTTTCGGTGAAGCCAACCTGCGTCAGAAGAGTGCCGACAGTCTCCGACGGAATCGCACCCTGATCGAGCCAATGGGAGAGCTTTACTTCTTCCAATGTGACCGCGGCTGGTTTCAGAATCGGATTGTAGGTGCCGAGCACTTCAAGAAAACGACCATCACGTGCGAAACGTTCGTCCGCAGCGACGATACGATAGTACGGGCGTTTTTTCGCACCCATGCGACGAAGACGGAGATGTACTGCCAAGAGATGCCTCCTTAAGGCCTGTGCAATATTGTTATTCTATTCAATTTCATTTCAAACCGGATGGTCACAACCGCGAGCACTATTTTCCTGCTCTCAGTGTTTTCGCCATCTGGGCTATGCGACCCTTATCACGGGCGATGCCGCCAAACATCCTCTGCATCTGAGTGAACTGATTGAGCAGGGCATTAATCTCCTGCACGCTGGTTCCTGATCCGGTTGCGATGCGTCGCTTACGGGATCCATCGATGATCTTCGGACGTGATCGCTCTTTCATTGTCATTGAGCGGATGATCGCCAGAATGCGGTCGAGTTCTTTATCGTCGACATCAACATTCTTGACCGCTTTTCCCATACCCGGAATCATGCCGAGGACTGATTGCAATGGGCCGAGTTTCTTGATCTGAAGAATCTGTTTCTGGAAATCATTCAGATCGAAAGTCGCGGTCATCAGTTTCTGCTGCATATCGACCGCAGTATCCCGGTCGATCTCTTCCTGTGCTTTCTCAACAAGGGAGACAATATCTCCCATCCCAAGAATACGAGAGGCAAGACGATCAGGATGGAATGGTTCGAGATCGGTCAGTTTTTCACCGGTGGAGATCAGCTTAATTGGGCAGCCGGTAATTTTTCGAATCGAGAGTGCCGCACCACCGCGGGCATCACCGTCAAGCTTGGTCATTGCAACGCCGGTCAACTGAAGTTTCATATTAAACTTCTCAGCGACACCGAGAGCATCCTGTCCGGTCATGGCGTCAACCACGAGGATAATCTCCTGTGGGCGGGCGATACGCTTGATCTCTTCCAGCTCCTGCATGAGAGGGGCATCAATCGCCAATCGTCCGGCAGTATCTAAAATCGCGAGATCGATAAAGTTCTTCGAGGCCCAACTGATTGCCTGCTTGCAGATCTCCTGCGGCGAGCTGTTCTCGAGTGAAAACGAGGGGACTTCAATCGACTCCGCCAACACCTGCAACTGCTTCACCGCCGCCGGGCGATAAATATCGGCGGCAACGAGGAGCGGCTTTTTTCCTTTTTTCTTCGCTTGCAGCGCAAGCTTTCCGGCGAGGGTGGTTTTTCCTGAACCCTGCAAGCCACACAGCATGTAAACTGTCGGCATCTTCTCAAGCGGTGCCATGGTTGAAGTGGTACTGCCCAGAAGTGCGACGAGTTCATCGTGCACGATCTTGACTACCTGCTGACCGGGATCAACCGATTGCAAGACGGTGGTGCCGATTGACTTCTCTTCAACATTCTTGATGAAATCGCGCACGACTTTGTAATGGACATCCGCTTCAAGCAGTGCCTGTCGTACCTCTTTCATCGCATCGCGGATATTTGCATCGGTCAATCGACCATGCCCGCGAAGACGCTTGAAAGTCGCTTCGAGTTTTTCTGTTAATGCCGCAAACATGTGTTCAAATCAGTCGTTCGTCGCACCATTTCATTTTTTCACTGTCGTTATTTTTCATACCAGAAAACACCCCGGATGATAGAAGTAGATTACCTATGGCAATCGGGGGGTGTAAAAAGGCAGATTCGGAATATAGCAGCTGGCTTGTGAGAGGCAAGGGTTCGAATGGAACTCCTGAAGAAGTTCATAGAGACCGAGAGTTAGTCAAATCTCGTTGCGGGGGAATGAGTTAGCAAGAGCACCATAGATGCAGTCACGTAAGTCATTTATAGGGAATGACTTATATAGATATAAGACCGTGCTTAGCGTACCATTTTCGGCGAAGTCCATCGACCTGAAGGTAGGAGCCATCCTTCAAAGCGACATGGTCAGCACCCGGGAGTACCACCAATTCATGTGGAACTCCCGCTTTTGTCAGGGAATCGGCAGCAAGATCCGACTGAGAAAGGGGGACAACGGTGTCGGCATCCCCGTGGAGAAGGAGGATTGAAGAACTTTTCGATACTGTGCTCGCAAAGTGAGTCATTGATCGAAGGTCAAGGCCACGCTCTCTTTCAACCACTGACAGATCGCCAAGATACTGATCGATCAATTCCTGAAAGCGTGGTTTCGCCGTCACCAATGCTCGCAGATCAGCGATTCCGGCATGAATGACGACCGCGGAAATGTCAGAGAACATGGTCAACAACCGGTAAGTAGTCATACCCCCACGTGATGCCCCTTCAAGCGCACAACGACTTGGATCACATTCAGGAATATCGAGGGCGACTTCGCGGAGATGAAACGCATCCCGGACATCCTCCCCCCCCCAGTCTTCCACCCCTTCACTCCCTTTATTGCCGCGGTATTGGCTAGCGAGGACCACCATCCCCCAGGAGGCAGCAATCCCAAGAATCAAATAGGCAGTGAGGTCATCGATTGAGCCACGATCCCCATTCCCGCCACGATTCCAGATCAGAAGTGGGAGCTTTCCGTCAATTCGGCGAGGGAGTGCCAGATAACCGGCAACACGAAGCCCGTCGCTTAGATACCAGATTCGTTCGACTTGTACATTCTCGAAATGAGATGGATCATACAAACGATCAGCAGCGATCTGCTGGAATCTTGTGAGATGAATCGGATGACGCTCAAGCAGCAGACGGGACATGTTGCCAAGCTAGCTGAGAAATGCAATTCCTGCCAGTAGTGAGGATTGAGATTGGCGCGACGAAATTGCCCGACTATATTATTTTTTGCAGGATTCGAATGGCATGTGTTGATTTCTTGATTTAACTCCATTCGTTTCTGATTGAACAGACCAAAAAGAGGAAGTTACAAGAAGGAGCGCCGCTCTGGATTGATGATCCAGCGTACTCTTTCTTTTGTCGTCTATGTCACCTGTGAGTTCTGAAAGTGTGATGACAAGAGATTCCATGCCAAATCGGATCACCGGAACAGATGTACCGTCCGCTGGCACCGAACCATCGTGGAAACTATTTGACCGGATCGCGCATCGGTATGATCCGTTGAATCGTCTGCTATCATTTGGCACTGATCAGTCATGGCGCAAAAAATTAGTCCAGTACCTACCGGACGGTCCGATTCATCTTCTTGATATGGCGACTGGTACCGGCGATCAGCTCCTGATGCTCGCATCGCTGCGCTCCGATCTGACGGGCGTCGGCATTGATCCCTCTCGCGAGATGCTCGCGATTGCTCCAGCCAAAGCAGAGAAGGCAGGTTTGCAAAGGCGACTTTCATTCTTGCACGGAGCCGCGGAATCGATTCCATTTCCGGATGGAAGCTTTGATGCCGTCACGATCAGTTTTGGAATTCGTAACGTGGTTGATTTGCGTGGATCATTGCGTGAAATGACACGCGTGCTACGCTCGAATGGGCGATTGATCATTCTAGAATTCTCGCTCCCGTCGAATCCCATGCTGCGGTTTGGCTACTTGCTTTATTTTCGGCATATCCTCCCGCGACTTGGCGGTCTGATTTCAGGCGACCCAACTGCCTATCGCTATCTGAACAAGACCGTCGAGAGTTTTCCCTATGGAGATTCTTTCGCTGCAATTTTGCGGGAGATCGGTCTTGAAAAAGTTACAACCACTCCACTCACCTTCGGCGTTGCGACTATCTATTGCGGAGTCAAATCGTGAGTGAGTCATCACCGATAAACTATGGAGATGAAACCTCTGTGACGACCGCTCCCACAGAGAGTTCACAGACTCCTGCATCAACTACGACCACCAAAGACTTTTACGCCCGTCTGCAACATGCTACCGTCTGCACCATCGATGACCAGCGACTGATTGTCCTGCCGGTCACCGGTCATCCGAGTTCATTGCTTGACTGGCTCGAACAGGAACCAGCTGGTGATCGATTCTATTTTTCCAGTCGTGATCGGTTGTTTCGCGTCGCAGGTTCAGGTCAGGCGCACGCTATACCATCCTCGGTCGCGATGGATGTGATCGATCAGCTTTTTGATTCATCAGGTCAGGGGACAATTGTCGGACTAGGGCTTCCTTTCGCATGGGAAGGCGTGACTGATTCATCTCCTCGCGCCGCTGAGTCATCCCCTGTGCTGCGCATATCGCGACGGTTGGTTGTACAGATTGACGATGAAATCCGTGCCTTTCTGGTCGTTGCCGATGATCAGACTGATGACCTCGAGCAGGAGTATGAGCAGTTTGTTGAGTCTTTCAAACGATTGCCATCTTCGCCGGTCTCATTTCCGAAACTGAATGTTCTGACAGAAAAATCAAAAGATCAGGAACTCTGGAAATCGCAGATCAACCGTGCGGTGGAGTTTCTTGAAAATGACACGCGCCGCAAAATTGTGCTCTCCCGTCGTGAGCAGTATCAGACTAATCAGACTATCTCACCGATTGCGCTGATGCGTGAATTAGCGGGGAAACAGTCGGCGGCATTTAGTTATCTGCTTGATCTGGATTCGCAGCGCACGATTATCGGGGCAAGTCCGGAACTGCTTTTTCGCCGTCAGGGGGATGAACTCGATACCGAAGCGGTCGCCGGAACCGCGACGATGGGTGCGAAGATTTCTCTCACCAGTGAGAAGCAACATCGTGAACAACAGATTGTCGTCGACTGGCTTCGCGCCAAACTTGAACAGGTTTCGACTGATGTCACAATCGAGGCATCAGGGGAAGAGCTTCCCGCCGGAACTCTCTGCCATAAGCGTACCCGTTTTCATGCCCACTTGCGTGCGCATCAGACGGTCAGTGGATTACTTGAAACATTGCATCCGACACCGGCAGTTTGTGGGGAGCCATCAGCGGATGCCCGCCGCATGATCGCGGCGATTGAATCGACACCTCGCGGCATGTACAGCGGTGTCATCGGGGTGATTGCGCCGGGGTTTGCAGAATGCGCTGTTGCGCTGCGTATCGCACTGATAGAACCGAACAAGATCACACTCTCAGCCGGTGCGGGGTTGGTGGTCGGCTCGAATGCCGATGAAGAATGGCAGGAGACCGATCAGAAAATAGATCAACTCCGATCCCTCTTTCCCCGCTAGCGCAGGGGATAACCCGTGCGCGATATCCCTGCATCCAATTGTTTTCTCGCTCGACTCATCGCTGAATCTCTTGTCGACGCCGGTTGTCGACATCTGATCATCTCTCCCGGTGCTCGTTCGGCACCGCTGGCAATCGCACTCGCACGGGAATCTCGCATTGCTCATATCGTACACTTTGATGAACGAGGTGCTGCCTATTGTGCGTTGGGAATAGCCAAACGAACTGAACAGCCAGTAGCGATACTCTGTACTTCCGGCACGGCGGTCGCAAACTATTTTCCGGCTGTAGTGGAGGCATCCCAAACTGCGGTGCCACTGATTGTACTCACTGCCGATCGTCCGGCACGGTTGCGGGGATCGGGCGCGAATCAGACCATCATGCAGCCGAATATTTTTGGTTCCTATGCCCGTGTCTCAGTCGATCTACGTGCGGAAATTCCGGAGCAGGCACTTCGTGCTTCAATCCAACATGCGCTGCAAAGCGTCACTCGTACACCACACACAGTCGCGCATCTCAATTGCCAGTTCGATGAGCCGCTCGTTGAAGCGACCTTCAGTCAACACACTGGAATTGATTCAACTCGCTCAATTGAGCTTCGGGACTCAGTTCGCGTAAAAGACAAAGCAATTATTCAGGATATTCTCTCGCCGCTCTTACAGTTGAAATCTTCGAATCAAACAGGACTGACTCTTCTTGGTGCCTTGGCTCCATCCGAGCAGGAGATAGCCGAGAGAATTGCAGACTGGCTCGGCTTTCCGGTCATCGCCGATATTCAGTCAGGGCTGAGAGTGCAGTCACTTGAGCACTTGATCGTCCCTTTTCATGCCAGCGGCGAATGGTTGTCGCGAAAGTACGAATCAGTTGACGCATTAGTGCATCTTGGCGGAGAGCTTACCTCACGGCGAACGCTCGATTGGTTGTCGAAACTGAAAACCGGCAGCTATCTCCAGCATCGAGAACGAGAGGATGCCTGGAATCCGTTTGGGCATGCGATACGGCACATATCGCAGTCAATTACACATCTGTCGCCAGGTGATCTTGATCCGCTTTTGAGATTTGAATTGAACGAGAAGCGACTTTCCGAAAGACGCAGTGCAGTCCGACGTGTTTTTTCTGAAATCATTCCTGCATCAGATCTGACCGAAGCGGGTGCGACGGTTGCCATCTGGTCGCAATTGCCAACAGCGCGAACGCTCATTCTTGCTTCCAGTATGCCGATTCGTTGTTTTGATCTCTACGCTGATCTTTCATCAACGCGAGTGGTGCTGAGCAATCGGGGGGCATCCGGCATCGACGGGACTATTGCAACGGCGGTTGGGGTTGCCATTGCAGAAGGGAAGCGAGTCACTACTGTGGTTGGTGATCTTGCTCTCCTCCATGATATGAATTCTCTCGCGCTTGTCGCGCAATCGAAGGTTTCGTTGACCATTGTGGTGTTCAACAATCATGGGGGTGGGATATTTTCTCATCTGTCGGTACGTCAGCAATCGTCATTTGAAGAGCTCTTTCTAACTCCTCATACTTTTAAATTTCGATCCGCTGCCGAGCAATTCGGATTGGCATATGCTGCACCAGATACAATCGCTGACTTGCTGCAAGCCCTCGAACTCGCCGAGAGCAAGTCACAATCGACACTCATCGAGCTTAATCTCGACTGGCAGCGTGACGTGCAGCTGCACCAGGAGATTCAACGACACATCACGGAAACCGAACGGGGATGAGTGCGCTCAAGGTTGAATGGCATCACTCTGGTATTCAAACAAGACGATCAGTCATTGTTGCCCTTCATGGTTTTTTCGGATCTCCTGAGGACTGGAGACCAATGTTGGAGCCATTTACAAAGAGCCACGATCTCTGTTTGATCACACTTCCCGGGCATGGTCGTCATGAAGTCTCATCGGAATTGTTTACCTTCGACGGAATCAGTCGAGAGCTTGCTCGCATATTGTCTCCTTATCACGCATCAAAGCGAATCATCCTCGGTTATTCTCTCGGGGGTAGAATCGCTGCCCATGCAGTACTCACCGAGCAATTATCAGTCGCAGGGATTGGTATCTTGAGCGGTCATCTCGGATTAGAATCAATTGAAAAACGATGGGAGCGAGTACTTTCAGACGAGATCGCGGCGTATCGTCTTCAAGCGCAACCGCTCGAAGATATCCTGCAGGAGTGGTACACCCTTCCACTTTTTGCTCACGATCTGAATGACAATGCCGCACTTAACGCATTTGTCTCACGTCGTGTTGAACATGACAGTTCAGAACTCCCCCGTGCTTCGTGCGGTTTTTCTCTCGGCTGGCAGAGTGATCTGCGCGGCTTGATTCCGCATTACTCTGGAAAACTTCTTTACCTCGCCGGTGAAAAAGATGAGGCGTATCGAAATCTCGCGCAGGAAGTCTTCGCCTTGCATCCCGGGCGTCGAGCACGGATACTACCGGATGCAGGGCATGATCTCCTCGGTGAAGCGAGCCGCAAACCACAAGTCATGTCACAGCTACAATCTGAGATCGCAGACTTTTTGGATGATATTGGAAAGGAATCGCAATGACAGATTCGAAGCATGCATATTCTCCTCAATGGCAGAGCGCAGGGAACTATGCCGACATCAGATACCAGACCTGGGATGGAATCGCCAAGCTGACCATCAATCGCCCCGAGCGACGAAATGCATTTCGGCCGGAGACGGTCACCGAACTGATGCACGCCCTCGAAGAAGCGCGCAATGATCAGTCGATTGGTGTGATTATTCTCACTGGCGAAGGAGAAAAAGCATTCTGCTCCGGAGGTGATCAGAAAATTCGTGGGGATGCCGGCTATGCAGACAAAGGGGGAGTGGAGCGGCTCAATGTTCTCGATTTTCAGCGTGCGATTCGCAGTTGTCCGAAACCGGTTGTCGCCATGGTCGCGGGCTATGCCATCGGCGGTGGGCATGTGCTGCATGTTGTCTGTGATCTCACCATCGCTGCCGACAATGCGATCTTCGGTCAAACGGGACCACGTGTTGGTTCGTTCGATGGGGGTTTTGGATCATCCTATCTTGCAAGAATCGTCGGTCAGAAGAAAGCGCGTGAAATCTGGTATTTGTGCCGTCAGTACAACGCCACGCAGGCACTTGAGATGGGACTGGTGAACACCGTCGTCCCACTTGCCGAACTTGAAGCCGAAACGGTCCGATGGTGCCGCGAGATGCTTCAGCATTCTCCATTGGCTCTTCGTTGTCTGAAGGCGGCGATGAATGCCGACTGTGATGGCCAAGCCGGGTTACAGGAACTCGCCGGAAATGCCACGCTGCTCTATTATCTGAGTGAAGAGGCGCAGGAGGGGCGAAATGCCTATGTCGAAAAACGGAAACCGGATTTTTCGAAGTTTCCTAAACGGCCGTAAAGGATTGTGAAGTCAATTCAATCAATGTCGAACGAACAAGATCTTTCTCTCTCGATGAATCATCCCGACAGGCCATCTTCTCTGCTTGTCTGGATCGCTGCGCTCAGACCGCGAACATTGCCAGCATCAATTGCACCGGTGTTGATCGGTGGAGCGATAGCCGCACATGATCAGCTCTTTCATCTCCTCTCATTTAGTGTGGCAATGTTTGCGTCGATCTTCATCCAGTTCGGGACGAATCTCGCCAATGACTATTTCGATTTCAAAAAAGGGGCTGACCGCGCGGACCGGGTCGGACCGGTCCGTGTCACACAGGCGGGATGGCTGTCGCCGCAGACAGTGAAATCGGCATTTATTATCTGTTTCGCCATTGCATTCGTACTCGGCATCTATCTCGTCACGCGAGGTGGCTGGCCGATTGTAGCAATCGGATTGACCGCAATACTTTTTGGTGTGCTCTATACCGGCGGCCCCTCACCACTTGGTTATACCGGACTTGCTGATCTCTTCGTACTCATCTATTTCGGACCGGTAGCAGTGGCGGGTACCTACTATGTACAGGCGCAAGCGTGGTCGGTCGTATCGATAATCGCCGGACTAGCCCCCGGATTGCTCTCTGTTGCAATACTCACCGCCAATAATCTTCGTGATATTGAGACTGATAAAATCGCCGGTAAAAATACTCTCTCAGTTCGATTCGGGCGATCATTCGGCAGGTGGGAGTATTTTCTCGCGGTGATCATTGCGCATCAGATTCCGATTCTCTGTTATGTTTCAGAGCAAAGCATGCTCTTTCTTCTTCCGCAGATCACGCTGCCTTTCGCACTCTTTCTGACCATGCGTGTTTTTCAGGAGCGAGAACCGCGTGCATTGATAAAGATTCTCGAACAGACTGGTCAGCTTCTGCTCGTGCACGCACTGCTTTTCGCTGCGGCCTGGTTTTTTAGCGCGAACATGACGCTATGATCCGTCTCTTTCATTTTCGAGTCCCACTCGTGCGACCACTCGTCCTCAGGCATGCAACGCTGCATGAACGAGAGGGGATCATTCTGGAATTGCGAGATACGGTCGGTCACATTGGATTTGGCGAGTGCTCTCCATTGCCCGGGTTTTTCACTGAAAGCATTTCTGATTGTATTGACTGGCTTTCAAAAAATAAGAAGAGGATTGAGCAGGGGGATTGCGATACCGCGCCTCCCCCGATTCGCAGCGCGATTGCTCAGGCACGATTTCTGATCTCCTGTCAGCGTGACAAGATCGCTCCACTACAGAAACTTCAGATTACCAATTCGCATCTCCCCGTGAATGCACTCCTGACGGGAGATAGAAAGCTGATACTTGAAAAATGCGACCGACTCGCAACAGATGGATTTGCTGCTGCGAAACTGAAAGTCGGTAGAGAGGGTGTGTCAGAGGACATCGAACTAGTGCGCAAAGTCCGCGAGCGTATCCCATCCAGTATTTCACTTCGCCTTGATGCGAATCAATGTTGGTCCTACTCGGATGCCGTAGAGTTTTCAAATAGCATCGACTGGTCGGAGATTGAGTATATCGAAGAGCCACTCGCTGAACCGAGGCAATTGATAAATCTCAAGCAAGAAGTCCCGTCCATTCGAATCGCACTGGATGAGAGCTATATTTCCCATGACGAAAAAGCATTCAGCTTTTGTCCTGATCCGGTTGTGGTAATTCTTCGGCCACAAATGCTCGGCGGAATCAATGCAACTCGCGCAACCATGCAACGGCTCGCAGATCGCGGTGTTGCTACCGTTATCAGCTCAGCGGTGGAGACATCGCTGGGGATGCTGACGGTACTCCTGTGCGCACTTTCCGGTTCAACACCGATTCGACCAGCAGGGCTTGATACCTTAAGCTGGCTAAAAAAAGACAGCGTAGTAGATCCGCTCATCATGAAGCAGGGAAGAATCGAATGGCCGGACTGGTGGGATAGAATCCGCATCAATGAAAGTGTCGGAGTCTGGCGTGAACTCTGAGCTTTCCAAGCTCATCGATCTGTCGGCACGCCAATTCCCTGACAAGACCGTCATACAACTTCTCGACCAGTCGATCAGCTATCAGGAATTGTCAGAAAAAGTCATAGATCAAACTGAGCATTTCAACAAACGGCTTGGTGCCACGCGAAAAATTATCGCATTAGAAGGAGAGAGCTCACTTTCATGTATTGTGTCTCTTCTTTCAATCATCGAATCCGGGCATATTGCCGCACCCCTGAACATGCGATATCCGGAACTTTCGCGAATCTCTCAGGCGAATGCACTCGGCGCGCTCAGAATGAATTCGACAGGAGAAATGCTGACTGACACGAAAGCAGCCGAACATTCTGATATCATTCTCCCAGATGATGCCGCGCTGATCATTCACACGTCGGGCAGCAGCGGAACTCCAAAGGCCGCGCTCCTGTCGGAGAAAAATTTCATCGCCAGTGCACAGGGGGTGAATACGGCAGTCTCGTTCACCTCATTCGATCGCTGGCTCTGTCCATTACCACTCTGGCATGTTGGCGGTCTGGGGATTCTCGTTCGTGTTCTTCAATCAGGTGGGACGATGCTTCTTGCAGATTCAGCAAATCTGAACGAGTTGATCTCAAAATACCAACCAACACATCTCTCTTTCGTCGATCTGCAGCTCTCTCGCATACTTGAATCAAAGCAGACATTCACTGCATTGAAAGCAACCGCAAAAGCAATTCTGCTAGGCGGAAGTGCCATCTCGAAGAAGAACATTCAACGCAGCATCGCGCATGATCTGCCGATTTACCTCTCTTATGGACTGACCGAAATGAGTTCGACAGTGACGATGCATCGAGTGAGTGAAAGTGATCTTGATCACTCCCCTGGTTCATCCGGCAAACTTCTTGATGGTCGTCAGATAAGACTTTCATCTGATGGAATCATTCAAGTCAATGGTGCGACGCGATTTCTTGGCTATTTGAAAAATGGAGAACTCGAATCTCCGTTTGATCCGGATGGCTGGTTTTCGACCGGTGATCGCGGTGAGTTATCGATCGAAGGGGAATTGTCCGTGCAGGGGCGCGCAGATAATATGTTCATCTCCGGCGGAGAGAATGTTCAGCCGGAGCAGATTGAAGCGGCAATAGTGGCGAGGCAGGAGGTGATCGAATGTATCGTGGTGCCAGCTACTGATGACCAGTATGGTTATAGTCCGGTTGCGTTTGTAAAATTCAGTGACGAAGAGAACTTCTTGGAAAAAACAGAGATCCTCTCTCTTGCCCTCAGAGCGTTGCTTCCCGGCTATATGATCCCTGTCAGATGGTTTCCCTTCCCAGAAAAGTCAGTCGATCAGCCGGAACTCAAATGGAATCGCTCTGAGCTTGCCAGACTCGCCAATCAGATTCTGCATCACTCTCACTAATTGCTTACGCTAATCGCATCGAGTGCATCAGCCAGTGCCGACGGGGGCGGGATTTTTCCCATTGATGCACGTGCCATGCAGACATGAACTGTCTTGACACTCCCGACGATCTCTTTCCCTCGATGTAGTGTGTATCCGAGAGTAAATGAATTCGTCCCGCGTGCTTCGCAGCGCATCTCGACCACCAGCGAGTCACCAACCTGAAGGGGGATCAGGAAATCGGCTTCACAATGGACAATCGGAATCAGCACTGCTCCCTCTCGAAGGACCTGAGCAATCGAGAATCCTGCCGAACGCAGCCATTCTTCGTACGCCTCATGTGCGAGCAGGAACTGATTGGGGAAAAAGAGAAGTCCGGCGGCGTCGGTATGGGCGAGCCGAACGGTAGTCTGGTGGCGGTATGCAGCCGTAAGCAATTCTGAGCTCCTTTGCTACGATTCAGCGTGAACAAACCGGCGCGCTGGTACGTATTCTCATCATTCTCCGGTTTTCCGAAGCTGCGCCCAGCGTGCGGACTTGCAGTTCGACCGGAAGATGAGCAGATTATGTCAGAAAATGAAGTTCTACCTTTGTCTGCCGCCTGAAGCGGCAAGGAGCGTATGCATGTTAACCTCTCGAATCTCCCGCCCGGCCTTTATAATGATGGCCAGCCTTGCCTGCGGCATGCTCTGGCTGTGTGGCGCACAAGATACCTCGGCGCAGAGTAAAGCGGTTCCGAAACGGTCGGAAATTGCCGAAAAGTATCGCTGGGACTTGACTACTTTTTATGCCAATGACGCGGGCTGGGAGAAGGAATTCGAATATCTCGACGGTCGTCTGAAAGATTTTGACAGCTACAAGGGGAAGCTTGGGGAGTCGACCGGAAATCTCGAAAAGCTCATGCTCATGAATGACACCCTCGACAAGATCATGTCGAATCTCTATGTCTATGCCAATCTCCGCCTTGATGAAGACCGTCAGCAGAACGGACCGCAGGAGATGGCCGGCAAAGTGGGTGGTCTCTATGCCCGGTATAGTGAAGCAACCTCATTCATAACCCCCGAACTTCTTTCCCTTCCTCCAGATTATCTCACCAAGGCAGTGGCAAATCAGCCCGGTTTGAAAATCTATGACCACTATTTCAAAAATATGGTGCGTACGAAAGCCCATACCCTGAGCGAACGGGAGGAAGAGCTTCTCGCCATGGCCTCTTCGGCAATGCGCGGTCATGAGAATACATTCGAAATGGCCACCACCGCCGATATGCGCTGGGGGACCGTGAAAGATGAAAAAGGGGAAGAAATCCAACTAACCCGCGAACGCTACGTCTCCCTTCTCGAATCTCCTGATCGTCGCGTCCGCCGGGATGCCAACCGTGTCTACAACGAAGCGTTCGAAAAAAGGGCCAACACTCTCGCTTCTACATTGGCCGGTTCGGTCAAAGCCGACTATTTTCAGGCAAAGGCACGTGGCTACAAGTCGACACTCGAAATGAAACTCGATGGCGACAATATTCCCGAATCAGTCTTCCGTTCATTGGTCTCTGCGGTGAATGCGAATCTCGCACCGCTGCATCGTTATGTCGCACTGCGCAAGAAGGCATTAAACCTTGATACGATTCAGCCCTTCGATCTTGATGCCCCGCTGGTTGACGATCCGGCTGCGAACTACCCGTATGAAAAAGGTGTCGAGATGGTCCTCGGCGGACTCGCACCAATGGGGAAGCAGTATGTCACTGATATGCAGAACGGTTTCAATGCACGCTGGGTTGATGTCTACGAGACCGAAGGAAAAGCAACCGGCGCCTATCAGTGGGGAACATACACTTCGCATCCATGTCTGCTCATGAACTACAACGGTACACTCGAGTCGGTTTTCACCCTTGGTCATGAGATGGGACATGCCATGCACTCCTTCTACACCAATAAGCAGGAGCCCAATCTCTATTCCGGGCATTACATCTTTACTGCCGAAGTTGCCTCCACCTGCAACGAAGCAGTGATGATGAAAGACCTGATGTCCCGAATCAAGAACCCGGATGAGAAGATCGTTCTCATCGACTACTACATCGATCAGATCATGGGGACATTTTACACCCAAGTGGCATTTTCAGAATTCGAACTGGCGATCCATGATGAAATCGCCAACGGAGGCGCACTCAGCACCGAGTTCGTTCGCAAGACCTGGCGGGATATTTACCAGAAGTACTGGGGACCGGAGATGTTCATCAATGAATACAACGACATGACCGGTCTTCGTATTGGACATTTCTACAGCTCCTACTATGTCTATCAGTACGCGACCTGTTATGCCGCGGCGCAGGCACTCTCTGAGAAGATCATGAAGGACGGGAAGAAGTTCCTGCCGACCTATATGAACTTCCTTGGAACTGGTCGTTCGAAATATCCGGTGGATGTACTGAAAGCCGCAGGAGTTGATATGACCACCGCCGAACCGGTCAATGCAGTGCTTCGGATTTTTGATAATCTGGTGACAGAGTTAGAGAAGGCAATCGCTCAGAAGAGTTGAGTGATTCGTACATACTTGGTTTTACAAGACGGTCGCAGTTACCTGCGGCCGTTTTTGTTTTCTAGTCAACCCGTGTCGGTCTTCGTTCGAGTGATTCTACCACGGTCTGCGGTGCAATCCTTGTCAGAACCAGCACCATGATCGCCGCCAGCAGACTCCCGATTGCGGCCCCCACGATCACATCGGCGGGGTAGTGCACACCGACCGCAATCCGGCTGTAGGCAACAAGGACTGCTCCGATCATGATCAGCCATCGCCAGCGAGAGAAGAGCATCGCGAAAAACACCGCCTGAGCAAAGCTGTTGACCGCATGCGACGACGGCATCGACTTCCCAGCACCACAACCTACAAGCAGATGGATATCGGTCATCGTCTGGCAGGGACGAGAGCGATTAATCAATGGCTTGAGAATTCTCGACGAGGTCACATCCGAAAGTCCAACGAGCAACAGGGCAGATAATGCGATCAGCCGGAATCGTTTGAAATTTGCGAACAGCAAGATGACTAACAACACGGCAAAAAGAATGCGAAGGAACCAGTCGTTTGTGATGATCGGCATGACCGTATCAAAGAACGGATTGGCGAGTTCGATATTCAAATAGCGAAAAAGACGAGTATCAAGAGCGGCGAGTTGTTCAAGCATGTGGCTGATCCGGTTCTGTCTGATCGAGCTGCTTGAATGTCCCTCTCCCTTGTAGGAGATCGCTCAACTGAAGAGTAAATGGAATCACTCGTGAGGCGCGCACGATCGCAATTGCCGATGCCCGATCAGTGAACACTTCCTGTATAAGATTCGCTTCCATACTACTGATAAGTCGTTTCAGCGCACCATAGCGATCGAGCGGTAACTCAATACCGATCTGTTCGGTGAGATAAAGTGTTCGCACGCCGGCATGTTGCAATGCCTCCTTCGCTACCGCACTGTACGCGCGGACCAGTCCGCCGGTTCCGAGTTTTGTGCCGCCGAAATAGCGTGTGACTACCACTATGGCATTGGTCACTCCAGCCGACTTGATCTGATCGGCAATCGGTCGTCCAGCGGTGCCGGAGGGCTCTCCATCATCAGAAAAACGGCTCTCAGTCTGTTTTCCTGCGCCGCATTGCCATGCCCAACAATGATGATGTGCGCGATATTCACGAGTTCGAATCTGATCGAGGATGCGGTGGGCTTCCGATTCAACTTCTATTCGTTCAACTTCGGCAATAAAGCGGGAGCCTTGTTCGGTGATCTCAGCAGATGCCGGAGCAGCGATTTCCAGATAGCTGTCATCCGCCCCAGTCATTACACCAGCACTTTCAGCAGAACATCGAGTCTGGAAGGAAACTCTATCGGAATCACCCCGCTTTTCTCTCCAACCCGACGAATATCATGATCAATCAGCTCCGGAGATTTCGGATCAGTGAGAAAGAAACAGAGCTTCCCGATCTGTTCGCAGTATGCCATCATGTCGATCACTTCTTTATCATCGTGATGACATTCGATCACGGCGACCGCATCGGATAGACCGGCAATGAGCCTGTTCGACTCTTCATATTCTGATGCTGAGCTATTCTCTCGTTTGAGATGCTCAGTCACCAGCAATCCGCCGGCGATCAACTCTTTGTACAATAAATGCAGGTCTTCAGAAAGGGGCTTGTCGATCGCAGTATCGGTGACTGCAGTCAAAGGGATCTCTTTGGTTGTCGCAGCAAGAATGACTGATGCATCAATCCCTCCTCTGAGCGATGTGGTCAGCGAAATATGATGTGCACTCAGCTGACGCACACACTCCGCTGCGAGTGCCATGCCTGATTGCGATCCGATAGCAGAACCAACCAGCGCGAGTGTCGGTCTTGCGGTGAATTCGAGCGTCCCGCGCTGGAAATAGATCATCGGTGGATCGTTCAGTTCGGTCAAAGTTACCCGGTAGCCGTCATCATAGCGGCAGATCACCTTGATCCCTTGAGTAGCCAGTACGGTCTCGAGCTGTCGTGCCTGATCTAGATGTTGGCTGCATTCCTCGATCAGTCGTCGCTGTTCTTTGGTAAGCCCTTCTACCTTCGCCAGGTCTTCTGAATCAGCGAAATAGATTTCATCGAGTGAGCCGAACGACGCCAGTAAATGATCAAACAGCCGAGGGGTGACACGTCCAAAGGTCGACAGGGCGAGCATACGGACGCCGACGGAATAGGGTGCGAGATCAAGCATGACCCCATGATAAGGGGGAATGAACAAGTCAACAATTGCCAGTTGTGGCTGCACGCAACAGAGTTGAATCTGTGACCCTACTGGTCTATACTATCGTCGTATGCAACTTACCAGACATCCATTTTCGATTTTCATTCTTGTCTCGTTCACATTCATAGTTGGCTGTTTTGATACCGTGCAATCGTTGGTTGCCGATGCCCGTGAAGCATACGAGCGCAAGGACTATCAAGAGGCACGGGGATTACTCAATCGGGCACTTCTCAAGGATCCATCCGATAAAGATGCATTGGTCTGGATGGGGCAAACTTTTCGACGAGAATCGCAGTATGATTCCGCGCTTTTCTATCTGAAACGGGCGGATATTCTCTATCCCAAGGATCGTGATCTCAATCTGATCCTGTATGAAGTCGCCTATGCCATGCAGGACTGGAAAGTGGCAATCGGGGCGACGCTGACGCTGATCGGTACGGGTGATCCACAGGAGCAGCATTATGCCCGTCTCTCTGAACTCTGGGATCGAGAGGAGCACCCGTATAACGCATTCTTCTGGCTGAAAAAGCTTATGGCCACGACTGAGCCGAAACGTGAGATGTATATCACTGCCGCCAGATTGTCGGCGCAGTGTGATTCACCGGCACAGGCACTGGTCTATCTCGATACGGCGATCATGAAGTTCGGGAGTGATCCGGAATTGCAGATGAATCGAGCGGTCTATCTGACCGAAAGTAATCGCCTTCCTCAGGCGGAGATTATTTTTCGCGACCTGCTCAAGTCGGATTCTCTCAATCCGCTCAACTATTTGAATCTGGCCCACAATCTTTCAGAACAAAAAAGCCGTGTGAAACTGACCGAGGCACTCAAACTCTATCGGGAAGTCCAACCCCGGGTCAGTGCTCGATACGGCGTAGACTCCCTGATGAAGGTCGTTGAAAGCACACTGACCACCTTCAAATAGTCTCCTGAGCATTGCGGGATAAAGAATTGAGGGTTCTTAGCCATATTTCTTCGATATCACTTGGGATGAATGTTTTAGTCTGATTCTGGTAGTTTGTCTAAAAAGTACCCAAAAAACTACCGAGTGAGCCTTGCGACTCACTCGGTGCTGGGCTGTCCATTACGGACAGAGACAGGAGGGGGTTTGCAAGTATAACCAATCTGAACGCTTCTGGTTTCTTTTTTTTGCGATCTCAGAGATTTTTTTATCACTTTTTTGACCCCGAATCCGGGCTCAAACAGATGATTACTTTTTTGTCTAAAATCCCATCCTATTTTGGCGGATTCTCGAAGAGTTTCCAGCTTCAGACGCCAAGCCGGAGTTAAACCATTCAGTTTAACTCCGGCTGGCGAATCAGCTTACTTCAGTTCAGCTCTGACCGGAATCATCGTCGGACTCTTCTTCGTTCTCATCTTCGAAGTAGTCATCCGAACCGGTGTTCGCACTATCAGAGGGACACTTGATTTTCCATCTTCCTTCCAGGAAACCAGTCTGCAATTCTGTCGATCCGCAGAAGTGTCCTTTCAATTCTCCAATTGGAAGTCCCTGCCCGTTGAAGATGCCGCCTTCGAATCGTCCGGCAAATCGCGGATGAGCGGAGTCACCTTCATTTCTTATCTCATAGCGTCCGCGCAGCAGTCCTTCGAAGTTGCCGCTGACATCAATCCATTTGCCGAAGAAGGTCTTGTTACCAAGAGAGTCTTCACCAAGATGACCACGGAATGAACCAGCGGCGAAACCGCGTGGGTCAAGCCACATCCCACGTAAGACATACAGACCGGAATCATTCAAACCAAACTGACCAGCAAGAATTCCACGCGGGCATCGCTGCGCCAGATGACGAACACTATTGATCGAGACTGAAAGGCCGTCTCCAAGATCAATCACCGTGTCGAGCTGAGCGAGCTGACGTTCACTCAATTCAATTGTAAACGGTGCGGTTTCGAAACGAACGCGTACCGGTTCAGGGCGGACGGTGTCAATCACCATTGAAGTATCAGTTCCGGTACTGTCGATCACATAGGTAGTATCAATCGTAGGACGAACTGGCGGGACGACCAGATCAATCGCGAGGCCGTCATGATGTGGGCGTGTTTTCGAAACCCATTCGATCACTCGACGATCGACACGCGGTTTTACAAAATCCCCATCTTCAAATCTGAGAATTCGTTTTGCCACAAGCGCGCCGCGATTGGTGCTCAGTGAGCCATCCCAGACCGTTGGAGTTGCGACCGTCGAATCAAAGGTCAGATGCCCCCAGACAAAACGGAGATGATAGACTCCAGCTCCGGGAAGCTGATGCCAGCCGTTGATCTCGCCATTCGACTGCATTGGATCATTCGCACTCGCTTCCGAGGCAGCCATCTCGGTGAGGCCGTCATCCGCAAACTGCGGAGATTCGGGGGCAGCGGTGTAGCCACCGAATTGTGCGGCAAGGTCGGCATTGTCGTTTGAGGTATCAGATGTAGTCGGGGTCTTAGAGCAACCGGCGACGATCAGCATACTGATCGCGAGGGCTGCAGAGAGTTTCTTCAAATGCATGTTCTGCTCCTTTCGGATAAAGTTCATTGAATCGGGCAGATAGATATCAATCGGAATGCCGGAGTGAAATGTATCAATGAAGTTGTTACTGGGAAATAACTTATGAGAGACGAGCCAGGTCAGCTCTCGTACCATCCGGTACAAAAATCCAGTCCGAGTTCAACCGGAATGTGCAGGCTGAACCCGTTTGGTACAGATTCAACGGACGCCTGTAAGCAGCCGTTCAGAACATCTACTCAAGTGGGCCGAGAATCTTCCAAAGTTTTCCATCATGTTTTTTCAGGAGTACAATCGCGTCGACGGCCGATACATTTTTTCGATGCATCACTAGTGCGACTTTGACCGATCCATTAGCACGCTGAATCAGATCCTCCGCCTCTTCCAATGAGCAGCCGAGCAGTTCGATGAGAATCTTTCGTGAACGGGCGGCAAGTTTCGCAGAACGGGCAACCAGATCGACCATTCGATTACCGTAGGTCTTCCCATTCAGGATCATCGCCGTGGTCGAGATCATATTGAGTACGAGTTTTTGCGCAGTTCCCGATTTCATACGGGTCGAACCAGTGATCACTTCCGGTCCGACCGGGATGACAATCGGAATAGTCCTGGCGGGAATTTGCGCGACGGGATCATTGCACAGAATCAAGTATGTCCCGCAACCGATCTGATCGGCATAGGCAACTCCGGCAAGTGTATAGGGAGTACGAGTGGAAGCCGCAATACCGATGACCAGATCAGAAGCTGAGAGAGCATGTTCTTTGAGATGAACTATTGCCGCTTGCTCGTCATCTTCGACACCTTCAGCCGAGGCAATCAAAGTCGAATATCCACCAGCAATCAGACCGACAATCTGCGATGGATCAGAACCAAAGGTCGGAGGGCATTCGGCGGCATCCAGTACGCCAAGACGTCCCGATGTTCCTGCACCGATATAAAAGACTCTCCCCCCAGAGCGCAGAGTTTCAGCGAATTGCTCAGCTGCCTTTGCGATGATTGGAAGGTGTGCGGCAATAGCAGCCGGAACGGTCTGATCTTCTGTATTGATCAGCTTGCAGATTTCGAGAGCGGAGAGTTGGTCAATTTTTCGGGTACGAGGATTGACCGACTCGGTAGCAAGTCGATCAAGCTGCGAAAGTAATGATTGTGATGGAGAATCCTGACTCATTGATGCAGTCTAGAGCATGAACGAAGTGGGAACAATCTTGAATCGAAAATCAACACTGAGTCAGACCAACAGGAAAGATCAAGGCTGAATAACAATGAGAACGGAATCCCGTCTTGCAATGGAGATGAAACCATATCGTCCGGTGAGATTTGTCAGAGCGATGTTTTGACCAAATTCATCGGGAAGTGGGACAGGCAGGATTTTTCGAGTAGTCAGGGAATCCGGGGATGCAGCGATGGCGTAGACATAGAGGTCATACCATCCGGTATCTGGATTGACTCCGTCGGTTTGGTAAAACGCCGCCCGATTGAGCGTTTCGGAAGTCGTTCCGCTGGTCACAAACTGCGAGTAACCGACTCCGGTGTATTTCAGGGGTCGACGAACTGCCGCGATGACATAATTGGTCGTTCCTGTAGCCCCAGTCCAGGAGAGGATGACCGGTTGGTTCCCGTTCGCAATACGGGAGCCGGGAGCAATACTGGTGATCGAGAATGAGTCGACAGTAGGGAGATTGATATCCAGCGTATTTCCTTCAGTATCATCAAAAGCGAAATCAATCAGGCCTGGGAGATAGCGGCGGAAGGTTCCAAATGACTTGTAATAGAGGGAATCGGGTGGGGCGAGAAAGACCCGATAAGGGATTACTTCACCATCAAGAACCACCTCTGAATTCCGGTTTGTCGATCCTTCAGTCTGAACTCGGGCGATGGAATGGGTCAGGTTGAGATCCCGGTTCGAGACCAGGCTTACCCGCAGCTCAGAATCCGCCTGCTCTCTGGGTCTGATCGGACCTGAGCTTTCGCAGCCGACGAGAAGACTCAGAGTAGTGCCGATGAGAGCAATCGACTTGATCCAATTGACTCGGCTCGGACGGGAGTGAAGGGCAGGAGTTGGTATCATATCGGGTAGTATCGGCATATCGACAGTATAGCTGTAGAGGGATCATTTCGCGGGGTTTTCTGAGTGGACGTTCAGGTCGGGTCGGAAAAGAACAGGACTGAGCCGTTTTGGGTTGTCTGACGCGCATTTTCTGCTGTTTACGGAATTCTGTCAAAATTTCTAAACAGAGAGAAACCGGGGGTCGTACACCTACCGAGCAGAAAAAGATACGGCCCAGCATGGCACCCTAGTCAAACAACAGGCCGTTTCGTACCCCGTGTCGATTCCTCCCCCACAGACACGGGGTATTTTTTTGTCAATTTCTGTATGCAGAGCATTGCATGGTTTGGGGCTTGATCCTTTCAAAAGAAGCAATTGGATTAAAAGATGTGACCTCATTCTTTAATCTGAGTGATTTGCATTAAAATTCCTTTAATTAGGAATCGTACACGGTATGCAAAGAAAGACAGGCGAGTTCAGGATCATTTCAACTGTCGGTGGTGAGAATTGCACGGCCTTCCTGCCTAAGAATCTCCCTCCCGATCCACCACTTCGCCTTACGCCAGAGACAGAAACACTTATGGAGAGGGCGCTCCTTGCTTTAGGACGTCTCGACAGTATTTCAATGCTGTTGCCTGATACATCACTCTTTCTGTACATGTACATCCGCAAAGAGGCTGTATTGTCTTCACAGATTGAAGGGACGCAATCCTCCCTTTCAGATCTCCTATTGTATGAACATGAGGCAACTGCCGGTGTCCAGGTTGACGACATTCTGGAGACCTCCAACTATGTTCGAGCCATATTGCACGGGATTGATCGGCATCGCAAAGGATTCCCTCTCTCTTTACGGCTCATCAGAGAGATGCATCAGATTCTCCTCGAATCTGGACGCGGTAAGGACAGAGATCCCGGGGAATTCAGGCGAACACAGAACTGGATCGGTGGCACCAGGCCGGGGAACGCGATTTTTGTTCCCCCACCACCGGAGTTGTTGATGTCTTGCCTTGATCCGCTAGAGAAATTCATACACGATGACCCTGTCAGGGTACCAGTGTTGATCAAAGCTGCCTTGGCCCACGCACAATTTGAGACAATTCATCCCTTCCTCGATGGGAACGGACGTCTTGGACGTCTGCTCGTCACCCTACTTCTTGTCCATGACAAAGTGCTGGCTGATCCACTTCTCTACCTGAGTCTCTATTTCAAGAGGAACAGAGAGGAGTATTACCGGCTGCTTCAGCAAGTGCGGGAGAACGGGGACTGGGAAGAGTGGATAAACTTTTTCATGCGTGGAATCCTTGATACTGCCGAGCAGGCAGTGGGCACCGCCAGAAAACTAGTCGCGCTTTTTGATGGCGACCGAGCTAAAATCCAATCCCTTGGAAAAGGGGCTGGAAGCGCACTTCGTGTTCACCACGTGCTTCAACGATCTCCACTTCTCTCAATTGCCGAGGCGGGTGCGAAAACACCCCTCTCTTTCCCCGCAGCGCATTCTGCTCTCAGGAAACTCGTTAAACTTGGAATCGTGTCCCCGCTGCCCAAGAGAAACAGATCGCAGCGCTTTGGATACAAAGACTACCTGGCTATTCTGGAAGAGGGAACCGAGCCACTATCCAAAGCTGAGAACTGATTCCTCCCCCCGCAGACACGGGGTATTTTTTTGTAAGAAATCCATGTTTGCGGTTATTCACCCCCTGAATTTTCATCTCCCTTTCATCTTGCCTACAGTCGCAATTTACTTCAATGGAAATATTTGTTTGTCCGTTATATTGACCTGAGAGTAACAGTTGAGTTGCAGTCAATCTCTGACAGGATTGTTGAATTGCGACTTCAGATCAATTTCAGACGACTGTAGTTGGGAGGGATCGTTTTCCCGCAAATTGTTCGTGCCGTGGGCCAAGTTACAGAATCGACAATTCTAGGTGATTACTACTGAGCGAGATTTTGTACTGTTTGTGTTCTCCGGAGCAAGTTAAGAGTGGAGTAGAGACAAGGGAAATAGTTCATGTCACAGGCACTCGTTGAGTGGTACAAGAATTACGAGCCGTTTCGCGGCCTTCAGGTTTTCAGCACTCTCTTTCAGGGGGGTGCCAGTTCATTCTCATTCATGCCGAATCATCCGGCGATCTACAATTATGACATCCCGACCAAAGGGGTCAATTTTTACGCCGCGGAGAGGGCGAAAATCGCCACCAACTATGAGACCGGCTGGCGCCATCACGATTATCCTGAGTTCGGAATGATCGTCGGTCCGGCAAATCGGGTTTGTGAATGTGATTTCAGTAAAAACGATCGCCCGATCAATGTGTTTGTGCTGAGTGTCGATGGGGCAGAAGCATCTGAAATGGTCAGTGATCTGACCCAGTTTGACCGTCTTGATTATGGGGAGCTTCACAACGAGCCAGTCGTAGATCCGTGGAGTACGCAGGCATATCTGTACATGTCTGAAAAAGTGATGCTTCGAGAACATGCTGACCCCCTTTTCCATGAGGGGATCATTACCGCCTTTGTTCGGAATGCATTTAGTCTGGCCCATTCATCCAAGATTCGTCGTCGACGTGCGGAACGTCTGGCGGCAAAAGAGCTGTCCATCACTCTCGACTACATCAGTTCAAATTACGGAACCCCGCTCTCACTCCAAGAGCTTGCTGGGTTGTCGGGCTATTCGAAGTATCATTTCCTGCGCGCATTTTCCAACACCGTTGGCAAAACACCCTATCAGTTCGTGTTACGCGAGCGAGTCAAACGTGCAGCCGATCTTCTTCGCAATACAAATGTGTCGATCTCAGATATTGCTGATATTACCGGCTTCGCCGATCAGGCTCATCTGACCAGGCAGGTACATCGTCTGGTGGGTCAGACTCCGGCGCGATTGCGCGGGGAGAAACTCGTTCTCGCCGCCTCAAGAGAGAAGCTGGTTGAGGTGAGTTAGATGGGAGGATGAATGCAGAGGACGCATTCTTTGTCCCGATAACCAGTGAATCCATTCACGAGAATGGAGAGTACATCGTTGATTACAGCAATCATTTTGTTAGAGTATCAATAACTATGCCTTCAAGTTCTCGTTTGTGACTGGTGAGAAAAGCCTCATACAATGTATCATTCGGAAGCAGTATCCATTGCGCGAAGTGTTTGTTGGATTCTGCTTGAAACTGGAATTGCCCACCATAGAAAATCCTGCCGCGCTGAAAAAAAGCATCAATTACTCGGTAAGCATCTGCAGTACGTTCGCCCCCTGGGAATGCTGTCTTGCTGCTCCACAAGTTCATAACTTCTCTTTTACGAAGTGTATCTGGTTCTGAACTCTTGAACTTGTGCTCCCAAACCCTGAACCCTGATTTTGTTTCGTACTTATCGCCATATGTTCCTTTTCCTACCACACCACGCACCTCATAGGAAAAAACAAATAGCCCTTTCGACGAGTCGAGTCCTGACAGATAACTCGAACCCTCTTTTGCTGGCGAGAGTAGCTTTTTTGTGATACCAATTTTCGGTTCTTTGACTCTATAGGTAGTACAGCCCATCAAAATGAGGAAGAGCAATACTCCTGTGGACGCCGTAGTCGCACTAAAATTCTTCACTCTTTTCCTTTCTCTCTCGCAAGCTCAATTTTCATTGTTACTTTTTTCTCAGGACAAGTTCTTATCTCAAAACTTCGCCCATCTGGGCACTCTCGGAAATGGGATCACATCCCGGATATTCGACATGCCGCTGATATACATCAACGCCCGTTCAAAGCCGAGTCCGAAACCGGCATGCGGCACGCTTCCATAGCGGCGAATATCGAGATACCAGGAATACTCTTCGATATTGGCGATCCCATGATGACGCATCCGCGCTTTCAGATGATCCAGTCGTTCCTCACGTTGTGAACCGCCGATAATCTCGCCGACTTTCGGCACGAGTACATCCATCGCACGGACGGTTCTGCCGTCATCATTCATGCGCATATAGAATGCCTTGATCTGCTCAGGATAGTCATAGACAATCACCGGACGCTTGAAAACCTGCTCGGTGAGATAGCGTTCATGTTCGGACTGCATATCCAAGCCCCACGAGGCGGGGTATTCAAAAGTCGCGCCTGATTTTTCAAGAATAGAAATCGCTTCAGTATACGGCAGACGTACAAAATCTGAAGAGATGACACTTTCGAGTGTCTGGCGAACCTCCTTGTCGATCCATGTCCCGAAGAACTCCATTTCATCGGCGCATTTTTCGAGGGCATAGCGGAAGAGATATTTCAGAAAGTCTTCAGCGAGAGCCATGTTGTCTTCAAGCTCTGCCCAGGCCATCTCTGGTTCGATCATCCAGAATTCGGCGGCGTGACGAGCCGTGTTGGAATTTTCAGCGCGAAATGTCGGACCAAAGGTGTAGATATCGCCGAGAGCTGTTGCGAGAAGTTCCCCTTCGAGTTGACCGGAGACGGTCAAATATGTTTCAGCCGCGAAGAAATCTTCCGACCAGTTGATATCGCCACCCGGTTTGTTGTCTACTCTCGGCGGATTACCGGGTTCAAAACTGCTCACTCGAAACAAGTTTCCGGCCCCTTCGCAATCAGAGGCAGAGATGATTGGCGTATGAATGTAGAAAAAGCCGCGCTCTTGATAATAGGTGTGAACAGCGTATGCCATTTTCGAGCGGAGCCTATTCATCGCGCCGAAGGTATTCGTGCGCGGCCGTAGATGCGCGATCTCGCGCAGGAATTCCATGGTGTGCCGTTTTTTCTGTAACGGGAAAGTCGCATCGGCGACACCGACGAGAGTGATCTCTTCGGCGACGACTTCGTACTGTTGCCCCTGCCCCTGCGAGGGGGTCAGTTTCCCTTTGACTCGGACTGCTGCGCCAGTGAGAATCTGATCGAGAACGGGGAATTTTTCCGGTGGAGCAGCGACTGCCTGCAAATTTTTCATGCAGCTGCCGTCATTGATTTCCAGAAAGGCGACCCCTTTGCCGACGCGAACGGTTCGCACCCAACCGAGGATAATGACATCTGCATTGACCGGAACACGGTCGTCGATCAGGATGCGAGAAAGCTTGGTACGGACAGCGTAATCCATGGGCGTAAACTCAATTCAGCAAAAGGTTTCGGTGGTCTTGCCTGCTTGGGGAAGACAGGGGAATAAATGAGAAAATTGGTGGGGCGTAAAGAGGGACTATGGACAGGAAGCTTGTCGACGAGGGTGTCGGGGGAGGGATAGGGAGTCAAATTCGAGCCGGATGCTCACTGTTAATTAACCTAAAGACGGGAACTTCTCCCCCGTCTAGTCCGTACCATGAGATGCACGGTACCCACGTGCATCACACTTCCCAACCTATCATTTCAGCGGTGACCGCCGTGTTACAAGCACGGCGGTTACTTTTTTTTCTCAGGACAATATGCCCTAGACTCAAGCTTTGGTCAATGGTGTGGTTTCTTGGCAGTGGTTTCTGCGCCATGGGAATCATTTGCGGTGACCTCTTCGAGGTCGATGCCAAGTTTCTTGTCAGCCAACAGAGTGGCCACGACAGAGGTTTGATCCGGGTGTTCTCCCAGCCATTCGATACGGCCGGTTCTCAGATGATAGACTCCACCGACAATTTTCAGAGCCCCTGCCTGGACGTAGGCCATGATTTCACCACTTTGGGTGAGTAAGTCGGACATCGATTGATAGACATTTTCTCGAATCGCCTGCACAACTTTTGCATCCGGCTGATTGGCAGCGCGATGAGAAGCCCGCTCGACGGCTGGTTCCATATTATCAAGCAGTCCCGGAAGATGTCCCGGTAGTTCCCCTCCTGAGCAGGCGGCGGTGACTGCGCCACAGGCGGAATGTCCGAGGACAACAATCAAAGGAGTCTTGAGATGTCCGACGGCATATTCAAGTGAGCCGATTTCATCGATATCAGCGACATTTCCGGCGACGCGAACAACGAAGAGATCGCCGAGGCCGGCATCAAAGAGATGTTCCGGCGCGACGCGAGAATCGGAACAAGTTAACACTGAAGCCCACGGACGTTGTCCCTTGGCAAGTTGCGTTCGTCGTTCAATCGAGCGATTCGGACGGGTGACACTTGTGATCGGATCATCAGCAAAGCGAAGATTCCCCATGATTAATCGTGACAATGCCTCCCGTGGCTGGACTCCATCCGGATGAGAGGATGTGAACGCGCTTCCGTCATCATGATGTTCGACATGTCCACCATGATCTTTCCGGTCTGCTGGTGTGGTCATATCTCCCACATGTGCAAGAAGGTCAGATTCGTTCGGATGCTGTCCGAGCCAGTTCACTGCGCCGCTGGCAAGTGAATAGACTCCGCCGATCAGACGAACTTTTCCTTCGGCGACATGATGACGGATAATTTCGCTCTGGCTCAGAAGATCGCTCATCGACTGAAAGACGTTGAGTTGAATTGAAGCAGTGACAATTTCGTCATTCGTTTTCTTGCCTGCGATTGCGCGGGCCTCTTTGACTGCCGGAATAATATTGTCCACCAACCCGGGAATCGAACCGTGCACCTCTGCACCGGCGACCACTGCTTTGACCGCACCACAGGAGGAATGACCAAGTACGCTGATCACTGGTACACGCAGATGTTCAACGGCATATTCGAGAGAAGCAATTTCATCATTGTCGGCGACATTGCCTGCAACTCTGACGACAAAGAGTTCACCAAGTCCGGCATCAAAGAGCAGTTCCGGTGAGACACGTGAATCCGCACAACTGAGTACCGCCGCGAATGGATGCTGCCCTTTGGCGATTTCTTCCCGGCGCTCAAGTGAGAGGTTTGGATAGCTGGGTCGTCCGGAAACAAAACGCTCATTTCCTGCGCGCAGGGTTTGTACTGACTGCTCAGGAGTCAGCATTGATGACTCAGCGCGTGAATCAGAGAAGTGTGTAATGACCGCCAGAAATCCAGTGACAGCGGCGATTCTGAAAAAGCTTCTTTTCATGATCAATTCCCCAAAGACAAAACACTGACTCTCGTCAGCAGCGTTGATTTACTTTCTTTGAGATAGATATCGACTCAAAGCGAGAATTCAGGAAGGGGGAGTTTGAGAAGAACAGTATTGCTGCTAATCACCTGTGCAGGGGATGAGCAGAGGTGAAACGAATTTGAAAAGAGAGAGCTACGAAACAGTCTCTTGGCTCTCTTCTACCAGTCGACTGTAACGCCGGACAAGGGAATGAGTCAGATCTGGGGAGCGAGATTCGGCAAGAATGTTGAACATGGCGCGGTGACGATCGGGCATGACCAGCACCCAACCATCATCTTCGAAGATACGGACACCGTCAATCAACTGACGTTCCTTTTCACTCGAATCAGTAATCAACCGACGCATGACCTGCCCACGTTTTGTCCACGGACAAGGGACAGAGGTCATCTCACGAGAAAATGGATCGAGTTGATGTCGCAGCTGGCTCAAACTCGAACCAGTGCGGGCAAGAAGCTCGATGATACGCATCGTCGCGATAATCGCGTCGGCACCGAGTTGCAGGCCGGGGAAGATAAATCCGCCACGAGTACCAGCCACGAATTCAGCTCCACCACGAAGGCGGGCTTCCATCATGGAGCGGTGGTCATTTGGTACACGGAAGACTTCGACCCCGAAGTTCTGCGCAATCTCTTCGACTCCCATTGATGCGCCGACAGTGACGGCGATTTTCTTGACATCATGTGTTTGCAGATACAAGTGGGTGACAATCAAAAGCAGCTCCTGATTATCAATCGGCGAACCGGTGTCATCTACGACGGTCAATTTTTCTGCGGCAGGATTGAGCATGAATCCGGCATGACTGCCGAGTGACCGGACGATGGTGCCGAGCTGTGTGATCGACTGCGCCTGCTCTTCGGATGAACGGGAAAAACGGCGGGGATTGAGTGTTGCATTCAATTCGACCGCTTCGATGCCGAGTCCCGAAAAGAGAGTTGGGAAGACCTGCGATGACGCTCCATTCCCGTGATCGATCACCACTCGAAAATCGGCCTTACGCACCAAGTCGGCGTTGATCTGACTCAGAAACGCGCTGCGATAGTCATCCAGCAATCGAGTTTGGGTAGTGAGATGTCCGATACGATCCATTGAAGCGAGATCGTAATCCTCGCCAAAATAGTTTCGCTCGACTTTTTTCAGTTTTCCGGTCGGCATATCAAGACCGGAGCCATCCATGAAGATGAAATCGATCTGACGGAAATCATCCGGGTTGTGACGGGCATAGACCGCCGCGTTGTAACCGCCGCGAGAAAGGGCATAGCGTACAACTGGTACCGGCATTGTTTCGAGATCGACGACATCAACTCCGGCGGCGAGTAATCCGGAAATGAGTCCACGTCGAAGAAGACGAGAGACATCACTCGCATCCCGACTGGTGATTACGACCGCATTCGGACCGAGGGTGGAGCCGAATGCTGAGCCGAGACGAACGGTCATCTCGGGTGTCAATTCAGTCATGGCAAGACCGGTGACCTTGGAATCAGTGAAGAGTTCGCGAGTCCATTTCTCTCCCCAGACCATGGAGCGAGTGACAATCGCCCCTTCATCGACACTCTTGTTAGGCCAGATTTTGCAGTCGGTGCGAATCATCGCGCCAGATCCGATCACACAGTCATCGGAAACAATCGCCTGATCCATCAGCTGGACATGATCTCCTAATCGTACCCGATGACAGACAATGGCGTTGTCGATGATCGCATTATTTCCAATAAAAGAATCTGCCCAAATAGTCGAATGACGAATCTCTGCACCACGACCAACCCAGACCCGATCACCTATCGCACAATGGGAGAGGACCGCATCCGATTCGACAACAACTCCATCCCCCAGAATGATTGTACCAGAGAGTTTCGCTTCTGGTGACAGGCGAACATCCTTGCCAAAGAATACTCGCGCATTCCCCTGTTGTTCTTCGCGGAAGGGGAAGCTGAGTTTCAGATCGCCACGCAGGAGATCCTGATGAGCGAGTTGGTATTCGCCAACATTACCGACATCTTTCCAGTAGCCATCCATGATTCGGCCATAGAGGGGCATATCACGCTGAAGCATTTGTGGGAATAACTGCTGTGAAAAATCGTAATTTTGTTCTTCGGGAATCAGATCAAGAGCTGAGGGTTCGAGGACATAGATGCCGGTGTTGATGGTATCGGAGAATGCCTCCCCCCAAGTCGGTTTTTCCAGAAAGCGGACAATACGGCCGGATTCTTCAGTAATAACGATTCCATAGGCGAGTGGATTTTCGGCGCGAGTGAGGAGAATCGTTGCGGCGGCCTGTTTCTTCCGATGCCATTCAATTGCTGAGACAAGATCAAATGTTGTGACCACATCGCCGGAGATTACCAATACTGGTTCAGTCGATCCCTTCGTTGCATAGCGAACGGCGCCGGCGGTGCCGAGATCATCATCAGGGCGGATGTATGACATCTTGACACCGAATGCTGATCCATCCTTGAAATAGCCGGTGATATGTTCCGGTTGAAAGTAGAGGACCGAGGTGATCTCAGTGATTCCGGCCTGCTTGAGCAAGCTCACCACATGTTCCATCATGGGGAGATTTCCAATCGGAACCATCGGCTTGGGGAGATTGATGGTCAGCGGACGAAGGCGGGTTCCGAATCCACCCGCCATGATAATTGCCTTCACCAAACCCCCTCATGCGTGAGTTGCGATGCGATGTCAGAAAATGTTGTGAACTTAGAATAGTTGACTTGGTAGGTGTCGCAGAACTTCGCAAGGTCCTTCTTGGCAAAGACGCGAACCGGCGGGATGATCACGGTCTGATCAAGATGCTGGTTGTCTGTCTGTGAGGATTGCATAGAGGGAATATTCTCATTCTGTTCGAGCTTTTGCAAGCGTTTCACACTCTTTCCTCGTCGGGAATCATTCGGCCAGGCCGGATCGACCACACAGCGATCCGACATCCCGTCCCCGATAAAAAGTACTACCGAGTCGGGATTTCGTTCGAGAATTCCGGGGAGATATTCCGAAATTCGCTCCCGTTTGCAGCAGCCGCAGGAGTGACAGTGCTTGTTTTCATGCGGAAAGCTCAGTTCGAGGCGATTCTTTTCGATTCTCGCTTCATTGGCGATCACGGGGAGATCAAAACCGTGGGATTGCAGGAGATGATCGATATAGATGCGGAGACCGTCCGACAGGACGACAAACTCTCCACATGACTTTTCAATCTGTTCGATGAATCCGCGAAGGGTGGAATCAAGGGTGTGAGAACTGAGGTATTCCTGAAAACGGGGGAGATCGATGTCGCACAGTGAGGCCTCCGCGATCAGGATTTCGCGGGAGGTCATAGCGCCACTTTTCCAGGCGGGTATAAACTGGTCGTTTTTCCCTTCGGAGAAATGGTGAAAGAGATGATAGCCGACATCACGATTCGAAATGGTCCCGTCGAAGTCGGAGAAGACCATCACCGGTCTTTTCTGATTTCGAGCACCGGGAAGAAAAGGATCGAAGCTCACAGGGGATTAGTTGACTCAGATTTAAGTAGCTCAACTGCGCGACGTATGACCGGATGATGCGGAACGATCACCTCTTCGTAAACTCCGCTGAGTCCACCGCGTCGCTCCCATGCGATCTGGGCGAGTCGATATGAGATGTAGAAATCGTGGCCGTCAGCGATGCGCGTGTCATCTGTTTCTGAGAGTGTGAGCATGTTGGCGAAGTGATACTGGACTTCTTTTACATAGGCATACTCCGAATCACTTACCTGACCACTCAAACCAAGTGAGGCAAGTTGAGAGAGAAGGCGAAGTCGACGAGTGGAAATTGAGGAGAAATACAGTGACGACGAATCGAGGGATCGTTGAAATTTCGACACCCAGTCAATTCCCGGCAAAAATCCACCACGAGTAGTTCGCATAAGCTCGTCGGCGTGGGTAGTGGCAAATGTTTCAAGATATCCACCCAATTCGAGCCATTGGGTGTAGGCGTTTTCTTCAAGTGAAGCCGCGAGTACATTGGGCACAAGCCCTCGACCGATTTCATTGAAGGTCGAATCGAAATCATTGAGATAAAGTCCGCCGCGCAAGTAATAGCGGGCCTGAGTCAATTTTACGCCGCTGTTATCGGGGAATCGACGAAATCCCTGCACCAGTCCTTTACCAAAGGTGGTATCTCCGACCAGTTGCGCGCGACCATTTTGTTTGAGAGCACCGGCGACAATTTCAGCGGCAGAGGCGGAGTTCCCGTCAACCAGCACGACCATCGGGATGCCATCCAGCAGATCATCACCGGTTGAGCGCCATTCCTCTGATCGCCATCGGGAACGAGCGGAGGTTCCGACTATCAAACTATCATTTGGCAGAAAGAGATCAGCCAGTTCGATCGCTTCATTCAACAATCCGCCCGGATTACTGCGAAGATCAAGAATGAAAGAAGTGAGTTTTTTTCCGTCGCTTTTTTGCAATTCACGGATTTTCTTTTCGACTTCATCGGCGGCACCGGGATCAAAATCGAGCAGACGCACATAACCGACCGTGCTGTCGGCGAATCCGGCATAGGGGACATGGATAAGAGTGAGTTTTTTGCGATTGAGTTTATAGCTGACGGTGTCCTTCGTACTTCGCCGGAGGACTTCAACGGCAACACTGGTTCCTTCTTTGCCGCGCAGCAGATTGATTGATTGTTCGACAGAGGCAAGGGTGAGCAAAGTGGTGTCGATCTGGATGATGCGATCTCCATTTTCGAGTCCGGCACTGGCAGCGGGACCACCCTCACGAATGCCGACAATCAGGAGTGAACCAGAATCAGGTAAGACAGAGACACCGATTCCGGAATAGCTCCCATCCTCTTCTTCATCCATGCGCTGAAACTGTGATTCGCGAACCGGGCCGGAATAACGATCAAGTGGATCGAAGAGTGCCTCATAGGCCTGCTGGATAACTTTGTTCCAGTCGAGTTCCTCCCCAGCATATCGCTGGTGCAGAGTGACCGCCGTGCGTGAGAGTGAAAAGCGGCTGGCGAGAACCGGATCGGTGAGGATAAAAATCGCACACCCGCCAATCAAGAAAATCAGCAGCGAGCAAAGAATCGCGATACGACGAATTTCGGGAAGAGCACGATCTCTGATCGTCAGGGCGCTAGACACGAACTCGTGATCCGATACAGATTTCGATCTCCTCTTGTACCTGCATGTAGACAGTATCTGCGGATGGAGTAGAATCAATCAACTTACACCGAGTGGGATCGGCGAGTGCAATCTGGCGATAGCCATTGGCTACTCGCTCGAAGAAGGAAAGTGATTCGGATTCGAGTCGATCCGGCTCTTTTCCGCGTCGGCGGAGCGATTCCGAGAGAGGGAGGTCAAATATAAGAGTGAGTGATGGGACAATCCCATCACTTGCCTGCGTGTTCAGAGTGTGGATCAGTGTCATGTCAAGCTGGCGACCGTATCCCTGATACGCCGTTGTAGAGTCATAGAATCGATCCGCCAGGACGATTTCGCCGGATGCGATTGCCGGTTGTATGATCGTTCGCACCAGTTCGGCACGGGCGGCTTCGTAGAGGAGTAATTCGGTCATGGCGGTCATCTTTTCGGAACGATCAAGCAGAATGGAGCGAATTTTTTCACCAACTGCAGTCTCCCCTGGTTCACGAACCAGTTGAACTGGATGCCCCCGCTCAATCAGGTAATCAAGCACACGCTTGGCGTGCGAACTCTTCCCGGAGCCGTCGATTCCTTCAAAGGTGATGAGCATGCCACGATCAGAATTGTTCATTTACAGTCGGTCCTACCATTCTTGGAATGTACGCAAGAGCAGAGCTTGTGAGAGTGTTAAATTAGCATTCATATGCAAAAAAATGATCTTCTGAACTTCTAGAGATCAATAGGGAGCGCGAGTTGCTTATAGTGAAGTGACAAAGACGGAGATTCATGGACTAGCTTACAAATTGCTGCCATGTGATAGTTCTCAATGCTGGCCACAAAGTCGAGGCATCTTCCTGGCGGCCTGAACACATACCGGTCCGCAAAATCCTGAAACAGTCCTTCTTTGAGATTTCTGATATTGATCGCCGTTTCCTTTTTGAACTGTTGGATAGATCCGGATTCGAAAAGATAATACTCATTGTGAAAAATCGGATTGGAGCGAAGCTTTTCTACCTGAGAAGTTGGCAGATAGAAATAGGACTTCCCTTCCTTTGACTGCCCTCGCATAACCAGGAGGTATTTGTCGCGCATGTCATTTTCTGAAAAACGAAAACCCTGACAATGAAAAAGAGCCCCGTGTACAAACAGGGCTCGAAACATTACATGACGACTAGAAGCCGATAGATCAATCATCTGATAATTGTTCCAGTAGCATTGCTTCGTAGGCGTTCTTGCACTTTTCTGGTTCTTCAGCAAAAAACAGCTCGTAGTCCATCTTACCGTTTTGTTCACAATTCACCCATGCGGAATGCTGGTGAGTTTCGTCGATAAGGGCACCGACATGCAATTGACCTTTTGAGGCAATGATTTCTTCGATCGATTCAACTTCTCTTTGGGACAAGAAATCGGTGTTCGGTTCTGTTAACGTGGAAAATACAGGATGTTTTCTTGTCGATACCGGAGTTGGTTGAATTGGAAGGAATGGATTTTTGCCGTCAAGTATACTCTTGAGAATGTTATACGATTCTGACGGTACAGGTCCGAACTCCATGCTTATGTAGGTATCACAGAGTATTGGCTTGCCAAATTTTCTTAAATGGTGACGATCAATAAAATAGAGCAATTTGGCGGACTTGAGAATATCAAGGTCACCAACTTTTGTCGCGAGAATCTGCATCACAGCGACAAACTTGTTTCGATCATACTGCTGACTAAATCTCGAAAGTGACATCTACTGCGATCCTTGGTATTTTCCTGTAAACTTGATTCTGCTTAATATATAACCAATATCGACAATTTATGCTCCATACCTGTTGGAAAAATGTGATACTGGATTGCCTACAACTCACTCAAAGTCGCTCTCCTTGTAACTTTCAGTGTAGCAGTAATTTACACTGCCAGCACCCCAACTACAGTTTCATATCGGACTGAAATCTACGGGCATTTCCTCTTGGTAAGACACTCGTCCTAAAATGCCCATTTCTCTCGGGCGATAACTTCCTGTATCTCTTTGCGAGTTCGGACTGCTTCATCTTTCTTGCGAGTTCGTTCATCGAGTTGATCAAGTGAACCGGGATAGCCGATCATCACGACACAAAGGACATCGACATCAGAAGGAGCACCGATGATCTCTTTCATCTTGAGTGCATCCCAACCAGCGGTCGGATGTGCCATGAGCCCTTCTTCGGTGACACCCAAGAGCAGTGACATCGTCCCCATTCCGGAATCGAAGTGTGCATACTTGAGTCCATTGTCAGGACGTGTCCAGTCGTCTGCCTCTTTTGCACAGACAATTGCAACCAGCGGCGCAGCGGCAGCCCATTCATTCCCCTTATCCATGGCTGTCATGACACGTTCAAGTTGGGCTGATTCTGTTACAAAAATAACTCGCCATGGCTGTTTATTCCCGCACGAAGGGGACCACCTGATTCGTTCGCTGAGGCGCTCGATGACATCTTCTGGTACAGGCTTATTCTGATAGGCCCGTTTCGACATCCGTTTCATGAAAAGTGTATTGCTCAAATCCATCTTATCCTCGGTTTCATACTTTTGTCGGCCGCCCCTGGCAATTCAAATCAGAGTCAGTTTTGGGCAGTTATGTCAGTATATCACTCTTGAGTCATCACTGTACAGCCCAACCGTACGATTGTCTGGCGGAATCTGTCAGTGCCTCTGATTGCTGTGATTGACATCCCCTCTGTTCGGGGGTTCATTCGTTCTATGTTTGTAGACTACGTAGAAATCGAGATAACCGCCGGACATGGCGGGGCGGGGTCGGTTCACTTTCATACCGAGAAGTTTATCCCTAAGGGGGGGCCGGATGGGGGGGATGGTGGTCGAGGGGGGGATGTGATCATGATTGCTGATCCGAATCTCTCGACGCTGCTCG
The DNA here is from genome assembly GCA_964518635.1 of uncultured Ignavibacteriales bacterium. Taxonomy (GTDB): domain Bacteria; phylum Zixibacteria; class MSB-5A5; order GN15; family FEB-12; genus CAZFGK01. Next base: position 65,937 of record CAZFGK010000015.1, read on the forward strand.
ATTTTCGCTATCGGAAGAAATATGAAGCAGAAAACGGCCACCCCGGAGAAGGGGGGCAACGCTCCGGCAAGGCCGGGGAATCGGTCACTATTAAAGTTCCGGTTGGGACCGTAGTGAAGGATCTTAACACCGGTGAATCAGTCGTCGATCTGGATAAACCGCATGAACCGGTGGTGATAGCCACTGGTGGTCGTGGCGGAAAGGGGAACTCACACTTCAAGTCCTCCACCCATCAGTCGCCACGATTTTCTCAACCCGGCGAGCCGGGGATTGCGCGAACGCTCGGACTTGAGTTGAAGCTATTAGCCGATGTCGGACTGGTTGGTCAGCCGAATGCCGGGAAGTCGACCATTCTTGCCGCCTTATCTGCAGCACGCCCAAAGATCGCTGATTATCCCTTTACGACGCTCGTACCGAATTTGGGAATTGTTCCGTTTCGAGAATTCAAGTCCTGTGTGATGGCCGACATTCCGGGTCTAATCGAAGGGGCATCGCAGGGGAAGGGGCTGGGGCATCAGTTTTTGCGTCACATTCAGCGAACTCGTGTGCTGCTCTATATCATTGATGTGAACGAGCCGGATATTGTCGCTACTCGTGAATTGCTGGAACGTGAGATGGGGGATTTTGATTCGACATTGTTGACGCGCCCTTCCTTTACGATTCTGACCAAGATCGACACCGTCGATGACAAGAAACTGGCTTCGATTCTCAAGAAACTTCCGAAGGACTATCTTGCGATTTCGGCAGTAGCCAGGCGGGGGCTTGATACATTGTTGCAAAAACTCGAAGGAAGGCTCGATGCGCTCGGCCCAGCTTGATCAACTTACCGCAACGCTGGCGCTGCTCATTGTTCCGGGAGTTGGTCGGGCACGCGCGAATCGTCTGATTGCTCAATTTGGTTCTGCAGCGGCAGTTTTTGATTTACCCATAGCTGAAATAGAAAAGGTTGCATCAATCGGTCGCGGGGTGGCCTCACAGATTCATGCCTTTGATTCTTTCGACAAGGCAGAGGCACATACTGAGAAGATCAAGAAACTTGGGTGGAAAGTTATCTTCTCTGGTGACGCCGCCTATCCCCCGGGCTGGCGTCAACTCAACGATGCACCACCGGTGATTTTCTCTCTTGGTCATCCTGTACCATTCGACAAGCCCTCCATTGCTATTGTCGGCACTCGTCACTGCACTGATTTCGGCCGTTCATTCACTCACAAACTTGCTGGTGATCTTGTTGATGCGGGATTGAATGTCATCTCCGGCATGGCGCAGGGGATCGATTCTGCGGCACATCGCGGTGCACTTGAAAAAAATGGATTCACCGCAGCGATCTGGGGGACACCGCTGAATGTTGTCTTTCCTGCTGCAAACCGTGGGCTTGCAAAGCAGTTGGAAGAAAGTGGTACGATTTTTTCAGAGTATCTGCCAGATGAAGAAGTCCGCGATATCAATTTCCCAGAGCGTAACCGATTGATCTCCGGGATGAGTGAAGCGGTGATCGTGATCGAAGCGGGTGAAAAATCGGGAGCATTGGTCACCGCCGAGTTGGCTCTCGAACAGGGGAAGGAATTGTTTGCCGTTCCCGGTTCACTTGCGCAGAAACAGAGTATCGGAACGAACAGAATTATCAAACAAGGGGCACATCTGCTGACCAGTGTCGATGACCTCTTCGCGCAATTGCCGCGACTAAAGGGGACCGTCGTCGCACGAAAGTCGCAGATATCTCATGATCTGACCGGAGCGGAGAAGCAGATTGTAGAACTTCTCTCTGACGGTGCGCAGCAGATTGATTATCTTGCCCGCACCATGCAACTCCCGATTAATGAACTGTCTCAGTATCTTCTTGCGCTCGAACTCAAAGGAGTAGTGCAGGAAGTTGCCGGCAAACAATATCTGCTGGCGCAATAAGTCGATCGATGGTTACTGCCACCGCTATCATCGTCAATCGCCTCGGGCTGCATGCCCGTCCTTCGGCGATGCTGGTCACCGCCGCTGCGAAATTCAAGTCCGAAGTCTTCTTCTCAAAAGATGGACTTCGTGTGAATGGAAAATCGATCATGGGGGTGATGATGCTCGCCGCTGATAAGGGCTCGGAGATTCTTATCGAAGTGGAAGGGCCGGACGAAGCAGATGCCCTTGCAGCCATTGTCAAAGTAGTCGCAGGTGGATTCGGCGAAGGGGCCGATCAGTCGCTGGTGTAGATTCTCAGGAGTTCACACACTTCATTTTTTCGCACGTAATAGAGAGTCCATGAAATGCACGAAGCGATTCGTGAGCACTTGCAACTGCACTACTTTTTCATGACGAAGCCGAATTCAATTCTTCCTCTAAACATTATGATACAGTGCAGATTTATATCGGTGTCGATTCGTTTCTTCTCGCTTGTCTAAGAGCATTGTCGAAGCAATTATCACATTAATTGTCTAAGAAACGGGATGTGCAAAGATAAATGCACATCGCAAAGAGAAGGACTTCCATGATTTCGCGCGTACATTTTTCAAATATTCTAGTCGCATGCGGTTGTTCGTTTCTTTTCTCGATCACTTCATTTGCGGATGTCGAATGGAAATTCAGCGGACAAGTGCGCACCAGGTGGGAGATTGATCGAAAGACATTCTCCGGCTCAGTTCCGGCCAACGAATATGGATATCTGCGCACACGACTGGGTGTGATGGCCAAAGTGAACGAGAATGTGTCGGCATTTGTTCAACTGCAGGATAGCCGCGTAATCGGCGGTTCAATCAACGGCTCCCCCACATCCGGCACGACCAACGATGCAAAGAATGCTGATTTGCATCAGGGATATTTCAAGATCAATCATCTCTGGGAAGGGGGTCCCGGTATGAAAGGGGGACGATTCGAAGTCAACATCGGCAACGAGCGGTTTTTCGGCGGTGGCAACTGGTCGAACGTCGGAAGATCGTTCGAAGGAATTTCCCTTTTTTCAAGTTCAGAGACATTTGTCCCGTCCCTCATGTATCTCAAGCGGGTCGAATCGCCGGGAACAGGATTCTCCCCTACGGAAGCATCCCTTTTTCTGCTGCATCTCTCCTTCCCGAAAGTAACAACCGATCTTCTCCTACTGGCCGATCTGGATAATCGGAACACACCATTCTCTGACTTTCTTGAGCGGCGATATCATTTCGGTTTGTATACCAAACGCAACCTTGGCTCGTATCAAATCGAAGCAAATGGTGCTCTTCAAATGGGTGATCTTGCAACCACAACCGGAACGGACGAAATCCTCGCCTATCTCATCACCGCCCAATTCGGAAGAGTTTTCGGGGCAACGCAAAAAGGACTCTTCGCACTTGGTGTGGACTGGTCGAGTGGAGATGAAGTATCGACGACCGATCGGAATGAGCAGTATGACGACCTCTATTTTACCGGCCATAAATTCCGCGGATTCATTGATATCTTTGACACCCCTGGCACCGGAGGCCTCTTTGATGGATATCTCAGGCTTCTTGCTCCGCTGAATGCGGCGAATAGTGTGCGGATGCATATCGATGCGCACGCATTCTTCTTTTCCCCCGGTTCTCTCCCCGCGAACAGAGATTTTATTGACGACAATCTGGGAGTAGAGTTTGATGCCGTCGCAACAATTACAAGTATCGCAGGCGTGCAACTCGAACTGGGGGGATCAATTCTCCTGCCGGGTAATGCCTACTTGAGCAATTCAGATCCGGCATACTGGGGGTATGGCGCGGTGATGGTAGATTTTTGAGAATCGATCTAAAAAAGGGATGAATTAGAAAACTCAAATGTTTCATTGGACACGGTGGCAGATTGGTCTGTCTCTCTCACTCTTCTTTGCACTGCTACTACTCGGTGGCTTTACATTCCTCTATGCCCGAGGTGGGTCATATCTATCAAATGATCCGAAGGCGTGTGCGAATTGTCATGTGATGCGCGACATGTACGACAGCTGGCAAAAGGGGAGTCATCATGCCCTCGCGACCTGCAACGACTGTCATCTCCCCCATGATTTTATCGGTAAGTATATCGCAAAGATGGAGAATGGCTACAATCATGGTACGCGATTCACCATGCAGGATTTTCATGAGCCGATCATGATTCATCAGAAAAATAAGAAAATAGTCCAGGTCAACTGTGTGAGTTGTCATGAGTCGCTGATTGCAGAGTCAGTCGGTGCCAATCGTGGCGCACTGGTTGACCATGATCGAAGCACCGATTGCACACGCTGCCATCAACAAACCGGTCATGGCGCGTCTGATTAGGAATCAAGGGAAGAGAAGGGATTTGATATATGTCGCCATCCACAAATCGTGTTTCAGGAAGTTTCCTGATCATTGCAGCACTGCTCGGCGCAGGAATTGTCGCAGTACTGCTATTGCTTAATAACATTGCACAGCGCAAACAGGAAGCCGAGCAGATTGTATTTTCTATCGCGACGCTGACCGATACTACTATCGACCCTGCCGAATGGGGGAAGAATTTCCCGCGTCAGTATGACAGCTATAAGCGAACCGTCGATACCGTGCGAACGAAATTTGGGGGGAGTGAGGCATTCCAGCATCTCGATGACGACCCAATCTGGCGTGATCTCTTTGCCGGGTATGCATTCGGTGTCGATTATCGTGAAGAGCGCGGGCATGCATTTATGCTCGCCGATCAGGATACCACCGAGCGAGTGACACAATTCAAGCAGCCGGGCTCATGTCTGCATTGTCATGCCGCGGTGATTCCGGCATATCGTGCGAAAGGGCGTGAAGCTGGAGTGCCGGACAGTGACGCCGAAGCGCAGTTGATGGCCGGATTCGAAGCGGTCTGTCAGATGCCGTATGCGGATGCACGCAAACTCGTTGATCATCCGATTTCCTGCGGCGATTGCCATGATCCGAAGAGTATGGCATTGCGTGTGACTCGTCCGGGTTTCATCAACGGCATCCGCCGACTTGCAGAGAGTGGTGTGCCACAACCTCATTTGCCGAGCATCACTCGCTGGCAAAATGGATCGCGGCAGAAAGCGTATGATCCGAATGTCGATGCAAGCCGTCAGGAGATGCGTTCTTTCGTGTGTGGTCAATGTCACGTAGAGTATTATTTCAAAGGGAAAGAGAAAGTTGTTACGTATCCGTGGCATGACGGGCTTCAGGTCGAGCAAATCGAAAGCTACTATGACTCAGTCGGACACAAAGACTGGACCCACGCACAAAGTGGATCCCCGCTGCTCAAGGCGCAGCATCCGGAATTTGAAACATGGAGTCAGGGGATCCACGCACGCAACGGCGTCTCCTGCGCCGATTGCCATATGCCGTACTATCGCGAAGGAGCGGTGAAGATCAGCGATCATCATGTGAAGAGTCCGCTGTTGAATACGTCACGCGCTTGTCAGACCTGTCACCGGACAGAATCAGATGAGATGGTTGCTCGAGTGGAAGTCATACAGGATCGTACGAAGAAGCTTCTTGATCGTGCAGAAATTGCTGTTCTCGATCTGAACAATGCCATCGCGCAGATGAAAACTGCCGGAGTCGATTCGCTCACCCTCGTGAAGTGTCGCGACATGCATCGTAAGGCGCAGTGGCGGCTGGATTATGTCTCGGCAGAAAACTCGATGGGATTCCATGCCCCGCAGGAGACAGCACGTATTCTCGGTGAGGCGATTGATTATGCTCGTCAGGGGATGATGGCACTGCCGAAGATGTGATCTTGCCGCGAGCGGCCATTCAAGTACATTTTTCCCCGTCCACTTCCGTAAAAAGATCGGGCTGGGGCTTGCCGCGAGCGGCCATTCAAGTACATTACCAGAGTTCATTCAGGCACTGGTGGATATGCTGGGGCTTGCCGCGAGCGGCCATTCAAGTACATTTCGACACCGGAGCTGGACGCATCGGCGAGAGCTGGGGCTTGCCGCGAGCGGCCATTCAAGTACATTGTGTCAAGTAGACCTTATGCTTTAGCACAAGCTGGGGCTTGCCGCGAGCGGCCATTCAAGTACATTCGTTCTGCGGCGGAATGTTCAACGATAAGGGCTGGGGCTTGCCGCGAGCGGCCATTCAAGTACATTTGATCTTGTCGCTGACACCTTCATCAAGCGGCTGGGGCTTGCCGCGAGCGGCCATTCAAGTACATTATGTATGGCAACAACCATTCAGTGAAGTATGCTGGGGCTTGCCGCGAGCGGCCATTCAAGTACATTCCGGATAGGTCTTGACCACCCACGTCGGGTGCTGGGGCTTGCCGCGAGCGGCCATTCAAGTACATTTTCTACCGTCATCTTCTCAACATCCGGCATGCTGGGGCTTGCCGCGAGCGGCCATTCAAGTACATTGCTTCGTTCCAGTGCCTGATCTAGTGCTGCGCTGGGGCTTGCCGCGAGCGGCCATTCAAGTACATTGAAGAAACAAGTGAACCCCTTCAAGACTTGGCTGGGGCTTGCCGCGAGCGGCCATTCAAGTACATTACTCTTTGAGGAGAGCTTTCTTCCTTTCGAGCTGGGGCTTGCCGCGAGCGGCCATTCAAGTACATTCGATCCCGCTGTATCCTCTTCGAGGTCAGCGGGATCGAGCTTTTTTGCAGACTAAAAAAGGGATAATTGAGGCGGCGATTCTTCAGGATCCACTCGTTTTTTCCCGCGGAAAATTGACTGCTGACCGAATTGTCGGTCGGTAACTGCGAGCAGTCGGACCTCTCCCCCCGGCGGCAGCATCTTTTTGATCTCACGCCTGAAGACATCTGCTTTGTCATCCGAACCGCAGAAGCGGGCATAGACTGAATACTGTAATTGCATGAAGCCATGCCGCAGCAGCACCTTTCGAAAACGAGTGTAATGATTGCGTTCAGCCGATGTTTCAACCGGCAAATCAAACATAGCGAAAAGCCACACGATGCGGTAGTGCGAAAGGTTACGGCGTTCGCGTTTCATAGGTAATGACCGGGACAGACAATCGAGCTGATGTTTTCATGTACACTCCTGCGAGGTTTGTAGCAAGACGGGCAAAAATGTCAAACAGTGTTCGTTCGGAGTCTTCTACGAGATAGCGTGCGGAGATCAGCGGAGGCAGAAACTCTGCCTTGAGTTCCTTGTTTATTTCAACATCAGCGCCATGCTTTCTGATCAGTTGAAGTACAACGGAGTCGACAATCGGGCGAAAGGGCTCCATCAAATCGTCAGCAAGACAAAACGGATTGTAACGATTGTGATGGTGGAGTCCGAGACTGGGGTGGAGTCCGACTGCGCAAATAGCCCGAGTCATCATTGCTCGAATGACTGCATAGCCATAATTCATTAGCCGATTGTGGTCTTCAGCCATTTGATCTCGGCGAAAGTCGGCGCCAAACAGGGCGGGCCAGTATTTTCGGGCTGCCTGCGCTTCAAGATTCACCGCATCACCAGATCGAACTTTTCGACTGAGAACGCTGAGACCGGCATCTGAACCGTTCAGTGACTTGAGCAAATTACCCTGAGCAAGTACTTTCGCTTTCACGATCTGCTTCCAAAGCTGTTTGCGAAGCGGAACAGAGGATTCAACCTGGGCCGTCATCCGTTCAGTCTGAGTAAAATGTGCATTGAGAGGGAGCAGCATACCGACGGGCAAGTGCTTGCTATTGCAGACGATGACCAGTCCGCCCGCTTCGGCAATTCCGCCAAGTACTGCCTGAGTGAGATTTACCGCCGGATGAGAAATGACAAGTGCGGCGATGTCTGAAAGGGGAATAGTTGTGGAGGTTTCACCGGAGGCTATACGAAGTCGGCCGAGATCGACATTGAGTCGAGCCGGATTATCCGAAAGATCAATCCACCGATCATCCATACGCCCATGAAAGTATCGGCGCAAGGGAGGTCAGCTTGAATGGTTAGTCGTTTGCCCTTCGCACTTCGCCGAGAGGAGTGATGACGACTTTTTCGGCACCCTTCTCACGTAACCCGTCAGGATACGCTGTCTGACCGATCTTTGGAATTTTCGTGATCGGTCTGGCTTCGGACAAGTCTACCCAACGAATTTGCCGACTCAACGGAATTGATCTTACAACCACAAACTTTGCTCTGCCTTGACTATCCGTTAGTCGGAGAATTTCACCATTGGCGATGCTGAACAGAAATCCCGGGCCGCGCTTGATGACTGGCTCTCCGACACGTTTTCGGCGGACTGCTTCCATCAGACTCACCACTCGTCCTTCCCATTTCGGCTTTCCTTTTGAATCTTCGGTCTCAATGATCTCCATGTGATGATTGGAATCGCTCATGACATGGCGGACGCCATTTCCGTTTCCGACTGTCATCGTGTCGAGATTGTAACGAATGCGAACCTTTCGTATCTGGTGGCGTCGCGTTCCAGCCGTCACCCAGGGGAGATTGACGGGGTCTTTAAAGGTGTCCTTAGGCTCTTTGTCACCGACGGCATCTGCGACAATGTTTCGAATCACGCGATCAACGATGAGCGGGATGTCCTTTTTGGATAGCCGTTCGAGTTTGATTCGCTCATGGACGATTCTCTTTCCCCTTTCGTCGAATCCCTGATCAGAGTAGAACGTTTCTTTATGGAGTTGTCCCCGCACTCGTTTGCTGATTTTGTGGGAGACGAGTACGTCAGGAAGTTTCTGCTCCAAAGTTCTTCGCAAATTCGGTATCGGTTCAGGGATAGCAAGTTTGGTTCTTGCCTCGGGCTGCGGTTGTTGCTGCACAAAAGTTGGTAGATTCTTCACAAGAGCAGGAGTTGTGAGTGCGATCACTACGGCATCAATTGCGTGGTGGCGATGATCGTCACGGGTTTTGTTCTCGGTATCAGAGAGCAGACCATTCAAGCCCCAGGTATGACGTAGCATTGAAGTGTATGAGCCGCCAGTCGCTTGTACGCGACGTATGCGATGTTCGTCAACACCGTCATCCCCGACACCGCCATAAAGCAGACCAAGGTACTGTCTTGCTTTCTTGGAAGCGACGCGAGTATCGACAAGCTGGCGCTCTGAAAAGTCATCAAGCGACGCATCGACTTCGGAATCGTTCATTTTAAATCGGCGAAATTTGCCGGCGCCGCCTTTGAATGCCTGCACCCGTGCAATGATATCGTCCCATTGCGGCGTGCCATGATATGCTTCGTACGGAGTTCGGTTATGCTTTCGATTACGATTTTCGTTGGCAAGACAGAGTGTTAAATTGCCGAAGGAATTGTCGGCTGACCGAGAGAAGGGGATGATATGCTCAATATCAAATTGTGGGTGTGCACCGACGAGGTCTTTGATCTCTATCGGTGTTCCGGTGTAAGGGCACTTCCAGTTGCATTCTTCGGCAAGGAGGACTTTCAGAATGTCGTCGCGACGCGGGTTTGATAATCCACATTCCTTCAACAAGCGATCTGCGGCCTTCACTCGTTCCTTCTCGTTGCTGCGCATTCTATCAATGGCTTCAGCTCGCTGTTTGGCTGTCTTACGAAGATCGCGACCAAGTTCCACGCGTATTTCAGCTGGTTTTCCATAATGAGAAGTGATTGCATTGACTATCCTGCGCACTTCAGTCAACGCTCTTGATACAACAGGGTTTTTAATGTCCCCCAGTGCTGCCCGGGTCGCGACAGGTGGTAATTCGGTGAGTGCAGCGCCTCGACGCTTGGTGAGTTCAGGAAAGGCGATTCGCTTTGCTTCTACTTCGCTTAGTCCTTCGCGAAGAAGAGGCAAAAGCATTTCGATTGCAGTCCGAGAGTATGCGGAGACTCCATCTTCAAGACTGATTTCCGAAAAATTTTTTGCCTGTTCCGCAGTGAAGCCAAAACCTTCTTGAACGATCCGAATGAGGGCAGTCTCAGATGTGACCGATCGTAGGAGTTCAATAAGTCCATCTCGCAGTCGTTCTTCCAGATTGCGCCATTCATCCAAACCCAATGCTTCTATGAATTTTGCTGCAGTACGATTACCGACAATTCGCTTCTCACCACCTTCTTCCAAATTGAATTTTCCTGAACGTGCCTTTAGTCCAAGCAACTTCCGGCATTCTGTAAATGACAGTGAGGCATTTTCGCTCAAATACTCAATGAGAATTTGTTTTTGTGCTGCCGTGAGTGGGACAGAATCCGAAGAATCAGTTTTTAGTCTGAGATTGTTGACTGTCTTGAGATATCTGAACTCCTGCACTGGAAGTAGCGACCAGTCGGCTCTTCTCTTTTTTGGAATCAACTCACAGAAACCGCGAGTACTCTTCTGACTCTTGAGTGGTCGCTGATAAAAAATGGCGTTGGTCAGTTTCTTCTTCTCAACTTCGTTGCTCAATATTGCATGATGTCTGAGCTGTTGCTGACAGAGTGCCTCGAATTCGAGATTATACATGTCACGGGCTGTGTACTTCGTGCGGACGCGAATTCTGTCCTCTTGCAACTTCTTAAAATACTCGCCAAGTGTTCTTGCTCCGCTCGACGCAATTTCAGACGCAAGGTCCTTTATCGAACTTTTGACCACGCCGTCATCATTAGATTCTTTGGAGGATTCTTTACGATTGCTTTTGAAGCCCCGTCGCTGAGAGAAGGAGTAGAAAACGCGACCTAGTTCATGCGGCTTGAGTTTCTTGTCCAATCCGTCAGCGCGTAGCTCATAGACGGACATACCTATTTTCTTGTCGAGTTTGTTAAAGTATTCGTGACGCGATTCGCTGCTTTCAACATCCCCTTCAGGGAGTAGTTCCATGCGTTGAAGATGTTTCGCAGTCTTGATGAGTCGCCGGACATGTCGTTCCAGACCACGTCGGATGAGTCGTGCACTTCGCCGAGCGGCATTTCGTGATTCCCCTTTGCCGTCCTTTTCGAGACTATCCAGCCCTGCTTCGAACACTCGGCTGCCGAGGTTGATGACTTCTAGGGGGTTGTCCTCTTCGTCCGTCTGTACCACTGCCCAGCCAACGGAAGAAGTCCCGATATCGATTCCCAGAATGTACTTGGTCGGAGTGCTCATGGCCCCTCACTTGACAAATTGCCCGTATTGTTTACACTCACAATGTACTTGAATGACCGCTAACGTCAACCCTCAGTAAGGTGCGCTAGCACCAAAGGCAATGCCCTGCGGGGCACCTACGACCGACTTGATTCGGTCGTTTTTTTTTGATGATGGCGACGATATTGCCCTCCACTCACACAAAAAAAGCCCTTCATGCGAAGGGCTTTTTAAAAATTACCAGTACACGTTGATCAGATTATCAACCGTACAGTTCCTTTTCGTTGCATTTGCAGACGCCGATCGAAATATCGCGGAACTTCCAGTCGCCGGAGGTTCCTTTCAGGGCGCGTACGTGACGTACAAACACTTTGTCCGTGCTGCAGACCGGGCACTGGACTTTATGGGTCTTCTTGTTCGCTTTGTCTGAGAAGCTCTGCTTCTTTGCCATTGTCTATCAACCTCCGCCATTCATTGTTAACTCAATCAAGGGACGCACGACGCCGAATAACTGTTTCATCTTTCATGCTCGTGCTTCCAAAACAACTACAAGACCCAACCAGAGGGTGGGGCACCAAGTTCTACTTCCAAGCCATCGGCTTTGCATCAACCATTGAAACCAGCATCGGTTCCCGTGCATGATGAAAACGGCGATAACCTTCGCCAGATCGTTCAGCGAATGACTGAAGGGATTCTAGCGAGAGATATCGACGGCCTGTTCGGCAGTCTGAAGCTGTTGTCGGACTTCAACGAGTAATCGGGTGCTCTCATGCAGGACGAGAAACTCTCGATTGTTCGCAAACTGTGGGGAGGCAACCAGAAACCAGTCGGCGGCCTGCTCATACTCACCAGCTTTGAGAGCCAGTAGTGCCTGACAGTACGCTTTCTCGGCAGATTCAAGTAGTGGCATGAGATGCCTCGCTGGATCTGCCCGATTTCTGCTGTTCATCTCTGGATTTCATCACTCGCTCGGCGGTTTTGAGCCGGGTCACAAATGGTTCGACCAGATATCCCTGCAGCTTGAGGTAATATATGATGGCGGCGGCAAGATGCAACGCCTCCCGATGGAATTGACGTTCTGCTTTGGAAAGGGCTTCATCGAGCACCGAGATCAGGTGTAACCGATTGCCGGAGAGGTCTTTATGGAGATTCGACAGGGCCGCAAGATGCGCCTCGAAATTCGCCAGCGTATCGTGATCGTCCTTTTCTTCGCTCATTTTCGGGCTGATTTCTGACCGAATGGCACTTTCCGACGCTCTTTTCAGAACCAATTTCGGTGGCATGCTTTGCGGCTGAGCTGATTTTTCGGTCGAAGGATTCGACTCCAGCCATGCCAACATCTTGTCTCGAACTGTTGGTCCCATGTTATCGAAGAGGTGAGGATTCGCGACTTTGTTTTTCACTTCAGAGAGAATCATGCGCACACGATATCGATCACCGGGGCGAACAGATTCAGACTCTTTCCATGCTTCATGGCTTTCAACCCACTCGGCGAGTTTTCGTTCTTTTGCTGAGTTGATCGATCCTTCCAGCAAAGTGCGTGCGATATCATCGAGTTCGTTGATTCCTTCAAGCACACTGAGTCGTTCTTCCTTCTTGCCGATTGTTCTGGCGATGAAAGAGGTGAGCATCGTTTCCATGCGGCGAAGCTCGTAGACTCGTGTTTCAGCAGTGGTCATCAGCGAATACTCTGGGTGGTGATTCGTCGTTCGGTGAGACGATTGACCGGTTTCTCCTGGACATACTCTTCGAGAAGTCCGGCGAGGCGATTCAGCATTGGTTCAAGAGATTGATATTCTGCTGAGCGACTGTTCAGCGGGTCGGCATTCTTCTGCAGTTTCGGTTCGGCGAGAGTGACAATACCGGCGAGTTTCATCTGCGCGAGAATGCGTAAAGTCCGGTGACGATCGAGCGTGCTCGCACGGCAGATTTCTGAAATATTCCGGTAGCCGTCGACATGGGAAAGAACCGTCCATTCCTCTCCGTCCATGGCGATCTCACGACGCCGACCAGCAGTAGCCGGGGCGATGGTAAGCACACGATCAAGATTCGGCAGGGTATCGTTGATGAATTGCATTTCGTCAAGGCGACGTGCCCCTTCAAGGATGACATTCTCAACCGACAACCGAACGGTGATCTCTTCATCAGTCGGAAATTGATTCTCGTAAAATTTGAATGTGCCGGTGGTCCAGCCAAGGAGTGAGAAGAGCAACTCTTCGATCTGCGCAGTGACTACTTCATTGAGATCCCGATTGTCGATATAGCCGCGCCCGAGAAGAATTTCGCCGAGTCGTTTGCTGTTTTCATTCGCGGTCTGGATCGCGATTGCTTCTTCGAGCTGTGGTTCGGTGATCCGTTTTTTCTCACGGAGAAGTTGGCCGATATGGAAGGTCTGACGCGGGCCGTAGCCATAGATCACATCCCCCTTCTCGAAGTAGACCATGACAATGGAGTCTTCTCGTTGAATGCCGAGTGTTCCGGCTTTCTTTCCGGCGGCGAGAAGCTGGAAGATCTCGGCGAGAGTGAATTTTTCGATATTCCCCTGAAGGGCACTGCTCATATCCATGATATCTCTTCCTTCGTGGGCTTCAATTCCTTCGATGACCTTTGGTCATTCTGATCAATCGGTTGTCTAGTCGACCAATGTCATCGTATTATCTTGTTTATTTGCAACAAGATAGACTTCATCAAACATTCTGCTTTGGCAAACCGATTCGATTGCATACAGTTAGGGCAGGATGTCAATTCAAGATACAGAGTCGCGGCATTGAGTCAACTGTTATCAGAGCAAAGAGGATTGATCCGGATGATTCGATGGAGGTTGACCGTATGATGACGGATTCCGGCGGATCGTACGGGCGGATCGAGTCGATCGATTCTCCCTATCGGGGGGAGCAGAAAGTCAGCTTCTCGACGGAGGAGAGCTTGATGATTCCCTCGCTTTTGGTTCTCAAGCACAAACTGGTCGTTGGGACTATTATCACTGTCGCGCAGTTTCTACAGCTCAAGCGAGAATCAGATGAAACCCGAACTAAGGAATTCGCCGAGCGATATCTTGCCCTCCGGATGTATGGAACGGATGAATTGCGCGCACGTCTTCGGGAAAAAGGATGTGGCTCAGAGGCGATTTCCCTGGTAATCGCAGATCTTACCAAACGTCGCTTGTTGGATGACGAGGCCTATGCCTTTGCACTGGTACGCCGCACCCTTGAGCGAAAACCGGCGGGAGAGCAGTTCCTGATTGCAGTTCTTCGCAAGAAACGACTGAATCAACAACTGGCAACGACGGTGGTGCAGACCGCGCTTCTGTCTGAAGATGAATCTTCGCTGGCGATTCGTGCTCTGGAAAAGAGATGGCGGCTCTGGGCAAACCTAGACCTTGAGAGCATTCGTAAGAAGGCCTATACTTACTTATCCGGACGCGGGATCGGCTATGCAGCCGCCAAAGAGGCGGTTGATCTGTTCGCTCGTCGTCAGTCGGAAGAGCAATAACCGAGGTAACAGGCAAGGTACCAGATCAAGACCGCAGAGATACGCAGTTCATTTCTTAACTACTTCGCGAAACGGGATCATAAGATTATTCCCTCTTCGCCGGTGATCCCCTTTGATGACCCGACTATTCTGTTCACGAATGCGGGGATGAATCAGTTCAAAGATATTTTCACCGGCAAGAGTCGGGCTGAATCCCCTCGGGCAACGACGGTACAAAAATGTATGCGCGCGGGTGGGAAGCATAATGATCTCGACAATGTCGGCTATACCGCGCGGCACCATACGTTCTTTGAAATGCTCGGGAATTTCTCATTCGGCGACTATTTCAAAGAAGAGGCGATTGCCTTTGCATGGGAATGGTCGACTCGTGAGTTGCAGCTTCCGAAAGAGAAACTCTACGCCAGTGTCTATGAGCAGGATGATGAAGCATTCAATCTCTGGGGGAAGATCGCGCCTGAATTGAAAAATGGGCGCATCATGCGCTTCGGCAAGAAAGATAACTACTGGTCGATGGGGGATGTCGGCCCGTGTGGTCCCTGCTCTGAGCTTCATTTTGATCGGGGAGAAAAATTCGGGACCGGACCGGAAGCCAAAGTCAATGGAGAGAGTGATCGCTTCATTGAATTCTGGAATCTGGTCTTCATGCAATTCGATCAGACTCCAGATGGCAAACTCGTGCCATTGCCGAAACCGTCAACCGATACGGCGTTGTTGCGCAACCGCTCAATCCGCTCATGGCCATCCCGATCATGAGCCAAGATCGCCATTCCAGAAACGACCGCGCAACGAGGTTGGAGTGAGACATGAGAGGACTCCGCGAGGAAGGAGCTTGAGGCGAGCGAGGGGAACTGTCGAAAGGAGCGGGGTTCTAGCCCGACCGGTTCGATTCCGGCAATCCGTTTCGGCTCACTCGCCATGCGGATCCGTTTGCAGCGGAAATCGTGGCACGACATTGGGATTCACGACGAATTTTGGGCGAATTCCCAGCAGCACATCGGCGGCGTTGCGTGTCCCTCGGACTTTGGATTCGCGGCTCGATTCCACCGAACTGCCGGCGCAGTGGGGCGTGAGGATTACGTTGTCTAATTCGAGCAGCGGATGCCCGGCGGGCGTTCCGGGTAACGCAAAAACGTCGATCTCCTCGAAGACGTCGAGCGCGGCTCCGGCGATCTTCCGCTGCTGAAGCAGCGTGACCAGCGCGGCTTCATCGACAATCGCGCCGCGAGCCGTGTTGATCAGCACGGC
>CAZFGK010000016.1:0-79287 GCA_964518635.1 uncultured Ignavibacteriales bacterium
ACCCTTGTAGTATTGTCATACACTCCCAGACCGTATCCAGATGGTCTTATCAGAATCTCCTCCTTCAATCCCAAATCGAGATACTATGACCCGTCGGCAGTTTCAGTACTGGATTTATCTTTTGTATCAACGGACACTGCTGGATACTGCAGCCCTCCAAACATCTCTTTTGAATCCATTGAGCAATGTTACAGGCCTGTCGGGCTGCTTTACGAACAAAAGAGTATGGTGTGGTCAGGTCCATTTGTTAATGACTTCATTCTTTTTCAGATCAAATTGAAGAACGTATCGGGTGAAATCTTGAGAAGAGTTTTCTTCAATATTTCGTACAGTCCCGGTGGCTGGGACATTCGTGATAGTATGCCTGAAATGCCAAAACCCACCTTCAGCGGATTTCTTCGAGCGGACAGAGTCACGAGTGCTTGTGAGTCGCCAAATAGATTTTCCATGGTCTATTCCATGCACAAGAGTGGTAAGCGGGATTCTCGGGTGACATTTGGTAATCCCAACCTCACGGTAACAGGGGTGGCGATTCTCAGTGCCCCGGGAAACTCCGTTGCGACAAGTCACAATTGGATTGGAGTCGGAGATGAGGGCTCGCCAGATACTTCGAGTTGGGGTGACTTCCTCTGGGGACCGCGGCAACGTGAAGAAAATGGCTATCTTCGCACCTACGGTCGATACAACATCCTCCCATATTTCAATGCACAACGGTACCACGCGATTTCAAAGTCGGAAATCGACTATGACCAGATGTTTGCCGGTGTTGATATGTCGATTGATCGATGGATTCCTCCTTCAGTGTATATGGATTCAACTGCAAGGGGAGAGAAGATAGCATACTCGGATATCGGCTTTGGAAACTTCGGAATGAGTCAGGGGGAAACAGTTGAACTGATCGTAGCACTCGTCGGTGCTGATTCAATTCATACCGATACAAACGCATACGATCAATTTTTCAATGTGCGGCACCCCACTACCTACTACAATCAACTTAATTTCGCTCCGCTCATTTCCAATACCCAGATGGCATTCTGGGCATATGACAACCCCGGTATCGACACCGACGGGGATGGCTATTTCGGTGAGTTTGAAATCTGTAATGCTGATCCCTCACAAAATATCCCCGGAGACACACTCTGGTATCGGGGGGACGGCGTCCCCGATTTTCGTGCGAATCTTCCTCCTCCTTCTCCGCCGACACGTATCTACACGAGTGAGGGGAAGCTCGTCATTCGATGGAACGGTTACGAAACCGAACGTGCCATCGACCAGTTCACTCGCAAGATTGACTTTCAGGGGTATCGAGTCTATCTGGGTCGTGATCAACGAAAGGAAAGTCTTGTCTTTCAGACTCAGTGGGACAAAGAGGATTACATCGCCTACCAGTTCTACATTCGTTCAGACGGGGAAGGGGACTGGAAAGCAGTCACCGAGCCGATCTCTCTTGACTCAGTCACACGGGCATACCAACTGACCAATCATCCGCTGACCTACACAAGAACACGATCTGTTCTGGTCGGGAACGATAATTACTATTTCGAAAAAGAAGATAACAATGTCAGCGATCTTACTGACCTTAACGGCGTTCATCTTGCATACCCAGGCGCGCTTCCACCCTCCAGCGATGATACCCTCACCTGGCAGGAAGATCAGATTACACGCGAACATGGGAAGCCATTACCGAAATCGCATGAGTATGAGTTTATCATTGATGGCATTCTCCCGACCGTTCCCTATTATGTGAGTGTGACCGCCTTCGACAACGGCTATTCCCCCGGCGGGATGCCGCCGCAGGAATCTGATCGAGTCAGGTCATCACAACTGGCACTTGCGCAGACCTCCGTTGATTCCGTCCTCGCTCAGAATCTGGATGTCTATGTTTATCCGAATCCATACCGCTCAGATGACAATTACATTGAACGGGGATTCGAGAATCGTGATTACTCCCTCCCGGATCAGAAGGCACATCGCATCCACTTCGCAAACCTCCCCGGCAAATGCAAGATTTCGGTCTTTTCGTTAGATGGTGACATGATTTGGGATTACGAGCATAACCCGGGGACGTTGGATGCGAATGGCATGCATGCCGAGTGGGACATTATCAGCCGCAATCGTCAACCGGTTGTCTCCGGACTGTACTACTGGACCGTCGAATCAGAGACTCGCACGCAGATCGGAAAGCTGATGATTTTGAAGTAGATCAAGAAGATGGAACATGTGATCAAACATTCAGCGAGGGGCTGTAAGAGTCAACAGATGTACCATCCTTAGGTAGCGACTGATGGCAATGTGCGGTAGAATGATTGTTAGAAGAGGAGTCGGCAAGGTAAAATGCTCGACGCAAATGTGAGTTATCCAATCTTCCTGCGTGATCGCGCTGGGGTCGTCTACCTCTTTCATTCGGAAAGTGAGTTCACCTCTGAGGTATCTCCAATTGAAATAGAATTCGGTGAATATCGAGGCTGGGACCGGGAAGGTTTTCGACTAAGTATGACCGTAGAAGAAGAATCATTGCACGCAAAGCGTCTTTCGGACAGACTAGAAATGGAGCAGCTGATCATTGCCATTACGGATTATGCAAAAGTGAAGACCGGAAACAAGTACCCTATGAACGATCCAAATCCGGATCCTGTAATTCTCTTTCATGCTGTAGAGGGATTTATTACGAGCAATCCGGGTTCATTTTGGTGGAAACTGTTTGATTGAGAGTCCTCTACGACCACAATCCTAACCCGTCCCCTCACTCCAAATGATATCTTTCTTTCCACCCCTTCGGCACTGCGATCTTCAATCCATACAAATATCGAATCAACTGCCCATGATGTTGCGATTCATGTTCGAGTAATTGTAAGGCGAGTCGAAGTTGTGCCTCGGTCGGTTGTTGAACACTGTTGAGTACGCGACGGGCGGTCACGCGTGAATTGGTGAGTGCTTTCAGGACTTCTGCTTTCTCCACAGCAAGGTTCCCATCCAAGGAACATCGAAATCCAGACCATGCACCATTCTCAATTGCCAAAGCGTAGCTCTCTCGTGCGCCAATCACACACCAGAACTGTGCGCCGATGGTGTTGGAGGGTAGTCCGGCGAGATCATTGCGGAATGCTGACGGGTCGAGATGAGCCGCAAGTTCGTCGTAGAGTGAGATGGAGAGTTCGAGGCGTTCGGTGAGGAGTGTCATCATACTGGAAGTATGGTCTGTTTGTAGGAATAGCTCAAGGGGGTGTTGTGGTTAGTGATTTCTTTTGGTGCCCCACTGCGCAGAGGACGGAGTCGTCCGGCGGTGGGTTTCAGGTCCTTATTCTCTTACGAAATCTTTCATGAAAAATACAGACCGGGAACCCACCGCTTGATTCGCTGCGCGAATCTTCGCAGTGGGGCACCGAAGAATGATGAGACCCTTCGACAGGCTCAGGGTGACATCGGTAAAATGCCCCACTTGCCTCGCTCCTGTTTCCATCTATCTTCCTTCCCATGACATCAAAACGATCTGACTATATCTCATGGGAAGAATATTTCATGGCGGTCGCGCAGCTTTCTGCCCAGCGATCTAAAGACCCCAGCACACAAGTAGGTGCTTGTATTGTCAATTCCCGAAAACGAATCATCGGCATCGGCTACAACGGCTTTCCTGTCGGCCTCTCCGATGATGACCTCTCCTGGTCACGTGAAGGGGAATTTCTCGATACAAAATATCCATATGTCTGTCACGCCGAGATGAATGCAATTACCAATGCGTCAAACAAGACCGAACTCGACGGCGCATCTATCTATGTTTCCCTCTATCCCTGCAATGAATGCGCGAAGCTGATCGTGCAAGTAGGCATTCGTGAAGTGGTTTATTTGTCAGACAAATACGCCGAAAAGGATGTGTTCATCGCCGCCAAACGAATTTTCCAAATGGCCGGAGTGACCACTCGTCAGATGCAAGTCTCGCGGCGACATCTCGAAATCCATTTCGAGGCCTAGATTCCTCTTTCAGGCGCATCTCTAATCTCCTGCCTGCTAAAGAGTTGGGGGATTTTGTCGATAATCCCCTTTTTAGATTGATTAGGGGGCGTCGTTACATTTATTAGCCCGCTTTCAGAGAAGCCCGTTCCAACGCCAAGATACTCAGGAGAGCCAGACCATGACAAAGACCCGTGAAGATGTAGTTCGGCAGATCGATGATGCCGGTGTGCACAATGTCCGCCTCTGTTTTACCGATGTCCTCGGTCGGATCAAGGGGATGACCATCACCCGCAGCGAGATCGAAGCAGTCCTCGAACAGGGGCAGGGATTTGATGGCTCTTCTGTGGAAGGATTCTCACGAATTGATGAATCCGATCTGATGGCGATCCCTGATCCGAAGACATTTCGTATTCTCCCCTGGGAAGTCGCTGGCGCGAAAGTTGCCATGATGTTCTGCGACATTCAGACGCCGGATGGTGCCCCGTATGAAGGGGACCCGCGCTACATTCTCAAGAAACAACTTGCCAAGCTTGAGAAGAAAAATCAGAAGATGTTTGTCGGGCCGGAGCTTGAATTTTTCTATTTCAAGAATGACAAATGCACCGAGACTCTCGATTCAGCGGGATATTTTGACTATTCACGAGTCGATGTCGGAACGCTTGTAGTTCAAAAGACAGTCAATGCGCTTGAAGCAATTGGGATTCCGGTAGAGTGCGCTCATCACGAAGTTGCACCGAGTCAGCATGAGATCGATTTGAAATACCAGGAAGCCCTGGTCATGGCCGACTTTGTGCAGATATATCGCTTTATTGTCAAAGAGATCGCCCAGCAAAACGGCGTCTATGCGACCTTCATGCCAAAGCCGATCTTTGGTCAAAACGGTTCAGGTATGCACTGTCATGTGTCGCTTTTCGAAGGAGACAAGAATCTCTTCTTTGATGCCAAGGCAGATCATCATCTTTCAAAAACCGCGCGCCACTTTACCGCCGGATTGCTCACGCATGTTTCCGAAATCACTGCCGTGCTCAATCAGTGGGTGAATTCTTACAAGCGTCTTGTGCCGGGGTACGAAGCACCGGTCTATATTTCCTGGGGTCAGCGAAATCGCTCGTCGCTTGTTCGTATTCCGGGCTATCGTGTAGGAAAAGAAAAAGCGACTCGTATCGAGCTTCGCTCACCCGATCCGTCAGCCAATCCATATCTGACCTTCGCGCTTATTCTTGCCGCAGGGATGAAGGGGATCGACAAGCAGATGGAACTCGGAAAGCCAGTCGAGACAAACATCTTTGAAATGGATGCCGCCGAAAAAGCCAAGCACAAGATCGATAGTCTTCCGGGTTCACTTCTTGATGCGATCAATTTGCTGGAAAACTCGAAACTCGCCAAGGACACGCTGGGTGAGCATATTCATGGCAAGTTCATTGAGAACAAGAAGATGGAATGGGATGAATTCCGTATTCATGTTTCGAAGTACGAGCTGGAGAACTATCTCCCCGAGCTATAGTTCGCACACTTCAGGGTACTGATTTGACGGGCGCAGGAAACTGCGCCCGTTTTTTTTGCCATTGCGCTCGTACGAAATGGCATATATTTGATTTGTATGGGACGGGTATTCAGCCAATTCATCCGCAATATGAAGCTCGCTCTCTTGCTGAACGCAATGGTCGCTACAGTAATTGTGATCAGTTGCAATGAAAAAAGTGCTCCTACAGATGCTGGTGGAAACAATGGGAGCGGAGTTACCATCGATACGGCGGGAAAGTTATTTGTCGGTCAGGGAGCAAGCGGAAATGGGACAAAAAGCAGCCCATTCGGCTCAATATGTCAAGCATTGGAAGTTGCAGGCCAGACTCCACACATTGATACAATACTTTTGTCATCAGGAACTTTTGAAGAGTCTCTGGATATTGGAATTGACGTCTATTTTTCTGGGAACAGGGATCCGCTTAAAGACTGGAGAGAGTTAGACTCCAAGAGTCTCGCGACTATCATTTCTTCCCCAAAAGAGGATAGCACCACAATCGTTGTCAGAGGCGAATGTCGAGTTACGTTCAGAGCGCTGAAAATTTTCGGTCCAGACTCAGCAACTTCCGGTAATTCTGCAACATCTATAGTTGCTTCAAATGCAGAGTTGCACTTTTCGAATTGCACAGTAGTTGGTGGTGTTGGCAGTCGCGGTGCGAGTGGATTGAACGGGGTCTCTGGATCAGTGAGATTCGCTACGTTGCCATCTCAGGACTTGATCATCCCGCGAGGCGGAAGAGGAGGAAGTCCGAAGTGGCGAGATTGTGACTTTGTTCTTCATAATGGATCGCCCGGTGAGAGAGGATGGGCTGCGGATGGAACTCAAACCGGAGGACTCGGAAGCCAAAGTGGCCCCGGAGAAAAGGGAGCCGATGGAGCTTCGGGGAACAACGGAAGGGGTGCAGGGACTTCTACTACATTTAGGACTCATTTTGCGGTAACAGTTCCAGTTATCAACTCAGGAGAAGATGGTGGAGTCGGCATAAGTGGAAGTGGAGCTGGCGGGGCTGGTGCTACTTATTCTCCACACCCACAGTGTGGCAACCTTTTTCCTCATTGTCCGTGTAGTGACGAGCATCAGCCGTGCAATGGTGGAAGAGGCGGGCCAGGTGGGGAAGGCGGTAAGGGAGGAATAGGCGGTGCTTCCTCTTATGCGTTTGCACTTTCAGGAGTTCAGTTGTTTCTCGACTCATGTACTATATCAGGAGGTCGAGGCGGTGATGGGGGTGTCGGAGGGTACGGCGGTGTCGGGATGGACGGATTTGAGAGTGTCTGTATTGGATCATTTGTGGGTCCGGTAAGCTCACCCGGTGGCGCGGGTGGCACTGGCGGGAACGGCGGCGGTGGCGCGGGGGGATGGAGTATCGGAATTCTCTCGATCAATTCTACGATTGTGAAAGATACAGCGACCACCATCACTCCCGGTACTCCGGGCAAGGGTGGAATTGGTCCGACTCCGGAAAGTACCGGAGCCGACGGAAAAGCAGTGACGATTTTGGAGCTATGATCTCACAATCTCTTTCAAAACATTCTGCCACTTGAGTTTTCTTCGATCCTGCGTATTTTCAGATAGTGCGCCGACTTCTCCTGCTGACAACCCTTCTTCTTCTCTCCTGCTCCGACAGCTCCCTTTCCCCCGGGCAGCAGTTTGAACCGCCTGTCACCCGTCTCTATGTCAAGAACGGTGGCTCAGGGGATGGACGCACCGCCGAAACTCCAGCCAGCACGATCTCAGCCGCACTCAATACCGCATATCTTGATCCCAACATCGAAGAGATTTTTATTGCTGGCGGTAATTACATCGAGTCGATGCGCATCCGTTCAAGTGTGACGATATCCGGTTCACGTGACCCGAATAATGGCTGGGCAGTAAGCGGACCACGCACCGTCATTCAGGGCAGAAGTATCGACACTCTCGGTATTGCCTGTTTGATCCTGAATCTTTCTCGTCGTGTTGGACTTGAAAATCTCGACATTAAGGGGCCAAACCCACCCGGGAACGGGGCCTCAACGATCGTGCTCTATACCGATGATGTTGATTCCCTCTATATTTCGAACTGCAACCTGATCGCAGGGAATGGAAAATCCGGCGCAAACGGGATCCGCGGAACAGATGGTACACAGGGAGCGAATGCAGTTCGCGCACTCCCCGGTGTTACTCCTACCGAGGGTGGGGAAGGTGGGGCTCCGGGTCCTGCAGTCTCAACCGCACAGCAGCCGGGTGAACCGGGGGAGATCGGGGACTGCGGCGGAATCGGTACCGGCGGTAGTGGTGGCACTGGCGGTATCAATGGAAACGGCGGTCCTGGTGGTCGCGGCTCGGATGGACTTCCGGGAGCAGATGGCAATGGTGGTCTTCAACTCGTCACACTGGAGCCAATAGGGAACTTTCTATTTCCCCTCTCTGAAGAAGCTGATTCCGGCGTTGTCGGCTATGCCGGATGTGGTGGCGGCGGCGGTGGTGGATCTGCATCGGTTTGGAATCCAAATTTCACGTATGTCGGTACCAAAGGGGGAGGGGCAGGATCTGGTGGGTTCGGCGGTACAGCCGGTGGCCCCGGTCAGGCCGGTGGACATTCGATCGGTATTCTCGCCTTGCGATCATCTGTGACCTTAACCTCTTCGACCGTGATATCCGGATCAGGCGGCAATGGCGGTAATGGCGGAGAGGGGGGAATCGGTGGTCCGGGTGGACTTGGGGATGGGAATCCATCGGTCATCTACTCCGGCGGACGAGGTGGCGACGGTGGCACTGGTGGCAAAGGTGGGTATGGTGGGGGCGGAGCTGGCGGATGGAATGTGGCGATCATACTCTCGTCATCAACGATCACAAATGCGTCATCAACGCTGACCGTTGGAACGGCTGGAATTGGCGGGGTCGAGCGTAGTGCTGGAAATGGTGGCGCTGCAGGAGTCGCGACGACCATGCATGAAATCAGCCCCGGTCTCTAAAAATTTCTGCAATTCAATTTCTAGTCTGACAAGTCCATTCCTGTAGTTTCCGAAAATTCAAATGGTTCTACTTGCCGATGCTCACCAGAATCGGCATGTTCTGCGCTTCATGATCGATTCCAAAACAGCCATTCAGATTCGTGATCAAGTACGAAACGGGGAGTCCTCGTTCTCCGCTCTCAATTCCAGTCTCGAAATGGCTGCCACAGCTGGGAAAGAACTTAATGCTTTCCTGACCCTGTGCGAGGCTAAATCAAGAACTCAGGCGTCTAGTCTCGACTCATACGCCAATAAGCGCTCACTTTCTCTGGCTGGCGTGCCGATCGCGATCAAAGATAATATCTGCTACACCGATTATCCCTGCAGTTGTGGATCGAGAATTCTCGAGGGATTCGTTCCCCCGTATGATGCAACGGTCGTCACTCGTCTTCAAAATGCCGGTGCATTGATTATTGGGAAAACGAATCTTGATGAATTCGCGATGGGTTCATCGAATGAGAATTCAGCATTCGGTCCGGTGAAAAATCCGGTTCGTCATGATCTCGCCCCGGGTGGTTCATCCGGTGGGTCGGCTGCGGCAGTTGCAGCCGGAATTGTTCCTCTATCGCTCGGATCGGAGACGGGGGGTTCAGTTCGCCAGCCTGCGGCATTTTGTGGTGTCTACGGACTCAAACCAACCTACGGCGCAGTCTCTCGCTACGGACTGGTGGCGTTCGCGTCATCGACCGATCAAATCAGCCCCTTTGCACGAACGGTCGAAGACCTCGCTACTCTCTTCGGTGTGATCGCAGGACATGATCCGATGGATTCGACCTCTGCTGCACATGCATGGCCCGATTTTTCTGCAAAGCTCGCCGAGAAGCGGACATTTCGAATCGGCATACCGAAAGAATATTTCGCAGCGGGTCTGGATACAGAAGTTGAACGTGAAATACGCCGTTGCATGGAGCAGCTTCGCTCACTTGGTCACACGCTGGTGGATATGAGTCTGCCGACCACCAGCATGGCGATTCCGATTTATTATGTCATTGCATCAGCTGAGGCATCTGCGAATCTCGCACGTTTCGATGGCGTTCGCTACGGATTACGTGTCGCCGGAGATCAACCACTTGAACAGATGTATCGCCAGACCCGAGCAAAAGGATTCGGCCGCGAGGTGAAACGACGTATCATGCTCGGTACGTATGTCCTCTCCTCCGGTTACTACGATGCCTACTATACCAAGGCATCGCAGGTACGTGAATTATTGCGCCGTGAATATGTACAGGCATTCAATCAGATTGATTTGCTTCTTTCACCGACCACACCGACCGCGGCATTCAAACTTGGTGAGAAATCATCCGATCCGTTGGCAATGTATCTCAGTGATGTCTACACCGCACCTGCGAATCTTGTTGGAATTCCCGCAATCTCGGTGCCATACGGAAAAGTCAGTGATGGCCGCCCGGTTGGGGTGCAGTTCATGGCGAAGCATTTCGATGAGCTTTCTCTCTTTCAAGTTGCCCGTCAACTGGAGGGGAACTAGCGATGCCGTTTGTTAAGCGCAATGGAGTGCACCTCGAGTACGAGATTCACGGGGAGGGTGATCCCGTTTTCCTCCTGCATGGATTCACCATGGACAGCAGCATGTGGTCGACTCCAAAG
Organism: uncultured Ignavibacteriales bacterium; assembly: GCA_964518635.1. GTDB lineage: Bacteria > Zixibacteria > MSB-5A5 > GN15 > FEB-12 > CAZFGK01. The sequence goes on from CAZFGK010000016.1 coordinate 10,072, forward strand.
ACAAGACCAACGCCATATGATCTTCTCTTGCCCGGTCGTCAGCTTATTTTTCTGGATGCCCGCGGACATGGAAAATCAGATTCACCAGAGTCAGGTTATGCCCGCCACGAGCGAATCGCGGATCTTCTGGCGGTGATTGACAAATTGAATTTACAGAAGGTCGACCTGATTGGTTTTTCAATGGGGGGAAGTACCTCTCTTGGTTTCACACTGGAATATCCCGAACGTGTTCGAAGTCTCACCCTTGTGGCAACGAATGCTGCTGGCTGGAATATGGGAAAGAAGCTCGACACGCTCTTTGAGCAGGCACGTACCGAACGGATTGATACGGCGAAAGAAAAGTGGCTCGATTGGTCGATTGCCTACAATCGAGACAAAGGGCGAGATGATATCGTCGAAGTACTTCGGGAGATGATCAGCCGCAATTCAGGCGCGATGTTCGCCGATCCTGATCGACCAAACTATCCGACTCTCGTTCCTGATCTTGAGCGTGCTTGTTTTATCTCTGTTCCAACGCTGATCCAGATCGGCAGTGATGACAAAATATTCGTACCACTTGCAAAGCAGCTGCATCGAGAAATTGCAGGGAGTAAGTTCTCTTTGTATGAAGGGTGCGGGCATCTTCTCACTATGGAAGAGCCGGTACGTTGGGGATCAGAAGTGAATGCCTTTCTTACAAGTGTAGCGAAACCTCAGATTACGACTACTCAGGCGCAGGTGTCGAATTGAGCACTGAAAAATCGCCGTACATTGTCGATGGGTATGAGCCGGTCATCGGGCTGGAAGTGCACGCCCAACTCGCCACAGATTCGAAAATTTTCTGTGGTTGCAAGAATCAATACGGTGCCGAACCGAATACACAGACCTGTCCGACCTGTCTTGCCCTTCCCGGTGCTCTGCCAGTATTGAATCGAACGGCCGTCGAATATGCCATGCGAATGATTCTTGCGGTCGGCGGGGAAGTACAACCACTCTCGATTTTCGCTCGAAAAAATTACTTCTATCCTGACTTGCCTAAGGGGTATCAGATTTCTCAGTTCGACAAGCCGACTGGGCTTGGCGGACAGATTGAATATCGGATTGATGACGGTACGGAGCATGTGTGTCGTCTGATTCGCATTCACATGGAAGAGGATGCCGGAAAGTCATTGCACGCTGAACGTGGCGAGAGCTATTCTCGAGTCGATCTCAATCGCTGCGGCGCGCCACTGATCGAAATAGTCTCTCACGCTGATATTCGCAGTCCACAGGAGGCGTACGGCTATCTCACTCGTTTGAAACAAATTCTTCAGTATACCGGAGTCTGCACCGGTGATATGGAAAAGGGGCAGCTACGTTGTGATGCCAATGTATCGGTTCGTCCGGTTGGACAGGACAAATATGGGACCCGAACTGAACTGAAAAATCTCAACTCCTTCAAGGGGGTCGAGCGCGCCATCACCTATGAAATCAATCGTCAGATTGCCGAACTCAAAGCGGGCGGGACAATCACGCAGGCGACCCTGCTCTGGAACGAAGCCAAACAGCAGGCCGAGATGATGCGGAGCAAGGAAGACTCCCACGACTACCGCTATTTCCCGGATCCCGATCTGATGCATCTGCATATTACAGATGAATGGCGAGAATCGATACGTCACTCTCTTCCGGAGCTTCCCGTTGCTCGGGCTGCCCGATTTGTAGAACAGTATGGGCTTCGTCCCTATGACGGAGTCGTCCTGACCGACACCAGAGCTCTTGCCGATTACTATGAAGCGATTGTGAAAGCCGGAGTCGATCCGACTCTCGCCAGCAACTGGCTGCAGACGGAAATTCTGGGTGTTATTAATGCACTGGGGAAAACAATCGAAGAGTTTTCTCTTACGCCGAACACAGTTGCGGCGTTATTGACAAAAATCGGATCCGGTGAACTTTCCGGCAAGATGGCGAAAGAGGTCTTCGCCGAGATGCTTGCGACCGGAAAAGAGGCAGCAGCTATCATTGCTGATAAGGGGCTTGTCCAGATTAGTGACGAAAGTGCTATTGAGAAAATCTGCGCAGAAATCATTGTCGCGAATCCGGATAGTCTCGCAAAATACAAAGCAGGGAAGACCAACCTCTTCGCTTTCTTTGTCGGACAGACAATGAAAGCAACCAAAGGGCAGGCGAACCCTGCCGCGGTCAATGCGGTCCTCACTCGCCTTCTTGAGAATTCCTGAGGCATGCATTACACTTTAAATCATGACCCGAACTGAACCGGTGCGAGCGGCGATTTTCCTATCTGGTAGCGGAAGTAACTTCCAGTCACTCCTGGATTCGACAAGATCGAAACGACTGCAAGCGACCGTGGTCTGCGTTGCGTCAAACCGTCCCGATGCCTACGGACTGGTGCGAGCGAAAGATGCGAGTATCCCGACGATTCATCTCTCCTATCCAATGACTGAACAAGCGATTGATCAGCTCGCTCAAACGTTAACCGATTTTCGAGTTGAGTGTATTCTACTCGCCGGGTTTCTGCGAAAAGTCCCGGAGAAGATTTTACGGGTGTATTCTCGCAGAATTCTGAATATCCACCCTGCCTTGTTGCCGAAATTTGGTGGGAAGGGGATGTACGGACATCATGTCCACGAAGCAGTGTTGGCTTCCGGTGTGACAGAAAGTGGCGCGACTGTACATCTCGTCGACAGTGAATATGACACCGGCGAAATTCTTGCGCAGCAGTCTGTCTTGGTTTTTCCGAATGATACTGCCGATTCACTTTCCCGCCGTGTGCTCGAAGTCGAGCATGAGTTATATCCACGAACTGTTCAACAATTCTTAGAACGTGAGTTTGCCGTTGCTCCGATCACACCCGCTCATCACTGAAAGCCAGATCAGCAGCGTTCCCCTCTTTCGGCGTGGAAAGGTTCGGGATGTTTACGACCTCGGTGAGAATCTTTTGTTTGTCACCACCGATCGTGTCTCGGCATTTGATGTCATTCTTCCGTCCGCGGTTCCCGAAAAGGGAAGAGTGCTCACGCAGATGTCACTCTTCTGGTTTCGCTATCTTGAGCAATTGGTACCGAATCATATTGTCACTGCTGATCTGCAAAAATACCCGGACTCATTGCAGCCATATCATGAGGAGTTGGATGGACGCTCGGTAATTGTTCGAAAAGCCGAGCGAATCGACATCGAGTGTGTGGTGCGCGGCTATCTCGCAGGATCGTTCTGGAAAGAGTACCGAGAGATGCTTCAAGCAGGTCATTCTTCTTTGCATGGTTTCTCGCTCTCTCCTAACCTCATTGAATCATCCCGCCTGCCAGAACCGATTTTCACTCCGGCTACGAAAAATGACAGCGGGCATGACGAAAATATCTCGTTTCAGAAAATGATTGATGCTGTCGGCAAAGAGGTCGCCACACAGTGTCGCGACCTCTCGTTAGCCATCTATGCTCGCGGCTGCGCGCATGCCGAGTCGAGAGGCATACTGATTGCCGATACGAAATTTGAATTCGGATTCATCGACGGGAAGATATCACTGATCGACGAAGCCCTGACACCCGATTCGAGTCGTTTCTGGCCGCGAGATCAATATATGCCCGGGAAAGGTCAGCCCTCATTCGACAAGCAGCCCATTCGGGACTATCTCGAAACGCTCGACTGGAACAAACAATCCCCGGGACCAAAGCTCCCCGAATCGGTGATTACTGCAACTACTCAGCGTTATATCGATGTCTACGAACGGCTCTCCGGAAAGAAATATGAATAACTTCAGGCCGATTCGACGCGCCCTTATCTCACTTTCTGATAAATCAAATCTGCCGATGCTCGCCAGCGAGCTGCATCGCCGAGAAATTGAAATACTAAGCACGGGGGGAACACTCAAAGCTATTGAAGCACTCGGGATTCCTGTTCTCAGTGTTGCGACCTATACGAACTCGCCGGAACTCTTTGACGGTCGCGTCAAGACACTTCACCCGAAAATTCATGCTGGGATACTGCACCGACGTGGTAATGCAAAGGATCAATCAGACCTTTCGAAAATGGATGCCCAGTCGATCGACCTGGTGGTCGTCAATCTTTATCCATTCGAGTCAGCTCTTGAAAATGAAAATGCAACTGAAGCAGAGATGATCGAAGAGATCGATGTCGGCGGACCGTCATTGCTCCGCGGTGCTGCAAAGAATCATGACGCGGTGACGGTCTTATGTGACCCGATTCAATATGATTCCTTTCTTGCTGAGCTCATTGCTCATGACGGCGCAACTTCTCTTGAGTTCCGTCGCAACTGTGCGGCGATGGTCTTTGCTCGCACTGCGACTTACGACGCCGCCATAGCAAATTACCTTGCTCCGGTTGCAGAGAAGTTCCCCGAGCGAGTGGCAATTGGAATGACACGGCTGCAATCACTTCGGTATGGTGAGAACCCGCATCAGGAAGCCGCTCTCTATCAGATTCCCGGAACGCGTGGAGCATCGCTCACTCGCGCGACCATCCTAAGCGGCAAGGAACTTTCTTACAACAACTATGCCGATCTGGATGCCTGCCTTGAGATGCTGCTGGAATTCACTGAGCCGTTCGCCTGTCTGATCAAACATGCCAATCCCTGCGGAGCGGCGATAGGGAACACCGCGGCCGAGGCCTACACGCGTGCCCTTGCTACTGATCCACTTTCTGCCTTTGGTTCCATTATCGGAGTGAATCGCCCTGTCGATATCGAAACGGCGAAGGTCATTCATGAAACTGAATTCGTAGAGTGTGTGGTTGCTCCTTCATTCTCGGAGGAAGCACTCGCACTCATGTCGAAAAAGAAAGCGAGACGACTGCTCGCGCTGCATGATCAACTTGATCAAATGAAGCAACCTCGTTTTCAGTTCAAAGGGATTCGAGGCGGTTTCTTGGTGCAAACTCCCGACATAAAAATCACGAATACAAGCGATCTGAAGGTGGTTACACGAAAGCTACCGTCAGAGGCCGAACTACGAGACCTTCTGTTTGCGTGGAGAGTAGTCAAGCAGACAAAGTCGAATGCGATTGTTCTTGCGAAAGATGGAGCCGCTACGGGAATCGGTATGGGGCAGACTTCGCGGGTCGATTCGGTGTACATGGCAATCAAACGGGCCGGAGAACGTTCGTTTGGTTCGGTGATGGCCTCAGATGCATTTTTTCCCAAGACTGACAACATCGCTCTTGCTTCAGAAGCGGGTATCGTAGCTATTATCCATCCCGGAGGATCAAAAGCGGATGAAGAAGTATTAGCAGCCGCTGATGAAGCGGGTATTTCTATGATTTTGACTGGGGTTCGACATTTTCGGCACTAAAACCGGCTCAATGCTCTCTTGAAGATAGAGCGGACTCCAACTGATCAACAGGGAACGAAAAAGCAGCATGACTCAACAGGTGAATCGCGTACGTACACCTTCCCATAGTAATCGAAAGACGCGGTGGGGTGTGTCGGTTGCAGTGCTCTTCATACTAGCAACCGCGATCCAAAGCACACTCAAAGCGTTTCCAAGATTGACTGCCGAGCAAGGGGCGAGTTGTAACCAATGCCATATCAGTCCGGCGGGGGGTGGAGCTCGCAATGAGTTCGGCAATTACGCTACCGCACTCCAGGAACTCTGTCTTCCGGCCACCAAGAAACTCGTCGAAAAGGAATACAAACCGCCACGGATTGGTGAAGCACTCCTCGTTGGATTTGATGCCCGCTGGCTGGTGCTTGAAGACCCGCGCATATTTCGAATGCAGACCGATCTTTTTGCGACTCTAGATCTACTCAAGAATCTCAAGTATCACCTGCGATTCTCTGAAATCGGCATTGATGAAAATTACGCTTTGTTGTCGCTACGCAATGAGAGTATTGGCATAAAGATCGGTCGGTTTTATCCGGCATTCGGGCTGCGTCAGGATGATCATACTTCATACACACGTGCAAAAATCGGATTCGGTCCGCGATCATTCTTGGATGGAGTGTCAGTCTACGCGAATCTTTCCGGTGCCCAGGTATTCGTTGAAGCATTCGATCCGAATCAGCAGGGGATGCTGATCGGACATCTCCTGTATCCAACCACTATCGGCCCATTGAGTGGCTTCGCGGGAGGTTCAGTACGATTTACTGAGACGGTGGTTGGTGGAGGGTATGGGGCGTATCCACATCTCAAGTCTGCATTCGGTGGATTTTCGTATGACCGACTGACACTTACTGCCGAAGGAACACTAATCGGCAACGGGAACGATGCCCTCGTCGGCTATGTTTCCTCTGTGATGAGATTCGAGTACGGACTTTACGGAATCGTGGACTACAATTTTTTTGATCCAGATCGTAGGCTTGCTTCAGGTACTGAGCAGTTCTGGCGCTACTCGATCGAACTCTATCCCCTGCCGTTCGTACAAGTCAGGCCGTCTTATAGCAGATATACCGTCCGTGCCGAAGGTGCCCCGGCAGATCAGTGGTTCGTGCAGTTTCACTTCGGCTATTGAGAACAACAATGAAGAGTCTCAACTTTCAATTTCTTACCCTTGGCACGCTGCTATTGCTGAGTTGTCAGGATCTCGGCATACAACCCGATCCTCCAGCTGCGGTCGTTCCATCAATTAGCATTGATGACATTTTCCTGCAAGAAGGGGAGACACGGTCGTTTGAAGTATCGCTGAGTGAACCGACGACCGTCGATGTCTCGTTCACCTGCACATTTCTCGATGGACTTGCCACTGGTGGGGCAGATTTTTCGGGAGTGAACGGAGTGCGGACTATTCCGGCCGGGATTCGTTCGCTTGATATCGATGTCACAGCTCTAGTCGATCTGTTCAACGAAGCGAATGAGAATTTTTCAGTCCGGCTCACCAACGGTGTCAACGGAGTCTTCACCGATTCAGTCGGTACAGCGACGATTCTGGGCACTAACGAGCCGATTCTTCAGGTTGCTGACATAACCATTGCCGAGGCGGAGGCCGCGTCGATTCAGGTCACGACATCAATCATCTCAAATGTGGACATCACCTTCAACTGGATCACTCAGTCCGGTTCCGCAACAGCAGGAACAGATTATGTTGGTGCCTCTGGTACCGGCACTATTTTCGCAAACACTCTATCGGCCGGAATCGTGGTTCAGGTGAACACCGATGCACTTACTGAAGGGGAAGAGAGCTTCCGTATTCAAATTTCGAATGCAGTGAATGCAGTTATTGGTGATGAGTTTGGGACCGTTACCATCCCCGCCAATACCGCTCCAGTCAGTTTTGCCAGTCAGGTTCGCCCGTTGCTCACTGGCAGTTGCGCAATTGCGGGATGCCATGGTGGAGGTTCGAGTGACGGAGGTCTCGCACTCGGGAGTGCAACGTACGCTCAGGTACGAAACGGAACTGGTTTCAACGGAACGATCATTTCAAATCCACCTGTTGGCGCAAACAGTACCCTCTATCGTGTGCTCACCAGCTCTCCTCCGTCGGGAATAGATCGAATGCCGGATGGTGGCCCATTCTTTAGCCCAGCCCAGCAGCAGATTATCAAGGACTGGATTGATCAGGGTGCATTGGACAATTAGAAAGGATGATACCATGAAATTAGTTTCTTTTTCGAAGATGTGCCGCACAGTCATCCTGATTATTTCTCTTACATCTGCTTCAACTTTTGCGGCTACATTTGTGTTGGATTCTTCGAAAAAATCTGATTCGGTTTTCTTTCGTTCACAGGCAAAACTTGAATTTATCGAAGGGGTTACTACACAGATAGCCGGGCATTTCGATTTCAATCCTGCGGTACTCAATGATTCGGCGCGAGGTATTCTTCAGGTAGATCTGCGAACGCTTAGAACAGAGATCTCGACACGTGACGAGCACATGCGGGAGAATCATCTGCATACAGAGAAATTTCCGTATGCTTATTTCGAGTTGATTGCGATCGATGATCTTCCCATTGCATGGAAGGCAGATACAACCTACACCCTCAAAGCCAGAGGGTATTTCTACATTCATGGTGTGAAGCGGAAGCTGACCTCCCAGATTTCCGCGATGCAGTCGAGTATGGGGAACCGTCAGGTACTGGCCGTCCGGACCACTTTTTCAGTGAATCTCGACAGTTTCAAAATTCCGCGCCCGAAAGCACTGTTTCTGAAACTGGCCGAAACGATGAACATTGAGGTTATCTTCAAGGGGTACAGTGGCTTGGAAGCTATGCCCCTCACACTTCCAGACTGGCCGGAACTCAAGTAAGTTTTTCAGGTTCAAGCTTGTAGCTTTTCGTCCGAAAGGGTAGATTAGTGCAACTGAAACGAAGAGGACGATGTGGATAACCGCACTCTTGAAATCATCTTCCAGCTCGTCGAACAGATCCAGGCAAACAATGGTGCTCTGCCGACTCTCGAAGCATCTCTCCTCAGTCTCAAGGAACTTGGGTTTGAAGAGGATGAAATTCGTCAGGCACACGTGTGGCTGTCAGACCGACACGCCGGTGCACCCGATCGCTTGTATGAGGGGATCCCTCGTATCCATGCCCCGCATCGCATTTTGACTCCGGAAGAACGTCTGCAGGTTTCTCCTGAAGCATATGGTCTGTTGCTGACCCTCCTGAATCTTGGCGTCGTCGATCCGGAACAGTTTGAATCGTCGCTTGAGAAGGCATTTGTCTATGGCATCCGCCCGGTCAATGTCGATCAGATCAAGTGGATTGCATCTGGGGTGGTTTCCGGAGAGTTCAGCTCGGATGATAACGAAGAGCTCAATCAGATTTACCTCGATCCCCCGGGACGAGTCAACTAGACAAGGCTGAGCAGGTCGGGATGAGTTTCCACTCATCTCGGCAACTCACAGGTCATCAGATGTCACTTACTAACACAAAAATCTTGATCGGCGTCAGCGGCGGCATCGCTGCCTATAAGATTCCGAACCTTGTTCGTCTGCTTCGCAAAGCCGGAGCCGAGGTGCAGGTGATGATGACCGACTCAGCGCGTGAATTTGTCACGCCACTCACCTTCGAAGCGGTCTCGCAGCGTCCGGTCTACACCTCGCTTTGGCAAGGGGGATCCGGTATGATCGCGACTCGTCATATTGATCTGGCTACCTGGCCCGATCTGGTTCTCGTTGCTCCTGCTACGGCAAATCTTCTTGCGAAACTAGCATGGGGACTCGCTGATGATTTCGTTACGACGGTTCTCTCCGCAACACCAAAGCCGATATTGCTCTCACCTGCGATGAATCCGGAGATGTGGGAGAATCGTGCGACACAGGAGAATCTGGTTCGCCTCAAACATCTCGGTTACGAGATTATCGATCCGGATGAGGGCTCGATGGCCTGCGAAACCGTCGGTGTTGGTCGCATGCCCGAGCCGGAAGCACTCTTCTCCGTGATCGAAAAATATCTGGAAGAAGAGTCCGAGCTTCGTGAGAAATTGTCTGGACGAAAAGTGATAGTCACGGCCGGGCCCACACGGGAAGCAATCGATCCGGTTCGCTATCTCTCGAATCGAAGTTCCGGCAAGATGGGATATGCCATCGCTCGCGCTGCCGTACGAGCCGGAGCCGAAACCACTCTCATCAGTGGACCGGTCTCGCTTGATCCGGTACGGGGTGCGTCGATGCAGTACATCGAAACCACCGATTCACTCTGCCGGGAAGTGCTCTCCCATTTTGCTGATGCAGATTGTCTGATCATGGCGGCAGCGCCGGCTGATTTTACTCCCACAACAATTTCGAAAACGAAAATCAAGAAGCACGCGGGGAGTCTTCCCGATCTGCCGCTCTCTCCGACCGTCGACATTCTTGCCAAAGTGTCGAAGACTCGCAAAGCACATCAGCGGGTGGTTGGTTTTGCCCTTGAAACTGATCACGCTCTCGCCAATGCCAAAACAAAGCTGACTGAAAAGATACTCGACCTGATTGTTCTCAATTCCTTATCCGATCCCGGTGCCGGATTTGAACATGATACCAATAAGCTCACGCTTATCCACAAAGGTGGGAATTCGGAGGACTGGCCGCTCATGTCGAAGCGGGAAGCGGCGATCCGCCTGATTCGAACTGTCGCGAATCTTTTCTAGTCACATTCTGTCCACATCACCCTGTGGGCAACAAAGTGCGCTAATAGTTTTTTCGAAAATGTGATGGCGAATTCGCCAAAGGGCTTTACGCTTACGATCTTGCCGCCTACGTTCACCATCGACATGGGAAAGAACGAACACAAACATCACGCATCAAATGAGCTTTCAAATCGTGGAAGTGATATTACCCTTACTCGTGAGTTGCTCCAGCATGCCATTGAGGCGGAGCGATCACTCGGAACTGACTCGATCATTCTGAATCGAACTACGAAAGTTGACATTCCCAAAGTACAGATCAGCAGTAGTCTTGCCGAAGCAGAAATTCTATATCCCAGTCTGGAAGCGCATCGAGAGGCAATTTGTAATTGCCAGAAATGTCCTCTGGGCGCGACGCGTAACAAGTTTGTGTATGGGGTTGGTCATCCGAAGGCGCGTGTCCTGTTTATCGGTGAAGGGCCGGGGGCAGATGAAGACCGTATCGGTGAACCATTCGTCGGTCGGGCCGGACAACTCCTCGACAAGATTCTCATCTCTATCGAGCTGAATCGTGAGATCGCCTATATCGCGAATGTGGTCAAGTGCCGTCCCCCGGGCAATCGGGTCCCATCGCCGGAAGAGATGACCGCCTGTCGTCCGTATCTGAATGAACAGATTCGCCTGATCAAACCTGATCTGATCTGTTGTTTGGGGCGGACTGCCTCACTTGCCATGCTGCCGCATACAAAGGAGTTTTCACTCCTGAAAATTCGCCAGCAATGGCATGATGTGATGGGGATCCCGACGATTGTCACCTATCATCCAGCAGCGTTGCTGCGTGACCCGAAATATAAACGGGACTGCTGGGAGGATATGAAACTTCTCAAGGCCCGATATGACCTTCTTCCGAAGAGAGTTGGATAGCATGAGGGAGGTTGCAATTGGACAGAATATTAGTTACCTATTTGACTTATGTCAGATGTTCAAAGAAAGAAAGGTTCACTTGAGCCGCCGCACTCGATTGATGCTGAGATAGCAGTCTTAGGTTCGATCATGAAGGACCCGGAAGCCATGAACCGGGTAGTAGAAGTGATCGATAGCGAAGTCCACTTTTACAGTTTAAGACATCGTAAAATATTCGCGGCAATTCTAGAGCTATACAAATTATCCTTGCCATTCGACCTCTCAATGGTAAGTGAAAAGCTGCTATCTACCGGCAATTTGGATTCGATTGGAGGTCGGTCTACTCTAGTCGAAATCGTCGAAATGGTTGGAGCTACGGCGCACGCAAGGCATTTTGCAGATATTGTTCTAGAAAGGTCACTGCTTAGGCAGCTAGTTCAAGCGTCTTCAGAAGTTTCCGAAAACTGTTACAGATCAGGCGTGTCCGCAGACGAGCTGTTAGATCAGGCAGAATCTGTCATTTTTCAACTTTCAGAGTACAAGTTAAGAAAAGGTTTCGTATCGATAGACAAGCCTGTTGAGACAATTTTTACTAGAATTCAGTCTGACCCTGATGATCCCATTTTTCATGATATCGTAAAGACGGGGTATTCTAGGCTAGATGAATTGATAGAGGGTCTTCACAAAGGTGATCTTGTGATTATAGCAGGAAGACCAGCAATGGGAAAAACTGCACTAGCAATGAACATTGCAGAAAACATAGCACTCGGTAGTAAGCTTCCCGTTGGCATATTTTCCCTAGAAATGTCAAAGGAGCAGTTAGTTACCAGAATGTTGTGCGGACAGGCCAGAGTAAACGCGAAAAAAATTAGAAGGGGACACCTTAGCAACGTAGAGGTCGATGCCCTTACAAGAGCTGGTGGCCCTTTGGCACTCGCTCCGATATATATTGACGATTCATCGACACTTACTTCACTAGAGTTGAAAGCAAAGGCACGTAGACTAAAGCAACAAGTTCCCACCCTAAGCGCAATCATTGTTGATTATTTGCAATTAATGACTGCATCGGGAGGGTTTGAAAATAGACAACAAGAAGTTGCCCTAATTACTAGAAGCATGAAATCAATTGCTAAGGATCTTAACATACCCGTGATAGCAATTTCACAACTTTCTAGAATGGTCGAACAGAGAGGTAAGGATCGAGTCCCGCAATTGTCCGATTTGCGAGAGTCAGGAGCAATTGAACAAGATGCTGACATAGTTATGTTCGTTTATCGGGAAGAATACTACCTCAACCAAACAGAACGAAATGATCCCGACAATTACGCAAAGCTTGGTAAGGCTGAAGTGATTGTTGCGAAGCAAAGAAACGGTCCGACTGGGTCCGCTCATCTAGTATTTCTGAAAGAATATACTAGGTTTGAGAATCTTTCAGTCGAGAGTGAAATTGATGCACGAGAAGACAGAATTAAACAATCTGGCTACTCTCCTCTGTAATAGAATTTAATCGTGATAAAATACGAAGCATAGGATAGGCTTCCCTCATGGCGATGATCAAGGCAGCACAAAAGACACTCTATGTCTGTGCACAGTGTGGGGCAGGACATCAGAAATGGCAGGGGCAATGCCGGGAATGTGGTGCCTGGAATTCTCTCGCCGAAGAACGTCTGAGCAGCTCCAAGAAAAAGCACGCCAGCAACGCCCCGGAATCAGTTTCACTCGCATCGATCAAACCAAGCCAATTGTCCGGTCTCTTGAGCGGGATTGCTGAGTTTGATCGTGTGCTTGGCGGCGGTCTGGTTCGCGGCATGAGTGTGCTTCTCTCCGGTGATCCGGGGATCGGCAAATCGACGCTCTTGTTGCAGGCAGCCGCTAGTTATGCCGCCCTCGGAGCGAGAGTCCTCTATGTCGCCGGGGAAGAATCACTCGATCAGATCAAACTTCGCGCCACACGACTCGGTCTGAAAGATTCATCGCTGGAAGTTGTGTCATCGACCGTGGTCGATGAACTCGCCGCTTTGCTTTCATCCAAGCCGTTTGATGTGCTCTTGGTCGATTCAGTGCAGACTCTTTCGAGTCCGCTCTTTGATTCACCTCCCGGAACTGTCGCGCAGGTGCGTGAGTCGGCATACCAACTTACGTTGATCGCCAAAAGTTCGGGGACAAGTGTGATCATGATCGGTCATGTGACCAAAGAGGGGCTGGTCGCTGGTCCCAAAGTGCTTGAACATATTGTCGATACGGTGCTGACCTTTGAAGGGGATCAGACCCATCTGCATCGCATTTTGCGCGCGACAAAAAACAGATTCGGCAGCACCAGTGAAATCGGCGTTTTTCGCATGACCGCACGAGGGCTCGAAGAGGTCGCGAATCCGTCGGCAGTCTTTCTTGGTCAACATGAGAAACCAACCCCCGGCTCGGCAGTGACCGCAATCTGCGAGGGAACCCGCACGATTCTCGTCGAAGTGCAGGCCCTTGTCACATCGGCTGCCTACGGCAGCCCGCAACGTGTCGCCAGTGGAATCGATCAGCGGAAATTGAGTTTGCTGCTGGCGATTCTCGAAAAGCGGGAAGGGTACCCACTCTCGCAGCAGGACGTATTTGTTTCTGTGACAGGTGGGCTTCGTCTGGTCGAACCAGCAGCAGATGCCGCCTTTGCGACGGCGATTATCTCTTCACTCACCAATCGACCGGTTGCCTCGCGGATGGTGGTGGTTGGAGAACTTGGACTCAGCGGAGAGATGCGTCCGGTCAGTCAGCTTGAACAGCGCATCAGTGAAGCAGCCCGTCTCGGCTTTACATCACTCGCCGTTCCGAAGCAATCGATGGAGAAAAGTGGGAATTCGACCGGCTCAGTGCATCAGGTCGCCGATGTTGCCGGACTGATGCAAATTGTCTTCGATTGACTCAACTGATTTCAACTTGCTGCTGACTTCTGGCTGACAATCTCTCTTGTAACAACTATTCTCTCCGGCTCATGTCCTCAAACAACACTGCACTCTACACGCAATTCTCATCCGACGGGCTTGCTCGTCGTGGTCGTCTCAACACCGATCACGGTACCGTCGAGACTCCGGCATTCATGCCCGTAGGGACATCAAGTGCGGTGAAAGCTCTTACGATGGAAGATATTGAGCATGCCGGTGCCGAGATGATTCTTGGTAATACCTATCATCTCTATCTGCGCCCTGGACATGAACTGATTCGTCGCCTGGGTGGGCTTGCGGCATTCAATGCCTGGAAGAAACCGACTCTGACTGATTCTGGTGGCTTTCAGATTTTTTCACTCCGTGATCTTTCTGTACTCGATGACAACGGGGTCGAATTCAAGTCTCATCTGGATGGATCGAAACATCGCTTTACCCCTGAGAAAGTGATGGAGATTGAACAGGCAATCGGGGCAGATATTATCATGGTGCTCGATCAGTGTGCCCCCTATCCCTGTAGCCATGAAGAAGCGGCAACGGCAGTAACTCGCACCACAGCATGGGCAAAGCGAGCAAAAATCTATCTCGCGGAACATCCCGAAGATTCCAAGTGGCGACAATTCCTCTTCGGCATCGTGCAGGGATCAGTGAATGCAGAGTTGCGTGTGCAATCGGCAAAAGAGCTAGTCGATCTGGATTTTCCCGGCTACGCAGTTGGTGGCTTATCGGTAGGCGAGCCGAAGCCACTCATGGAAGAGATGCTTGCGGCGACGATGCCACAGCTACCGACTGATCGTCCGCGTTATCTGATGGGGGTTGGATATCCTGAGGATATTCTGATGGCGGTGTCGTATGGAATCGACATGTTCGATTGTGTCCTTCCGACCCGAAATGCCCGCACCGGCGCGGTCTTCACTTCCCGCGGGCCACTAGTCTATCGGAATGCCGAGTATGCCGATGATCCTCGTCCACTTGATGAAGCATGCAATTGCCCTTGTTGCAAACGGTATAGCCGGGCATACCTGAGGCATCTGTACAATCAATCGGAAATTACTGCGATGGTCTTGTCGTCAGTTCACAATACTTTCTTTTTTCAGCATCTCATGCAGGGGATTCGCAAGGCAATCGAAGAGAAACGCTTCGATGCATTCAGAAAATCATTCTTGTCGGTCTATCAACAGGGGCAAATTCGATAGCAGTTACTTGATCTTGAACAGGTAGCCGAAGGTCAGCGAAATTGAGCTGGTCTTGATCTTCTCTTTTCCGATTGCATACTCTGTCCCCAGCCCGTTGCTTCGTTCAACCAGACTTGGGTAAGTCTCCGTAATCCGTACTTCTATCGAATATCTTCGCATATAGCGAGCACCAAAAAAAAGACGATAGCCGAAAGTCGGCTTGAAACTGAGCTGATCAATATCAGACGTACGAGACAGTGAATCACGAGTCGATTGATTCGGAGTGAAGCTATTAAACGTGTAGAGCGGTCCTGCTCCGAAAAAGCCGGTCAGTTCTCGTGTCCCGCGGTAATACATGGCTTCCGCTGAGATCGTATAAGTTTGAAGCGGCCCCTGTGGATGGAGCGTACTCGAAATACTGCCGTCTTTGTACTCGGCACCAAACCGAATGATCAACGGATGAACGGTGAGCATCTCGTAACGAAGTGCCATCTCCGGCGCGGCTTTAAGAATTTCACTGGGGCTATGCAGACCGATGGAGAACTGCATATTTACGGCATTGGCAGTATCCTGCTCCAGCGGATTCAAAGGAGCAAGAGGGGCACACATCCAAAGTGAGAAGAGCGTAGTAAGTAGCATGACCGATTTGAAATATAACGAATATCCCCCCGCTTGCTGTTTACTTTCTTTTTGAAGCGAATCATGCGCTGAGAAAATCCGAAAGCTCAACTCTAGTTCATTTTCGCCGCTGATATTCGGGCGTTGACCCTCTATTTGAGTAGCTCTATATTCGGGGCTTCCCTTTACGGGCTGACGGCTTCAGGTTGTCGGTCTCTTCAAGTGGCATCTGATGGGATGCCAGTAATGTGATACATAACAAGGAGTTAGCTGTGGCATCCGCGCCCATTCATAACAACTACATTAATGGCCAATGGGTCGCATCTAAAAATGGAGAGACCTTTGAAAATCGTAATCCTGCCGATCAACGCGACCTGATCGGGCTTTTTCAGAAGTCGACCCCTGATGATGTCCGCTCGGCAGTCGATGCCGCGAATCAAGCCTACGAGAAATGGCGACTCGTCCCGGCTCCAAAACGTGGTGAGCTTTTGTATCGAGTCGCAGCCCGTCTGGCGAGTCAGAAGGAGTCACATCTGCGTGACATGACCCGCGAAATGGGGAAGGTCATGGCGGAAACTGGCGGGGATGTGCAGGAAGCGATCGACATGACCTACTACATGGCAGGGGAAGGACGTCGCTTGTATGGGATGACTTCGCCATCAGAACTGCCTAACAAGTTCAACATGACAGTTCGTCAGCCACTTGGTGTCTGCTCGATGATTACTCCGTGGAATTTCCCGATGGCGATTCCGGCATGGAAGATCATGCCGGCGCTTATTTGCGGCAATACAGTAGTTATTAAGCCCGCAACCGACACACCTCTTTCTGTGGTGAATCTGATGAAGGCATTTCATGATGAAGGGCTTCCGCCGGGAGTGGTGAATATGGTCACCGGAACGGGTAGTTCACTCGGTGATTCACTCATCACCGATGATCGGATCAAAGTAGTCTCCTTTACTGGTTCGACAGAGATCGGCAGAAAAGTCTCGCAACTCTGCGCGCCGAAATTTAAGCATGCCTGCCTCGAAATGGGGGGGAAGAACTTCCAGATTGTGATGGATGACGCCGAGATTGAGCTCGCCCTCGATGGCGTTCTCTGGGGTGCGTTCGGAACGACCGGGCAAAGGTGCACGGCGACCAGCCGACTCATTTTGCACGAAGCGATTGCAAAGAAATTTATCGAGCAGCTCGTCGAACGAGCGAAAGCAATTCGAGTCGGCAACGGTCTTGATCCGAAGATGCAGATGGGGCCGCATATCAGCAAGAGTCAGCAGGAATCAGTGCTGGCGTATGTCGAGATCGGAAAGAAAGATGGTGCCAAACTCGTCGCTGGTGGATCAAAGTTGACCGGTGGTGATTACGATCATGGATTTTTCTCCCAGCCGACGATCTTTGCCGATGTCGATCGCAGCATGCGAATCTGGAAGGAAGAGATCTTCGGGCCGATCCTGAGTGTGACCACCTGCAAGTCATTCGATGAAGCGATCATGCTTGGGAATGACACCGTCTATGGTCTGTCCGGTTCGATCTATACACGTGATGTGAACAAAGCCTACGCCGCGATCCGTGATGTGCAGACGGGAATTTTCTATGTCAACGCACCGACTATCGGAGCCGAGACACACTTGCCGTTCGGCGGCGTAAAAGAGACCGGCAATGGGCACCGAGAGGCATCGGAAGCAGCGCTAGATGTCTACTCTGAATGGAAATCGGTCTATGTCGATTTCTCCGGCACCATGCAACGTGCACAGATCGACAATCAGTAAGTCATTTGATGCCTACTGATCGTCATAAGCGAACCGCTGTCGTTGCCCTTGGAGGGAACGCGATTACACAACCGGGTCAGGACGACACGATTGCGAATCAGTTTTCGAATACTCGTCTGGCCCTCGATGGAATAATCGATCTTTTGACACACGGCTATCGAGTCGTGATTACGCATGGGAACGGCCCCCAGGTGGGGAATGCACTCCTTCGCATCGAACTCTCTCGCGGGAAGGCTCCTGTTCTTCCGCTTGGTGTCTGCGTTGCAGACACTGAAGGGGGGATGGGGTATATGATCGCGCAGTCATTGCAAAACAGACTCAAGCAGGAGAATATCTCACTTGAAGTCGTGACCGTAATTACCCAGATGATTGTCGATGAGCACGACCCTGCGGTCGCAAATCCAGCGAAGTATGTGGGGCAGTTTTACACTGAGGCAGAAGCCAAAATGTATTCCGAGACTCGTGACTGGGTGATGAAGCAGGATGGAAATCGTGGCTGGCGTCGAGTCGTTCCCTCGCCAATCCCAACGAAAGTAGTCGAGGCACCAGTGATTCGTCAGTTGGTCGAGTCGGATGTGATTGTGATTGCAGCAGGTGGCGGTGGGATTCCGGTCTTCATTGATCATCGCGGTCTGTACGAAGGAATGGACGCAGTCATCGATAAAGACATATCATCAGCGGTACTTGGCCGAGAGATCGGTGCAGAGATTCTCTGCATTCTCACTGGCGTCGAACGAGTCGCGATTAATTTCGGAAAACCAGATCAAAAAGAATTGAACAAGGTTTCGGTGAGTGAACTTAAGAAATATGCCGCCGAAGGGCATTTTCCTGCCGGATCGATGGGGCCGAAAGTTGCTGCGGCAATCAAGTTCATTGAAAGCGGTGGAGAGATGGTCGCCATTACCTCGTTAAACAATGCGCGGCGAGCACTGGCAGGAGAAGGAGGGACGATCGTCGTCCCGTGATGTCACTCCCTATGTGCCACCTTTCAGCTTCAGCTCTGGATGCACTTCTCAAACGTGGCAAAGTCTACGAGGTTGGGGGAGCAGTGCGTGATCGTCTCATGACCGGACGTTCGCCGCAGAAAGACCGTGACTATCTGGTCACTGGTATACCGTACGAAGAATTAACCGGTATTCTCAAACGTCATGGGCGAGTCGACCTGGTTGGCAAGAGTTTCGGTGTGATCAAGTTCACGCAGCAGACTCACACCTTTGATATCACGCTTCCGCGTCGAGAATTTTCTACCGGTGTCGGACATGCTGATTTTGAGGTCGATTTCGATCCGGCACTTCCGGTGGAGGTCGATCTATCCCGTCGGGATTTCACTATCAATGCGATGGCAGTTGATGTGGAGAGTGAGACCGTCATCGATCCACTTGGTGGCATAAAAGACATAGAGCGACGTCTTCTGCGAATGACCTCTCTTCGCTCCTTCGAAGAGGATCCGCTGCGAATGCTCCGTGCGATGCAGTTTGCCGCACGCTTCAATTTCGAAATCGAAGCAGAGACGCTCGCTTCTCTGAAAGAGCATGCTCAACTGATTAGTTCAGTCTCAGCCGAGAGAATTCAAGAAGAGATGAACAAGCTGCTTGAGCACAGCGATAGACCGTCGCACGGATTTCGTCTGATGCAACAGACGGGATTACTCGATCATCTCTTTCCGGAACTTGCATTGTGTGTTGGTGTGACTCAACCGGGGCCGTATCACACTCACGATGTCTTCGAGCACATTCTGCACACTCTTGATGCCGCTCCCAAGAATTTACGTATTCGTCTTGCCGCACTCTTTCATGACATCACCAAGCCGCAGCATCGGCGATTGGTCGATGATGGCGCGACTTTCTACAGTCATGAAATCAGCGGTGCACGAATTGCCAAGCGGGTGATGTCTCGCTGGCGATACAGCCGGAAACTGACCGAAGAGGTCGCCACCCTTGTTGAACGTCACATGTACACCCATGATGTCACTGACAAAGGACTGCGGCGATTGATTCGACGGGTCGGGCTTGATCTGATCTTTGATCTTCTAGAGCTGCGACGAGCGGATATCGTTGGTCAGGGAAAAGGGGGACTAGGGCGGGATGTTGACGAGTTCGAACGCCGTATTCGGGAGGAACTCGACCGGAAACCCCCGTTCGGAATTTCTGATTTAGCCCTCTCGGGGCTGGATGTCATGAGACTTCGGGATATTCCCCCCGGGCCACTTGTGGGCTACATTCTGAATGCATTGCTTGAGGCAGTGCTGGATGACCCGTCGCAGAACAGCGTTGAGGGTCTCACTCCACTGGTGATGGCTTACGATCTGAACAACCCACGGGTTGTTCGTAGCGATACTGAACTTGAAATGGATGATGAAAGCCAGAAGGAAACTGATCTATGAACGTACATGAGTATCAGGCCAAGGAGCTGTTTGCTCAGGCCGGTATTCCGATCCCCGCCGGTGAAATCGCGACCACGCCGCAACAGGCGCGCGAAATCGCCGTCGGCTACCACAAAGCAGTGATGGTCAAAGCCCAGGTGCATACCGGCGGACGAGGGAAGGCCGGTGGGGTCAAATATGCCGAAAATCCGGAATCGGCTCGGGTCCTTGCGCAGTCTATTCTCGGCATGGATATCAACGGACACAAAGTCCGTAAAGTGCTGGTGACGGTTGCAGAAGAGATTCTCTCCGAAGCGTATGTCGGGATCATTCTGGATCGCGCATCCAAGCGACCGGTGATCATGGTCTCCGCGGCCGGTGGGATTGACATTGAAGAGGTTGCTAAGAAGACACCGGAGAAAATTTTCAAGTATGCGGTTGATCCGCAGCAGGGACTTCGTGTCTATCAGGCACGTCAACTTGCTGCGAAATTGTTCAAGGACACCGGTCAGATGAATCAGGCGACCGACATGATCATGAAGCTCTATCGTGTCTTCTGGGAATGTGATGCCTCTCTCGCTGAAATCAATCCTCTGGTCTCAACACCGGGTGGAAAGCTTGTCGCTCTTGATGCAAAACTCTCGGTCGATGACAACGCACTCTATCGTCAGCCAAAAATCTCAGCCATGCGTGATATCGACGCAGAAGATCCGTCGGAAGTGAAAGCACGCGAAGCCGATCTATCCTTCGTCAAGCTCGATGGAAACATCGGGTGCATGGTCAACGGCGCGGGTCTTGCGATGACGACGATGGACCTGGTCAAACGATACGGTGCAGAGCCAGCGAATTTTCTGGATATCGGCGGATCATCTAATCCGAAGAAGGTTGTCGCGGCGATGCAGATCATTCTTGCCGATCCAAAAGTCCGAGCGATTCTGATCAATATCTTCGGCGGCATTACGCGCTGTGATGATGTCGCTCGCGGACTCGTGCAAGCGTTCGATGAACTCCGTCCGCAGCTTCCCATCGTAGTCCGTCTCGCAGGTACGAACGAGCAGGAAGCAAAGCGTATCCTCGCCACGGTAAAACTTCACACCGCCGACACCCTCGATGAAGGTGTGAAGCGGGCAATCGAACTCGCCGGGCTGACGGTTTCGTAACAAGAAGAGAGAAAGAAATATGGCAATTTTCATAGATAATAAGACACGAGTAATCGTGCAGGGAATTACCGGTCGTGACGGTAGTTTCCACGCTCAGCAAATGAAAGAGTACGGCACTCTGGTCGTCGGCGGTGTGACTCCCGGCAAAGGGGGAACGAGTATTGCCGGCATTCCAGTCTTCAACTCCATGGAAGAGGCGGTCGCCAAGACGAATGCAAATTGTTCGGTGATCTATGTACCACCTCCGTACGCAGCGGATGCGATCTACGAAGCCGCCGATGCCGGAATCAAACTGATTGTATGCATCACAGAGGGGATTCCGGCGAATGACATGATGAAAGCCGTTCCGTATGTGAAAGATAAAGGGGGGCGTCTGATCGGTCCGAATTGTCCGGGACTCATTTCGCCGGGGCTTTCAAAAGTCGGCATCATGCCCGGCAATATTGTGCTGAAAGGAAATGTCGGCGTGGTTTCACGCTCTGGCACCCTCACCTATGAAGCAATCTGGGCACTGACATCTGTGGGCATGGGGCAGTCATCTTGTGTCGGCATCGGTGGTGATCCGGTAAATGGAACGGGATTCATTGATTGCCTTGAAGCATTCGAAAAAGATCCGGCGACGAAAGCAATTGTGATGATCGGTGAAATCGGTGGCTCGGACGAAGAGGCCGCCGCTGCATTCATCAAGAAGCATGTCAAGAAACCGGTCGTGTCATTTATCGCCGGTCAGACTGCTCCTCCGGGACGACGCATGGGGCACGCCGGTGCGATTATCTCCGGCGGGAGTGGTTCTGCTGCTGACAAGATCAAAGCCCTCAATGATGCAGGCGTACCTGTTGCGGGATCGCCGACCGAATTGCCTGCGCTTCTGAAAGAACGGATGAGTGGCAAGAAAATCGGCGTGGTGGTTGCACCAGTCGAGAAAATCGCTGTCGCGAAGACAAAACCAGGGAGTTTCCGAATGGGGATGTCATCCTCTTCGCCGAAGTCATCCGGCGCTGGGAAGAAAAGCATGGCGAAGCCGGTGAAAAAAGCAGCCACCAAGAAAACAGTCACGAAAAAGAAAAAGAAATAACACCCTGACGAGTCCGCGGAGATCGCGGAGATACAGAAAGATAGAGAAGAAGATAGAATGAGCAGATCCCTACTCATGGTAAAGCCGGATGCAACCGGCAGAAATCTGGTTGGTCATGTGATCAACCGTCTCGAACGTGCACGTTTCAGCATTAAGGCAATGCGCATGCTCACCCTCACCGAAGCACAGGCGCGGCAGTTTTACGCCGTGCATGCGGACAAGCCATTTATCAATGGGCTGGTCGCATTCATGACCTCCGGTCCTGTTGTTCCGATGGTGCTGGAAAAAGAGAACGCGGTCGAAGATACCCGCGCACTGATCGGCGCGACCAACCCATCGAAAGCCGCGTGCGGTACACTGCGATGGGAAATCGGACTGGATGTAGAAAAGAACTCGGTACATGCCTCTGATTCGGATGAAAATGCGGCGAATGAAATCGCCTTTTTCTTTCCTGAACTCAAGAAGTAGTACCGCTCACTGATAGTTGTAACAGAAGAAGAGATGTATGCAAAAGAAAATTGCGGTTATCGGGGCAGGAAACGTCGGAGCATCATGTGCGATGTATATCGCAGAAGCGAATATCGCCGATGTCGTCATGCTGGATATCAACGAGGGTGTCGCCAAAGGGAAGGCCCTTGATCTGACTGAAGCCGGTCCGGTGCGTGGCTATAACGCCATGATCACCGGAACGAGCGACTACAAAGACCTCGCTGGTTCGGATATCGTTATTGTCACCGCTGGATTGCCGCGCAAACCGGGAATGACTCGTGAAGACCTGCTCAAAATGAATGCCGATATCGTCGGCAGCGTTGCGCAGAATATCAAGACCCACGCGCCAAAGTCGATTGTGATCGTGGTTTCGAATCCACTCGATCTGATGACCTACCATATGTTCAAAGTGACCGGCTTTCCGGCGAATCGTGTGGTCGGTCAGGCCGGTGTGCTCGATTCTATTCGCTTTCGTTCATTCGTGGCGATGGAATTGGGAGTTGCCATGACTGACACGCAGGCCCTTGTCATGGGCGGGCACGGCGACACTATGGTTCCGCTTCCGCGCTACAGCACCGTCGCTGGTGTGCCGATCACTGAGTTGATTTCTCCCGAACGGATCAAGGCAATTTGTGATCGCGCCGTCGATGGTGGTGGCGAGATTGTACGTCTGCTGCAAACGGGCTCGGCATTTTATGCTCCTGCGGCGGCGTCGGTGGATATGTGCAAAGCGATTTTCAGCGATGAAAAACGTGTGTTGTGCGCCTCTGCACTGATGAACGGAAACTTTGGACTGAACGACCTGTACATTGGTGTGCCGGTGGTGCTGGGTGCGAATGGGATCGAAAAGATTCTCGACATCAAGCTCTCGGCTGGCGAATCCGCTGCGCTGAAGAAATCAGCGGACACGTACAAAGAGCAGCTCAAGTTTCTGGGGTATTAATTTCGTAACGAAGAAGGGCAGTCGAGGGCGCCTGCCGCTCACAGGCTGACTAGGTGGTGTTGCTCTTTGTCACCCTGAGATTGTCGAAGGGTGATGTCCACAAGATGAATACCCGAAAACAAACCGACCTTTCAAGAGGTCGGTTCTTTTTATGGGCTGAAAATCAGGTGAGAATCTCCCTCTGAACATTTGTCGAACGGAATGGTTCTTCGAATAGTATAATGACTTTGGGTTCAGCCCCGGTGCATTTATGTCCAATGCCGAGGTCGATCCCGCTACCGAAGGAGATTGTTCAGATGACTACATTACGAAAAAATATCGCACTCCTGGCACTCGTCGTTGCCGGAGTCATTGGTTGGGCATCATCTGCGGATGCAGTTGTTCGCGGGGCACGTCAGACTGGCTACTTCGAGTTTTCTGTAGGTGGCAGTTCTCCGATTCATGAGTATGACCGACTCGGTCAATTCATCTTCGTTGATCAGAATGACCGGCCAACATTTCTCACGGCGAGTGATGTCTTCGATCCGACCTGGACCATCGGGCTTGGATTCGGGCAGCTCATCAACGATCAGTACACTTTCGGCGTCAATTTCCGGTATGCGCATGTCGAGCTTGACCGATTCGCGGAGCAGTTTATTACCGAAGACTATCGCTACAATCTCTATGAGATTGGCGCCGATCTGAATCTCTACTTACTGCCACATAGCAAAGCATCGCTGGCGCCCTATGTCGGGGCTGGATTGTCGGTCGGGGCTTTTTCAGAATCTGCCCCCGGCGAGGATGCGAATGCAGAATTGGTAGGTGATCTTCATCTAAATTTCGGGGCAGATTTGGCGGTGATCGATGAGGCCTCAACCGGAGGTCGGATGACACTCTCGTCGATCAATTCAGTTTCGATCGGTTCTCTGAATGATCGCCCTCGGTATCTGACTATCGGTGTCGGTATTCGCTATTTCCTGCCGAGGTAGGGGTTCTGTTGAAGCCAAAAATACTTCGGGATGAATATCCAAGCATTCGAAAGGCATTTGAGAGTTTAGGCGAGGTTCGAGGGCAGGTCTGGAAGGCACTTGAATCCAAATCAAGTGACGATCCTAGACTCTTCGTTTACTTCCAAGCAGAGTTTCTTCGAGTTAACGACTTCTGCAAGGCCATACAGATGCTTTCAGACGATCTGAGGAGTGAACCGGCATCGGTTTTGTGTAGATCTTTGCTTGAAGTAGTTTGGCACATGAACTTCATACTCACCAGTCAAAACCCTACTGCTGTGTGTCTATCTCTCAATGTCAAATCAATAAAGGAACTACTAAAGCAACACGACTCTAAGTCATTCAAGTCTGGCGTCGGAAAACCGTTGAGTGATGATCCTGAAGAATTGAGAAGTCTTTTGGGCGAATTGAAAAGTGAATTGAGAGATATAGAGGAGCCTGGGAGTGACCAAGACATCGGTTCAATTTCTGTTGAAAGAATTTGTCAAATATTGGATGAACGTATGTCTGCTAATGCTGGTGAAAAGACTACGAGGACTCAGCAAGAGTATGATCGCCATTATCGAAACTGGTCTCAGCCCACTCATGGTTTGATTTTGGGAGTCAGAAATTATTTCAAGAAGGATGGAAGTTTCTACGATCCCAGAAGTGAAGAGGCGATCTCCAGGTCGTTATTTACGGCCCTGGCGACCTTAGAATTCTCTCTCAGGTTTATGGGCTTGGGCAATGATTACTTCAAGCTGGGACAAGAAGAACTCATCCGAAGTGAGTTTCAGAACTATTCTGTGCTGCTGGGGGAGTTTGAACAGAGATTCAATTGGTCCTAAGATTCGCACTCGTAGGGACTCTAGCCCCCCCACAAACAGAAACCGGGTCCTCTTGCGAGAACCCGGTCGGTGATTCTGTGTGGATTTATCCAGGGTGAACTGGAGGGATCCAGATCGACCGCTAGATAGCAGTCACCTCACGTAAGTCGCGTTTCATCATATAAACTGGACCACCTCCTTTCGAGTGTACCGTAATTATATTGAGTTGAATAATTTTGCCAAGCAAAAAAATAGGGGGATCAGAGGCTTCATCCGGAAGCCCCCCATTTTGTATAACCCTTGGACAGTTACGCAAGCCCAGCCAACGGACAGGGAGATTCTCGTCCCCGTCCCGTGACTGTTCTTGTTTACTGACGATGGCTGAACACCTATACTTTTTTGGTTAATGAATCACTCACCCAGATTTGATTGGAACTGAACAGATGGCTCTCTCGATTTCAGAATTTGCTCACTCACTTTCCAGTGCCGGCGGCGCAGCTCTGACCCTCGGTATTCTTCTTCTTGCCTGCGCTCAAGGGGATATTTCGGCCACCGACGGCCCTCGCCCAGCCAGACCAGCCGTCGCCTATGGCGACACTTCAAAAGCGGCAGCCGACTATGTCATGCCGATGCGTAACGCCAAAAACAAGATCGTCACTCTCGAAACCAGTTTCGGCAACATGACCATCGAACTCTTTCATGACCTCGCCCCGAATCATGCTGATTCATTTTATGCCCGCGTGCTCGACGGATTCTACTCGAAACAGATTTTTCACCGCATCATCCCGGGTTTCATGATGCAGGGGGGAGACCCGAAGGGGACCGGTCAGGGGGGCGCGAACTACACCCTGAAAGCTGAATTCTCGAAAGAGCCGCATGTCGCGGGAACTCTCTCCATGGCTCGCACAAATGATCCGAATTCTGCCTCGACGCAGTTTTTTGTCTGCTTCAACGATGCCCCGCATCTCAATGAGCAGTACACGGTGTTTGGACATCTGCTGAAAGGGTACGACGTTCTCTACAAGATCGAAAAGTATGCAGGGTCGCCGAATGTCAAGACCGATCCGCCGAAGCTGATCAATTCGTTTGTATCCGATGCAAGCGGAAAGCCGAAGAAGGGTTGATCGAAGTCAATTCGCAACTCACCGAGCATCCTAAGTATTCTGACACTGCTCACGCGTGCATAACCAGCGCGTGAGCAGTGCTGTTCTTTCAACTTCACCTTCTCTCAGCAAAGAAACTCGTTCAAGCATGAGCACTCCTTCAGCGCAACTCGTCCCGACAACAGGGAGGAGATTCACTCGTCTCCGACGTATTGTGCTGCTTGGTTCGACCGGCTCTATCGGAACGCAGACTCTTGATGTTATTTCTAGAAATTCTGAGCACTGCGAGTTGCTGGCGATTTCATCACACTCAAATGAGATTCTCCTCGCCGAACAGGTCAGACGATTTCGACCGAAGTTTGTAGGCATCGTCGATCAATCATCCGGTAATCGTCTACGCGCTTTGCTTGGTGGAGTGAAAGTCGAAATCCTGGTCGGGACTTCATGTCTGACAGAATTGGCAGCACTTTCCGACGCGGATATTATTGTCAATGCGGTTGTCGGATCAGCAGGTCTTGCAGCTTCATTGCAAGCAGTCGAACAGGGTAAGATCCTCGCCCTTGCCAACAAGGAATCCCTCGTCGCAGGTGGGGGACTCTTTGCGCCGATTTGCCAGAAGACAGGGGCGGTTGTCCATCCCATCGACTCAGAACACTCCGCGCTCTGGCAGGCACTGCAGGGGAATGATCCGGCGAGTATCAAATCGCTGATCCTGACTGCTTCCGGCGGGCCATTCCGGACAATTTCGAAAGATCAGCTACAAGACGTGACTGTCGAGGAGGCACTCTCTCACCCGACCTGGCGAATGGGACCAAAAGTGACCATCGATTCGGCAACCCTTGCCAACAAAGGGCTGGAGATCATTGAAGCGGTCATGCTTTTTGGTCTGCCGCGGAAAAAAGTGCAGGTAGTGGTTCATCCGCAGTCGATTGTCCACTCCATGATTGAGTTTGCTGATTCCTCGGTCATGGCGCAGCTTTCCACCCCTGATATGCGTCTCCCTATTTCATATGCCTTATCCTATCCGGATCGCTGGGCTGGTCAGCCGGGAACAATTGAGTGGTCGAAGCTGTCTACTCTTACATTCGAGATGCCCGACACTAAGCGATTCCCCTGTTTGCAGCTTGCCATGGATGCCGCCGATGACCTCGGCACCGCTCCGGCGATTTTTAATGCTGCCAATGAATCAGCGGTGGCGGCGTTTCTGGAGCGATCCATTTCATTTGTGCAGATTCCTGAGGTCATCGCCCGGGTTCGGGAGCAGATGACAATAGAAAAATTAGATTCTCTGGATGATATTCTTCTCGCCGACCAACAATCGAGGCAGTTTGCCCGTACAGTGATTGAGAAACTTCCATGACAACTATTCTCGCGTTTGTATTCGTCTTAGGTGTGCTCGTGTTTGTTCATGAGCTGGGGCATTTTCTTGTTGCGAAATGGGCAGGAATCAAGGTCGAGCGTTTCGCGCTCGGTTTCCCCCCTTTCATTTACAGCAAGACCGTCGGCGAGACTGCATACAGCATCGGAATAATCCCGCTTGGTGGTTTTGTAAAAATGCTGGGTGAAAATCCGGACGAAGAGGTGCCTGACCCCAAAGACCCGAAAGCTGAAAAGACCGAAGTCGTTCCACCTGATCCAAACGACATCGGTCGTAGTTTCATGGACAAGTCGGTCGCCAAACGAGCGGCGGTGATTATTGCCGGACCGCTGATGAACTATGTCCTCGCCATACTTGTCCTGATTGGGCTGTATACTTTTGCCGGAAGACCAATTGTCGACGAAACAAAAATCGTCCTCGGTGAAGTTTCGACAGATAGTCCCGCCTCACGAGGCGGACTCATGGCTGGTGATCAGATAGTTTCAATCAATGGTAAACAGGTCACGTCGTATGATTCTCTTCGTGCCGTGATTTCAGCCAACCCGGGAACTTCGGTTGAACTTGAGTGGCTGCGCGGGAGCGAAGTCTTAACTGGCAGCATCGTGCCATTGGGTGAACCGGTTCCGAATGAAAAGGGGACGATAGACACCGTCGGTAGAATCGGAATCGCCCAGAAGATTGACCGGTATGAAAGTTATCCATTTACCGAAGCCGTGGCGATGGGCTTTACGACGACTCATGAACTGATCGGGCAAACCGTTCTTTTTGTGAAGCGGCTGATTTTTGGTGAGGTCAGTACCAACATGCTCGGTGGACCTATATTTATTGCCAAAGAGTCGGGGAATCAGGCCAAGAAAGGGCTCCCGTCCCTCTTGTTCTTCATGGCCCTTCTCTCGATCAATCTGGCAGTCCTGAATGTTCTGCCAATTCCGGTGCTCGATGGCGGACATCTCATTTTTCTGGCAATTGAAGCGATCAAGGGTTCCCCAGTGAATGCAAAAGGGCGACTCCTTGCTCAGCAGATCGGCATGGGGCTGTTGCTCATTCTGATTGTCATGGTGACCTACAACGATATCTTACGGATGATTCGCGGCTACTAGGGTCGCGTCTGAGCTGGCAGGAGTATCCGGTGAACTTATCGGGGATACTGCCGTAGAAAGGGAATATGGCCACGCCGACCACTCGTACAAAATCTGATCCTGAGCTTACCTCCCGACCAATGGGGGTGACCGGATTTATCTGGGATATTATCAAAAATTACGGACTAGCGTTGCTGGTCGCGTTGGTCGTGAAGACTTCGGTGGTTGAGGCGTACAAGATTCCGTCGTCGTCGATGGAAGACACGTTGCTGGTTGGGGATTTTCTACTGGCCAACAAATTTATCTACGGAGCTGAGATTCTCTTTACCAAGTGGAAACTGCCGGCAGTGCGCGATCCAAAAGCGGGGGATGTGGTCATCTTCATCTTCCCTGATGATGGTGTCACCAAGTACATCAAGCGATGCGTGGCGGTCGGCGGTGATACCGTCGAAATCAGAAACAGTCAGCTCTATGTCAACGGAGTGATTTCAGATAATCCGGAGCGGGCGAAATTCATTGATGCCCAACGTCAGAACGAGCAAGCATTTGTTCCTGATCGTCGCGGAACGGGTCGAGATAACTTTGGGCCATATGTGATTCCAGCGAATACTTTTTTCATGATGGGGGACAACCGGGACAACTCCTACGACTCCCGCTTCTGGGGAACCGTACCGCGTGCCAATGTCCTCGGTATGGCGATGGCCGTCCATTGGTCATGGAACGAAGGGGAACACAACTCTCCCCCTGTTTCATTGACTGATCCACTTTCTGTACCGCGCTTGTTTTTGTTTAACGCCGTTCACTTTATTGAGAAAGTCAGATGGGATCGACTCTTCAGACCAATCAACTGAGCATTTCTCATGGTAGACTGATTTCCACTCTGTCATTTATGACGGCAGTGGGTTTCTGTTTTTTTCTGACGTTCTCCTCTGTGAGTGCGGCTCCAAAGGCAAAAGTAAGTAAAGACACCTTTGATTTCGGGCTAGTTGGTCAGCGGGCATTGTGTACGCGTAATTTTTGGGTCAAGAATCCGGGGACAGAACCACTCAAGGTCTCCCGTATCGATGCCGGTTGCAGCTGCACGCAGATCCCGATGCCTGATTCACTGATCCGCCCCGGCGACAGTATCCCTCTCGGGATTACTTTTTCTTCGGGTAATTTTCTTGGAATCATTTCGAAACGTCCGAAGTTCTGGATCGAAGGGGACAGCACCGAGTACGTCCTGAAAATCTACGCCAATGTCACCAGAGACACGGCCCTCTTTCGACCGATTCTGCCAACTCCATTCCAGGTTGATATTTCGCAATTCGGAACGAAGGAACGCCGCAAAGCGAGCTTCACATTGACCAACCTGACAAATTTGCAATACAAGATTACTGTCGCTGACAATAATGGAAAATCTGTGACAGTCTCTGTTCCGAAGACGATCCCTCCGATGGGGAAAGTTGAATGCACGCTGACCGTCACGCCTCAGGCATTAGCGACTGATTTCAAAGAGTCGATCACTCTCTCTTTCGATGATCCGGACGCCACCAAGCTGACTATTCCGTATCGTCGGCTCTACCGTCCGAATGCCGCACCGGGGACATCAAGCAAGTAGTCCCTGGTTTTGTCTGATCACCTCAGACATTTCTTTATAATAGTTTAGAGTTTCCGTTCTCATCCAATTTCCGTTCTTTCCTGCATGCTGCTCGTGCATGGTCAATCACTCGCCCGAAAATTTGGCCGGCGAGAACTGTTTGCTAATCTTGATCTCAGCTTTCAGACGGGAGAGGTGCTGGGAGTTACCGGCGGAAATGGCTCCGGTAAATCAACTCTGTCGATGATCCTGCTTGGGCAATTGCGTCCAACGAAAGGCACCATCCAATGGGAGCTTGATGGCCGAGCATTATCCTACGACGAACGTCGTGCGGTGAGCTGGATAGTCGCGCCGTACTCTCATTGGTACGAACCCCTCACTGCAGATGAAAACCTCCGTTTTCTGACTGAAGTGACCGGTCGTCATTTTGACGGTCGCGCGGTGCAATCTGCACTTGAGCAGGTTGGTCTGGGTGGACGAGGAAGTGATCTGGTGCGAACCTATTCCTCCGGCATGAAACAGCGACTCAAGCTGGCAGCGATTGAAATTCTCCGTCCGGCACTTCTCATTCTTGATGAACCGGGGAGTACCCTCGATCAGGACGGTCATGCACTCATTAAATCTCGCCTGAGCAGTTGGCGCGATTTTGCGGCGATTGCACTTGCGACGAATGATGAACGGGAAGTTGCTCTGAGCGACAGACAGATTCATCTGCTTTCTTCATCCGCCCATGAATTCAGAGGGAAGGGATGATCAGTTCGGCCTGGGCAGTGTTCCAGAAGGATCTGCTTCTCGAATTACGTTCAAAAGTAGCGGTCAATACGGTGCTGCTTTTTGGAGTTGTCTCGCTGGTGGTAGTTTCATTTTCGATTGGTGCCGAGGATTTAACTCCGACGGTGCAGGCGTCGTTACTCTGGGTCGTTCTGTTATTCAGCGCGATCACTTCACTGTCACTGCTGTTTGTTCGTGAAGAGGACAGTGGGACGGCATTAATCTTACGAGTCGTGGCACCGGCGCAGTCGGTATTTCTAGGGAAATTCTGGCTTAATCTGCTTCTGTTTTTCATCCAGTTTCTGGTTCTTGTTCCGCTCTACCATGTTTTTCTCAAGCCGACGGTCGCATCGCTTCCGTTGTATCTGCTGATTCTTTTTCTTGGGCTGGGATGTATCACCATCGCGTGTACATTTGCGGCAGCCCTTGTCGCGCGGGCTGCGTCACGAGGGGCACTCTTTGGGGTGATGAGTCTGCCGATCATGATCGTCCCGCTCTGGTCACTCACCGGTGGCACCACAAGATTGTTCAACAAGGAATTACCCGCCGCGGAGCTTTTCGCTGCATTGGCCCCCTACCTGCAGGTTTTGACTGCTTATCTGGTTGTGATGGTCACTCTCGCTTTCCTGTTGTTTCCTCACTTGTGGGATGACTAATTACGGTATGGATGGAAACTACATTGCTCTCGCGGTTACTCTTGTGGTCTGGATTGGGATCTTTTTCTATCTGCGTCGACTCGATAAACGACTGAAAGAGATCGAAAAACGTCGCTAGTCTCGCGGCTACCGACGGTTAGTATCCTCCCTCATCCCGGATTCGTCAGCTGAAATAGGACTGAATCTCTCAGACACTGACGTCGATACTAGGGGTATGTTCCCTCCTGTATTGTTACGTCCTCTAATCCATGTCACTCCAGTAAGCATTATTGCATTTTTTCTTTCTGTACTCCCGCTGCTAAATCCTGCGAAGGCCGGTTCTGTCAGTTTTGATCCATCTGATGGAATATTGCTTGTTGATGTCGTCGTGAATGGTCATATCGAGGCACGCTTCGGGCTCGATAGTGGGGCGGATGATCTTTATATCGACTCTTCATTTGCAGCCGCGAACGACATATTTCCATCAAGCGGAAGTCGTCCGTTCTCTGTGACCGGAATCGGGACCAAAGTCATTGCCCGTTCGGTGACTTTGCGTTCAATTTCCGTTGCGGATGAAGGGCTCTATAATCTGAGTGGGGCAATCGTTGATCTTGCGGGGATTTCACAGCTTCCTCATGGAGAGCAACCAGACGGTCTAATCGGATTTCCTGCATTGAATGATTTCGTACTGACCGTCGATTATGCCAGCCATAAGGTCTCACTCGATCAATCTTGGCCTGATGATCTCACTGCCGATCCGATTGAAATTGAATTCACTCAAATGAATCATTGGATTTCGCTACGAGAAGAGGCAACCGAGAGTTGGTTTCTTCTCGACCTGTGCGCATCACATTCGTTGATTACTCAGGATGCGGTCGCTGAATTGCAGCTTCAGTTTTCAGGTGATAAAGTGCAGGTGGCCGATCTCACCCTCGCTGAGGGCTGGAATCTCGGACCGCTGAGTATGTGGTTGATGCCGACAGCAACTCTTTCAGCCCTTCGACCGAATGTCAAAGTTGGCGGCTTACTGGGTCAGAATGCACTCGACGGGCTGCGTATATCAATTGACTACGACCGCCGAATCATACGCATCGAGCGGCCGTAGTCATACTTTCAGAACTGCTTCTTCTCTATCGTCCTCGCTTGCGGAGATATCTTCGAAACCACTTTTCGATCCACTCCAGTCGCGCGATTCTTCGATCCGGGCGACCGTGACGAGAAAGTCCATGTGGCTCGTCAGGAAAACGAACCATCTCGACCGTCTTCTTCATCAGCTTGAGTGTCACAAACAGTTGTTCTGCCTGCTCAATCGGACAGCGTAAGTCCTGCTCGTTATGCAGTATCAGGAGTGGTGTCTTGATCTTTTTTGCATGAGAGAGCGGGGAGCGATGCTGGTATTTTTCCGGTTCGGTCCAGGGCAGACCCGAGAACTCCTCTTTCAGCGAGAAGCCAATATCAGAAGAGCCGGTCATTGATCTGAGATCAACGACTGAGCGCATCGTCACCGCTGCGGCGAAACGATTCGTCTGGGCAACAATCCAGTTAGTCATGAAGCCGCCATACGAGCCACCACCAACGCCGATCCGTTTCGGATTGATCCATGACTGTTTTGCCAGCCAGTCGGTCGCAGTCATCAGATCCTTGTAATCGATATCTCCCCATTCACCGGCATTCGCTTCGGCCCAGAGTTCCCCTTTACCGGTGCCGCCTCGCGGATTGGTATAGAGAACGACGAATCCTTTGCCCGCAAGAAATTGCATTTCATGCATCATCGAATAGCCATACTGGACTCGCGGTCCGCCATGAATCATGAGAATCGACGGGTAGCGCTTTTTCGGGGAGAAATCCGGCGGCAGGGCACACCAGCCATGAATTTCGATTCCTTCTTTCGTCCCAATCCGAACATCCCGATATTTTGCAAGGCGACGTTCTTTACGGAGTCGTTCATTCAGATTCGTTATCTGGCTTGCCTTCTTGTCAGCGCGATATGCAGTGGAAGCGATCCAGATATCGCCCGGGGAATCGAGTGTGGCACTAATAACTGCACAGCTTTTTCCGGCTCGATCTATCGCCATTCCTTTGACATGGCAGTCGCCGCCAAAGATACGAGTCGGCTTTCCGCCTCGAGAGGGAACCGAAAAGAGATTGGTTGTGCCGTCATCACCACTGACAAAGAAAATCTGACGGCCGTCTGAGGACCATTCAAGAAACTCAGAATGCTCAGCAGGGAGATCGCAGATAGTGTCATCAATGCAATTACGGTCGAATTTTGCGGTCAGATCACGTCCGCCACGATTCCCCTGAACGTCGACCGACCAGACATGAACATTGGTCACCCCCCATGCCTCTTGTGGTTTGTCATGCCCGAGAAAGGCAATACGTTTTCCATCTGGTGAAAAACGAGGAAGGAACTTCGCCCCATCCGAAAGTGCGAGAAGTCGTTCTTTTTTTGCAGGACGACCGGCATTTTTCCGGGTGGAACGTGTGGAGAGTGGCATGACATAAAGCCCGGTCTTCCACCACTCAGCCTCCGCTTCCTTCGAGCGATTCGACAGATAGCAGATCATTGATCCGTCACGCGAAAGGTCAGGATCAGTATGATCAAATGCACCACTCGTGATCTGGGTGAGTTCTGCACTCTCAAGATCAAGGGTGTAAACTTGATAGTTATCTTTCGGCAGGAAACCGTAGCCATCATACTTGTAGGAGAGCTTCGTAATATGCCGGTACGCTGGGGATCTTTCTTTCAGTTTCTTGTCTGTAATGAAATGGCTGTCCTGATAGCGCATGGCAAAGAGAAGCCCTGATTCATCCGGCAGCCACCTGAGCGCACTCAGATCGGCATCATAGTCGCCGATCTTTTTCTCATTCCCACCTGCGATAGAAATGACATAGAGCCCCTGTTTCTTCTCGATGCTGGATAAGTACGCGAGATACTTTCCGGATGGAGAAAAACTGAGTGAGTAGTCGTTTCGCTTTCCGGATGTGAATGTTCGCGTCTGTTTGGTGTCACGGTCAAACACCTGTATCTCGGTGTAGTAGGCGACATCATCTTTGTCCATATGTTCAACGGTCCATGCGGTGAATCGTCCATCCGGTGATATCACCACCGAACGGGGAATGCGTAGCAGATAGAGATCATCTGCCTGCACGGGAAGTGGAGTCACACGTGGTCGTCCGGCTCTGCGAACGCTCACTTTTGCATTTCTTGAGTTCTTACGAGGGGTTTTCAATCCTGATCCTGATCGTCGTTTTGTTTGTACCATGCAGCAATGCTAGCAGGTCGGCAAAAACTCTACAAGCCCTTTCTCGCGTAAGGTGTTGTCCCGCCACACGTAAGGAGTTGTCAAAAACACTTTGCAGGGAGAAAAGAGGGATATATCTTGCGCGCCCGTTGTATTCCTTGTTGGCTACCTTCCCGTTCGGGAAATAAGCCGCGCTCCTGGAGCGCAAAAGGATACAACACGCACTCATGTCAAAAATGTAATTGAGAAATACAAGGAGAGTTAGTTCGTGGAAACGATGGCGCTCATTGAGCGAATCAAAAAGTATGACGGAAAGCTTCCCAAAGCGAAACCGAATCAGCCCCTTCCGGAATACTCCGGTAAAACCCCGGCTGAGTTAAAGCAGATGATGAAGATCATGCTCACCGCCCGGCGTGTTGAACGTGAAGAAAAACTGCTTCTTCGTAAAGGATACAATCGCTTTTTCATCGGATGCGGCGGCAAAGAGATGATGGATGTCGTCCTCGCGTCGCATACCACCGTGAAAGATCCATTTCACGGCTACTATCGTAACAAAGCATTCGATCTGTATCGTGGCACGACCATCAAAGACAAAATGCTCGAAGCGATTGGTGACACGAAATCCAAGAACGGCGGGATGCAGATTCCGCAACATCCGGCCTATCCGGAGCTTGGGATTATCCCGCAGTCATCTCCGACGGGCGGGAATGTCATGGAAGCTGCCGGTCTTGCCGAAGCCCTCATGCATCCTTCTCCGGTATCAAAGCTCTCGCAGTTTCCCGGTGGTGCCTATCCGAAAGATGCGGTCTCCATTGCCTGTATTGGTGATGGCTCTACCTCCGAAGTCGAGTTCGCCCGTGCGGTTTTCTATTCGACCTTTTACAAGACTCGCATGATCTGGGCGATCTATAACTGTGGTTGGGCAATCTCGGTAAATGTGCACGAACAGTATCCCGACGGTGATCCGACCGTTCAATGTACCGGACTTGAAAAGTATGGTCTGAAGATCATGCACTTCGATGGTACCGACATCAAAGAAGCACTGAAAAAAGTCAAAGAAGCATTCGATTATACCCAGGCCGGAAACGGTCCGGTACTCATGAATGTGAAAACAACCCGTGAGGGTTCGCATTCTGGTTCGGATGATCAGTCATTCTATATGGATCCGGTTGAAGTCGACTGGCACACCTACAATGACGCGGTTCTCAAGACCTGTAATACGTTCATTGAAGATGGGATCATGACGCCGAAAGATATTTCGGATATGTGGGATTCCATCGACGCTGAGATCAATGAAGTGTCAGCCAAGACTGTTGCGGAGTTCTCACCAAAGACCACTGAATTCGTGCTCAAGCATGTACTGACGTACGATTTCGAAGAGGTGAAGAAGACATGGAAGGCGTATCGCGATCTTTCCAAAGTCGACCGCGCTGCCAAGTACAAAGAATTCCATGAGAAGGGATACTTTGCTACTCCGGCCATACCGGAAGAAGCAGGTCCGATGACCATGCGCTTCGCACTGAACTACACCCTTTTTGATCTGTTCATGCTCACTGAAGATGTCATCATGTTCGGTGAAGATGTCGCCGATTTCTCCGGCCACATGGCGCACGAGAAAGAGAAGCAGAAAGGGATGAAAGGAAAAGGGGGAGTCTTCCTCGTTTCCAAACATCTTCAGATGGCCTTCGGGAATCATCGCTGTTTCAATACCCCGCTTGACGAAGCCGGTATTCTTGGTCGCGCCGCCGGACACGTCTTTCAGGGACGTCGTCCGCTGCCGGAGATTCAGTTCCTTGATTACATCAACCCAGCCTATCAACTGCTGAAAGACCGTATCGCGACCTGTTATCAGCGTTCCGGCGGACATTTCAAGATGCCGATGGTGATCCGTTGTACCTTTGGTGGATTCAAGCAGGGGGCTGGGGCTTTCTGGCATTCCGAATCAAACATGGGGACCTTCCTGAACATGCCGGGGATCCTGATCGCGACGCCTTCAAATGCTCATGATGCTGCTGGTTTGCTCAAAACCGCCTGGGCAACTGATGATCCAGTTCTCTTTTGCGAATCGGTCGCGCTCTACAATCGTCGTGATTGGGAAGGACTCCCGATTGAAGCAGAGATGCCCGGTATCGATGAACTGATTCCATTCGGTGTCGCCAAAGTCTATCATCCGGAAGCAACCGACGTCGGGATTATTACCTACGGTGCAACGGTGCAAATGAGCCGGAAGGCGGCAGAGATTCTCCGTGAAAAGGGAATCAACGTCCGCGTCATCGATCTGCGTACTCTTCGCCCAATTGACGAAGAGGAGATCGTTCGGACTGCTAAGGAGTGCGGCAAAGTGCTCGTGGTGACCGAAGATCGCTTCCCGGGTGGATCGGCTGCAACGATTTCGGCAATCATCACCCGCGGCGAAGGGCTGTTCGCTCTTGAAGCCCCGGTGCAGTTGCTGACAGCAATTGATGCCCGTGTTGCGTATGGTATGGATGGAGATGCTGCCTGCTTGCCGTCAATCGACAAGATTGTCGCCGAAGTGGAAGCTCTTCACCAGAACTTCTAGACTTCGAAGATTAATGAAGAACACACCAACGGCCGTGGCATTCACCGCGGCCGTTGCTTTTTCAAATTGCATCAATGAACTGTCTCGTTCGTAGAACCATCATGTACGCTGGCTTTTCTGGTCGGATTCTGAACTCTCTCGCTCTGGGGTTTCTCCTGCTTACTCCATTGGCAGCTCAGGAGCCGGTGCAACCGATCCCAGGTGACACTCCGGGAGTGATTCGTACGTGGCAGGGGTACAATCCGATGCGTCTCACTCAGCCGAATTTCCCGGTCGAAAATCGGTCTATGCTTCAATATTTCTCAGACTCAGCGAGACATCTGCTTGTCGAAGTTGGCCCAGATGGGAAAGTAATAGCTGCCACTGCAATTGATTCAGTCCCAGTTGCTACCTCTCAGTGGATGGGCATCTGCACACCATTGCAATTTGATCTTCTAGGGGAGTCATCAGGTGACAATCAACGTCGAATCGTCGTCATTCGAATCACGCTGGATGAAACTGGCCGAAATCTTCGAGTACGTGCACCGCAAACGAAGGGGCGTCCGCTTGAGTATCGATTGCTATCAGCCACTCTTGAAAAGGCAGGAATCGAAATCCCCAAACTCCGTTCATTTCCATCATTCTATCCGGTTCACCACTCACCTGATTCGATGTTGTTGCCGCCGGTGGTCTTGTTGAAAATCGAGACTGATGCATTAGGGAAGGTTCTCTCATCTGAAGTTTTCTCCTCGACGGTGCCGGGAATCTCACCACAAATTGAGGCGGCTGGACTACGCGCAGGAGTTACGAGTCCAGCGAACGGAAACGGACAGACGAAAATCGCATATCTTCTTGTCAATCTACTCTCGTCGGGTGTTTCTCCTCTTCCGGCTCTCAAAGATTCAAACGTCAACGAATGGTTTGGTTTTCCGCGAGTAGTTGCTCTGCCAGACCGTCCTGATAGCACCGAACTCCTTTGTCCACCGATCCCCAGAACCGATCTTCGCAAGCTCCAATGGGTTGAATGTGCCGGAGTCACCTACCCAGTCGCGGCGAAAGTGGCAATCAGCAAGGAAGGGGTGACCCGGGTATTTATCGATATGAAAATCAAAAGGGAGTTGCGTTCCAAAATGGATAAGCGGCTCCATGAGATTCGATTCTTTCCGGCAATACTGGCGAATGGGGAGCCGATTGACTGGCGTGGGAGTATACGTCTTGAATTTTCCGAAGAGGGGAGACTCCGGGTCATTCCGGATTGGCTTTAAATCGCAATCACTGCGATGGCTGGGTCGAAATTCGCCTTTTTCCATAGAAACAGCTACTCTGGGGCGAAAGGGGAGGGAACGCCACCTTTCAAATGAGAATTGATAGGAAGAATTGCTCCCACTTTACAGGCGGGAAGATAATGACTGCTTTTGGTGTACAAGATGGGCAGAGACACCGCTTGCCAAAGCGGGTTCAAACACGACTAACGGAGAGTGTCCCTGTTGGGGCAATCAGGCCGGGAATCGTGCCACGAACTGAAAGGAGCTCCGATGCGCAGTTCTTTTTCGACTGTCCAGATTTCCCCCGTCGGTTCGGGCAATACGCGGGTAACCATTTACCAGACAAAGGATGAAATGAGACCGTTCAGACAAAACAGTTCCGGGAAGATGTCAGCGAGGGACTTGACAGGGGACGTCCAAAACCTACTTTGTGGGTCTTTGGCGAAAACGGAGAAGGAACCTCATGCAGTGCGAAGCTGCTTTTCAATGAACGTGATCAGACCGAAATCCCGTATCGGCGCTATTTTCATAGCGTTGATTCTCTCTGTCGTTGCTTTTTCGAGCAACTCGATGGCTGCTTTCAAGGACCCCGAAGTCCAGTCGGCCCTTCAGGCGGGGGACACAACCAAGGCGTTAGCTACAATCAATGCCAAACTCTCCTCTGACCAGTCATCTGACGATCTCTACCACGCCCTCGGCGCAATTCAATACCAACGTCAGCAATTCGAAGTCGCTCTCCCCAATCTCAAGCGTGCGGTAGATCTTCGTGCCAAGAACTGGGAAGCGCAATTACTTCTCGGTCGCCTCTATCTTCAGCTTGGTAATATCGACGCCGCCGAGAAACTCTTCCTCGAACAGAAGGGGAAGATCAAAGATAAGAAGGGGCTGGCGGAGCTGGAAAACGGCTACGGGCTTACTATGATGGCGAAAAAGAATTACAGCGAAGCGGATAAGGCATTTCGACGGGCGATTTCCAACGGTGGAGAGAAGGCCGAGTATCGTATCAATCTCGGCGATGCCAATTTTGCTCAGGGAATCCCGACTCTCGCCATGGCAGAATATGAAAAGGCACTCTCAGTCGACAAGACCGGCTCCCGAGAGGTCTATTTCCGCTGGGCTGAGTCCTGCATCGAAAACAAAGATTACGGCTGCGCGATCGAGAAGCTGAAAATAGTCCTCGATAAAGACAGCACTTATGCCCCGGCATGGAGACGAGCTGGCGAAATCTATTTCAAGGCCTCCGTCGGAGCGCGCAACTCAGATGACCGTTCGGCCCGCTCAAAAGATGTCATCGGTGCTTACAATCGTTACTTCAATCTCACCGGTGCCAAAGCTGATTCCCTGACCGTACGCCCCTATTTTGAACTGGGAATGGCCTATGCAAATATCCGTGCCTTCGATAGTGCGGCATTCTACCTGAACACTGTGTTGCAAATCCCCTACGAGCCACGTGATGTCTACTACACCTACGGTAAAGCTCTCTGGGGGAATCGTGAATGGGACAGCTCGGCGGTCTATTTCGCAAAGCATCTCGAGTGGGTTGCTCGTCAGGATGATCGATACATCTCGACCATCAACATGCCTGAATTCTATCAGATGTACGGAGACGCCTACTATTTCCGTGAGCCGAGAGATAATGCCAAGGCAATCGAACTCTACAAAAAGGCGCTCGAAACCCAGCCGGACAATAAGCGAGTCCTGGAACGTATCGCCTTTGCGTATCATCAGAATAAAGACTACGCCCCGGCAATCGCTGCCTACGAAAAGCGAATCGTCCTCGGAATTGATTCCGCCTCCAGCAGCACTCTGAAAAATGCCGGCTTCTGCGCTCTTGCCGTTGCCAGTGGCGGGAAAGAAGAATCGGAAGAGTTTGCCCCATCTGATAGCACCACCGAAGAAAAGGGTGGAAATGGGGATGCTGCCAGTGGCATCGACCCAAACAAGAATTACCGCATGGTCGCTATTGAGTATTTCAAGAAGTACCTTGAATATACGCCGAAAGATTCGCGCGTACTGCTCCTCGTTGCCCAGACCTATATGTCACAGCTCAAGGATTGCGGAGAAGCAACGAAATGGTTCGACCGCTTGTTGAGCGTTGATCCTTCAAACTGTGATGCTTTGAAATCACTCGGATTTGCCTACACTGCCGGAAACGGCTGCCCGAAAAACTACGGACGTTCGCTTGACTATCTCCTGAAGGCAGTTGAATGTCATCGGAAGAACGGCAAGGGATGCGACGGCAAGCTTCTTCTTGCAATAGCGCAGGCCTATCATCTCCGGGCTGCTGAATTGTCAGCGAGCGATCCAGCAGCATCGAAGAGTGATTACAAGAACGCCTACGATTGGTATGGAAAAGTACTGGAATGCGAGCCGAAGAATTCGGACGCAAAGAAAGGGCAGCAGGACACTCGTTTCGAGTTCTAGCCTGACTGCCAAGTGAAAGGACTGCGACAGAGGCATGGCTGATCCAAAGACCGCAACCGGACAGAAGAGAATCTCGCCGGAAGAGCGTTTTCGTTATATCGGTTTTGATGTCTTCCCGGGAAAACCGGGGGAGATTTTCAAATCAGAGACTGAGCGTGCAAAACTCGTAACCGAAGCTGAGAAGCGTCGCCATAGCGGGAATACCCTTCGCGACGACTGCAAGCTCTTGGAAGAACGTGTCAGCGGTATGGAGCGGATGGTTCTCACCGTTGCTGCCGTCGTCATGGTCTTGGCACTTTTCCTCCCGTTCTATCGCAGCAACACCGAACAGGTTGTGCAAAAAGAGGTTGCTGCTTCTCCGAACCAGACGAACGCAAAAGGGGATGAGGTCATCACCGCGACACAGACTCGCCGTGATGTGACTCGTACTTTCTATTCACTTACCGGTTTTGGTTCCATTCTGGCAGTTGGCGATGTTGGCGGGAAAGTCTTCGGCTCCGGTATCATTCTGATCCTGACCGGCCTGGTTCTTTTTCTTCTGACTGTCTCATGCGTCGCGGTGCCGGTGATGATACTCAAAGAAATCTACACTGGTCGTGGCACTCCTGATGAGCGTGCGACCAAACTCAAGAAAACACTTCGGATCGCATGGGCACCGCTGCTCTTGTTTGTTGCCGCCATGTTCCTGTCATTTTTCGGATCAAGCTACGGCTTTGATCCGGCAAACGGCGCAAGCTATGGTGTCCCCAACGGGCTTGCTTTAGTCACTCTTGGCAACGGCTACTCGGTCGCTGCTTTCCTTGGTACCGTCTCTTTTGGTGTCTATGTTGCCCTTGCAGCATCGATACTGTTGGCAATTAAAGGCGTAGAAATTTAGTGAAACAATACATCCTAGCACGGAGGAACCGTTCGCGTGGTTAAGCAGACTCTCTTCATTACCCTGAATGCCGTGATTGCGTTCAGCATCGGATTTTACCTCTGGTTCTTTGTTTTCAAGAACTCAGAAAATACGATTCTACAATCCGTCTATCATGGCGGTCCGCTCGTGGTCATTCTGATCATGGTGCTCATTATGCTCCTGGCCTTCATTGGCGAGCGCTACTTGTCCCTTTACAAGAATGCCAAGGGGACCGGCTCGGTGCAGATTTTCTTCAAGAACCTCGTCGGTTTTCTTTCAAAAGATGACTTCGACGGTGCAATCGCCGCCTGCGACAAGCAGCGCGGAACTACTGCTAACGTCCTTCGCTCCGGTATCGAACGCTATCGCGAAGTTCGCGCCGACAAGTCAATGGATGCCGAGAAGAGAATCAATCTGGTGCAGAGTGCTATCGATGAAGCCAACGCCCTAGAAGGACCGCTTCTCGAACGGAACCTGATCGCTATGTCGACCATCGCCTCTATTGCGACCATGATCGGGCTTCTGGGGACGACCATCGGCATGATTCGCGCCTTTGCCGCGACCGGTAATGTCGAAGGTGGTGTCATTGACGCTTCTTCCCTTGCCGTCGGTATTTCTGAGGCACTGGTGAATACTGCCGGTGGACTGATCTCCGGTATTCTTGGGATTTTCTTCTACAATTTCTTCGTGAACAAGGTCGACTCATTTAACTATGTCACCGATGAAGCGGTATTCGAAGTGATCCAGCTTCTGAAGGCGAAGGAAGGAAAGTAAGCAGCACGTATGCAGCCGAGATGCTGCATGAATCGCTTACAAACAGAACGCGATGAGTAAGATTAAGAAAAAACGGCGCGTCGGCATTAATATCGACATGACCCCTATGGTCGATATCGCCTTCCTGCTTCTGATTTTCTACATGATGACCACCTCGTTTAAGCCACCGGAAGCGAAGGCAGTTGATCTGCCGTCGTCACACTCACAGATCGAATTGCCTGACAAGGATATTATCAATATCACTGTCACCAAGGATGATTCGATCTATGTCGATCTGGTGACCAAAGAGCAGCAGACGATTGATGGCGTCGAACAACTGACCACTGCCCGTATCGTGCGAACCAGCAGTGTCTTCACTATTGGGCAGGACTTGGTGGAGTTTCGTGCCAAGAATATCCGCGCGAATATTGTGATGAAGGCGGATGAACGTGCGAAATTTGGTCTGATGAAGAAGATTATGGATGCGATGCAGGAAAACGACATGGGTCGATTCCTGATCATCACTGATAA
This sequence comes from uncultured Ignavibacteriales bacterium, assembly GCA_964518635.1. Lineage (GTDB taxonomy): Bacteria > Zixibacteria > MSB-5A5 > GN15 > FEB-12 > CAZFGK01. The sequence continues at coordinate 53,447 of CAZFGK010000016.1, forward strand.
CGAAGCATCGTAGCAATTTCAGACGTGGGTGCTTCTTGAACTGCACCCGTTTGCTGAATGCTTGAATAATCGTCGAGAGTTACTCGACTATACAAAGAGAGAAGGAACCCGGTCATGGCCGGAGCAGTAGCCGAACGAGCAGCGAAGCCTGGAAAAGGACAGAGTGGACGACGTCGCCCCAAACGACGACTCGGGATTCGTATCGATATGACCCCGATGGTCGATATCGCTTTCCTGCTTCTGATTTTCTATATGGTGTCGACGGTATTCGCGATGCCACAGGCGATGGAAATCACTCTACCGCCGAAAAATGCGGAAGAAGAGACTATTGAAATCGCTGAGTCGAATCTTTTAACCATCCGCGTTGACAGTCTTGGCCGTTACTGGTGGAATATCGGGAAGGCCGCTGAAAATCTCCCGGAACTGCTCCCCAGCAGAAAAGAGAAACCGGATTCAGTTGCGTACGCGTTCAATGAAGATACCCTACGAAACCTGCTGGTGGCAAAGAACCGAGCCAATGCGAAACTTAGCACGCTCGTGCTCATTCACCCCCTCGCTAACTACGGCGATATGGTGAATATCCTGGATGAAATCGATGTCCTCGAGCGTTCCTGGAACGATTTCACAGCCAAGCAGAAGGGGATTGAGGTAGAGGATTTGATGGCAGGAGACAAGTTCTCCTACCGTTACGCTACCGGTGTATGGGAAGACCGGGACAGCAGGGTCACCGACGAAGCGGTCAATCAGGCGAGAGCGCAGGGGAAACTCGTTGGATTCTAGTCGCAGTCAATGCGTTGCCGGAACGAGAGTGCCCAGTACGTTGTTTATGAGTATGAAAGAAAGAAAAGTTGACCCGATGACGGGAAGAATTGAGAAATCAGGGGAGTATACCTGTTGGACGGCGAATGAATCCCGTCAAGGAGTGATCTATGAGTAACAACCTGGAAAGCGCAGTCTATTCCCCCTATGGTGCGTACGAGCTTAAGGCGAAGTACCAGTCGAACTTTCTGCGGTCATCACTGACCATTGCAGGTTTTGTCCTGCTGGTCATTCTTGGCTTCTGGATTGCCTCCAATGTCGGTGAAGAGCCGATTGTGGTCATTCAGCCGAAAACCGTGAAAACTGTTGCCGAGCTTGGTCCTCCCCCGACGATTATCAAGCGTCCACCGGAAGTGAAACAGGTCGTCCAGAATCTGCCGAAAGTCGGAATTCCGGAGCCGGTCGCTGATGACGAAGCAGTCGATGAAGATGTTGTACTCGCCACCAAGGATGAACTGGCTGATATCTCCGCTCCGACTATCGGGGAAGGGGATCTCGATAATGTCGAAATCGCTGAGACCGACTATATCCCGTCGGAAGATGAATTTGTACCGACGGAAAACGCGGCAGAGATGATCGAAAAGTTTCAGCCGATTTATCCGACCAGTGCGCGCAACGCCGGTCTGGAAGGAACGGTCTGGATCAAGTCGCTGATCTATAAAGACGGCTCAGTACGAGAAAGCCGTGTGATGAAATCTTCGGGTATTGATGCCCTTGATAAGGCCGCACTTGATGCCGCCCCAAAGTGTGTGTTTAAGCCCGGAATTCAGAACGGAAAACCAGTTACAATGTGGGTTTCCTACAAAGTAGATTTCAAGCTCGAAAAGTAGACGAGCAATGAAAGATTATTCAAACGGGTCCGAGAAATCGGGCCCGTTTTTTTTTGAATCCTCCGGAAGAATCGCTCCGCTTTCCAGTATTCCGTGAAACGTCACCTATTTACGACACGGAGGATTGCGATGACTCAACCGGTATTGCCCAGAAATTTTCCGGCGACGAACGCGTTCGATCTCAAATCCAGCTACCAGCGGAACATGATGACCTCGATGTCTGCGGTTTCAGCTCTCGCGTTGGTCGTCGCGGCCTCGATTTGGATTGCTGATACCTATTTTTTGGAATCCTCTGAACCGTTTGGAATAGTGATTTCTGATCCAATACCATGGGAACCATTTCAGCCGATATCGCGACCTCCATCAACTCCTGATGCGCCCGTTGAAGCATCGAAACAACCGGCAATCGGTATCCCCGAGCCAGTAGCTGAGGAATCTCCAATCGAACAAACTATTGAAGTTGCCTCAGCCGGAACTGGAACGGATGACTCTCTTGTCTGCAAGTACCTTCAAGAGGCGACTACATTTGCCGATGGAACCGAATACTTTCCTTCAGATACAGAGTTTATCGTAGTCGAAAAACCGGCGGAGGTTGTTCAACTTTGCCGTCCAGAATACCCTCGACTGGCACAAAAAGCGGGACAGACCGGAATCGTCTGGATCAAGACCCTTGTAGATCGTCATGGCAACACGCGAGAGAACAAGATCGGGAGATCATCGGGGATCCCCCTGCTTGATCAAGCAGCATTGGATGCTGCCAGTCGGTCGACATTTATACCAGCGATTCAGAACGGACATCCAGTGGCGACCTGGGTGACCTACAAGGTGGTCTTTGAACTGGAGAATTAGCTGATTCCCGGAGGGAGCGTGATCTCTGTTTCTCTTTGCCTTAGCGCCGTTCAGGGGATAGGTTCGGGGGTATAATGGATCAGATGCCTGCCAAATATCGTAGCCTGTTGTCCGTCTTCCTCTTCGTTTTTACAACAGGGTTTGCTGCGACGGCAATCACCGTGCGCGCGGTCGATACCGAGCCGACCCCGCCTGTCGATTCGGCTCGTGTCGCACAGGTCGACAGCACGAAACAATCCGATTCTCTTCAAACGGTGATTTCTGCTCCCGATTCACTCCAGGTGGACTCTCTCAAATCGGACAGCACATTAATCAAACTCCCGCTCTGCTCCGAAGGGGTACGCGCAACTATTCCCCCCAATTTTAAGAAATTCGGCAAAGTGTCATTTGATCGGAAGATTGTCACCCTCACCGATCCGGTGATCTCACTCGTGCGCTGTTGCATTGACGTTGACGGGACAGTGCTTGGGGCTGAAATCGCTCAGTCCTGTTCGATCCCTTTGCTGGACGATATCGCCGTGAGCACTGCCAGCAAGCATACTGTCGAACCGGCCAAAGTCATTGATGAAATAGTCCAGACCGCGGCGTTTTTCAAGGTCACCTTCAAGCTGGGGAAAGAGTCCAAAAAATTCTATGGGCGCTATGAAATCGGTGAACTCGAATTCGCCTTCATGGGGCTCGATACCACCTTGCCGAAGCTTGGCTCGGATGCATCTATCGATTCAATGATTCCTGAGTCACTACTCATTGCAGCGAAAAATGCAGAGCCGGGAAGCAAAGCGATGACGTCGCTTGATAGTGCACGCATGGTAGCAAAGGGGATACTTGAACCTGACGATACACGAGCTGGCGGTCGCACTCCGAAAGACTCGACAGGAAAACCGGTCGCTTCAAATGCTGACGGGAAGAAAGATTCGAAAGAAAAGCCGGGGAAGACTAAGCCACAGAAGAAGGAAGAAGAGCTGATTCCGGAAGTCGATGCGGTCATCGCTGTCGATCAGCTCGCCGTGATAAGTCGAGCCGAGAAACCCTCCTATCCGAAGGAGGAGGCGAAGAACAGAGTTGAAGGAACAGTCTGGATTGCGTCCCTCATTGATTCAAAGGGGCGCGCACGAGATCACAAAATATGGAAGAGTTCGGGGAATGCGAAATTTGATCAGGCCGCTCTGCAGGCCGCGGTGACATTCAAGTACCAGGCGGCACAGCGGGATGGTAAACCGATCATGACCTGGTTGAAACACCGGATTGAATTTCGGCTGAGTGATTTGTAGGAGCATCTAATCAATGGTGAGGGGATTCAATTCATCTGGAGTTTTCACAATTGCCGTATTTGTGAGCGCGCTTGTGCTGTTCACATCTTCGATTTCGGCGAGCAAGAATGATTGGAAATCGGCCACCTATATTTCAGGCTCGCCGATGTTTTCACTCTTTACAGTTGCAATAGATGATGAGATACGAGACACAATCTCCTGCGATGTTGCCGTGCTCGTTAATCGGAAGGGGAAAGTCGAACGCGCGCTGGTCATACGTTCTTCAGGACACCGGGAAATTGATCGCTCTGCTCATCATGCGGCTCTGAATATTAGGTACGACTTTTCCGGTATTGAGAAGAAGTCGCACTTCATGCAGCAGTGTTATCTGCAGTTTTCTCCAGATTCTCTTGACAGAAGAGTTCTGCACCTGGTAGAGTCAAGGGGAAGGGCGTATCAACTTACGAACGAAATTGATGGCTTTGTTGACGGTGTACTCTCGCTTGAGAACGCAATCGGAACGGACAAATTATCACCCGACGAATTTCTACCTGTAGATTTTCCAGCTGAAGCAGTGCAGGGGCTGAGTATTGCACTTGAACCGGGAGTGGACACGATCAACCCTGTCTGGTTGAGTATTCTCATAGACACTTCGCAGCTAGCCGTCGATATGCGAATCAGTAAGAGCTCCGGGGATCCACGTAAGGACACTTTGGCGATGCTCGGCGTACCGTCGCTGAAGTTTCGTTCGGCTATGATAGCTGGGCATGCCGTCAGGAGCTGGATGTCTCTTAAAGTGACATTTGGAATTGATACAACACTTGTTCCTCAGAACAATCCATACGATGAACCATCCGAGATGATTGTGAATGCACCAGTAAAGTATCCAATTGAAGCAAGAAATACCGGGCTGGAAGGGATCGTCTGGATCAAATCACTCATCGGAATATCAGGTGAGGTGGAAGAGGCGCATGTTATGAAATCAAGCGGAGTTTCCGCATTGGATATGGCGGCACTGAAAGCGGCGTTCGACTGCAAATTCAAACCCGGCATGCGTGACGGAAAACCCATAAGAATGTGGGTTGCGTACAAGGTGACCTTCGCACTAAGTAGATAAAAAAAGGGAGACCTTTGCGGGTCTCCCTTCATAGTTTACAGATGTTCGAGTGTAGCCGCTCTTTACTGGCACGCCGCCGTCGGGGCGAACGTGATAAACAGGTGGTCAACGAGTGCTGTCAGATCGCCGATATCGGGAGTCGGCGAAATGCTGCCATCAATATTGGCTTCACCATCACAAGCAAGTGCAGTAAAGGTTATAAACAGGTGATCGACCAGAACGGTCAGATCTCCGATGTCGACACCGTCCCCCGGGCTATTGTCTACGTTTCCAGTGCTTGCGACGCAGCAGCTGGACGGCGGTGGAATTTTCATCAGTGCCGGGGTTGTTGGAAGGACGTGGTTGTAGCAATTCGTGATTCCTTCCGCAGGGCTGGTCAACAGGACAGGGTCAAATTTCACAAAATTCGAATCGCCGGCGGGAGCAAGTGAAGATGTGCGGAAGAAGATTTTCGCGACTGGTCCGCTTCCGGCTCCAATCTGTGGACCGAAAATTCGCCAGACCTCTTTTTTGGATCCGGCTGCTCCATTCACGGTTTTTTCTTTTGACCAGCCGTTGGTACGCAATCCGACAGTTGAGATCGAATCAAACTGAAGGTTGAACGGACCGTTGTAGTCAAGCGGGATCACTATTTCGTTGATATCGCCGCCGTTGTTGAGTGAGGCAGTTACGAACGGTTTTGCAGACGGAGCAGTCATCACCGTGTTGCCGCTGAGCGCATCGGATGCTACATCGACGGTTCCAGACGTGAAGATGAATAGTTTCCCGTCAAGGTTTGAGGCATAGACTCGACCCGATTGTGTATGCGGAAATACCCCCCAGCAGCCGTTAAAGTCAGCGTTCTCAGTCGGCCAAGTGTCATACCTTGCGACTTCTTGTGGGCTGGCGGGGTTATTGATATTGATCACGGCCACGCCGGATTCATAGTGCGACATATAGAATTTGTCCCCCTGCCAGTGGACATTGTGAACGAGGCCACTCGGGGCCAGATAATTTCCAACAAGCTGAATATTCGCATAATTGGAGATATCCCAGATCTTCACTGTTCGATTGTCGGTCTCCTGGGATGTCGCGACATAGTTGCGATCATCTGATGGCCAGATATTGTGGACATAGCCTCCATCGGGGAAAGATGTCCGGGCGATGAATTGAGCGGCATTCTTGTTCGCCATATTCCAGACTGAGAATGTCGCGAGGTTCCCTTCAGCCACCCAAACGGTGTCATTATATGCAAATACATCGTGGATATCGCCTGTGGCAACAAAGGGATGCTCGGTCGGAAAGACCGGATTTGCAAGGGAGACGACTCTGAATCCGCTACCATTCTGTTTCACGAGGTAGGCATAACCCTTTACCGTATCGATGTTCAGATTATGGCTGGTGATGTCTGAGCCAGTGGTGTACGAGCGAACAAAGTGGAGCGAGTCTGGGAGAAATGACATGTCTATAATCATCATACCCTGATTGGTACCTGTACACTCGGAGACTGCGTAGAGGTAATTCTGGTAGTGCTTGATATCTCGCCAGCGAGTATTGCCGCAGCCGTTCTGAGGACCGATGATGGTGTCCACAATATCATGATCAGTCACGTTCACGCAGACAATTCCATTGATGATTCCCATGAATGCATACTCGCGACCATCCGGCGCCTGCCATCCCCAGCAATCTGTTCCTGCAACGGTACTGAACTGGTATTGCTGTTCCAGACACATCACAAAGCCGTCGTTGGGATCATCCAAGGCCCGACAGTCTTTTGGGGTCAGGGTGAAGATCAGAGCCGCGAGGGAAAAACAGGTAACGGCGCGTACGAATAATGACATGAACAGGTCTCCTCATCCCCGGAGGGACGTCCGGGCAGGTAGTAGGGGGTAACTATATCCAAAGATACACAATTTTGTCTCAGGGTCAATTTTTTCCTATGAGCGCAGGTAGTGCCCTGAAGTGAGGGAACACTCCACTACCTAGAGAGCTGATTCAAGGAATTCGTCCACTGATGACCATCAGAAATCGTTCTGGGGCAATCCATTAGATGATGGGCACGAAAATTGTGCTATATGGTAAGAATGAAACAGCCTGGAGGTAATGTGTCAAATGAGCGTCTGAGCCATGTTCGCTGGAAGACCATTCTCTTTTCATTGTTCATCTTGGGAATTGCAGGCAGTATCCAGCTGGGCTGCACTGACAAAATCATTGGGTTGGACGAATCAACGCGGGCCACTCAAGAGGCAAATGAACAAATCGCTCAACAGGTTGAAAAGTATATCAAGACTTCAAGCGATTCCCTCGACTCCTCCACAATCTCCCTTCGTCCATTTGATAATACGGATTCAACGAATGGACTGAATCCGCCAATTCTTCCGGGTCAATTGGATGACGATTCAATTCTTGCTCTTCGCAGAGGACTTGAAGATGAAATGAATTTGACTCTCACGTTCAGAGGAGCCGACACCGTCAATATTGGTACCACAGGCGGGCAAATAGAATTGACTGGTCTGGCAGGAAAGGGAAGAATCAAATTCCCTACAGGTGCACTTTCAAAGACCGAAGTCATTACTGCACGAACTTCAAACTCCATTACTGAAGATTTGATACTGTACGAGTTCAGATTTGGTCCAGACGGCGTAGTCTTCGGGAAATCTGTCTCTCTGGAACTATCTGCCACTCTTTTCACCAGTCTCTTCGGCAAACTCCCCACTCGCGGCGCATGGATGTATCTGGATGAAAAAAGTAATCAGTGGCAAGTCCTACGGGAGATTTCTGTATCATCAGACGGGAACTTCCACATCCCAATTGAGCACTTCAGCTCTTATCGAATGGTCGTGACTCCGGCAGTTGGTCTTTCACAGGGTGGTCAGAACTAGTCGACGCATATGCGTTCACTGACAAAGAACAAAACGGACAGTGCAGACTGCCCGTTTTATTTTCTTGGCTAGCGAATGTTTGGTTCTTTAGAAAATCCTTCTCATTGGCAGATCGCAGTCGGTGCAAATGAGATGAACAGGTGATCGACTAGTGAAGTGAGATCACCTATATCCGGAGTCTGGGTCACGCTCCCATCAATATTCGCCTCACCCGGACAGGCAGGTGGCTGAAATGAAATGAAGAGATGGTCGACAAGAACTGTCAGGTCGGCAATATCAACACCGTCCATCGGATCAAAATCCACATTTCCCGTTGAACCTATACAGCACGCAATCACATGAATCATCGCTGGACGAGTCGGAAGCGTGTGGGTGAAACATCCCGTCACACTTTCCGAGGCCGAGGTAAAAAGCACTGGACCTAGGGAAACAGGGTTCGAGTCCCCTACTTGTGCAGTGCTGGGAATCGTGAGAAATATTCTTGCCACTGGTCCAGAACCGGATGGGATCGAGGAGCCAGTTATTTTCCAGACATCCCGACGTGAACCCGGACTTCCTGTAAGTATCTTTGACTTCGTCCAGCCATGTGTGCGAAGCCCGCTGACCGATATTGAATCGAAATTCAGATTCAATGCTCCGCCGTAATCAATCGGAATGATCACTTCACTCACAGAAGCACCATTGGTGAGATGAACCGGCACAATCAGGCGAAATCCCGGTGGCGCCGTTGTATCAAAAGCAACAAGCGAATCTGCAGAGACATCGACTTGTTCAGAGGTCAAGATGGTCAATTTACCATCAAGATTTGATCCCCAGACTTTTCCGCTCAATGTGTGCGGATATACTCCCCACGCCCCATTGAAATTTGGAGATTCTGCTGCCGGGTAGGTGTCAAACTGCGATAGCGTCACCGGGGCAGCAGGGTTGGAGACATCGACGGCGATCAGTCCGGATTCAAAATGCGCGATGAAGAGTTTACCGTTCCACCAATGAGCATTGTGGGCAAGCCCGCTCGGACCGATAAAAGTACCCGCTAGTTGTATGTCTGAGTAATCAAGAATGTCCCATATTTTGATGTTCTTCCCCGGTGTTTCCTGAGTTGAAAAGAGATAATGACGATCATCTGTCGGCCAGAGATTATGCGCGAGTCCACCATCCGGCATGGTCACACGGGTGATAAACTGCGGAGCAGCTTTATTGGTCAAATCCCATATTGAGAACGACGAATTCAGGCGCTCTGTTACCCAGACGGTGTCGTTAAAGGCGGTCAGATCATGAATGTCAGGAAGAGCTACGTTATTGACATCGATCGGATTTTCAGGATTAGCCAGACTCACCACGCGGAATCCATTCAAGGCCGAATTGTCAATATACGCGTAACCAGTAATGGTATCGATACAAAACTCAAGTGCGGTGATGTTTCCAGGCGGAGCATAAGTACGTACGAGATGCAGAGAATCGGGGAGATAGTTCAGGTCGATAATCTGCAGCCCTTGATTCGTGCCCGTACAGAGGGAGACCGCATAGAGATAATGCGAGTAATGTTTCATCTCACGCCAAAAGACGGTCCCACAGTTGCTCAGTGGCCCCGGGATAGTGTCGACGATTCGACGTCCGGTGACATCAACACAGACAATCCCCGGCTGAATCCCCATAAAGGCATACTCTCGACCAGATGAGTCGGTCCAACCCCAACAACCCGAGCCGCCGAAACTACCAAATTGATACTGTTGATCGAGGCACATGACAAAGCCATCGGCGGGATTATCCATGGCGCGAGAGTTCGTAGCGAAGAGAAGGAAAAAGAACAGCAACGGCGAGATGACCGTTCGGATTTGTGGAGTCAATCTTGATGAGTCGAACATGAGTCAGTCCTTTTTGCTACCTGCCGATGCAGGTGGTTACTGACTCAATAACGCGCGATATCCGGTTTTGGCTATGAGCAGGTCGTGAACAGCAGATATAACTCGCGTACAGCAGAGGAAGTGGAATTCTCACCCCTTCGGTTCAAGCATTCGTTTCATTTCCATGAGCGTCGTCGGGGCGTGGCCGGAGAAGTGGTTGTTGAAGAAGACAAAAATATCGAGCGTGTCGGTCGATTTGTGTGCGTAGGTTTTGAGCAAATTCGTCCAGTAACTCAACTCCTGCGTTCGGTTGATCTTCACATGGCTGAAATCTTCGGTCAGCACTTTGTGATCTCCCAGCATTCGCAGATAGTGAAATCGCCCCGTTTTGATATCGACTTTAGGCATCCAGGGATGATCGACTTGAGTAAATGGGATTTTCCGGCTGGTGAGAAGTTCGTAGGTCGCCCGCGTACACCATTTTCTATTTCGAAATTCGACAGCGATCTGGAGATCATCGGGGATAACGTCCAATATAGCGAGAAGGTCCTCCGAGTGATCTGGCGTGAACGCGTACGGGAATTGCAGCAGCAACGGTCCGAGCTTCTCCTTGAGCCCTCGTATCGACGCGAGAAACTGCTCGGCTTCGGCTTTCCGCTGATCCATCGTCAGCCATTTCGGTTGGGATGTCGGTTTCCCCCGTTCAGAATTGTACGCGCTGGTGACATGCCCCCCGTGAGTGACAGTCTGCGGGAACTTTGCGGCGAACTTGAATTCATCGGGGGTGATCGCGCGCCAGCGGTCGATCATACTCTTTGTTGGGATTCGATAAAAAGTCACATCCAGCTCAACACACGCCATTCTCTCGGCGTAGGATGCCAGCCAGTCGGTCGGTTTTGAGCTCTCCGGGTAGAAATTGCCGACCCAGTCTGCATAGCTAAAACCGGAAGTCCCCAGCCAGACGGTCGTTCGGTTATTCATCATCACTTTCATCTGCACAAGATAGCACAGGAATTCGTTCCCTTCAGGTGAAAATCAGCACTGGTTCCAGCAGTTGATTCTGCGCTCTGGGGCTGCTATTTTCCCTGAAGTCAAAAGAATGCGACAGCCAACGAAGGATTGGAAATGAAAGACAAACGCCACGACCGCCTTGCCGGAATCCTGATCGACTATTCCCTCGCCATCAAACCGAAAGAGACCCTCTACCTTGAGATAAAGGGGAAGGAAACCATCGAGCTTGGCAAGCAAGTGATCCGCATCGCCACCGAACGGGGGGCGAATGTCTTCTGGTACTACTCAGATGAATCAATCATGCGTCAATTTGTTGGCGCGGCAAATGACGACCAGATGAAATTGCAGTCTGATATGCATCTGAAGCTCATGCAATCCGCCGATTGTTATATCGGGCTGCGTGGCTCCGATAACCCGTTCGACATGGCCGATCTCGACCAGAAACGAGTCGAAGCCTACAACCGGATTTTCTACAAACCGGTCCATCTTGAACAGCGGGTGAAAAAGACTCGATGGGTGGTGCTGCGTTATCCAAACAATGCCATGGCGCAACTAGCGCAGACCTCGACTGAGAGTTTTGAGGATTTCTATTTCGATGTCTGCTGTGCGGACTATCCGAAAATGGACAAAGCGCAGGAGCCGTTGCAGCAAATGATGATGCAGACCGACAAGGTCCGCATTGTCTCACCGGGGACTGATCTCCAGTTCTCCATCAAGAACATCCCGGCGAAAAAATGCGCGGGGAATCGCAACATCCCGGATGGGGAAGTATTCACTGCGCCGGTGCGCGATTCGGTGAATGGGACTATCCGTTACAATACCCCTACGCTTTATCAGGGGAATCTTTTTACGAGCGTAACTCTCACCTTTGAAAAAGGAAAGATCATCAAGGCGACGGCTGATCAGAATCAGGAGAAGCTCGATCAGATTTTCAATACCGACGAAGGGGCGCGCTATGTCGGTGAATTCGCGATTGGGCTGAATCCGTTCATTCTGCACCCGATGAAGGACACTCTGTTCGACGAAAAAATCGCCGGTTCAATTCACTTTACGCCGGGGCAATGCTACGAAGAGACCGAAAACGGGAACCGTTCGGCGATCCACTGGGATATGGTCCTGATCCAGCGGAAAGATTACGGCGGCGGCGAACTCTGGTTCGACGACAAACTGATCCGCAAAGATGGGATCTTTACCGACGCAAAGATGGAAGCGAGTTTTAGTAAAGAATCGTTGAAGGGGTAGGGGGGATGGGACTTGATGATCAGTTTGACTGGTTCCATGACACATGGATAAGTAGTATTCAGTTTATTCACGAGAATGACGACGGCAACACTTCGCTTTCAGACCTAGTCATAAGCGCAGAATACTTGGACCAGAGTGGTGCGAGGGAGAAGTCAATATTCGACTGAGGGGCATATTGGATATCACAGGCAATAAGTTTTGTACGATAAACCTTATCCTGAGAGTAAGAGTACTTGAAGCAGGATCATATGTTGTCGAAAACCTGAATGGCTTGCTTTCCAGTCATTATGACCCGGACCGCTCCAAATTCGAAGAGCTTCTTATTTATGCAACGAAGCATAACTACAAGCTGTTTGAACTAGACGCGACAGCGGGCCTCACCATCGTTGCGCTTTGCAAAGATGTAGTAGTCGAAAAAGTTGAGTTGATCGAATAGTTTGGTAGCCCTGAGCACCCGCTCAGGGTTTCAGCTTGTTTTTTTCAGCTCTTTCACTTTCACTGACGAAACCTGTCTATACACCGCTACATTCTACTACGTCGGGTGGCCCGTGGGCTTGCCCCGGGTTCCCGTGAACTCAAACGGCGGCACCGAAGACGGAGCCGCCCTCCAGTTGGTGATTGCGAAGTGTTGGGGCAGAAGAAGGCATCTGCCCGTTCTTGTATTATGGATAGAGTTTGTAATAGCTCATCGAGCATCGCGAAACGAAGATAGATTGACTACCGAAAGGTTCATTGCCAACAGTCAGTGTGCGTCTTAAATTGAAGCTCGTCGAGACCGAATGGAATTGACGGCATTCAATCGCAAATCAAAGACAAGAGGTCTTTCATGGTGCATCCGCGCCTGATACAAGGCGGCATGGGTATTGGAGTCTCTTCCTGGCAACTTGCTCGTGCGGTAGCGTGTGCGGGACAGCTCGGTGTGGTGTCCGGCACCTGTATCGATATTGTCTTTGCGCGTCAGTTACAACTCGGTGACCCGGACGGTCTCCTACGAGAGGCGTTATCACATTTTCCAAATCCCGCTTTGGCACAACGAATATTGAAACGGTATTTCAAGCCCGAAGGCATGGCACCAACCGATTCATTCCGGAATCCGCTACAACTCACACTTGAGCCAAACCGGGATTCAATCGAGTTGATTGTCTGCGCGAATTTCTGTCAGATAAGGCTCGCCAAACAGGGACACAACGGTCTGGTCGGTGTGAACTATCTCGAGAAATTGCAATTGCCGCTTTTGCCGTCGATCTACGGGGCACTATTGGCGAACGTAGATTATATCCTCATCGGGGCCGGTATTCCAAATCAGATCCCGGCAGTTCTTGAGCAATTGGCGCAGCATCAGGAAGCGAGTTATCGCGTCTTCGTGTCTGACTCCGCTCAATCGGATGATTTCCGAACTAGATTCAACCCCAGTGATATTCTTCAAAAACCGTCTCAAACTCTTTCCATTCCATATTTCCTTCCAATTGTCTCTTCATCTGTGTTGGCACAGCGCCTCATGAAAGCCGGTCGAATAGATGGCTTTGTTGTCGAAGGTCCGCTCGCTGGCGGACACAATGCTCCTCCTCGAGGGACGTTGCAATTGACTGAAAAGGGTGAACCGCTCTACGGTGATAGAGATAATGTGGATTGTGAAAAACTGAAGGAACTTGGTCTTCCTTTCTGGCTTGCCGGTACGTATGCCAGTCCGGAAAAGATGCGTGAGGCACTTGAACTCGGTGCAAACGGTATTCAGGTTGGATCTATATTCGCGTTGTGCGAGGAATCAGGCATGACTGACGAATTGAAACGGAGCGTTCGTTCTGAGGCATTTCGCGGGGAACAGTTGATCTTTACCGACCCACTTGCGTCGCCGACCGGATTTCCATTTAAAGTTGCTCAGGTTCCCGATACTATTTCTGAATCAGAGGTATATGATTGTCGTGAACGGAAGTGCGATATTGGTAGGCTGACGCAACTTTATGTGGAGAAAAATGGTTCGGTGGGTAGCCGGTGTCCAAGTGAACCAGTCAATCGTTATGTGGCGAAAGGGGGGAGTATTGAAGACACGTTGGACCGGAAGTGTCTTTGCAACGGCTTGTTAGCCGCAATCGGCCTCCCTCAACACCGCAACAATGCATATGATGAACCACCGCTGGTTACACTCGGAAATGACCTGGGATTCTTGCGTCATTTGATGACTCACGAAGCTGCAACATATACTGCAGAAGATGCAGTCAGGTATCTTCTCTCGTAGTGTATCTCGAGTCGAACTGTTGAGAGTTCATTGAGACAGGGTGCCCCGATTGTTCCAGTCGGGTTCCTGTGGCATTCAATCGGCGGTACGAAGACGGAGCCGTCCTCTAGTAGATACATACGAAGTTGCAATTCTTGTAGCATCCCACCAATCGAAGCCGTATCTCCTGATCAGCATGTCCCCCAAAGAGCCAACATCCGAACCAGCACCTGACTCCGTAATCTAACAGCTATGTTCGGATTTCTATTCAATTTTGCATTTGCCGGAGGGCCGAGTGATCAGGAACTGATCACGCGACTCTCCGCTGGCGACCAGAAAGCAGCGCGACTGCTCTATGACCGTCATATCAAACTCGTCTGGTCATTGGTCGTGCGAATCCTGAAAGACAGCGCCGAAGCAGAAGAAGTCGTTCAGGAGCTTTTTGTCCGCGTCTGGCAGCACTGTCGACTCTACGATTCCAGTCGTGGGGAAGTCGGCGCGTGGCTCACCCGTATGGCGAGAACGATGGCAATCGACCGTCTTCGCTCAACCACCAGTCGGGCAGTGCGTGAGTCATCCTATGGAGAAGAATCAGAAATCCAAACGAGTGCTAACGCCGAAGATCACCTCGAATGGACGCAGGTTCGCAAAGTAATCGGCGAACTTCCCATCGAGCAGCGAACTCTCATCGAACAGGCCTATTTCGAAGGGCTTTCTCAAACTGAATTAGCGGAGAGGCATGCCCTCCCGTTAGGGACGGTAAAAACCCGGCTGAGGACCGGAATGATGACATTACGAAAGATCTGGTTAGGTACATGAGTACTCCAGTAAGAGCGCATCAGGAATTTCTCGAGATGGTCTGGGTGTATGCGGTCGGCGCACTCGACGGGGATGAGCTTCGCCAGTTCGAAGAGCATCTGATCGGCTGCTCTGAATGTCAGCAGGAACTCAAACGTGCAACCCAGACTGCCGACCGTCTTCCGTATGCTGCACCCCCCGCGCAACCACCACCTGAACTCGCCTCAAAGGTAGAGCGACGGATCGCTGCGATTGCCGGGAATGCTCAGCAATCGACAACCACTCGTATCTCTCCGATGACATTCATCGGTTTTGCTGCCGCTGCCGTGCTGCTTGTCACCTCACTTTTCATCTGGCAGAGATTCACAGATTCTCAAAATCAATTTGCTGCCCTGCAGGAACGGTTACAACGAGTCGAAGAGGAGCTGAAGAGCGAACGACGTGAACTCGCCCTCTATCAGTCGCCGCATCTTTCGATACTTGCTCTCGCTGGTCAGGATCAGGCAACGAACGCCAGTGGCAGAGTTCTTTGGGATACTGCCTCCGGTGAAGGATATTTCCTCGCCTCGTCATTACCGGCGATTGCATCAGATAAGAGTTACCAACTTTGGGTGATCGCCGACGGCAAACCAGTGAGTGCCGGGGTCTTTGCCGTGGATCAACAAGGTATCGCGAAAATTCCGCTGCAGGGGATTCCATCGAAGGATTCAATCGGGGCCTTTGCGGTGACAGTCGAGCCAGCCGGTGGGCTGCCACAGCCGAGTGGACCGATGTATCTCCTTGGTGCTCTTACGAAATCATAGCAAAAAGAAAAAAGTCAGATTTCCGAAATCCGATCATCTGATCGGCTCCGTAGTCAGGGTGTTGGGCAAAGAAGTCCATCAAAACACAACCCTCTACAAGGAGCCAACATGTCAACCTTCTCAACTCCAAAACGCATCGGCGTCATCTGCGTCGGCGTTTTTTCGCTGATGGCCGCGGCCTTTGCCGCCGATCACTTCGACTCACCGCTGGCGAAGCGTGACGTGCGTACCGACATCACCGATGTCTACGCCTTCCGTAGTCCGTCAAATCCGGACAATCTCGTGGTTGTCATGGGAGTCTCATCTTTCGTCCCCGGCGCATCGCCGACGACGCTGTTCTCAAATGATGCCCGCTACAACATTCATGTCGATAACGTCGATGACGGTCAACTCAAAGCCAACGCCACTGTTCGTGTGACATTCAGCGGAAATTCCCAGCAGAAATTCTATGTCGACGGTCTCGGGAAAACGATCAAGGGATCGGTTGACCAGACGACCACCTCCGGCGCAATCAAAGTCTTCTGCGGTGCGACTGATGATCCGTTCTTTTTTGACCTTGCCGCTTTTCAGTCATTTGTCTCCGGGCCCTATCTCCCGGCTGCAGGACTTCGTGCGCCGGGTGCTGGAAATCCGACCGACTTTTTCGCAGGACGTAACATTGGCGCGATCGTAATCGAACTTCCGATTACTGCCCTGACCGGTCGTAGCAATTCGAATGAAGGTACGATCAAGGCCTGGACGACTATCACTGAGCCGGAATCTGGCTCAAGCATGGGTGCATCCAGCAGCAACCCACTCGCCGCCGAGTAACAACCCAACAACGAATAGAAAAATTACGGAGATTTGATTCAGATGAAAAACTTCAGACTTTCGCTCCCCTTTGCTCTGGCCGCACTCACCCTGATCAGTGGCGTCGTCGGCTGCAGCCGCAAAGACAATCCGAACACACGATATATCCAGACCGAACGGATGGGGATCCCGGCCCTGAATACCGTGTTGATCGTCGGCGATCAGAACAAAGATGACTACAACACCGCCGATCCGGTCAATGATGTCTCTGTTTACACTAGTGTCTCCATCGCGCGACTGGATGCTCTTCGTTCGGCAGTAGGAGCAGTTGCAGGATTTCCTGCGGAGGATATGCCCGGGATTTCATCCGCGACGCTGACCAGCATTGTCATCCCTGATGTTGTGACGATCAACTTCGCGAATCCAGTGACCTTTCCGAATGGTCGTCAGCTGGCCGATGATGTCATCGATGCCGAGCTCAAACTCGTGCTCAATCGCCAGCATCCGGCGGTGAGTGATGCCATCAATGCCAACGACCGCGCCTTCTCGGCAACCTTCCCCTATCTTGCGAGCGCGAACTAGGCCATGAAGAAACCGCTGCTCTTGCTTATGGCCGGACTCCTCTCTGTTGGCGGAATCACCCTCCTGACCATCAATGAACCAGCATCATCGGACACGGTTACCGTGTCCGATGCTCTGGCGAATATCGATGCGGTCATTCGATTTCATGAACAGAAAACCGTCACAGATCCATTTTCATTTCCTGACTTCCGTCTTCTCGGCAGTACTTACGCAGAGCGGGGAAGACTGTCCGGCAAGCTGAGCGACTATCGAAATGCCGAGATGGCGTTTCAAAAATCGGTCAGGCTTCAGATTGCAAGAAACGAATCAGCGATTGTCGGACTTGCGCATGCATTGCAATCACAGCATAAGTTCTCGTCAGCCGAATCGGTCCTTGTTCACTCATGGGTAGTTGTTGGAAATCTTCCGAATGCTATCGCTGTTCGCGGAGATGTCTCATTCGAGCTTGGTAACTATGAAGCCGCCGACTCTCTCTATCGCGCGTTTGCGTTGATCGAACCGGGACTGGCGGCATGGAGCCGTCAGGCAAAAATGGCAATCCATCAGGGGAATTGGGAGTATGCCCGTGAACTCTGGGAGCGAATCTGCGCCATTTCGTCAGCTGGGAATGAATCAGAGATGGCATGGGCATGGGTGATGCATGGCGAGCTTTATCTTCGAGCCGGTAAGCTTGAACGAGCGAGAGGTTGTTTTGACCGTTCGCTCGATATTCTTCCAGGCTATTCGCTCGCACTAGAACATCTAGCGGAAACATTCGAGCTTGAAGGGGAATTTGCCCGGGCAATTCCGCTCCTTGATTCGGCAATAGCGTCAAGCAGCCACGCCGATCTTCTCTTTCGACGAGCTGATCTTGCCGAATGGGAAGGGGATGCAAGATATGCTGCCGAACTTCGCACATCTGGAAGAAACCAACTGGATGTGGAACTCGCTGCTGGTGATATCGGACATCGGCGTGTCCTGATCGATCTCCTTTTGAACGATCCGGTTGATTATCCTCGGGCACTCGAGCTGGCGCGGCAGGAATATGCGGAGCGCGCGGATATCGGCGCAGAGATCACTCTCGCACGTGCCCTCTCGGCAGCAGGAGATCACGCGGCTGCAGCAAAGCACGCTCGTTCGGCGGTTCGATTCGGGAGCTATGAGCCGGGTATCATCCATGATGCAGCGTCAATACTTCGACTGGCTGGTGAGTATCATCTGGCGGATTCTCTCAAAACAGTCGCTAATCGGATGAATCCGTCGCTTGATCAGACAGGAGCATGAGTGAGAGGTGAATGGCAGGCATCTGGTCTGCCATTCACAGTCCATTTTCCGTCTAAATTCTCTAGTTGAGTGATCTCATGCAAAGCGGCATACTCTGGAATGCTTGTCTGTATCAGCGATCTGCATCTCCGGGACGAAGCCGTGTTGACCATCCCCGCCAACATGACCAATCGCTTCCTGCGAAAGTCTCTGATCCCGCAAATTCGAGATGCCCTCGCCAAAGATGTCGAAGTCCTGTTCTTAGGCGACATCGTTGATGTCAATCGATCTCGCTATTGGGTGAATGGTCGTTCGCACGGCTACCGTCCGTGGAGCCACTGGTATGAGACGCAGGAAAAATTGGACGGTAACGTTCCAAAATCGCGCCCTGGTTTTGTTTCTGCCATGTTCGAGGCAGATGTTCTGAATATCCTGAATGACATCGAAGAGGCAAATCGCGAGAGTCTCGCGATCTGGAGAGCATTCAAAGATTTCAGCAACGACATTTGGGGAAGCGATGGCTATCGCCCTGACAAGATTCGTTTTCTTTTCATTCCCGGAAATCATGATCGACTTGTGCAATACTCCGAGACCACCCGCAAACGACTGTGCGAGATCTTGTATCTCGACAACTATGTGCCGAATCAACCATACCCGTGGTGGCTGGCGATGCCGGAATACTCTGTTCTTGCTCAGCATGGTCAGATTTTTGACACCAACAACTCCGGCGCAAAGGGGAAAGTGATCGATGGTCTGGAGCGACCGGAATTGCAATTCTATCCATCACTCGGTGATGTCTTCACCGTCACCTTTGGAGTCGAGCTGGTCGAACGATTTGAACATGAAGTCCGCAATCTCCCCTCCGATGAACGGGAGGGGCTGGTCAATTCACTCGCAAAAATCGATCTCGTCCGTCCGCAGGTAGCAGCCCTTCGCTGGTTGCATGACTGGGGATTGCAACGTGCGACTGGCTATTCCGAAGCCCTCGACAAAGTGATCAGCGATCTGGTACGTGAATTTCTACACATCGATTTTGTCGACCGATGGCTGAATCTGCCGTCTGGGGTACGATTCATTTTGCGCATGGGGATCGGCTTGCCGAAAAATATGCGCAAAGCGATCGAAGAGATGGATCGCCATTCACGCGCCCCGCGCAAGCCGGAAAAATATATGAAACGTGCGCTCAAGGGGATCGTCGGTGGGCCGTTTGCGCAATGGCATCGTGAAAGGTGTCCGGAGTTGCGTCATATTGTGAGTGGTCACACTCATATTCCGATTGTCGTGCCGCTGACCGGGACGACGGGGGATGATTCAAAAACTGAATACATGCATTTCAATACAGGTACCTGGCTGGATGTGATTGAAGAGGGGAAGGGGCAGCACGGGGGATTTGCGAAACGTCATCAGATGTCGCATGTGATGTTTTACAAAGACGGCGAAGATATCCGCCCCAGCGGCAAAGAACGCTCCCTTTGGGAATTCTGGGGCGGGTCTTTGAGAGAGGGCGGGATGTGAATTCCGATTGCCTCAATTCTGTTGTCCCACGCTCAGTGCGCGGCAGACGCCCTCGTCTGCCCGTTCTTGTATCATGAAAAGGTGGCCCTGATCACCAGATCAGGGTTCATGCTTCCTTCGTATCAGTGAGTTGCTCCACATCACCTTCAAATCCACAAATCACTGGCGCATCCCCTACCTCTCAGCTTTCATTTGTGACGTATGAAATCAACCAACACTCATGACGAACGTATCGCCAAGATGATCTTCGCATTGGTCAGACGGTAGCAAAGAACCTCACATGAACATCACACTACGGCTCGGCTATCTCTCATCAATCGGAATGGTACTGGTGGGTGTGCTTTATGCGCTGGTTGTCGGTTTCGGGATTGCCCAAGCCGGTCTTCAGAATCCGATCATTGATCCAACCTTGGCGGTGATGGAAGCAATCACCCTGCTCTCCGCACCACTCATCGTGATCCTCATGGTTGCGATGTACGGTGTTGCGAACAAAGAACGCAAAGTCTTCGGTATTCTCGCTCTTTCATTCGCGATTATCATGGCAGGATTGACCAGTAGCGTGCATTTCTACGCACTCACTGCTGGACGTCAGACAGACTTTACGACATTGGAGTGGCCCTCCGCACTTTATGCCATTGAACTTCTCGCCTGGGATATCTTCCTCGGAATGGCACTCGTCTGTGCGGCACTCACATTCGACGATTCCAAGCGCTTTCGACGTGCACGCTGGTCTCTTTTCGCGACAGGTATTCTCTGTCTGATCGGTGGTGTCGGGCCTTTCCTCGGGAACATGGCTCTTCAACGAATCGGGATAGTTGGTTATGGCATTGCCCTTCCAATTTCGTGTATCTTTCTTGCCAGAGTGTTTCACCCGAGAGGGTCAGAAGCCCCTCCTCACATTGTTACATAACGAGGACACGCCCGATGGATGAAGTCTCGACATTACGTCTCTATCTGCTTCGCGCGATGTACGCCCTCTTGCTCGTGGGGCTGGGGCTTACCATTTGGCCAATGCTGTTCAGTCCGCCGCCAAAGTGGGGACACATGCACAGTGTGGTCGTCTGTATGCTGACCGCGATCTCTCTGACCGCCGCTATTGGAATCAGATATCCCTTAAGAATGCTCCCACTTCTTTTCTTTGAACTGGGATGGAAGGTGATCTGGTTGCTCGTGATTGCTCTGCCACTCTGGCGAGCGGGGGAGCTTTCCGAGACATTCACCCAAACCGCATTTGAATCTCTCCCCGCGCTTGTAATTATTCCTGCGGTCATTCCGTGGGGGTATGTGATGAAGCATTATGTCAGAGCACCCGGTGAGAGGTGGAAAGGGAAGTGAGGGAGCAAAAATCGATTGACGATTGCCCGTGTACCTTGAAGATATTGTCTGCCACATTTCTTGATCTTCGTGGCCCGGGCTTGCGGCCCGGGTTCCCGTGTACATTTTCACTGACAGATTCTGTCACCCCTGCACCTTATGATCTCACATGCCAAAACTGCGACACTTCGATCATCTCAACTCCGCAAGATTCTTCACCTTCACCTGTCATCGTCGTGTTCCTCATCTGAACTCACCCGAACCGAGAGATATTGTGGTCAAGCATCTCGGAATCATGCGCGAACGAACAGGAACTCGAATTTTCGGTTTTGTCCTCATGCCCGAGCATATTCATCTTGTTCTTCATCCACGAGACTCTATTGAGCTTGGCAGGGCGATTGGATTTCTCAAGTCAGAATCAGCCAAAGAGATCAAGAGAGTTCAGAATCTTTCTGTTGAACAGACTATCTGGCAGCCGCGTGGGTTTGATCACAATTGTCGTACGCGGGAGGCGGTACTAAACATGATTCAGTATTGTCATAATAATCCTGTTCGTCGTAACTTGTGCGAGACGCCGACAGATTGGAATTGGTCGAGCGCGAGGTGGTATGCAGGGATTCGCGAAGAAGGGTTGATTGTTGATGATATTGATGAATCAACGGGATGAAGAGACACGGGAACCCGGGCCGCAAGCCCGGGCCACAAATGAAGAATAACTTGAGTACCCGGGCCACCGGTCCAGTAATGAAGGATACACATGATTGAAATAGGCTTCAAGTTTTCCAATTCTGCAATATCACGGGAGTTTTATGAACAATTTCAATCTCGGGGTTTTTTGAAGCGACGTAGTATCAGTGGGCACGCATTTTTGCGACAAATTACTGAAAATTGCTTTTGGCATCCTGGAATCATGTGTAGTAGAGACCAAAATCGGAGTCGAATAACGGTCTTTTCGACCGTACTTTATTTTGACAAAGAAATCGAATCCTTGGTTGCTACTTGGACAGATGTCGACTCATTTGTTCGATTGAACCCCGCAACTGCAGGTCGGTCGTTATACACACTTTACCCTCAGCGCAACTACTTTGAGTGGGAGATAATGCAAAAGCACACATACGAAGAAATCAAAGAATTGGTTCGCAATAAAGTAGACGAGTTTATTGATGTTGTGACTCCTTGGGTGACGGGTTTGACGGACAGGAGAAATCTAATTAGTGAGCTCTTAACTTATAAGAATGATCCTGGTACTCACAGATATTTTGTCATTCCTGCAGCCTATTTACTGCTAAATGAAAGGGTACTTGCACGGGAATATTATCTGAACCTACTTAATGCTATTGAAACTAAAGGTCCTGATGCACTGACATCAGAACGGGAAAATAACTGGCACATTAAATTTCGTGAAAAACTCAAGTTCCTTCTAGATTAACGCTCCCACCGGCCGGCTTGCCATTTACTCGCAAAATAGCAGCGCCACTCTCCAGTACTACCTGACTGATCACTTTGGTTCCGCACGGGTGATGATGAAGGGGGTTCCCGGCCAGACCTATACCGTCAGCCAGTACTACAACCTGAGTCCGTGGGGAGCAACGATTGATTCCTGGGGGAGCTACAACACCCCGTACAAGTTCACCGGCAAAGAGCACGACCAGCACGGCTATTTCAAGGCCCATTACTTCGGTGCAAGGTACTACGACGACCGATTGGGAATGTTCACGAGTGTCGATCCTGCTGGACAGTTTGTCAGCGCGTATGTGTATGGCGGGAATAACCCGATCATGGGGGTTGATCCAGACGGACGATGGTTTGTTGAAGCACTCGGCGCGGCACTATCGATAGCATCCCTATTCATTGATCCATCTGGTACGCTTGGGCAGATGATTTTGCATGCGAGTATCGGGCTGAATGCCATTTCAGTGATCAACATGGGTCAAAATGGTGCATCGCCGTTGCAGATCGTTCAGGCTATCGGGACATCCGCATTGGGATTCTCGGGGCTGCCGAGGTATCAAACACTTGGGATTAGCATTGGTACTGGCTATGCGGTCTCGGCGGATAAGAAGAATTATTGGAAGACGGCGGCGGTACAAGTGGGATTCACGCTCGCTGGGTATGGAGTGGCTGAGTTAAGAGGTAACGGATCAGAGTGGAGCAAGGGGTTCTGGGGGGAACCGAAGCCGAAACCGTATGGGATTAAGATGAGTTTAGGGGAGACAAATTTTATGAGAACGATGCGCACCAGTGCGATCCGCAACCACCGGATGGAATATACTCCGAATAGTTTTGAAGACCGGGCTCTCTTCGCTGCCCTCTACGACAAGTGGCACACGGGTAGCAGTGATCCAATTACCCTTCAGGTTGGGGTGTTGGGAGCGCATCTCTACAGACCAGATGACTTTCCTGGGTTTCGAAGACTGGCGATGAATTCTAGTTCGGGAAGTGTTATCAAAGTGGACTTGGAAAGGCCCGTTTTTACATTTGCGATGGGTGAGTCCACGCTAAGAATGACTGGTAGATTGCAAATCTCAGGTGATGGTTTAACATACTCTGGCATATTAAGAGTCGAAGGGAAATCAGAGAGGTGGAATTTTGAGCCGCATGATCCTCCGCGAGGTGGCTTTTTACATTGGAAAGAGCACGCTGTAACTGCTACTCGCTTCATCGGTGAGAATTTAACGGGTGGAGCTGATTTTACCGTTAACTATAGTGGATACTACATGCATACGGTTTCTGGATTAACAAATAGGGGCGAAGCTCAGCTCAATCAACAATGGTGGGAAGAAGCTCATTGAGAACAGCACTCACTCTTGCTTGCTTTGCGATTTGCCTCTTGGCTCAAGTTGGATGTAATCAATCCAAACCCGCTAAATTGGAGAAAATTGGACATGAGGTCGCAATATCAATCGCACATAAGTTCATTGGAAAGATAAGCAGAGAATCACCACAGATCGGAGTAGACAGCTCGCGTTTAGTATTCATAGAATGCACTTTTGACTCTGATTTTCAATACTTCAAGGCAGTATTTCACGACAGCCTTTTCGCTATGGAGGTTTCAGTGCATATCGATTCAATGTCACATCCCGAAATTTATCTCGATCAATTTAGGGATGACAGTGGTGAAAAGATATTCAAGATGAGGTTTGATTCTCCAAAGAAACCTTGAGACGTGGACAAGCATGTTTATGAATCTTTATAAATCACAAAATAGGAGAGCTACAAATGAGTTATCATTATTTGTTGTTGGAGTTGCCGCAACGATTTTAGTGATCATTGCCATTTCTATAACTTGCAAAAAGGTAAAGTTGCTTCCGAATACACTCAACGCGGAATCGATCGCTTGGTCATACATTGGTAGTGTAGATCGAAATGTACCCTCTTTGGGTGTGGATTCATCGTCGCTAGTCTTCGTCGTGACACATCAAAACGTTAGGTTTTATCGGTGCGTCTTCCATGACAGTTCCAAACAAAGAGCGGTCTTCGTTGATATCGATACACTTGGCGAACGCAAAATATTCGTAGCGGACCTTAGAACAAATCCTGAACAGCCTTACATCTACGTCCCCTGATTTCAAGACCGTAAGCTCCCCTGTCAAGCGGACAGTTCTAAAGTAGAGTTTTCTCGTAATTGTTGTTTACGGAAGAGGGCTAGTGGCAGGTCGTCTAACTTGACATGAGGACGCTTCTCGTTGTAGCCGATCAGCCAGTTGTTTGTAGTCTCTCGCACATGGTCGACTATTGAACGACCCATTTTCGAGTACGCGATCCCACATTGTCCTGTCGTATAGCAAACCTGATTCGTGATTGAGCAATTATTTTCGATCCGTTTGTTACACTGGAGCGAACCGGGACGTGGAGTGTCTCCCCTGAAAACCCCTCCGAAGATGTTCCGTCAATTGAAAGTTTCGCATAGAAGTTGTATCTCGGCAGCGTTTGAAAATCTCCTTTTCGAAACTTCCCCTGAAACTCCTCCTCCAAAATCTTAGCATCCTCCGATCCGACGTTGAACGTGATCAACGTGCCGATGTTGCCGAGGATAGACGAAGCAAGCGCATCCGGAAGCTGGGAGAGATGTTGATTTGCCATTCCTGCGATGTTGAGTCGGTACTTTCGTGATTCTGAGAGCATCGATGCGAAATCCTCAGTTGCGACAGATTGGAGTTCATCCACATAGAGGTAGAAATCTCTTCGCTGATCTTCCTGTGTATTTGCCCTACGAAGTGCAGCCAGATAGAGTTGTGTGACCATGAGCGATCCTAAGAGGGATGCATTGTCTTCTCCTATTCTCCCTTTCGAGAGATTCATGAGGAGAATGCCGCCTTTGTCCATGACGTTCAACAAGTCGAATTTCGTCCTTGTTTGTCCGACGATATTGCGAA
Source organism: uncultured Ignavibacteriales bacterium (assembly GCA_964518635.1). GTDB lineage: Bacteria > Zixibacteria > MSB-5A5 > GN15 > FEB-12 > CAZFGK01. Next base: position 78,904 of record CAZFGK010000016.1, read on the forward strand.
TGAGCGGATTGGACAGGAACTGTCCGACTTTGTTCTGAATTGGTGAGATCGTCTCGGCGCGAAAGACTTTCGGATAGGATTCAAACTCTCGTTCCCAGAAAGCACGAACAACAGGGTCGTTGATGCCTTTGGTCATGCGTTTGCGGAACAGGTCATCGGTGAGGAGACGGCTGAGTGGCGCACCCGTTTTAGGGTGCGAAGTCAGTGATGCACTCGTCACGTTGCTACGGCTCAATGCTATCTATCCCAAGTCTAGTCTCAAGAAGCTGGAACCCTGATCTCGTGATCAGGGCCACCCATCCAGCATGAGAAAAAAGGACCCACCCGAAGGGCTTGTTGAAAAAGTCCTTCATTTTGGTCGTTGTGCGTATTTGACTAGGGGTA
>CAZFGK010000017.1:0-76226 GCA_964518635.1 uncultured Ignavibacteriales bacterium
GAAGATGAACCCTCATTCGCCTGATCCGGAAAGAAGGGGTTATTCAACAGACCCGTCCCAGTCGGGTTTCGGTGGTGTACAATACAAGACGGGCAGGCCGGGAGGCCTGCCGCGCACAAGTCCCCGATGTGGGCATCGGGGCCACATAAGATATCCGCATCGGGGCCTCACGCATGCATTTTTTGATTTTGGTAGCCCGTCCCCTTTAGGGGCGGATATGTGCTGAACGCCCCTGATGGGGCTGGCTACCATAATTTCTCACATTCTCAAATGTAAGAAAATGCTTCGACAAGCTCAGCATGAAGAGCAAATCAGCATGAAAAGAAAACAGAACAGGTGCCGCTGATCACCAGATCAGGGTTTTTGCTTCTTCACGTTTTCGCAAATGAGAAGTACAGACCAGGAACCCACCGCACTGCAAGCTGCGCTTGCATACGCAGTGGGGCACCTAAGAAAAAAGAAGACCCTTCGACAAGCTCAGGGTGAGAAGTAAAGTTCGTAGATCAGAATGTGTTGAAATGATGGCAGGTTCCGAAGCGGGACGCTGCCCTACAAGAAATTTGATTCAGCTAGAAAAATATCAACGGCCGGGGGCGGGGAGAATCCCCGGCCGCCCGGCCGCGATCTGGGCTGATCAGCAATCTGATCAGAGTGGAACGAAAGGGTGCTTAGTTATTATCTCGCTCAAGACGAGTGATCGTAAAGAGTCCGCCCGTGACAAAGCCCTTTGCTTCAACCAGCTGGCCGACTGCGAAGTGATCGAACGACACACTCTGCCCGTTCAACCCTTCCAACTGTGCGTCGATCGAGACTACGCCCGAACCAAAGCCACCATTAAACGAGACTTCACGGCTGGTGAAGTCAATCGTGGCGATAGTTGCCTTGAATTCACGTTCGTTATTCTCATCATCTTCAAGCTCATCTTCGAAACCATCTTCAAGTTCGATTTTGGTGGCAAGCAGCTGATTATTCGGCGCGTAATTCGCATCGACTTCGACCACAAACCCAACCTGGAGCGAACTGAACGGAATCCTTTCCATAATCCGCGTGGTGTCGTCATCCCCGTCACTCGCGCTCTGACCGCTAAAACGACGGGCACGCACTTTGGCAAAGATGTCGGTGTTGGAGTCTGTGATTAGGGTCTCCGAACGACTGTTGACGGTAAAAGTACCAGCGATGGTGTCGATCGTCTCGATCATGGCAGTGAATTCGATATCTGCATCATCCCCATCGTCATCTCCGTCGACTCGAACTCGAATCCGAACTGCCTGCACTGAGAAATCAGGGTTCTGGTATCCTTTGATGTCGAGCGAGTCATCCACCTGAATCTCAGAGAGGAGGATAGGTGTCTCGACGCCATCATCTTTGCGAACGATCTGGGTTGCGGAATTCACATTCACCCGCCAGCAGGTGTTCAGTACGATGAATGAATCGACGGTATCGACAAAGACCACGCGGCCGCTGAATTCTGTCTCTGCTCCATTGGCACGTTTGCGAACGCGATCGGCGGTCAAGGTATTCCCGACGAGATTTCCGCGCACATCAACTGAGTCGCCCGGGTAGATTTGATCAAGACCAATCGGAGTTTCGTTTGTACTGATCTTCTGAACGATTTCTGCACTTGCGGAAATTTCAATTGCAGTCGGATCTCCGACCAAAGTCATCGTACGTGCATCAGGATTGATTGATTCGACCCGACCATACAGTTCGGTTTCAACACTTGCTGAACCATTGCCGCCGTTTCCGTTACCATTACCATTGCCGGTAAAAGACGAGACATTGCCATTTTCAGTCGAGCCCATCGGGCTGTTTGAATTTTCCGAGCATCCAATCATCAGTCCCGCGAAAAGCAGGATGGATGCGGTCATTAGGGTGGTGATAATCCTCTTCACTCAATTCCTCCGTTAGATAAGATGTTTTCGCGGCGTGCATCAGTAAGAGAACAGACCGGCAGTTATCGTGCAGGTAAGTACAAGAAATGTTCAATATTTCTGGGGAGGATTCCAAACGAAAGCCGCCCGACAACTGCCGAGCGGTCTACGAAATTCAACTTCTTAAATTACTTCTAATTACCAGCCACAATGGATCGGGGATAAAGTGATAAACAGATGATCAACCAGAGCCGTAAGATCACCGATATCCACCCCCGCTTGGCCATCGACATTTGCAATAGCGATGTTGGGCAGAACGCCGAAACTAATGAACAGGTGATCGACCAGTATGGTCAAATCGCCGACATCTGTGACTGTCCCGCTGCCGTCAATATCGCCACAGATCAGACCGAGTGCCGCAAACGAAGCGTGAATATCAACAAGCCCATTTCCAAGAGAACCTTGCGGCAAATTGGGATTTGCTGAGTCAATATTAACAGCGGTAGAGCGAATTGCATCCATGACCTCATCCCAGGTTGCGTCCGGCTTGAGTGAAAAAAGCCACGCGGCCTGTGCGGCGACAATTGGGGCGGCAAAACTAGTTCCTGACCAGGTCGCATGAGCTGAATCCGGAAAGAGTGAGTACAAGTTTACCGCCGGTGCGCAGACATCGAGATAGTTTCCATAATTTGCAAAGTCCGGCTTCTTGCTGACCGAATCGACCCCGGTGACTGACAGGACATACGAATCGCCCGCAGGAAAGCGTTCGACGCTGGAGTTGTCATTTCCGGCTGCTGCGACAACGACAACGTTTTGCGTACGCGCATATTCGATCGCGGCGTCCACCGCACTGTGTTTTTCATGCATCACAAGACTGAGATTGATCACTTTGCAGCCGTTATCAATCGCATTGATCATCGCCTGTGCAACGGACCAGCCAGTACCACGACCATTGGTGTCAAGAACACGGTACGCATGAACTTCGGCTTGTGGCGCGACTCTTCTGATGAGACCAGCTATGAATGTCCCGTGTCCGCTTGCAGATCCATCCGGCTCATCTTGTGAATTTGTGTCTCCACTTACGAGATCCGGTCCCGAAACAACGCTCCCCGAAAGTGCCGGATGTCCGAGATCGACACCGACATCGATGACACCGACTTTCACACTATTTGCAATCGGAGTCTGATCTACGAGTGGAAGATTCAGATTTGCCGCAGCGGACTGCTCAGTGAATCTGTTTTCGTCCCCCGGGCGATCAACAAACGGCTGGCTCCCCTGGACGACTTCAGGGAGGTCGAATTCATAATTGCGATGGCAGGCGATGATAAGTGTGTCGAGTTCGGTCTGTGAAATAATGTCATCGACACTTTCACCACTGTCGACGCAAACAAGATATGCTCCCAGCTCATGAAGGTAGCTGACTACGTTGAAGGGATAGCGGGTGATCAGTTCACCGATGTAGGCAGAGTCAACAAGCTGGCAGACCAGTTGTCTCTCGAGAGTACACGCGTACGAATTGTTCGTCGCCTGTGCCGAAACATCCGCACGGGAAAACAGAATCAGGAAAAGAAAGACCGCAAGAGAGCAAAGGTGCGCGAGGGAATGATTTGATCGTTTCATGTTCCGGCTCCGAAAATTGAAAATGCAGCCCAATGATAGCATGATGATTCTCTTTCTGCGATAGTCTTTGAGGCAGCGTGAACTGCATCGAGGTAGCGATCACCGTTGGCAAGTCGATTGTAAAATGCTGACATCCATTGTGAAGTCGTCGTATCTGCAACCGACCAATGACCCGCAATCACGTTGCGCGCTCCCATTTCAAGGAGGGATCGGACAAATCCGGTCGATTCATCCCCCGGAATGGCAGTCTCTTCCGCCGCTCGGCAGGCCGCCAAAACAACCAGATCGACTTCAACCTGCTGCAATCTGAGATCTGCTGCAAAATAGGGGCCATCTTCCAGTTCGAGACGTGAATAGAATGGATTTTCAGGATTTGCTATGGCATGACCGGCGTAGTGCAGGATGCGCTTTGAGCCAATTGATTGAAAGTGCTCACGTCTGGCAGGATCCTGCACAGAAGCGTCAGGGAATAGATTTCGAATCACTGCAAGCTCATCGCCGATTGCCGGAAGATCATCCCGCTTTCCAACCAGAACTGCAACCCCGGAACTGAGCGGAGATGCCTGAAATGCACGAGTCCAGTGTCGAATACTTGTGCAGTGAACGAACTGATGACGTTGAAGCAGCGGTGTACTGTTGTACAAGAGAGCGGCCCACGGGAGATTTGCTAGCTCCCCTTCTGAGATCATGAGAATTTTGCGCCGATCAGAAGTAATACCCAGAGGCTTCCATAGAATTTCGCCGGCTTGTGACAACAGATTTCGCTCCGCGGCAAGATCATGCGGAAGTCCATGAGTTGCAGCCAGTGATGCCGATTCGAGCATGAAGGATAATTTTGAGAGAAGCTGACGCGCGAATATACGTCCGCCTCGAATGACCACCGATCGTACGGATTTGTTTTCGACGATCAGAGTAATGATGTCCTGATCGGTGAGGTGCCAATGAATCACCGGATGATACGTGCTGGCATCGTAGTAGTCCTGAAGAAGCTCATGATCGAGCCGGTGCGATGACTGAGATTTTGCACGTGGCGAAATTTCGATTCTGGAAAGTTCAGCCCGGACCTGCTGCTGCAGAGTGCGCAATCGTTTGATTGTCGGTTCGGCAGCAAGGGATCGCTCGCCGCCGGTGTACAGTGACGTCGATAGTCGCGCAACTTCTCGGGCAAGTTCTTGAAGTGATTGCTCTACCTGCGCACGGGCAGGATCCCCCGGAATGATCGATTGAATCGGCTGCCAGAGACCGGCGGTTTTTCCTCGTTCTGCCCACAGCAATGACTGCTCTGGATCAGATTGTACCAGCTCGGAGACGAGACGCCGATGAGGAGATGATCCATTTGTACCTTCATCTGACATTCTCATACCGAGGGGGGGAAGGTTCGCGCGGACCTCATCGAGCCGTGAGGCGGCCTGACGCCAGTGACTCAGAGCGGTGTTTCGTCTTCCGTTTTGTATGGCCCGATCACCGAGTGCTGTTTGCCAAGCTGCATAGACATGAGGCATCTGATGTGCGGGAGTGTTCGTTTTCAGTCGTTTGATCGAATCGTTGGCCAGATCATCAAGTTGCAATGCCCGCAAATCTGCAATGGCACTCCAAAGCGGCAACTGCCCCTTCCGGAAAATGGTCAGTGCTTTATGAAGAGCCTTGCGAATCTGCGGTGAGGTTTGGGCGAGATCTGCCTTGAGCAACTCTACCGCACCACGAAATCCGATATTTTCTTCAGCGTTGAAGAGTCGTTCTGCACGGCGAAGAGACTGGGTTGCTTCTCTGCGATTTTTTAGTGCTGCCGCTGCGCAGGCACGAAAGAGGGAGGCCTTCGCTGTTTCGTAACGAAGATGAAGCCCCTTGCAAAGTTGTTCGGCGCGAATTGCGGCGATTCGTGCTTCTGAATAGAGGGCCAACTGAAGATAGACCTCCGCACGATCTAGCTCGCAGGTCGCGACACGAAGCGGGCGCCCATGCGCTTTGTATCCTTCCGCACATTCATGGAGTTCCCTAAGAGCATCGTGATACTTCCCTTCTAAGAGATGCAGCCATGATATCCCCCAGCGTGCGTCAAGAGCATCAAGCTGATAGTCCGCTTCACGGTACGTCTTGTAACTCGCTTCATACAAAGATTCCGCTTCACGAAAACGAAACAGCTGGACATAGGTATTGGCGAGGTTATAGCCACAACGTGCAGCCGAGAGCTGATCGCCGACACAGAGAAAATGTTCGCGAGCAGCGGCGTAGAGTTTGGCGGCGTCGAGATGTCGATCCTGTCGATGATACAAATTGGCAAGATTGACATTGAGCTTGGCAAGTTCTGAAGCATCCCGATGACGTCTGAAAATCCGCCTGGCTACTCTCGCACAAAGTTCTGCTTCTTCAAAATTCCCCAGGTACATGTGGACATCGATGAGTGTCCGATCGATTCTCCCCTGTGTCATCGGATCAGCGACTGCCAGTCTTCGAGCGTGACTATATGCTTTTGCTGATTGCTCATATTGCGAGCCCATGAGGGTTGCTCGTCCGAGCGCGCGCCATGAGGCGAGCTGTATCTCATCAGGCAATTTCTTGCTGCGCGCAATCAGCTGCCGAGAAAAGCGTATCGCCGCCGGGACTGAGGTCTGTGTCAACTTGATAGCGGAGGCGTTGATCATCTCTGCCAATGAGTGATCATCCAGCTCGCTTTGCTTGCCGGTACGGAGAAATGTCCTGAGTTGTTCGGGAATTACTGGGGAGACCGATCGCTCCATACGACCTCCGCCTTCAGAATGACTGACGCGCCCTGCAAAATGGACACTGTCTGAGGAGGGCGAGCACTCTGCCAGGTAACAAATCCTGATTGATCGACCGGGTACTGCTTGCGACCGATTCGAACGGCAAGCGGATCAGAAGTTGCTGCAACATCAAAGACAATCTTTGCGGTGCATTCCCAACCCTGATGAGCGCGATTGGCCTGAAGGTCGAGCTGACAGTGGGATGCCGAATAGCGAAGTCGACGGGAAGTCCGAACACCACTACGAACTCCGGCCGGAACTGGGGTCGCCCATGAATCGAACAGGAGTGTCGCGGTCTCGATAATCTGCCGTGCAATGGAACGCTTTTTCCGTTCTACCGGAATCTGATTCGCCTTTGCAATGACATATGCAGGAGCATTAACAAGTGGAAGATGACCAGCAACCGGAAATGCCTTTAACAACAACAAAGCCAACGAACACTCGTCACAAACACCCAAATGTTTGCGTAAGTCGTTCGGCAACAAATCGAGACCCTTTGCCTGGGCAGCTCGAAGTTCCTTGTTGGTCAAGTGGACGGCCTTCATCTGTTCATTCCTTGCCTTCGGTGGCATCTATTTCTTCCTGTTTTTTCCAGATCCTCTGGGATTGGCTGATTTCGCCAAAACAACAGGTTTTCTGGTCTCGTTGTCAGGAAGAGTGGCTTGTCGCTGTTTTAGTGCAGTCTGACTTTGGTCCACAGGTTTTGAGCCAGAGAGTTTCTGTTCAGGCAGATCGAATCCCTCCTCCTCAAGCAGAGTTTTCAAACGGGCCAGACATCGCTTTCGTAAGGGGCCGATGGCATTGATGGAGAGGCGATGCTCTCTTGCCAGCCCTTCATAAGTGGCTTCCTCCTCTTCATAAAAAAGGGAGTTGAGCAGCGACCGACAACGCTCATCCAATCGTGACAGACCGGCCTGCAAATAGTGCTGTTGTTCCGCCAGTTCCATCTCTTCGGAGGGGTCGGAAAGGCCAGATTCCGGTTCGGAGATATCATCGAAGGAAACCTGACGGGACCCAGATTTTTTCCGTCGAAATGCTTCCCGACGAACAGTGGTTACAATCCAGCCGGGAAGGCGACGACTATCTTGAATATTGTGACGATGCTCATAAAGAGCTATCCAGGTATGCTGAAAGCAATCGGCGGCTTCGGTCGCGCTCAGCCCAGCCCGTGTCGCCAGACTATAGACCAGTGCCTGAAAGTGGTGAATAAGTTCACGCCAGGCCTTATTATCACCTGCACGAACTCGCTCCCATGTCCCCTCAAGTGAGAATGACAAGGGATGCCTTTGCAGATACAAGAATGAGGAATATCATGCAGTCAATATACATGACGAATCCAGATCAGGTATAACGAGTTGGAAAGAGATGACAGCGAAAATAGATAGCCCCCCGCTTATCTCAGTCGTGATACCATCGTTCAACCGAGAGCATTTTTTGAACCGGTGCCTTGATTCAGTCACCCAGCAATCGTACAAGAACATTGAAGTCTTGCTCATTGATGACCACTCGGCCGATCAGACCGTCCAACTGGTCCGGGAACGAATGACACGAGATTCACGAATTCGACTTCTTACAAATATCCAGGCCAAGGGGATCTCCGGGGCGCGAAACACCGGGCTTGATGCTGCTCGAGGGGACTTTGTTGCATTTCAGGATTCCGACGACACCTGGAGCCCTGATCATCTGAAAGATGCCATGGACTGTTTGCTCAGGTTCATCGAGATCGACTGTTATTCCGCGAATAGAGTAAATGTAAACGAGCGTGGCGATGTCTCACTCAATCTTTTTGAGATGAGCCCGATGCTCGATAATCTCAAGAAGGAACAACTGGATAATCAGCTCTATCTTATCACCTCCGACATGATGGACGGAACGCTCGATGATCTCATCGTAGATATTCATACGCTGGTCGTAAGGAAGTTTTCGCTTGGCCCGGTCCGTTTCAGCGAAAAGAGAAGAGTAACGAATGACCGCGAATTCATAGTCGATCTTGCCTGGGACCGAACGAGAAAGTGGGCAATTCGTGATAAAGTCAGCGCACAGGTCTATCGACATGGCGGAAACATCACCAACGATGATTCAGAGAGTTGTATCAGACGACTGACTACATCAGTTGAATTTTACAATCGTCTGCTGGCAAGCGACCGCCTTGATCAGACACAAAAAAACAAAGTGACTCAGTCATTACGAAATCGACTGCTGGAGCTCCCCTATCATTTGAGAGCAACTGGTCGTCATCATGAGGCACTGGAGCTCTTGAAAACTCATTCCGAAATCCTCGGGAGAGGTAAGACCTCAGTCGAGTACTTCAAGACAAAAGTCACTCAGCTTCAGTCTTCGCTCACTGCGATATTCGCGTCTAGCCGCACATAAAAAAACCGAGCGGCCGTCTGAGGGGGGTTGACGACCGCTCGTAGTCAGAGAAAACCAAAAGTTCTACGTGTACAGAAAATCAGTGTCCGTCGATCCCAAAATTGGGGGACGGTAGAGTCTGTTAACGAACGATAAGTTCGTTCAAAAGATCAGGAATTGAACGTGCTCCGGCGGCATCCGGAAATGAAGAAAGCTGCGCAGAAGGAAGAGCACTCAGAGCTGCGAACGAACCGGAAGCTGTCCGGGCGATCATCTCTCCGTTTGTTCCAGTCCCAACATTGAGTCCGATCGCTTCAGCAATCGTCGCCTGCAGGCGGCGTGTCGCCACCTCTGCTCCTTGACGAGGGGTTTCCGGAAAGAGCACAACGACTGAATTTCCGTTTACCAGTGAGACTGCATCACTAGCGCGAACCAGGCGGGAGAGTTTCTCTGCGATCATTTGAGAATCAGGGGCTGAGTCAGCTTTTCGAGTAGAACCCGCCGGATAGACTTCAAATTTTGCAAGGGAGACAAAGACATGATATCGCTCAGCACGGCGAAGTTCGGTCCAACAGTTGGTGATGAATTCAGACAGATCACGGACGACTGGATTTGGCATTGAGGCAGCAAGTTGAGTGGTCGTCATGAAAACAGTAGCTCCGTAAAGTGGGTCGAAAACCTGGTTCAGATCACTTATTGAGCAACTTGGCTGCCGCACTCGTTGAATTTGGAACCATACCTTGCTGATGTCGAAAATAAGGAAAAAACTTCTCAACAGATGCTGATACTCGTTGCTGGACAATGATTAAGAAGATAAGAAGGGGCGCAATTCCTGCTGTCTAAACGTATGGTTAGATTAAAAAATCAAGTTAACGCATCGACTTGCATGAACTGTGCAAATCAAGAACAGGCGACTTTTGCAAGTCGCAATTTATGCAATTGGGACTTTGGATTACTTCCCGCTGTTGAGCTGGTAGTCTTTGATCTTATAGAGAAGTGAGCGATAGGAGATATTCAGAATCTCAGCCGCTTTCCGTCGGTTCCAGTTGGTCTTGGTCAGAGCTTCTGCGATCAGCCGACGTTCTTCTGAAGCGACCGTACCGCCTACCCGTCGTTTGAGATCAAGGTCACTGCCACCTTCGCTTCCTTCCCCGCCATATGATGACTGAGAGGGAGCGTAGCTCATCTGGGAGGACTGGTATCCGCCAGTCGCAGGGCGACCGGAAGCAGCGATCAATTCGAGGATGATCTGTTCATCACCCCGTACCACGACCTGCTTGAGCATATTTTCAAGCTGGCGCACATTTCCTGGCCATCCAAAGGAGACCAGTCGAGCGAGGGTGTCGGAGTTGAGCGGCTTCTGGCTCTTCTCATACTGCTGATTGTATTTCTGGAAGAAGTGTGTCACCAGCAGCGGGATATCTTCCGGTCTTTGACGAAGGGGCGGAAGAAAGAGCGTGATTTCATTGAGACGATAGAAAAGATCGTCACGGAACTGCTGTTCACTGATCGCCTGTTCCAGATTTCGATTCGTCGCGCAGATAATCCGGACATCGACATGGATATTGGTCACCCCTCCAACACGAACAAATTCCTGCTGTTCGAGTACCTGCAGCAACTTCGCCTGCAATTCGAGCGGCATGTCGCCGATTTCGTCTAAGAAAATTGTCCCTTTGTGGGCGATTTCGAAACGTCCTTGCTTTTGCTTGTGAGCACCAGTGAAGGCGCCCTTCTCATAGCCGAATAACTCCGCTTCGAGCAGATCGCGTGGGATCGCGGCACAGTTCACTTTTACAAATTCCTGTTCACGACGACGAGAGAGTTCATGCAGTGATCGAGCGGCGATCTCTTTTCCGGTACCAGATTCACCACGAATGAGAACCGTCAATTCAGAGTCAGCAACCTGCTCGATAATCCCTTTTACGCGACGCATCGGTTCAGAATCGCCAATAAAGCCGATGTAGTTTGATCGTGCCTGAAGCTCGCGCTTGAGATGCTTGTTCTCGTTCTTGAGACGTACCCGATCCATGACGGAGTTGAGATGAATCTCTACTTCTTTCACATCGAATGGCTTCGGGATAAATTCCGCGGCACCAAGTTTCATCGACTCGACGACATACTTGGTGTCACCGTGACCGGAGATCATGACCACTTCCGGGCGGTTTTCCATCTTGTTTAGTTTTTCGAGGACTTCGAGACCGGTCATGCCGGGCATTTTGATATCGAGCATGATGAGATCCGGTTTCTCGGTAGAGACCATCTGGATCCCTTCGATCCCATCCCGCGCAGAAACAAATTCATACTGATTGGATAGCCCCTCGCTAAGCAGCCAGGAGACTTTTGGGTCGTCATCAATAACAAGAACTTTGGTGCGTACTTTCGGCATTGGTATTCCTCTGCTGCAATCTATCGGCAGTATGCAAAGAAAGACAAGCCCCTGATGGCAATTCTCTGCAGGAAAGGGACAGAATTGGGGGATTTATGGAAAATAGTTCCGTGATTTGGATCTTCGAGAATATCCGCCTAGGCGAATCGCCAGGTGATGCTGATGCCCTCATCAGGGTCTTCTCTCTTTGGTGCCCCGCGGCTTGCCGTGGGTTTGTGTGAGCGGCAGGCCTCCCGGCATGCCCTTCTAGTCACCCTGAGCCTGTCGAAGGGTGACACAGTGGGTAGCCCGCTTCCTTTAGGGGCGGGTTCTCATTCGATGAATCATATCACGGCGAGGATCGCCGGACCACGGATTCAAAAAAGCTGGAACTCTGATCGGGTGGTAACAAGCACTGGTCACTGTTCGATATAGGGACTACAGATACGCCAGTACTCACGAAAATCGCTCAAACGCTCAGCGCTAGTTCGATAGGAATTTGGCTGCGGAATAATCGAAAAATTCTTGTCACCAACCAACTTTTTTGCTCTTACTTCAACTACGTTTGCGACTCCCTTCCCAATGCATATTATTCCCGCTGGGTTTTCCTTCTCGATTCGACCATATGTGTATCCGTTCCATGACTCCGAAAGAATCTCATTCATCGTCGTTAAAGCTGGTTTCGTGCCTTGATTGTAAAGCGCGACTATGCTGGCATCTACGAGCCAGATGCCTGAATTCTTGAGTTTCTTTAGAAGCGATATTTTGTTCTGAATTCTTTGTTGAAAGGGAATCTTCTTATAAAGACCTAAGAACGCTTCTCGAGTATCTATTTCATGTAAGCAACTGTAAAACAATTCCCAGTATTGCCTTGTGCCACTGTTCTTAACTGGTCTGTTATGATTGAGCATTTCAGACTCTCCGTAGCTGAGGCAGTAGACAAATCTTGCATACTCAGTAGGATACCCTGGTAGGTCTTCTATCGGGTCACACTTGAACATTCGCTCCGAATCTGAAGTATACACATGCGACTCCGCAAGTAGCACTACTTTGACTTCCGCTGGTTTCCAAAAAGTCCGGTACGACTCAATCAGTTCAACTGTCTCTAATGATTCCACCCCTTCTCCAACAACTGGTACTATATTGTCGTAGCAGCTTTTCAAGCGAATTCTTCTATTATTTTCTTGGGCTTCGAGATCCGAGATTTGCATTCTGAATTCTACTACTTTCTTCGGGCTGGGTGGCACACCCGTTCTGACGGGTGTGAAGTCGGTGACAAACACTTCACTTTTCGGCGTCCCGTCACTCCCACGGACCATCCTTTGTTACCGGGGAGAAAGATTTACCGTCATAGCGGAAGAGCCCCATCCAACCGCCAAACCAAAACCGTCCTTTCCTGTCTTCAAGGATTGACAGAATCCCGTTCGTCTCCAGACCCGAGTCTTTGTAGAGATTCGTGAATGATTTTCCATCGAACCGATAGACGCCATGGTTTTCAGCGGCGAACCAAATGTCTCCATTCTTGTCTTCATAGAAGGCCCCAACTTCGACACCAGCTATTTGCCCGTCTTTGGTGAAGTTGGTAAACGTCTTGCCGTCGTAACGGCTCAATCCACCAAACATCGTCCCGATCCAAATGTATCCCACTTTGTCTTCCATGAGAGAATACACATTGTTATCGCAAAGACCATCGGCAGTAGTGAGATGAGAAAACGTCTTGCCATCGAACTTGCAGATACCAAATCCATCCGTGCCAAACCACATTGTTCCATTTCGATCTTGTATTGTGCATGTCACCCGATCATATGAGATGATAGACGTCGTGTCGCTTATCTTTGCCTTGGGAATGGGGAAATAGGTAAACGCATCTCCATCGAATTGATATACTCCTTTTGTATGGGCAACCCACATCAGACCGTCCTTGTCGATCGTGAATCCCCAAACGCCACTGTAACCGTCATTTCTATCGTCGCCTATGGAGTATCTGGTAAATGACTTCCCATCATATTTGGTCAGCCCCCCATCGGAGCCGAACCAGACATTTCCCCCCGTATCTTCTGCAATTCCCGAAATCCGCCCACCGACAACCCCCTTGTCCTCGCCAAAATACTCCAGGGTGTCGCCATCGTATCTCATAACACCGTAGTGATTCGTTCCGAACCACAGATCTCCCCTACTATCCTCGAAAATCTCGCGCACCCAATGGCAAAGTTGCCCCTCATAATACACCGGCGCAAGAAATGGATCGGGAATCGGACGCGGCACCGGAGTGATCGCGTTTTGTAACTCAGTGCTCGGGGAAGTCTGCGCAAGCAAGGATGCATCCACACCGAGAGAGCCAATAACTGCTACAATCACTGCTAAAACTCGACGCTTCATTTTCAGCACCCTTCTTGGTTGCGTACATCTGTTATACTCAATGAAGCACTGGTTGTTCTGAGCCCCGGATCATGGTCCAATTCGGCAAGGTGGCGCACCCGTTCTGACGGGTGTGAAGTCGTTGGTGTGCACTTCACTTTTCTATAATTCACATTCATCCATCATCAAAAACGTGCCGCGTCTTCTCTCTTATCACGCGGCATTTGACTTTCGCCTAACATTTGCATTATTGACAACTCCAAGTCGAACTTGGTTGAGTGGCAGTATACAATCATATTGCGAGTAAATGATACTGATCTAAAGGACCCGCTCTGCTCGTCAAACACACCACTGACTTCGCACCCTAAAACGGGTGCGCCACCCAGCCTCTCATCTCACCCAGAACTTGTGGGGGAGTCTTCATCCTCTTCGTTTTCTTCAAACAACTGAACACTTGAGATCTCAATGCAAATATTGGGGAAAGTTGCAGCGATTCTGCGAAGAACTTCTCCGGTAAAGTGAACAGTTGACTCGAGTGAGTAATAGTACACTGTAAACACCCAACGATGTCCCAGATTGAAATCAATCTCTACTTCATTCTGCGCGGCCGAAATCTGATCTAGGATTGATAATGCATGCTCTTCTAAACTCGCACTTTCTCCTGCTGTAGTTTCAATTCTGAAACGAGTGTCACCGTCATATCGCTTCGGATCGATTTCAAGATCGAGAAAACTGAAAGTTAACGTATCTCTCATCTTGCTGGTCATCCCTCCTTCACACTCGTCGGGAAGTAGACAGTAAATGTCGTCCCTTCGCCGAGGGAGGATTTTACTGATAGCGTTCCTCCGTGAGCGGATATGATTCGTTCGACGACGACAAGTCCGAGACCTGTGCCGGTCACTTTCGTGGTGTAGTAGCGATCGAAGATGCGCGAGAGCTTTTCTTTCGGGATGCCGACGCCAGTATCAATCACTCGCACCGCAAGATACTCATCCTTCTTATGCTCAGGACGTTCACTGATACCGACCACACTCAGCGAACCCCCACTCGGCATCGCATCAATGGCGTTGATAAAGAGATTCAGAAACATCTCGAGGACCTGATTCCGATTAGCGATAACCTGCCAATCCTGGTCGTCATAGCGGGAGGAAAAACTGACATGATGCTTGGTCATCTCAGGAGTAACCAACTCGCTTGCCTTGGTGATCAGGTGACGGATATCGACTCGTGATGTTTCATACTTGTTGGGATTTGAAAAATCGACGAGTTCACGCACCAGCTCATTCATGCGGTGCACTTCACTCTCTGCGGTCAGAAAGAATTCAGACCCTTCGCAGATATCGGGATGACGCTGTTTGAGCAGTTGCAGTCCGCCGCTGATAGAGGTGAGTGGTTTGCGCAGATCATGAGAGATTTCAGAAATCATGTTACCCATGGTCATTAGTCGAGTTGCATTGAGCAATGCCCGCTCTTTTTCAAAGAGGAGCGCGGCTTGAGAGACCACCAGGCGAGCGAGTGACATATCCTCTTCAGTGTAGGCCCTATCCTGACTGCTGCCGAGCGTGAGCACATAGACAAGTTCACTGTTTCGCAGCACCGGAATCGCCATGAATGCGCGACCAAGTTGAATCAGTTTTGGCGAGATTTCGAGCTGATCACGGCAGACACGAGTGAAAGTATGAAGATCATCGAAATCGAGCGAGTCGACCGTGGCCGGTGGAATGTTCAATTGATCGATTGATATTTTTCGCAGATCGATCTTCCCACTTTCGGTCATAGGAAGCAGGGTGATCCCTGTGGCTCCATCCGGCACAAGACGCCCATCAGCTGCATTCCACGAGAACCAGATGGAATAGTCTATCGGAAAGACACGTGACAATTTCTGCGCGAGAAGTTCACGAAACTTGTCAAATGATTTGAGTGTCGGCAATGCGGTCGATAACTCATTGAGAATTTCGAATTCAACCAGTCGTCTGCGGCTCTTTTCAAATTGATGCGCGTCATCGACTGCAACTGCTGCCTGCGCAGCAAATGTGACCAGCAGACGAAGGTCATCGTTACCAAAAGGAACTCCGCCATGCTTATCCGCAAGATTGATAACACCGAGTACTTCATTCTTGATACGCAATGGTGCGCAAAGCAATGAGCGTGAAGCATATCGTTCACGGTTACTACGACCAAATCGTGCATCTGACTCGAGGTTTTCGATGACAATTGGCTCAGCGGTGTTCGCAACATGTCCGGCGATCGACTCCCCTTTGGCAAGGCGAGTTTCCGCGACAATGTTCGGAGCGAGTCCAATAGAAGCCGCAATGTGAAGATACTCACGACGTTCATCAAAGAGCATGACTGAGCCGGTCTGTGCATCAGTAACGGATGCGGCAAGAGCGATGATTTGACGGAGTAAGTCTTGAAGATTTGCAAGCGATCCAATTGACTTTCCTGCTTCATAGAGAGCATTCAGTTCGCCGACACGGCGATTCAACAGCAGGTTATTGAGTTTGAGTTCTTCAAGGAGATGCAGCCGGGCAAGTTCACTTCGGCGTTTATCAAGAGCGCGACGAACGGCGAGGAGTAATTGTGTGTAATTTACCGGCTTGAGGAGATAGTCGTATGCCCCCTGACCGATGGCGTCGATAGCAGTCTCCAATGACGCATAGCCGGTCATCAGAATCACCGGGATGCCATCATCATGTTCCTTTACAGCTCGAAGTACATCGAGCCCGTCATACTGCGGCATCTTTATATCAGAGACGACCAAGTCGACGCGATGATCGCGAAGAAACGCGATACCATCTGCTGATCGGGAAAAGGATGTGACATGATAACCATCATCGCGAAGGAGTGTCGCGAATGACTCCCCCATAGCCGGTTCGTCGTCGATGATGATGATCTGTCCACGTTCGTTTGACATACGTCCTTAATACCCCACTTGCCCGCTAAAAGGCGGAAATGTCATCACAAACGCGCTGGTTGATTCAGTTCGCTCATAAGTGATACTTCCGCGATGCGCCTTCATGATACTTGAGCAAACGGCGAGTCCGAGCCCGGTCCCCTGCCCGGCTGCTTTGGTTGTGACAAAGGGCTCGAATACTTTTTCACGCAGTTCGAGAGGGATACCTGGGCCGGAGTCTTCAACTCGCAGCACAATGGTGTTTTCAGATTTATGACAACTCATTCGAATGGAGCCCCCGTCTTCGCTCTGTTCGCGGATTGCATCACGAGCATTGATTATTAAATTGAGCAACACCTGTCGAATCTGTTCGGCTACTCCCAGAATAATGCACGATTCATCTGGTATCTCAATCGCAAGTGTGACTCGCCCGGAAGTAAGGGGTCGCTCCATCAGATTGCCGATTTCACGTACCAGCCCGCTGAGGTCGGTCGGGATCAGTTGAACCGGATGCGGACGATGAAACTCCAGCAACTGCTTGACGATCCCGGCAATACGATCAATCTCATTGTCGACGATGTCGATATATTGTCGTCCCTGTTTTGCTTCGCCGATCCCTTTGCGAATCAGCAGGAGGTAATTCTTGATGATACCGAGCGGATTATTCACTTCATGAGCAACACGAGCGGACATCTCACCTAAAGCTGCGAGTTTTTCTGACTGGACCAGTGCTTCCTGTGTGTCACGCAAAAGTGTAGTCGCGCGACGTTCATTTTCGTACAACTGAGCATTCTGAAGTGCAACAGCGATCTGATTCCCAAGCACGGAGAGAAACTCAAGATCGTCGACTGAAAATGTTGAACGGGAAAACTTCTCACCGATCAGAAAGATGCCGATCAAGTTCGACTTGTAGACCAATGGTACAACGACACCGGGAGTAAAAAGTTCAAGCAATGCCCGTTCATCTGAAAGCTCTTCTGGTAGCTGCTCAGAACGAAGTTCCAGCGGTCGGTTGAGTTGCTGAAGATGTTGCATCAGAGGGGATGAATCAGAAAGCTTGAAACGTGAGCAGGTGTCGACCGGCAACCCTTTGACCTGCATGAATCGTAGAGACTGCTGGTCATCATCCGGTTTCAGAAAAATTACCGCACGTGAAGCGGACATCTGCCCCAGACAGGTCAGAAGGAAGCTATCGATGAGAGTCTTGGTTTCAAGCGTTCCGGCGATGTTGCGGCTGATTTCAAAAACGGTATAGAGATCAAAAATTTTTCTTCGAAGCTGGCGATTCGATTCGGTCAGAAGGGTAATGCGACGCTC
This sequence comes from uncultured Ignavibacteriales bacterium, assembly GCA_964518635.1. Taxonomy (GTDB): domain Bacteria; phylum Zixibacteria; class MSB-5A5; order GN15; family FEB-12; genus CAZFGK01. The sequence continues at coordinate 17,539 of CAZFGK010000017.1, forward strand.
ATACTCTTCCGAATTGGTCGGTGTCCAGACCGACTGATTCGACTCGGCGACCAGCGCAGCCGGAAGAAGCGGTTTCTTAGATCGTGATTTCCGATCTGATGAAACCGAAGTTGTCCTGGCTACTTTTTGTTTACGCGGCGATTCAGATTGCGGCGTCCGTGCCATTGCTGCTGATACTTCTCCATATATTCGCCGACCAGATAATGCGATCCGACGATGGCAATAATATCGGCAGAACGGGAGCTTGCCGCTACTGTAGAAAGTGCCTCAGATAATGAGCGGACACCCGCAACCGGCACCTCACGAAAATTGAGATTTTCGATCAATTCTTCGGGAGTTGCGGTGCGATGTGTCGGGAGAGGAACAAGAATAAATTGCTTCGCTATTTTCCCCATCTCGTCAATGATCTCCTGGTGCTCTTTTTTCTTCACCAGCCCCAAAATGACGGTGGCATGCCGTCCGGGATAGAGGAGATTGAACGTCCGACGAACTGCCCCTGCGCCGCCCCGATTGTGGGCGAGATCGAGAATGACGGTCTGCCCGGACGGTGACTTGAGACGCTGAAATCTCCCCGGCCAATGAACTTCTTTAATGCCGGATCGTCTCGCTCCCGAAGAAATCTTCAACCCTCGCATATCGAGTATTTCGCATGCTTTCAAAACGAGTGCGGTATTGCGAAGTTGATGCACACCCATCAATCCGGGACGAAATGCTCGGAGAGAAATCTGGTCTGACTGATAGTCAAGCCGAAGAGAATCGTCTTGAAAGGCGACGTTCGCCTTTCCTAGTTCATGGAGTTCCGCTCCAACAATTCTTGCAACCTGCTTCATGACACGCAGTGCAGGTTTCGGAAGGATACCGATCAAATGCGGAGTTTTTGGCTTCATGATAGCCGCCTTCTCACTTGCGATCAGTTCCAGAGTCGGGCCGAGAATCTCCATATGGTCATAGCCGATGTCGGTGGTGATGGTCAGATCGGGGCGGAGTGAATTGGTGGCGTCGAGTCGACCGCCGAGACCAACTTCGATGACGGCGATATCACACTTCTGATCGGCGAAGTATTGAAAGCCGAGAAGAGTCAGCAGTTCGAAAAAAGTGACTTTTTTTTTACGAGATCGCTGTGATGCCGGCGAACGAAAGATGCCACCGCTTTTGCTGAAATGTTCTTCCCATTCACTCGAATGCGTTCACGAAAATCGACCAGATGCGGAGATGTAAAGAGTCCAGTCTTGTATCCTGCGCGAGTAAGCACACTGGCAAGCATGGCCGAAGTCGAACCCTTCCCATTCGTGCCGCCGACATGAATCGTCCGATAGCGATACTGAGGATTGCCGAGTTCGGCGAGATACTCATGGACATGCTCTAGCCCGAGTTTCATCCCGAAGAATTCGCGCGAGAGGACAAATTTTTCAACCTCTCGATAGGTGCGAAGGGAGTCTCTGGATATCGGATTCATTTGTTACTTACGCTGCGTTCGAAGGGCGATAGAGATACTGGAGTAATTTCTGGATAGTGTCGCGGAGGTCTTTTCTATCGACGATTTTGTCCAAAAAGCCGTGATCGAGAAAAAACTCAGAGGACTGAAAACCTTCAGGTAATTCCTGACCGATCGTCTGCTGAATCACACGCGGTCCGGCAAAGCCGAGAAGTGCTTTTGGTTCGGCAATGATGAGATCTCCAAGTGAAGCGAAAGAGGCCATCACCCCGGCGGTCGTTGGATTGGTCAGGACGGTAATATAGGGAAGCCCGCGCTTCCCGAGTACGGAGAGCAGACCAGATGTCTTCGCCATCTGCATCAGAGAGAGAATCCCCTCCTGCATTCTGGCACCACCGGAACAGCAGACAAGGACTAGCGGAATGCGATGCTGGATGGCTCGTTCAATCGTGCGTGCGATTTTTTCGCCGACAACTGAGCCCATTGAACCACCGATAAATGCAAAGTCCATGATTCCGAACGAGACTTCGGTCCCGCCGATTCTGCCGAGTCCGGTGATCATCCCTTCGGTACCACCTGATTTCTCATTCGCCTCTTTTAGACGATCAGGATATCGCTTTGAGTCTTTGAACTGCAGCGGATCAACCGACCAGACGGCGGTATCGAATTCGTCAAGTTTGCCGTCATCGAGAATAATCTGGATATATTTCCGGCTGGCGATGCGGAAATGGTAGTTGCAGCTGGGGCAAACCCAGAGCAATTGTTCCATTTTCTTGCTATAGACAATCTCGCCGCAGGAGGGACATTTTGTCCATACCCCTTCAGGGATATTCATTTTCTCCTGTGCGGAGAGTCCGGATTTAGTCTTACGAAACCATTCCATTTCGTCTTGTCACCTCTGTAAAAGGTTGGGGCGATTCCCGGTCAAGATAACGAAGGGAGATGAACCGGTCGCCACATAACAATTGCATCCTCAATCGGATCGGCATAGTACGCCTTGCGTCGATACCCTTCCGCGAAACCGTGCTTGAGATAAAACCTTCGGGCGGCTTCATTGGTCACACGGACTTCAAGGTACATTTTCTCCGCCGGTGAACGGCGGGCAACCGCAAACATATGCTCCAGCATCCGTTGAGCAACGCCTTTTCTTCGTACGCCGGAATCGACCGCGATGTTTCCGATATGGAACTCATCGGCTGCCACGTACCAGCAGGCATACCCAACCACTGTTTCCATTCCCTCCGCATCCGCCGTCTGCGCGACGACACTCTGCCAGAATGACTCTCTGATGATCTCCACAAAAGAGTCCAGACTCCACGGATCGCTGTAGATCTCCGCCTCCAGTTCAACCACACGAGGAAGATCGGCGATCCGCATCGGGCGAAGGACGATGTCATGTGCTGCAGTCATGAGGATTCCTACCGCGACGGTCGGCGGAGCTCCCAGTTTCGCTCTGCAGTTGAAGCGAGCAGATAGAGCGGCTCCAGCGTGTGAAGATCATGACTGATCCCTTGCTCCAGCAACCAGCGTCCGTACATGAGTAAATCTGAGGCGTCATATTCGAAGTGTCGTATCTGCGGAGGGAGGGGTTGGTTTTCATTCCCGGGGAGATTAATGAGCCATATCTGCTGATCAATATCCTGCCCGAAGAGTTCGCGAGGTGATCCGGTACGGAGTGAATCAAGTTCCACCTTACCGGAAGAAAAACTAACCGACGCAAATTCATCACGGGTCAGTCGCACAACCGCAAGTTGTGACTCTGGATTATCGGCATGACGAGCGGCAAGTAGATCGAAAAGAGAAACACCCAGAATCGGAATTCGCCGCACCAGCGCGATCCCCTTCATCGCGGCAAGAGCGACACGAATTCCGGTGAATGATCCGGGACCGGTGCAGACAACAATCCCCGACAAAGCGCTTTGTTCGATGCCGGAAGATTCGAGGACTTGTTCAATTTTACGAAAGAGCAATTGCCCATGACGTCTGCCGAGGTCATCACTTGATTTCACGAGGCGGTCTTCCCCGAAACTGACTGCCAGATGCAATGTTTCGGTTGACGCATCAACGGCTAGGAGATGATCAAACTGGAAAGTCACTGCACAACTCCGTCGCGGATGAGACTCAATTCGATTCTGCGCTCAGTTTCGTTCGTACGCTCGATAATAATATGATAATATTCGTTTGGAAGACGCTCCCCAAGTTTCTCTCCCCATTCGACTACGACCACCCCTTTACGATCGAGATAATCATCCCAGCCGATTTCAGCGAGTTCATGCAAGGATTGTAATCGGTACAGATCAAAGTGATATAACGGCAGATCCCCTTTGTATTCATGAACCAGGGAATAGGTCGGTGAGGCGACATTATTTTTGCTATTCCCCATCGCCAATGCCAGCGCACGAACGAACACAGTCTTCCCGGCTCCGAGTGGGCCCGTGAGAATGAGAACATCACCGGAGCGCAACGTAAGGGCGAGTTTTTGTGCGACCGCTTCGGTCTGCTCGGGGCTGGTGGTGGTGAAGCTCAGCGAGGGCATCTTCTTATCGCGGACGCAGGATCGCCAACGGACAGATCATCTCTTCGAGTGAAATACTGCCATGCTGGAAACTGTTCTGGAATTGCCTGACCATCTCATTGTAATTATTCGGATAGACGAAATAGTGATCATCCTTGGCAAAGAGATAGGTCGTGGAAAGAGTGAACTGCGGCAGCCGCCATTGCCCCGGCTTTTTCACCAGAATGGAAGTCTTCGGATCGGCGTTCAGATTGTCACCATATTTGTAGCGCAGATTGGACGAAGTATCCCGTCTCCCGTGCGCCATCGTTCCGCGTTTGCAGAGAATCGAACCATGATCGGTGGTGATGACAATCGTGCAGTTTCTCTGACGATACGCTTTCAGCATCGCAAACAGTGGCGAATGGGCAAACCAGGTACGCATGAGTGAGCGAAACTCAGTTTCTGAGCTGGCAAGTTCTCGAAGAATGAAATTTGTCGAGCGTGTATGAGAGAGTATATCCAGAAAGTTGAAGACAAAAGCCGCAAGTGGGGCATCGAAGTAATCCGCGACACGTTTTCCGACTTCGGCCGCTTCAGTGTTGTCGAAGACTTTTTCGTAGCGAAGGGGCCGTTCGAGCTTGATACCGTTACGAACGAGTTGATCAGCAAGAAGCCGATCTTCGATGCGATTCAATGAACCCTCATCCACACTGGTGTAGAGTTCGGGATACTGCTTGTGAATTTCGTCGGGGAAAAGTCCTGCGAAAATCGAATTTCTGGAAAATGGTGTCGCGGTCGGCAGGATAGAAAAATAATGTTGTCGATCAATCGAAAAATACTCAGCGAGCATCGGTTCTATTAAGAGCCATTGATCCAGACGGAGGCAGTCGATCAGTACGAACACGACCTGCCGTTTTTGTGCCAGCTCCGGAATCACCGTCGCCTTGATCACATCCGGTGAGAGCATCGGTCGGTCTGTCGAAGAAAGCCATCTCAGATACTGGCTCTCGATATATTTGGTGAACTCGACATTCCACTCTTTGACCGTACCAGCATGAGTATCGCGCAATCCCTGATCAGGATTCTCATCGAGATTAAGGTGCCATTGCGCGGCGAGCCTGGCGGCTTCGTACCAGTCTTCTGGAGAAGTAGGACCATACAGACGCTGATTGAAGCGATTGACTTCACTGATATATCGCTGCGTCGCGGCTGAGCCGATTATCTTTTTTGAATCAAGGTGACGCTTGATAACGGATAATATCTGCGATGGAACGACCGGCTTGACGACATAGTCGTCGATCTTTTTCCCGATTGCCTGATCCATCAGGCGTTCCTCTTCAGACTTTGTGACCATGACTACTGGTAAATGCGGCGAAATCTCCTTGATTCCTTCAAGAGTCGAAAGCCCATCCCGACCGGGCATCATTTCATCAAGAAGGACCAGATCAAACGAAGTCGAACGGACGGCAGCGATGGCATCATCGCCGGACATCACGCCCGTTACCGCAAACCCCTTCCCTTCCAGAAAGAGCAGGTGTGGCTTGAGTGAATCGAGTTCATCATCCACCCAGAGTATGCGCTTGAGTTCAGCCATGAATTCCTCGTTCTGTCGGGTCGTTGGATAGTTGTGCGGCTGGAAGAGTCATCACAAAAACAGTCTCGCCGGGGCGAGAAGATTCCAGCCAGATCGATCCCCTATGATACTCTTCAACGATTCGTTTGACGAGGGTCAAACCCATCCCCCATCCACGTTTTTTCGTGGTGAACCCGGCGCGAAAGATTTTCCGCTGTGCGGCAACCGGTATGCCGCTCCCATTGTCGATGACTTCAATCTGAATTTTTCCTTTGGTCTCTGCATTGCAGCTGATTCTCACTTGCACTAGACCGACCCGAGGATCGACTGCCTGCAGTGCATTCTTGATGAGATTTTCAAGAACCCAGCCGAAGAGTTCACGATTCAGAAGAACCTGTGGTACCGCTTCCGACAAGATTTCGAGCTTTGCACCCTGCCCCTCAAAGGGGAGTCGGCGGCGATAGTATTCGATGGCAGTAACAATTATTTCATTTACGTCGCACGGTTCAAGCTCCGGTTGTGAGCCGATGAGCCCGAATCTATTCGCGACCTGCTGCAAGCGGGTGACATCGACCGACATGTTTTCGGTTGTCTGATCAAGCAGTGTATCTAGTTCACGAGGATTGAGTTCCGTTCGATGTTCACGACTCATCAATTCAAGCCAACCAAGTAACGAGGAAATTGGTGTACCTAGTTGGTGCGCGGTCTCCTTTGCCATGCCGACCCAGATAAGACGTTCTTCACTCTTACGAATGCTCTGAAACCCGATAAGTCCAACAATCATGAATGCAACCACCACCCCGATTTCGATGAATGGCATTCTCTGCAACTGTCGAACAATCGCAGGATCTCCATAGCAGAGCGTGTTGATCTTCATCTTGCCGAAGTAGATCGGGAATGAACGATTGTCGGCGATGAGTTCTTGCGACAGTTGGGTGAGTTCATCAAGCGTGGCTTTGGTCGAATCTCCAGTGGCAATGTCAGGTACATTTCTCCATTGCACCGGTTTGAGATCATGATCGAGGACAATAATCGGAAATTCTGCTTTGACAATAATCTCATCAAAGACGAACTGTAATTCGCTGCCGGTATCAGGAGCGTTGATCGCCAGTTCCCAGAGCTTCACATATTTTTCAACCTGTGAGCGGGTGTTCGCTTTGAGTTCGTCAATGAGACGGAATGAATACCAGATGAAAAATCCAGAGATTGCAACAATCCCGATGAGCATGAAGATTTTGAAAAGAGTAGACCGCCCAAGATAGAGCCGGTCGCTGACACGGCCGAACACCATGCTGCGTTAGCTCAGCTTTTCGAGTCCGCCCAGATACGGTCTGAGCACTTCTGGGATGACTACCGTCCCATCCGGCTGCTGGTAGTTTTCAAGAATCGCAGGAATCAGACGAGCCAGGGCAAGCCCACTTCCGTTCAGTGTATGCGGGAAATAGACTTCTTTGTTCTTGTTACGAACGCGGCATTTCATACGGCGTGCCTGAAAATCCTCGAAATTCGAGCAGGAGGAAATTTCAAGATATTTCCCGATCCCCGCACACCAGAGTTCAAGGTCGTAGCATTTTGCCGCTGCGAATGAAAGATCGCCGGTACAAAGAGAGAGCACACGATACGGCAGCTTGAGTCCGTGAAGAACTTTTTCTGCCTGCCTCACCAGTGACTCGAGTTCGTCGTAGGAGTTCTCCGGTTCAACAATCTTTACGATTTCTACTTTGTCGAACTGATGTACCCGAATCATTCCGCGGGTGTCTTTACCTGCCGCGCCAGCTTCACGACGAAAACAGGGGGTATAGCAGGCGTGCAAAATCGGCAACTGCTCTGATGCGAGAATCTCCTGCTTATACAGATTTGTCACTGGTACTTCTGCCGTCGGAATCAGATAAAGGTCGTCATCCTTGAGGTGATACATATCCTCGGCGAGTTTGGGAAGCTGCCCCGTGCCGAACATTGTATTGGGTGTGACCACATGCGGAACATTCACTTCGACAAAACCGGCTTCACGATGCAGATCGAGCATATAGGAGATCAAGGCACGTTGCAGACGTGCGCCATTTCCTTTGAGGACATAGAATCCCGATCCGCTGATCTTGGCGGCGGCATGCAGATCAAGAACGCCGAGTTTCTCACCAATTTCCCAATGCGGTAATACGGTAAAAGATGGCTTCGGAATCTCCCCCCATTCCCGCACGACGACATTGGCTGATTCATCCATCCCACGCGGTACAGACTCGTGCGGCAGATTCGGAAACCAGCTCTGTTTCTCTTCGAGGTCGGCTTCGATCAGGCGAATATGTTCGTCGAGCTCGGCGATTTTGTCCCCAACCTGACGCATCGAGGCGACCTCGGCATCGGCATTTTCCCCCGCTTTTTTCTTCCGAGCGATTTCGGCAGTCGCTTTGTTCCGCTCCCCTTTGAGCTGTTCGCTTTGATGAAGCAATTCTCGCCGTTTCTGGTCGAGGGAGAGGATTTCATCGACGCTGGCGGTACTTTTTTTGGCAGCCACACCAGCGCGGACGAGGCCGGGATTATCGCGGATCAACTTCAAGTCGAGCATAGGCTTGCATTGTACGGGCTTCCGTTGTGCGTCGCAACTGGAAAGGGGATGGAGGGGAGGGTGGGTCTATTCTACTCCCCCCCTTGCCAAACCGAGGGGGTTGCCGTATACTCCCCGGCTCATTTCGGCTGAGGAGAGAACCAGATTCTGACTCCCCTCCGGCATGGAATGACACCCCAGACCCTGACTAGTAACTCGTGTAAGGACTGACTATGGCAAAGACCTGTGAATATTGCGGTAAGACCGTCCATTTTGGGAACACCGTCTCCCATGCCCATAACGTGACTTCAAGACGCTGGAATCCGAATCTTCAGGAAGTCCGCGCCGTAGTCAATGGCGTCCCGAAACGGGTAAAGGTCTGCACCTCCTGCTTGAAGGCGGGAAAAGTCATCAAGCGTCCGCATATCAAAAAGACCGCCGCGACGCTCGCCTAGTCCGAGAGAAATTTCAAAAGCCCGCTGGCGTTTTCGCGCCGACGGGCTTTTTCATTGAAAAAAATGCTGGAAAAGAGAAACCGCCGGCGGGTAGGATAACCGGCGGTTCGGTGGAGGAACCAGAATCTAGAGCGGCACTCCCCGCTCTATACTTTTGAAGCGGTGATCGCCTGCGCGATCACCGTTTTATTTTCAGTCTCACAGACATTCCCTCGCGGGCTACTTGCGACGTTCATCCAGTTTGCGAATGAATGCCGGCACGCTGCGGTCCTCTTCGGAGAAGACCGGGATTTTGAATCGGGAGCCATTTCCATTCACATTCAGGCGATTCACAACCGGAACTTCATCCAGGGTATCGGCAAGCGGGGCGACCGCTTCCTGATAGACCGGAGTCGGCAGCGGGACCTGAATCGTGACTGGGACCTGAACATGGCGTGGTTCGCCAAGTCCGGTGGCGATGACCGTGACCCGCATCTTGTTGGTCATAGTCGGATCGATCACCGCACCAAAGATAATGTTGGCATCTGCACCCGCCTCTTCATAGACCAGCGACGTAGCGGTGTTAACATCGAAGAGTGTCATATCTTCACCGCCGGTGACATTGATCAATACCCCTGATGCGCCACTAATAGAAACACGTTCGAGTAATGGAGAGGCAATCGCCTGACGAGCAGCCATGATCGCTTTCTCCGGCCCTTCCCCATGACCGGTCCCCATGAGTGCATCCCCCATTTCGAGCATGACAGTACGGACATCAGCAAAGTCGCAGTTGACAAGACCCGGGATCGTAATCAATTCGGAGATTCCTTTGGTCGCCTGGTGAAGAACTTCATCGGCGGTTGCAAATGCTTCCACGAAACTGGTGTTCTTGTCGACAATCTCGAGTAGTCGCTCATTCGGAATTGTAATGAGCGTGTCGACTTTTGATTTCAGTTCGGCAAGTCCGAGTTCGGCTCGTTCGATTCGCTTTCTTCCTTCAAAACGAAATGGCTTGGTGACAATCGCAACAGTCAGTGCGCCGGATGCTTTGGCAATCTCTGCCACCTGCGGAGCAGCTCCAGTACCCGTACCACCACCCATACCTGCTGTGATAAAGACTAAGTGCGGTCGGCCAATCGCTTCTTTGACTTCCGAGCGACTTTCTTCGACGGCTTTTTTGCCGACTTCCGGATTCGCACCTGCGCCAAGACCACTGGTGGTTTCGCGGCCGATCTGTACTCGCTTGGTAGCGAGTGACTGATCGAGAACCTGAGCATCGGTGTTGATCGCAATGAAATCGACACCTTTCAGTCCGTTCGCAATCATGCGATTGACTGCATTACCACCGCCGCCGCCAACACCTACTACCTTGATGTCGGCGTAGCCGACGTAGTCATTGGCGAGATTGAACTGATGACGTAATTCTGACATACCTGGTCCTCCTCTGACCTTTCTAAAAATATCTTCCTATCCATGTTTCTACTCTTGTCATGATATTTCGCGCGCCCCGTTTTCCCGCCAGATCTGGCGGATGGGTCATCGCATAATGAAGCAGAGAGAGCATCGCCACTCCGCGCAGCGTGCCAAGTTCATCCGGTACGTGGGCAAAGCTGTCGATCTCGACCGTGCGAACGGGGAGATCAAACAATTCTTCGACCAGAGTTTCGATGCCGGGTAGTTGCGCAGTGCCGCCAGCGAGTAATATCCCGCCATTGATTCGCACCGGACCTAGTTCACGTTTCATCTCGCGAGCTACGAGCGAGAAAATTTCTTCAAGTCGGGCCTGCACAATAGCAATCACATCACCGCGCGTGGATTCACGCCCTGCAGTGCTGCTTGATGCCGCACTGACCTGCTCGGTCAGATCGCCGACCGATTCATGCGCGGCTCCATAGGCGATCTTGATCTCTTCGGCATGATCAGGTGAAATTCTCAGACCGATTGCAAGATCATTGGTGATATCACGCCCACCAATGGGAAGAGACGACGTCGCCTGTATCGCGCCGTCGACGAGCATGATGACTTCGGTCAGATCAGCACCGATATCGACGATCACGCAGTTGCCGGTGCGGTCATGTGTTTTTGAAATTGTTGCACCAATCGCCACTCCCTGTACGACAAGGCGGTCGATTCCGACCGAGCATCTCTCGAATGCACGATAGAGATTTCTCGCACTGGTGAGCGAGGTCGTGACAATATGTGTTTCAACTTCGAGTCGTGATCCCGTCATCCCGATTGGATCGAGAATCCCCTGCTGGTCATCGACTGCATATCGCTGCGGAATGAGATGTACCACTTCCCGATCAGATGGAATTGTTATCGCCTTTGCCGAGGAATTCACACGCGCGACATCATCACGCGTGATCTCACGGTCGCCACGTCCGACGACAATCGCTCCGTTGCTGTTCAGCGAACGAATATGATCGCCGGAAAGTCCGAGGGTAACACGCTCGACGATAGTACCTGAAGTCAACTCAGCGTCTTTGATCGCTCGTTTTATCGCCCGCACGGTCTTGTCCATATCGACCACAACACCGCGCTTGAGCCCATCAGAAGGGGCGTGACCATGTCCGATGACATATAACTCACCATGTGCGTCACGTTCAGCAACGGCGCAGATAATTTTTCCACTGCCAATTTCAATCGCGGCATGGAGATTACTGGACATGTGACACTCCGGACGGCTTTGTCTTGACCACTGATTTCGTTTTCTTTCCGGGAGAACTCTTTTTCGACTTCTTCCCTTTGGCAATCGCACTACCAGGTTTTTTTGCAGACGATTTTACACTTGCTGGCTTTTGAGTCATGCTCGGCTTTGTTGCTGCATTCGCCAGTTGCATAGCAGATGGCTCGGCAATTGCGGCAATTGCAAATTGCGCAGCAACACTATCAACACGGGTCGAATCAGCGAGTGAATCGATCACCGGGACATACTGCACGATGGTGAGTCCATGACGGGCATCAAAACATTTGCCGCTATCACCGGAAGGGCGTACGCCATGATAAAACGTCCGAAAGCGCTTCACTTCGTCGGCGAGATTTGCATGACTGACTCGCACGACTGCATCGATATCATCAAATGTCGCTTCCAGATAGTCAGCAGTCGAAAAATCGATCTCGCGCAGGAGCGAATAACAACTCGTATCGGTTTCATGCAATGAAAGCAGTTCCGGAATCACCTGAAGCACGCGTAGATCACGACAGCGTTGATGCAAGGCACCAAGTGAGACACCGGTAAGAATTGGATGTTGCCAGTCATTTGAATTGGCTGGCGATTCAACAATGCGCCCATCCGAAGTCAGTCCGCGCATCGTTCCATTCACCCGATCGACCGCAAAACAGGCAGGTGAGAAATGATTCGTGCGGATATCGAGTCGATTCGGCAGCGAATAGGTCAGTTCAACTCGCGCAACGCCACGTCGCGACATCAGGTCATTGGCGAGTTCTTCCGTCGGCTGCTTAGTGATTGGCTTCGAAGGAGACAAACGATAGCGCGTTTCCCAATCATTGACCGCGGTTCCATCAAGGGTGACTGCCTGAAGATCGCACAGCTCACCATACTCGATGAATCCGATCAGGGAGAGACCGAGTACTGCGATCAAGGTGAGCACGAGCCAGAGTGATTTCACGCCAGCGTTGTCTTTCGAATAGTTTCAAGCAGCGGTTGCTTGAGATAGGTGATCGAACCAGCCCCGATGAGCAGCACGGCATCCCCGCGCTTCAGATGTGGCACCACTGCAGCAATGGCATGATCTTTGGTACCCACGCAGGTAAATCTCTTTCCACCCTGTCGGACTGATTCATCTCGAATGATTTCAGAAGTCACTCCGGGAATTGCGACTTCACGAGCGGGATAGATATCTGTAAGGAAGACCTCATCAGCGATATCAAGCGCAGTCGCAAAGTCTTTGACGAAATCCCTCGTACGGGAATACAGATGTGGCTGGAAGACTGCGACAATTCGTCGACCGAGTGTCTCTTTCGCGGTAGTCAGCGTGGCGCGAATCTCAGTCGGGTGGTGGGCGTAGTCGTCGATGACCAGCACACTATTCTCTTCCCCGATAATTTCGAATCGACGGCCCACTCCGGTAAAGTCACGGAGAGCATCGGTAATCGTAAGAAATGGAATGTCCAATTCAAACGTAGCTGCAATCGCAGCGAGGGCATTCGCAACATTGTGTCGACCCGGCACTCGCAGGATGACTTCGCCGAGCGGATTGCCGCGACGGAAAACAGTGAACCGACTGCGTCCCATCTCATATTTGACATCTACAGCGCGATAGTCGGCATCTACTGAAAATCCGAATGTGTGAGTAGGTCTTGCAATTTTCGAGCGAATCGAAGCAATGGCCGGATCATCCGCCGAGGCAATCACCGCGCCAAAAAATGGAACACGATTCATGTAGGTCAGAAATGATTCTTTGATTTCGTCAAAGTCGCGATAACAGTCGAGGTGATCCGCTTCGATATTCAGTACGACTGCCATCGAGGGGAACATCGCCAGAAATGATTTGTCGTATTCATCCGCTTCAGCTACAAGATACTGCCCACTTCCGAGAGTGGCTCCTGTGCCAAGTTCGGCAACGACTCCGCCCACAATCAGCGTCGGATTCTGATTCGCAACGCGGAGAATGCGTCCGATCATTGATGTCGTCGTGGTCTTGCCGTGTGTACCGGCGATGCCGATGGAGAATTTTAATCGCATCAGTTCGCCGAGCATCTCGGCCCTTTTGATAACCGGAATACTGCGGCGTCGCGCTTCCACTACTTCGGGATTTGCTTCACCGACTGCAGAAGAGATCACGACGACATCGGCATCTGCGACCTGATCTGCCTGATGTGACGGATAGACTTCGACACCGATTTTTTCGAGATACTGCGTCATCTCGCTTGGAACAGCATCTGAACCACGAACTTGATAGCCCAGGTTGTGAAGAATTTCGGCGATGCCGGACATCCCCGCTCCGCCAATGCCGATGAAATAGAGGCGTTGCATTTTGCCGAACATGCGTTCTCGCTCCGCGAATTGACGTGGTTCAATGAGAAGTGCGGTCTTGCTCACGACTGCGCTCCCTTCTTCTGGTCGATCACCTGTAGAATCTCCTGACAAATAAGCTCGGTCGCCGACGTTCTCTTGTTTGTTCGCTCATTCATCTGTGTTCGCATGCGGGAAGCTTCACCGCTCTCAAGCATGGCGAGTGCCTCCTGCACCGGTTGACGATGCTGGAGTTCGGATTCGAGACAGACTTTGAGGTCTCCTCGTTTTTCTGCCGCGCGCGCATTGTGCTCTTGATGATTCGCAGCAGCCATCGGATACGGAATCGCGAGCGCGGGGAGAGCTGCGGCTTCGAGCTCCGCAAGAGTGAGTGCACCGGCGCGACAGATTGCGACATCTGCAGAGCGATAAAGTGGAGCCATCTCTGTGGCAAACGGGAAGAGGGTGTGAGTCCGACCGATTTCACCCGCTTGTGCGACTACATCCGTATAGTCCCTTTCCCCCGTTTGCCAGAGGAGTTTTATGTCTTCTGAGAGTGTCTTTGAATTGAGAGCGCGAAGTACTGCCTGATTAATCGCGCGTGCCCCCTGACTGCCGCCAAGAATCAGGATGACTGTTGCATTTTCAGAAAAGCCGAATTTTGCACGAGCATCTTCACGCGTGATCGAGTTAAGATTCAAGCGAACTGGATTTCCAAATTCACGAATCACTTCATCTCGAACCGACAAATGAGATTTTACTTCTGCAAATGCCGTGAAGATACGTGCCGCATGCGAAGCTGCCTTTCGTGTCGAAAGTCCCGGCCAGGAATTCTGCTCCTGGATCACATACGGAATTCGCAACTGGCGTGCCGCAGTCAGCACTGGCAACGAGACATACCCTCCCGTGCCAACGACCACATCCGGCTTGAATTCAAGAAGTGCTTTCTTTGCAATTTGAATCGATCGCAGATAGTGCCATGGCACCAGCAGATTGCTCAAGAGAAAGCGACGCACGAGACCACGAACGGGGAGTGTGATGAGCTGATACTGATGCTGTTCACGCTGACGATATTCGATTCCACGAGTCGTTCCGAAGAAGAGCTTTTTGAAACCGCCCGGTTCACACCAGGATGCAAGTTTTTCGCAGATAGCAACGGCAGGATAGAAATGTCCGCCGGTTCCACCACCGGCAAATGCAACGCGAAGTTCACGACGAAGGTTCATCGCTCTGACCTCGCTGACAAATTATAGAGAATTGCAACCGCTGAGCTCGATACGAGTAACGACGACCCGCCATAGGAGAAAAATGGCAGCGCGATTCCGATAACCGGCAACATGGCCGTGACCATGCCGACATTAATCGCAATACTGACAAAGAGCATCCAGGTCATACCGGCGGCGAGGAGGAACCCAAATCGATCCGGCTGACGAAGCGCAATCGACATGCCGCGCCACAAGAGAAGCACGAATGCAACAAGCACTACGAGCATGCCGATCAAGCCGATCTCTTCCCCCATTGAGGCGAAAACAAAATCGGTATGCGGATACGGCAGAAAGAAAAGCTTCGCGATCCCCTGTCCGATCCCTTCACCGGTGATCCCGCCATTTCCAAGTGCAATCGCCGCCTGTTTCACCTGATGAATGTCGCTCGACAACGGATCGGTTGCGGAGGCAAGGAAATGATCGACGCGTGATTTCTTATACCCGAAGATGAAGACCGTAACATACCCCATCACCATTGCAGGGACTGTTGCGACCAACAGATGTTTCCATCTCACCCCTGCTAGAAAGAAGACACCAAGCACTGTTAAGAGAGTGACAATCACGGAACCCAATGCCGGCTGTTCAAATACGAGCAGCAGACCAATACCGATAAGTGGTGCGTACGGCAGGAGAAGCCCTCGTGGTCGACTCACATCCCGATGCGGCTGTGCCAACGAGAAGGCCAGATAGATCACGAGGAGAAATTTGAAAAACTCAGCGGGTTGCACACTGAATGGACCGATCATCAGCCAGCGTTGAGCTTCGTTGCGCGCTGGCATGAAGAAGACCGCAATGAGCATCAACAATGTCACAAACAAAGCCGGAACGCTATAGACTGACCATCGACGAAGATCAATGCGTGAGATCCATAAGAATACACCGATCGACACCCCCACCCAGATCAGCTGACTCTTCATGAAGTGCCAATTTGATCCATATCTGCTCTCAGCGAGAACCGACGATGCAGAATAGATCATAACCAGACCGCCAAGCATAAGCAGAGCGTAGACCCAGAGAAGGAAATCATCATGTGTTCGATCAGCGAACCTTTTCATGATTCCCCTCTGTATAGCTCGGTCGCACGAGGCGCATCACTGCCTCTTTGTATTTTACGCCTCGCTCCTCATAATTTTCAAACATGTCAAACGAGGAACAGGCAGGTGAAAGCAGGACTGCCATACCCGACTTTGCCAATTCATGCGCCGTAGCGACTGCTTCGTCGAGTGAGTTCGCAAATTGTGTCGGAAAATTCTTGCCAAGTTCATCGAAAATCCGAAAACGGGCTTCACCAATTGCGATGATTCGCTCTATTTTCCCTCGCCCGGCATCGATTAGAGGCGCGTATGGTGCTCCTTTGTCACGACCACCCGCAATCAGAACCGTCGGCTTCTTCATCGCGCGGAGTGCATAGATAACCGAGTCTACGTTGGTCGCTTTGGAGTCATTGATATACTCAACGCCATCGATAGTGGCGACAAATTCGATACGATGCTCGACGCCGGCAAAAGAAGTGAGAGTCGAAGCGATGCTGTTCGTATCGATTCCGGCGGCTCGGACGATCAATGCTGCAGCTGCCGCATTTTGCAGGTTGTGTTCACCCGGAATACGAATCGCATCAGTTGGACAGATCGGCTGAAAACTCCCGTTCACCAGAAAGCCGAGATGCCCACTTCGCACTACGGCTTCGGCTGCTGTGTGTGGCTGCGTTGAGAATCTTTGTACCTGCGCCGCACTCTTTGGAGAATCGGCAAGTGTCTCTTTGTCATCGGCGTTGAGTATGAAGGTGTCGGCGGCGGTCTGATTTTCAGTAATACGGTACTTCGCCTGACGATATCCTGCGTACCCACCATGATACTCGAGATGATCAGGTGAAAAATTCAGAATCGCTGCAATCTTTGGATGAAAGTCAGCGATGACCGATAACTGAAAACTTGAAACTTCCAGAACAACAATGGACTGATCGGTTGTTTCTGCTGCGAATGATGATAGTGGGAGACCGATATTTCCACCGACAAAAGTCTGCCGTCCACTCGCTTTGCAGATTTCACCGACAAGGGTTGTGGTCGTGCTCTTTCCATTCGTCCCAGTGATGGCGATCACCGTTCCACGAGTCTCCCACCAGCCGAATTCCAGTTCAGAAAAAATCGGCAGACCCCGTTTGCGGGCCTCGACCAGAATCGGCAATGACAGCGGCACACCCGGTGAGAGGACCAGAAAATCCATTGAGAGAAGCTTGTCTGAATGTTCACCACTTTCGTAGGGGATTCCATTCGCTTTTAACTCTGCAATAGCTGCAGCCACTTTCTCAGGACGTGCGGCATCGGAGACAAACGGCATCCCGCCACGCAATTGTGCAAGATGCGCCGCAGCAAGCCCCGAGCGAGCCATGCCAAGTATGCCGATCTTTCTGCCTTCTATTCTGCTCATCGTATTTTCAATGTGGCTAAGGTCATCAGGGCACAGACGATGCCGACAATCCAGAATCGTATCACGACTTTGGATTCAGCCCATCCGGAAAGTTCAAAATGATGGTGTAACGGTGCCATCTTGAAGACACGCTGCTTGTTTCGGTAGCGATATGAGAGAATCTGGATGATCACCGAGAGGGCGTTGATTACAAAGACTCCGCCGACTAAGCCGAGCAACAGCTCTTTTTTCACCAGTACTGCAATGGCACCGAGTGCCCCGCCAAGAGCAAGTGAACCCGTATCCCCCATGAAGACCTGCGCGGGATGGCAATTGAACCAGAGAAAACCAAGCGCAGCTCCGAGCACCGCGCCGCAGAAGACGGTCAGTTCACCAGTACCCGGCAGATATTCGATCTGCAGATAATGTGAATAGTCAAGTCGACCGGAGACATAGACCAATCCGGCAAAGGCGACAAAACAGAATGCAATGAGTCCGATGGCGAGACCATCAAGTCCGTCAGTCAGATTCACGGCATTTGATGTCGCAGTGATCACTACTACAATAAATGGAGCGTAGAGAATGCCGAGATTAAGGACGTAGTCTTTGAAAAATGGAATCGACGTTGTCCCATCATACGCCGATGACGGCGCAAAACTAAGAATGGCACCAGCAAACAATGAACCGACTAAGAGTTGCCCGAGGAGTTTACGCTTCGCAACAAGTCCACCGCGGACTTTCTTGATAGATTTCAGATAGTCATCGTAGAAGCCGAGCATCCCCAGCGAAGCAGTGATGATCATCACTGACTGAATGTAAAAATTTGTCAGATTGGCCCAGAGTAATGTCGGCAGCAGGATGGAGATGAGAATGAGCATCCCCCCCATCGTCGGCGTACCGGCTTTCTTCTGGTGAGTGGACGGCCCTTCTTCACGAATACTCTCACCAATTTGCAGGCGTTGTAGCCATTTGATGAATGTCGGTCCGAAGAGAAGCGAGATCAGCAGTGCCGTGATCGCTGCTCCTGCGGAACGAAAGGTGATATAGCGAAAGAGATTGAATCCGGTGAACAACTCAGTGAGCGGCGCAGCAAGATGATAGAACATTATCGCACCGCTCCCTGCGGCTGAACCGCGGCACGAAGGATCGGGAGTATTCTTTCAAGAGCGGCGCCACGTGACCCCTTGAGATAGATCAGATCGCCGCCTTGCAGGCGTGCAATTGCATCTTGTGCTTTTTCTATCGAAGGACAACGAACAACTGCATTTCGAGACATTCCGGAAGCAATTGCCGCCGATGAAATTTCATCCGCCAGCATTCCAACAGTAATCAACAGGTCAAGATTTGTGCCAGCGATGAATTTTCCCATCTCAGCGTGATAGCGAATCTCATCGACACCAAGTTCACGCATATCGCCGAGAATCGCGACCCTGCGAGATGCTGGCATCGCGAGAATCGTCTCCAAACCGGATTGCATTGATGCCGGATTTGCATTGTAGCAATCGACGATCACCTGCCAATTCCCGATCTGTTCGATCTCACCACGCATTGGTGCGGTGGTGAATCGCAAAGCGGCGGTATCAACAGAATCAAAAGAATACCCAAGGACACGAACACCGGCATAGGCGGCGAGAAGATTTAGTACCTGATGCTTCCCAAACAGATTGATGACAAATTGATGCGAGTTGATCTTGACTCGCGTCTTCCCAGAGCGATCAACTTCAATCTGTGTCGGATGAATGTCGGAAGACGGTGCAAGTCCGAAGGTCAGAACATCCTTGCGAATCGCGCGAGCACGATCCGCAATCTCCTCCGCGACAATCACCGGCCCCGGAGAGACTGCTCGCACCAGTTCTAATTCTTCGGCAAGCACACCCTCCCACGACCCCAGATGTTCCAGGTGTGAGACTGCGACATTGGTAATCACCGCGGCATGTGGACTCACGACAGGAATCAGTTCACGCATTTCACCGGTAATCGACACACCCATTTCGATCACCGCCGCTTTTGTTTCTTTAGGCATCGCAAAGAATGCCAACGGTGCACCAAAGAGATTGTTCAGATTCCCGGGCGACATGAATGACTTCGTTTCAACTGCCTGAAGCAGTCGACCAGCCATCTCTTTGGTCGTTGTCTTTCCGTTCGAGCCGCTGATACCGAGACGTTTCGGCGCGACCTGATCTCGATACCAGATCGCAAGAGTGCGGAAGGCCTGATTCGTATCTTCAACCGCTACAACCGGCGTTGATTGATCAATCTGATGTATTCTCTCAAAATTTCCTCGAACGACGATTCCACTGGCGCCGTTGCGAAGTGCCGATTCGATGAAATCATGTCCATCGGTTCGATCACCACGCACGGCAAAGAACAGTTCCCCCGATTTGATCGTGCGACTGTCGATTGATACACCGCTAAACTGCGTTGAAGCCGCGGTCGTGTTGTAGAGGGTGCCGTGAACGATTGATGCAAGCCGGTCGAAGCGCATGCTGATCATACACGCCTCCCACTCGTTGCAGTTACAAAACCAAGTTCACCCAGTGATCGTTCGGCTTCCCGTTCATCAAGAAAAGGATGCTTCACTCCCTGAATTTCCTGATATGGCTCCGCACCTTTACCAGCGATCAAGACCGCATCCCCCGGTTTTGCAAGACGAAGAATTGCATCAATCGCGGCGCGTCGATCAGGAATGGTCGCCGCGACATTCTTCCCAAGTCCCGGCTTGATATCTTCGATAATCGCCAGAGGATCTTCGCTGCGCGGATTGTCAGAGGTGACCACGACGATATCCGCGGCATCGCACGCTGCTTTCCCCATGATCGGACGCTTTCCTTTGTCTCGATCTCCGCCACATCCAAAGAGAAGCAGCACGCGACCTGCGACAAGCTCTCGTGTCGTCGCAACGAGAGAGCAGATCGCATCCGGAGTGTGCGCATAATCGACGTAGACCGCAAAGGGCTGCCCCATTACGATCGGCTGCAAACGTCCGGCGAGTGGTTTGAGCGATTCGAGCCCGCGTACGACTGAGTCAAGATCGACACCACTTCCCAATCCACCTGCAGCAGCGGCAAGAGCATTGATCAGATTGAATCGCCCGGGTAACGCAAGTTGTACGGTTGCATTCCCCATAGGGGTGATCATGTCGAGCATGGTGCGATCAGGGCGCAACTCGAACCGTTCAGTGCGGACATCGGCACTCGGATTTTCGAGCGCGTAGGTAATGGTCGAGCATTGCAACCGAGAGAAAAGTGGTTTCCAGGCCGGTTCATCGAGATTAATCACCGCATAGGACAACTCACCACTTAAACGGTCAACGAGGAGTGCCTTTGCGGCAAAATACTCTTCCATTGTGCCATGAAAGTCGAGATGATCGCGAGTCAGATTCGTATAGACCGCGACCCGATAGTTCACATGATCAACTCGATGCAGGGCAAGGGCGTGACTTGATGTTTCGATCACTGCATTGGTGCAGCGATTCTTGACCATCAGGAAAAAAAGCCGCTGAAGATCAAGCGACTCCGGCGTGGTACGGTCGGCTTCAAACACTTCCTGTCCGGTGTCGTAGCGAAGAGTCGAAACCAGGCCGACGGTCTTCCCTCTCGCTTTCAGAATTTCCCGAATGAAGAAGCTGGTGGTAGTCTTCCCGTTTGTTCCAGTCACACCACAGACTTTGAGTTTTTCACCCGGGTAGTCGTAAAATTTCGCCGCGAGTTCTGCCAATGCAATGCGAACATCCGGTACCTGTACATAGGAGACATTTCCAAGAGACGAATCGAGTTTTTCAGCACTACCGACTACAGCAACCGCACCTCGGCTGATTGCATCTTTCGCAAATGCGAGCCCATCCTGCTTGAAACCCGGAACCGCAACAAAGAGTGAGCTGGGGCGAATCTGACGGGAATCATATTCGATGTTCGTAATCTGCACGGAGGAATCGCCGTGTGTGACTGCACCCTGCATGCCGTCGATCAGTTCAGCAAGTGTCTTCACCATGCACCTGCCTGAGCGGAATCGGATGAAGAATTCACCTGCGTCACAACCGGTAGTGGAACCACTATTGGTGAAGGAGTCACCGAGCAATCAAGGCGGCAGATCATGCCATCAGTGATTGTCGTCCCAATTGGAATCGACTGCTGCGCGACTTCGCCGCGACCGAAGACCATCACTTCAACTCCCAGTGATGCAAGCAGCGCAGCTGCTTCACGCACGGTGAGAAGCCGAAGATTGGGCATCACTCGTTGCGATGAATGACTCGCAAGAATGAGTACCCGTTGTCCCTTCGTGAGAAATTCACCGGGCGGGGGGAATTGCCAGGACACCGTCCCCTCGTCGGCGGTGCTGACAAGCTCCACCCCGCGTCGGATCGTTTCTGCTTTGGCCTCTCGATATGGCATCCCGATCAACGACGGGATGGTCTGTCGATTTTCTGAACGAGCAAGTAAAGTCCGCGTCTGCAACGGCACGGTGAACAGATCCGGATTGGTAACATAAAAGCGATCAGCGATTGCACGGAACAATGGAGCAGCAGTCGCGCCAGCTTCACGTTCACGATCGAAAACTTTCAGCACGACGACCCCTGCGATTTTCGGTCGCTCAAGAGGGAAAAATCCGGCAAAGCATCCAAGATACATACTGTGCGAATAGCGCTTGGTGACGGGGTCAACGAGTTGTGGTGTTCCTGTCTTTCCCGCAATCGCGAGATAGTCGGACTTTGCTCGCACGGCGGTACCGTGTTCTACAATAGAGCGAAGGACCTGATGCAATTGTGGTGTGATCTTTTCAGAAAAAACTCGCCGAACAACTTTTCGCTCGGCAGTTCGACGTACCGAGCCGTCCTCATTGACATACCCATACACCAACTGCGGTTTGAGAAGCTCTCCCCCGTTTGCCAGCGCGGCATAGGCGGTCGCAAGTTGAAGTGCATTCACCGCGACGGCATGCCCGATAGAAAGAGTCGCAATCGTGAAATCATTCCAGCGGTTCGGTTGGACGACATTTCCGCGAACTTCACCGGGAATCCCGAGACGGACTTTCTCCCCAAAGCCCATATCTTTGTAGAACTGATAGAGTCGCTCGCCGCCGACTCGTACGCCGACTTTTCCTGCGCCGATGTTTGATGACTTCTCCATCACCTCCAGGAAAGTCATACCATCTTTGGGGTGTGGATCATTGAGCACACGTCCGTTAATTCTCCATGCCCCATGCTCAAGATTGATCCATTCATCGAGGCGAACGACTCCAGCATCAAGTGCTGCCGCGGCAGTGAATGCCTTCGCCGATGAACCCGGTTCGAACTGGTCGGCGATAACACGGAGCTTCGTCGGGCGATTCGGATCGGTGTCGGTGGTGTCGTAATGTGCCATCGCCAGAATCTCACCGGTTTCGACATCAAGGAATATCCCCATCCCGGTCTGAATGCCAAAGCTGTCGACGACATGCTTGAGACTCGACTCCAAAATCTCCTGCAACTGCCAGTCAATGGTCAATACAACCGACGCCCCGGGAGTTGGCGGAATGAGAGCGGTCTCTTCAAAGCGATAGCTCCGATCAAGACCATCACGAAGGATGTCCGCCTGTCCGGCTGTTCCGGTCAGGAGAGAATCAAAGGCAAGCTCAAGCCCACTTGCCCCTTTGTTGTCGATATCGGTGAAGCCGACGATCTGCTTCCCGGCGGTACCAAAGGGATACTGACGTCGTGGTTCACGTCGCAAGACTATGCCTGCTGGTTCAAGCTGTTCGATATCATGGGCGAGTTCATCACTAATGTTGCGCTTGATATAGCGAAACTTCCGCTTTGCAATCTTATGCTCCTGAATAGAACTACCCGCAGGAAGCCCATGTAGTGAGTCAAGAAATTGCCCGACCAACTGGACATCAGCTTCGGTTCTTGGTTCGGCGCAGAGCGCATATCCGCTGACCGATTTGGCGACAATACGACCACTTCGGTCGAATATCGCACCACGGTCTGCCGGAATTGGCACTTGACCGGTCGACTGGTCGGCCATCATACGACTGCATCTCTCCCGTTCAACTACCTGCAACTGGACCAGACGTCCGACAAACAGGACGAAGATCAAGCTCATGATGACAATCAGTCCGGTGAGTCGCTGACGTTCGGTCGAGGTTCGACTCATTTACCGTTGTCCGTGGGATTCGAAATCGTATCGAAAGTCACGCCGATCAGATCACGCGGCTCGGCTAGTGCTTCCGTTGAGGTCGGCAGATAATCGCCGAGACGTTTAAACGCCGCAAACATCTGAGTCATCGGCGTTTCGACCGTCGTATCCTGTTCGGTCGATGTCACTACCGTGAACAGACGATCGGCTGCGACCGGATGCATTCCCAGACTATCTTTTGCAAAGGTCTGGATTCGAGTAGGAGTCGAAAGAGCGACAATTTCTGAAGTCTGTTTCTTGAGTGCGTCGGTGTACCCCTGCTGGGCAGTACGCAAAGTGACGACCTGATTGGCAAGTTCGATAGCAAAGACCCGCTGCCAGATGTGCAGACAGATCAGCACGATCACCAGAAGAAGCAGCATGACCGTCGGGAAATGGCGATGGCGTACCATCCGAGAACGAAATGAGGGTTTGACCTCCAGCGTCTCGGCATAGCGACGAACCGACCGGCTTCCGCCTGCGTGGCCAGCAGAGTAGTCGAGCCGATGCTCACTCATACTCGCTCCACCACTCGCAGCTTTGCCGAACGAGCGCGGCTGTTCTTTGAATTTTCACTCTCAGAGGGCTCGATTGGTTTCTTGGTAACCAGACGAATCGAAGGCGGCACTTCGTGCCCGTCACTCCCAAGTGACGCAACACTCATCTTCCGGAAGTACTGTTTCACAATCCGGTCTTCGAGAGAGTGATAGGTTATCACGGCGAATCGCCCACCGACTGCCAGCAGCTTCACGGCGGCAGGCAAGACTCGTTCGATCTGCTCAAGTTCACGATTGACCGCAATGCGAAGGGCCTGAAAGAGCCGAGCAAGAGTACGATTTCGCTCCCGATAAGGAATCAACGGTTCAAGAACCGCGACCAGATCGGCAGTGGTCAAAATCGGGCGCAGCCGACGCTCTTCATCAATGGCACGTGCTAGCCGCCGGGAATGACGCTCTTCTCCGTACTGGTAAAAGATGTCGGCAATCTCTGATGGAGAGGACTGGGCGAGAATCTGAGCGGCGGTCGGAAGTGACGGATCGGAGTGGTCGAAACGCATATCGAGCGGACCATCCAGACGGAAGGCAAAGCCGCGACCCGCATCATTTAACTGACGCGAAGATAATCCGAGATCAAGAAGAATCCCTGCTACCGCTTCCAACCCTGGTTCTCCTGCAAACTCCGCCAGATGCGCGAAGCTGCTATGAATCAAACGTACTTGTTGTTCTTTTTGCCGTCGTCCTTCCAGTTGCCGCGCCGCAACTGTGAGTGCGTCGGGATCTCGATCAAATCCGATCAGCGTCGATCCTCCCCCTACTCTCTCTGCGAGGGGAAGCAGATGGCCGCCGAGTCCTACCGTCAGATCAAGAAATGTCCCTGCGCGTCTGCGACTCCCTTCACTTCCTTCCGGCAAAAGTGACGAGAGTGTCTCCTCAAGGAGAACCGGTTCATGCTCGAGATCCGACGGGAGAAAATCTCCAGTCGAACCTCGCCGATCATGATCCTCCGGATGAGACATGTGGTGGGGCGTTCAACGAGAAGACCTGCTCGGCCGCCTCTTCGTAGCTTCCACTATGCTGCTCCAGGTAAAACTGGTAGCGCACCGGATCCCATATCTCGATCCAACGATTAACTCCGATGATCAAAATCTCTTTGCGAAGTTTGGCCTCTTCGATCAGGTAGCTCGGAACAAGAATTCGCCCCGCCTTGTCAGCGCTGACTAGTGCTGCCGAGGAATAGAAACGACGGCTGAAATAGCGAAAACTCCGCTGCGCCGAGTTCTGGGCTGCGAGTCGCTCCTGAATGGTTTCCCATTCTGGCTCAGGGTAAAGCCCAAGGCATCCGTCTAAACCCTTGGTAATAATCAGGTTGCCGTCGAGAAGTGGATTGCCGTCGGGGCCATTGATTGAGCGTAAACGGACAGGCACGTTGAAACGACCCTTGGGATCCAAGGTCGTTTCGAACTGTCCGTAAAACCCAACCACGCTAATTCCTCCACTTTCTAACACTTTAGACCGAAAACCGACCTAAAATGACACAATCCAAGCCACTTCGTCAATAGCTAATTTCCGCTTTCTGATAAAAAGGTCCGGCTCGTAACTGATTCTCGATCAGCGAGAAAGCCGGAATTTGAAATTTACTTTCGGGAAGTGAGTTGCCCTGCTTGGAAGTGTAGTGGAAAGTATTTCTCTTGACCGTTGATTTGACCTGACGGCTCCCCATGGCAGGTGAAAACTCCCCATTCATTCTAGTTGACGTGAAAAGGCAAGCCGCCGACCGGCAAGTGCAAACGACGAAGGATCAAGAAGTTCTGGAAGTCTCACGGAACAGATCCGCATGGCATTCCACCTGCACAATCAGGTGGTATGTACGGATTGAAACGACTCGGAACGTCAGTATTGAGATTAATGCATCTGGCGTGCATCGCCATGAGCGTTATTGCATTCGCTCATGCACGTGTCCAGGCAACAACTTTAGATGAAACTCAGATTGCTGCGTTTTTCGCTGATAGTCTGATTACTATTTCAGTTGAGCATTCCAACTATACGTCTCTTGCGCCACTCTTCAATCTCGTTTCATCAGATACACTCATTGACATTCCAACAGCTGAGAATGAAACACGTGCCTCACAGATTCGACAATATTGTGGTTTACGTACTGCACAGGTTTCACTTGTCAGCTACACGAATCGCAATGACTCGTTACTATTGACTCTCTCTTGCCCCATCTCACTTGTCAATCGGGTCACTGATGCGCTGCGAGTACTTGAGTCAAAGGACATCGTCTCGATCATGCCTCTTGAGCCAACACATCCACTACTCTCACCTTCCCCTTCATCGACTCGAAAGCTCCTGCTTATATATGACCACGCGTGGGAAGCAGCGACCAAGCGGTATGCTGCCTATCGACGCTCGACGGGCTGGGAGACAGAGATACGTGATATCGATGAGATACTGGTGCGTCAGACCGGACGAGATAATGCCGAAAAATTACGGAACGAGTTGATTGGCTTTTCGCAAGGTGGTGGATCAGCTGTTTTGCTGCTTGGTGATGAACGAACGATCCCGGTTCGCTATCTCAGTCAATTCTCGCGCTCAATCGTCCCATCGATCACCGAACTTTTTCCGGGAGATCTGTACTTTGCCGACTGCAACGGAGACTGGAACGCTGATAATGACTCTCTGTGGGGGGAGCCATATGTCGATCTTGCTGATCTTACTCCAGAGCTTCTCGTCGGGCGACTCCCGATTTCGAATGAAAGTCAACTCGATCATTATTTGAAAAATATGATTCGCTACGAGTTTCCTCCCGAGCAGGATGATCTGCACTATCGACAATCGGTCCTGTTCTTCTCTTCTGATCAGATGCGAGACGAACAACAAGGGCAGCATAATCAGATCGCGAAAGGGCTGCCTGCTACATTGTTGGCGGATTCAATTGTTGCAGTTGAAACTCCTTATGGTGGTGATATTTCTCCGAATAATACTCCGGCGAGTGAACTCTCGAATCAGCTGGAACAAGGGGCCGGCATCGTTTCTGTCCTCGCGCACGGCGACTATCGTGGCTTTGTGGTGCGATCATCCGGCATCAACAATTTCCCGAAGTCGAAAGCACTTTCCAGCCCGGAAGGGGATCAGACCGGAATGCTGAGTTCTCTTCTTCCGGGTGATCGCCCATCGTTCTGGCATTCTATCGCCTGTGACAACGGCGGGTATGATCTTGAAGACAAGCAGTCGACAACATCGTTCTCATCAATGGTGCGACATCTTCTGCTCGATTCAGGAAATGCAGTCGGCATGATTGCCTATTCACGTTGGGGTTGGGTGAACACGAGCTGGCGTCAACAGAAGGGATTTTTTGATTCTGCGCGTACTCATCCTGATGATGCCGCATCCATTGCAATGTATCGCGCGCAGATGACAATGCGATCACAACTTGATCAGGTCTATGGTCAAAATTACTACGGCGACCCGACACTGGTAATGAGTCTGGACAAACCACAGTCGCTCGCTTGCGAGATAACAAGAGCGGGAAGTCTGATTCGTGTGACCGTGCCGGAGAGAATAGCGCAACAGGTTATCGTTTTCCTGAGTGATGAACACGGACTCATCGCATCACAGACTATCATGGCTGGTTCTGCCCATGAATTCACGAATATCAATGCGACCGATGAATACGTCGTGACAATTCAGTCGAAGGGTTTTGCAGGAATGCGGCGGATACTTGCTCCGTCAATTGTGACCGGCATTGATGACGACGAAGGAAACTTGCCGAATGGCTTCCGACTTGATCAGAATTATCCAAATCCGTTTAATCCAAATACTACGATTTCATTTAGTATTGATCGTAATGGTGAAGTCTCACTCACCATCTACAACACCCTTGGTCAGCAGATTCGCAGATTAGTTGAGCAACCGCTTGCTGCGGGGGATCATGAAGTAATCTGGAATGGACGGGACGACCATCAGCAGGAAATCGCAAGCGGTTTGTATTACTACCGACTGGAAACAGCGAATAATCGCCAGACCAGAACGCTTTTGCTTCTCAAGTAATTCGAGGTTTTTCGATTACTTCGTTGAAGAGCGTGGCAAACTTTGAGGCCATGACTCTGGACGAAAACTGCTCAGAGTCTCCCCGCCTTTTACTAAACGGCTCCCGTTGATCTTTATGAGCTCCATGTGCCTTGATTAATTCTGATAAGTATCTCGCTCCAGTCTCCGGATGGTCGACGTCATACCAGGAAACAAACGAGAGACGTTGAACGATATCTCTCAACTCACTCGATGCACCACTTCCGGCGAGAATCGGTCTTCCGGAACCGAGCATATCGAAGAGTCGTGTTGGCAATAAATGATCTCCGACTCCAGATTCGAATCCAATATAGAAGCAAAGCGTAGCATTGAGAATCCCGACACTTTCCGCGCGTGATTTTCGACCGAGACTTTGCAAATGAATATCCAGACCAGCACTGGCGAATGCAGCCGCGCCTGCTTTTTTCAGATCATCTCCCACATGAATGACTTCAATCTTCAGGGAAGGAAAACTACGCCTGAATGCCTTCAACATGTTGATCAGCGGCATCCACGAAAGGGGCGTCATGTTTCCAAGTAATCCAATCCTGAATGGATCACTCTGAGAAGTCGGGACGTTCCAGCCACTCGCGAATGCAACGTCATATGCATTAGGGATTATCGTGGAAGCTCGTATTGCCTGAGCTATTCGATGGTTGATTGCGACTCTTGCGGTGGCACGATTCGAGATTGTCCGAATCAGTTCATCCGCCTGGGATCGAAGAGTCTCATCTGAAAATTGCATTGCAATCGGTTTTGGCCCCCAGTAGTCCCGAAAATCCGCAACCCACGGGAGATTGAATTCATCGTGCAGTTCCTTAGCAATAAGATGCGTCGTAACGGGAGGGGATGTAGAAAGGATGAGATCAAACTGATATTGACGCATCAATTCACGTCCGAGTCGAACCGCGTGAGGTTTCCATTGAAACAATGAATCCGGAAACGGTTCATCTGACTTACCGGTATTCAGAAATGAAAACAGACTCTTCCCTGATTCTGAATTTCGAATCTTCTCTCGCCACGCCGCCAGTGGTAGGACTCGCGCTGCAGGGTACATCACACGCCTGAGCCAGTAATCATCACTGCGATGAATCCGCGTCGTATCGAGTCCGTCAAGCAGTTCCGGTTCATAGGCGGCATAAGCAACCGGCTTGACCGTGAGGATATGCGGCTCCCAGCCGAATTCCTGAAGATGCTTGTACAGCTGAAGCGGGCGATTCACTCCGGCAAGTCCCAGGGGCGGGAAGTAATAGGCAATGATCAGCACTCGTTTCATCGGGATGCAATCACCTGCTCAAAAGCACGAATAGTCGTAGCAACATTCTCTTCCCAGATGGCCTGTATCTTCACCCGCTCCTGATTGCTCACACGAATGGCATTCACATCACGATTCCCCGACATGAACAGGTGAACGGCATCTGCAAATGACTCGCAGTCCCTTCCCACAAGAACTCCCGCATCCTTTCGCATCCATGACCGTACACCGGGATGATCTTTGACAATCGGGAAAAGCCCAACCGCCATTGCTTCAAGCAATGAGACCGGAGATGAATCAGAGGCACTGTTCGAGCAATAGCAGTCATGTTGACGGAGCAACTCCATCAATCGATCTCGACTCAGAAGATCATAGAACGAAATACCCGGAATGTTTTCTTTTGCAATGAAGGCTTCTATCTCATTCCGCTGCGAGCCAAAGCCGGGAATAGTGAGTGTTACGTTTCCTGATTTCAATTCATTACGCAAGTCTAGTATCAATTCTTTGATGCCGTAGATCGGCTCTAATCGTCTCGGTGAGATTAATCGCAGTGGAGTAGCTAATTCTTTCTGAACAATCGGCTGTAGATATTTCGACTCGACCCCCCAGAGAATAACTTCCGTTGTTGCGGATAGGCAGAGTCTCTTTGTTTCTGCGGCCAGATAGTCGGAATCCGCAATCACTACATTCGCGCGTTTGATCGCATATTTCGTTTTCCATCGGTGAATCAACGACTTGTTCGGGACAATCAGGATATCCGACCCCCATGCGTGCATCACGACTGGGATATTCTGCGGCACTGCACGTGTTGCAAGAAATCCGTAGCCGGAAACGAAATGAGCATTCACCAGATCATACTTTTGTGCCTTGAGTATCGCTCGTACATCTGAAACACCGAAATGATATCGCCATGATTGATTTGCAAATTGTTTCCCGATCGGAATCGCTTCTGATCCTTCGAACTCACATGAGGCAAGATCGACCTCAATTCCTTTATCCCGCATCCCCTCCACAAATCGCTGCGTATGAAACGAGCGCGCATCGGCAAGAACCAGTACACGAAGCGTGCTCATCTCGGCCACCAGAACGGCTTGTGAGAATAGATCGGATACTGATGCTCTCTCGCCCCCCACCTCTTCTTGAATTCAACCAACCCGCTTGCCTCAGGCGGCGACGCACCGAGATTACATCGAGTTCCCCCCTGTTTGATGCCGAGCTGAATCCCTTCATTCAGGAGCGCGACCGCTGGTTTCAGAGCGGCTGCTTTGCGATCCATCACGCTCAACCAATAGAGGAGAGTAGAATCAATCCGCAGGAATACCTGTGATGCAATCATCTTACCGTCATAAAGTGCGATCAACCAGATGATGTCATCGTGTGCGAGAGATGCCTCGGCAAGTGCGAACAGCAATTCCTGGGGATAGAGTTGATACGGCTGCTTTCCCTGAAGAAGAAACAACATTCGAGAGACTTCGATCTCTTCGTGAGTCGAGACTTTCCGAATGACCAGTCCCTCTCGCTGGGATTTTCGAATTTCGCTTCGTAAATCGGGATCGGGCGGCTCATAGGTAGGTGAGAGATCAACCAGATGAGTCATGCTTGTCGCACGATTCCATTCAGTTGGTACGACCGCAAGATGGTTCTCAAAATCAACAAGTGTCACTCGCGAATACTTCTTGGCGAGCTTATCGAATAGCTCGGCTATCGCCGCCTGTTCGCTTGGTAACACTGCAGGAAGCCCGTGCAGGAATAATTGCGCGTGAGAGAATCCAAAATTCTTCTTTACAAAAACTGGAACCGACTCACCGGATGAAAGTGTCACCAGTTCGACTTTTGCCGCAAGGGTTTTCCAGATTGGGGTTGATTCTGGCGTGTAGAGAAAAGGAAGTGACATCAGAATCGCGCTTTGCTAGCGCCTGATCAGGAGAAATTTACCACGACCGGATGCGTCGGATCCATTATTGATCGTAAAAAGATAGACACCCGATGCAACCGGTTCACCGGCACTATTTCGTCCATCCCACTCCAGCGTTGCTGACGCATAGACCAGATCGCCGGTGGCAGTAAAAACAGCGAGCGTTCCGTTCCCCGAAAAATTGAATCGAAGCCGCGCACCTGATGTTTCGGGATAAAACGGATTCGGCGAGGCCAGCAGTTGCGTGGGATCATCGGTCAGAATCCCCTGCCCGGATCGCAAGATGCTCATTCCGTTTGGTGTACTGACAAAGAGATCATTGGTCAACGGATCAACTGAAACTGATCGGACCTGATTCGAGAGCAGCGGAGAATCCGAAGAAGTGAATCTGGTAAATCTCGCATCGGCAATTTCAAGCTTTGCCAGCCCGTTGGTTGCGCCAAGCCAGAGAGTCTCGCGTGAATCGAACTCAAGATCAGTCAGATCGGGACCAAATCCTGAAGGGAGATTTACATCGGTGCAGCGAGTTTCGATCGATGGTTCGATGCGAGAAAGCCCAAAGTTCGTTCCGATCCAGAGTTCACCTTCCGAAGAAAAGCGAACCACTCGGACTGCATTTGAAATCAGATTGCCACTTGTTTCAGTGAGATGCACACAGTTGTCATCTGACTTGTTGAAGGGATCAGGGCCGATGTAGCAGATGAATACTCCATTCCCTTCCGTTCCAACCGCGAGGTAGTCGCCGAATGCATCGACGGTGATTACAAACTGATCGAAGATTCCGTCAGCGAATCCGAGTGAATCCCATGAACTGCGATTCCCCTGCTGACCAACGGGCACAAACGAAACAGGATAGCCATTGTAGGCGCGATAGCAGGCGGCGTAGAGAATCCCATTGCTGACCGAGAGATCACGAACCGGAATGAAATTTGGTCCTTCCGAAACACCTCGCAGTGTCGTCCCACTGGTGTCGTAACGACTAGAGGTTGGAGTCTCAGCAGTTCCATCAATAATGACAATCCCCCCACCTTCGAGTGCGGAGGCAACGAATTGATTGTCGAGAGCGATGATATTGTTCGATGTCCACCCCGGTGGTACAAAGAGTTCAGTCCAGAGTCCTTCATCATTGCGGACGACGCGTGAGTTTCCCTGCAGGGGGAATACTCGTTTGTTCTGACGAATACCAGCATTCTCGGCAGGCAAGAGAGCGACATCGGCAATATCATTCGATGGCAACCCGATGAATTGATAAACAGAAGTTCCTGATTGATCTGTATAGTTGATTATCCCGTTCAGTCCGTTAAACCAGCGACGAGTATTAGTACTGGTCATCGTTCGAATTGGGCGATTGGAAGGAGCAATGCTACCTTGACCGGGGAGCGTGATCACCAGATCGGTTTGCGTGCTTATGAAGAGTGAATCATTCGCCCGCACGAGATCAGTAATTGGTTGATTTGAAGTCAGTGGAATCTGTCTTACGACAGGCGGATCTACAGAACGGTCGAAACTAAACGCTCCATTACCCGTGCTTACATAGATCGAATCCTGGAATGAGACGACGTGACGAATTGTATCAGTGCCGAATACTGGATAATCGACGACATTCCATCCGGTCCAGCTTGATGGCGCATTCAGTGCGATCAGATCAGTTCGCCGCGCAACGGCAAGTCCGACATTGGTCGCAAGCCAGATGGAATCGCCGGTGAGGGTGATTCCATTTACTGCCGCGCCGGTATTCAGATCGGCAAATCGGTCATAAAATTCGGCGACTTCTCCGTTACCAGCAGTCTTATCGATGACAACCAACCCGATGCTCGTTCCAACCCAGAGACGAGTCCCATCATCGGCAAGAGAGAGGGCATCGAAGAGATTCCCGTCAAGATCAAGCAGCGGAATCTGCCTGATGCTGCCGTCCGGCGAGCGACGAATCACACGCCCGGCGGCGGCGATCCAGTCTATTCCATTGTTGTCGCGGGTCATTTCGTACAGATCGACGGTACCAAAGCCATTGAGATTCAAATATGCTTTAGGCGGATCAAGCGGATCGACAATTCGCAAGAGTCCACCGGAGGTCACCGCGTAGACCGTATCTCCAACGGGCAAAAACTGTCTGACATTCCCGAACGAAGTCTGCGACTCCCAGATATCCTGAGCAGATACCTGGACAGAGTAACTCGCTAAGAATACTGAAAGAGTAACAAGAGAACGCAGAAGAGACCTCAGGGCTTTGTTCATGCCGCCACATTTCGTCTGAAGACCCGGTTTCGTATCCATGCCAGAGAGAAGATACCGATACACGCTGCGAGAATCAACGAACAGAGAAATCCGACGTAATCTCCGTGTCGACCGAAAAAGGTCGTTTCCCGCTTCCTTTCAAACAGCCCGACAATCGCCGCTCTCTCCCCTCGTGGCAATCGAGAGCTGATCTCGCCATACGGGCTGATCATCTCACTATAACCGGTATTTGCGGCTCGTGCCCCCCATATTCTGTTCTCGACACATCGAGTTAGAAATATTCGTTCATGCATATCGACACCGACAAACGGCTCGAACCAGGTGTCGTTGGTAATGCCAACGAGGAGCTCGGCTCCGTCATTGACCAGATCGCGCACATATTCAGGAAAAGTCGATTCGAAACAAATGAGTGGCAGATAGGCGAGGGTATCTGAATAAAAAAGTCGCCCAGCAATTCCCGGACGAAAATCTGACCACCATTGGACTTCGAATGTCTTGATAAAGGTCAGCACGTTCAAAATCTTTTCGGGGCGCAGAAAAGGGAGATAATCCTGATACGGTACGGTCTCAGCAAACGGAACCAGTTTCACTTTGTCATACCGCTGATCAATCACACCATCGGGCTTTACATGAAAACAGGAGTTATGGTATCGCCGTTCTTCACCAACCGTCGTTGCCGCAAGTGCCCCGACCAGATGATGCGAGCCGGTTCGCATCACGATATCACTCACCCGTTTCCGACAGGATGGTTCAAGTTCGAGATAGCAAGGGGCGGCGGTTTCGGGCCAGACATAGAGCAACGGCTTCGCTGTCTCAACTGATGTAATCAGCGAATCATAGACTCGATAATTTATCTCTTCAGAGTTTTCATCCCACTTCAGATTGAGTGGCATCGCCCCCTGCAAAAGCGCGACTTTCTGGGTCGGTGGTTTTGACATCACCGGAATTACTGCCCATCCGTTCGCGAGAATCAGGATGACGATCCCCATTGCAATTGATCCCGAGGCAATGCGCACTTCCGAAGCATACTTGCTACTGAGAACCAGTGCGATCAATACATTGACAGAAATCACTGCAAATGAAAGCAGATGCACCGATCCGAGAGAGACCAGTTGTATCACCCACGAAAAATATGCCTGCGAATAGCCGAGGTCTGACCAGGGGAATGCGAACTCAGTGAGAGTGCGGCCGTACTCCATCCCCACCCAGAGGAACGGAAGCAGCACGATCCCATACCATGCTCGCCAATGATAGATTCGATTGAACATTGAAAGAACCAAGGCATAATAGAGTGCAACAATGAGCACGGTTGCAATCATCCCCGGCGGAGTGACCTGTCCGATCCAAAACAGGGAAAACAGATTGAACGCAAAGCCGAAGAGATAGCAGGAACCCCATGCTTTTTTCGGATCGAGCCGACTGATAATCAGAATCGGACGAGCCAGCGCGAACCAGGCAAGCACTCCAAACCAACCCGGATAAAATGAGAGGGAGAGCAAGAATGCCCAGACAATAAGTTCAAATCTTCGCATTCGAATCGCTGGATCAGCGGGGAGTATTCGCTCCCGAAGACCAGCCCAGAATCCCACACGATCTGTTTTCTTCGCTGGAGTGGTCATAACGACAGCTCCGGTCTATTTCGCAATGAGGGATTGCCCGGTCATTTCGGGCGGGATCGGTAGTTTGAGAAGCTGCAGAACGGTCGGAGCTATGTCGGCAAGAATCCCCTGCGATCGAAGCTCTTTCACACCTGAGACATTCCACGGATCATAAAAGATACAGGGGACGAGATTCGTCGTGTGTGCAGTCCACGGACCGCCGGTATTTGGGTCGATCATCATTTCGGCGTTGCCATGATCAGCTGTAATGAGCGCGACCCCTTTTTGTTCACGCACTGCAGCTAGCAATCGTCCCAGTCCCCGATCAACCGCTTCAACTGCATACTTCGCAGCCGAAAAGACTCCTGTGTGCCCAACCATGTCGGCATTGGCATAATTGATCAGCACAAACTGGTTTCGTCCGCTTCGTACACGTTCGACGACAGCATCAGTCAATGGAATGGATGACATCTCCGGTTGAAAATCATAGGTCGCGACTTTCGGCGACTGCGCCATGAAGCGATCCTCACCGGGGAATGGCTCCTCTTGTCCTCCATTGAAGAAGAAAGTGACATGCGGATATTTTTCAGTCTCAGCGCAGCGGAGCTGTTTCATTCCAGCTTTGGCGATCACTTCCCCAAGCAATTGCTTTGGAACATGCGGAGGGAAAGCAACCTGCGCGGCTGTGAAATGATCATCGTAATGGGTCATGGTCACGAGTGATACATGTGGGTGATAGGAATCGATCTCTTTTTGGCCATGAATATTCAAAAGCAGACGTGAAAGTTGTCGTGTTCGGTCAGCACGGAAATTGAAGAAGATCACCCCATCCCCATCAACCAGTCGGGTGTCTACTTCCTGATTGACTACGAACGGCAGAACAAATTCATCGGTGACACCTGCAGCGTAGGAGTGCTTGAGCGCGGCAACTGGATCATCATGACGTTCACTGGCGTGATTGACGATACACTTGTAATGCTTCGTCGTTCGCTCCCAGCGTTTGTCCCGATCCATCCCGTAATAGCGCCCACCGACGGTCGCAATCCTGCCAACGCCGATATCGTGCATCTTCGCAATAATCTGTTCAAGAAAATCCGCCCCTGAGTGCGGCGGAGTATCGCGACCATCAGTGAAGGCATGGAGATAGACATGACCCAACCCCTCAAGTTTCGCCAATTCGAGCAGGGCAGAGAGATGTGTAAGGGATGCATGCACCTGTCCATTCGAACAGAGCCCCATGAGATGAAGTGCCCTACCTGATTCCCTGAGTGAGCGAATAAGGGAGAGAAATGCCACATTTGAGAAGAAGCTGCCATCAGTGATCGACTGGTCGATTCGAGTGATATCTTGATAGAGCACCCTCCCTGCTCCAAGATTCAGATGACCGACTTCACTGTTCCCCATCTGACCGGGGGGCAATCCCACCGCTGGGCCGGAGCCATCAAGTTTGGTATGCAGACATGTTTCCAGAAGACGATCATAGACTGGCTTGAAGGCATGTGCGACGGCATTATCAACGGTTGGTTCACGTAGCCCGAAGCCGTCCATGACACAGAGAAGAACGAGCATCAGACGAACTCAACACCTTTGCTGCCGTTGATAATCTCACCGATGATCCAGGCGCGATGCATGGGCAGGATTGACTCGACGATCTTTTCAGCGGCGGCGGCATTCACGACCAGGATATATCCAATTCCCATATTGAATGCAGCAAACATGTCGTCATGGTCAAGATCTCCTGCGATTGCCAGATAGCTGAAAATCGGCTCCGCTTGCCAGCTTCCGTGCATGATACGGGCGCGAATTTCGTCAGAGAGTACGCGTACCAGATTTCCGGGTATCCCTCCGCCGGTTATATGTGCCATCCCGTGAACTGATCCATCCGCAAGGAGCGGCGTCACGGCGCGGGCATAATTGGTATGCACCGCCAGAAGGGCATCTCCGATGCTCATATCCAACTGTGCGACCTGATCAGTGACAGAATGCCCCTTAAGCTCAAAAGCGACTTTTCTGGCAAGAGAATAGCCATTGGTGTGAAGCCCATTCGAGGCGATTCCAATAATCTTGTCCCCCGGGCGAATGGCCGAACCGTCAATGATTTTCGAGCGGTCGACTGCTCCTACAATGAATCCAGCGACGTCATAGTCCTTGTCGTGATACATTCCGGGCATTTCGGCAGTCTCTCCACCGACGAGGGCCATACCGCACTTTTCGCAGCCGCGAACCATCCCGCTGACTATCTCCGCGATGACATTCGGATCAAGTTTTCCGGAAGCGATGTAGTCGAGGAAAAAAAGCGGCCGCGCACCCATCACGAGGATGTCGTTCACACAGTGATTGACGAGGTCTTCACCGATGCCGTCATGACGATTCGCCATGATCGCGACTTTCAGCTTTGTTCCGACGCCGTCCGCTGATGAAACAAGAACTGGCTCAGTCATCCCGGAAAAATCCGGTCGGAACAAACCGCCGAAGTGACCAATTCCGGTCAGGACTTCCGGTCCATGGGTACGTTTGACCAGTAAGGCGATTTTTTTGACTGCGGCATCCCCGGCCTCGATATCGACTCCGCTGCTTTGATACGTGACTTTTTCAGACATGACATAAAGATAGAGCCGGAGCCCAGATGGGTCAATTGAATGCTCGTTTTTTGGTTCTCACGTAGACACCATTTCAGGCAAGAGAAGTGGACTTGACCGGCAAACGAAAAGAGTGCACCATAGCAATCAGATCGGCAATTTTTGCGCCCATAGCTCAACTGGATAGAGCATTTGACTTCGGATCAAAAGGTTGAGGGTTCAAATCCTTCTGGGCGTAGAAGAATCATGGAAAGAATCACGCCAGAGCCTATGTCAAACCCAATCCCCGTTTCAGAACTTCTCGCCACCGCCCTGGATGCCGTCAAAGCCGCACGGGAGATTATCCTCCATTATTATCAGGCCGACGTTCGAGTCGAGATGAAACCGGATCAATCTCCGGTCACCATCGCTGACCAAAAGGCGGAAGAGGAGATTATCTCGGTTATCCGTGCGAAATATCCGTCACATGCCTTCTTCGGAGAAGAGACCGGCGAAAGTAGTGGTCTCGGAGAGACTAATGAGATGTACACCTGGATTATCGACCCCATCGACGGGACCAAGAATTTCATTCGTCAGATCCCCCTCTTCGGGACGCAACTGGCGGTGATGCATCGCGGTGAGATTATTGCGGGAGTGTCATCAATGCCCGCTATCGGAGAGTTGCTCTATGCGTCAAAGGGAGGAGGGGCATTTCTGAATGGAACTCCTGCCAGTGTGAGCAAGATTTCTGAGATTGAAAAGTCCGCGATCAGCTTCTATGGCTACGAGAAAGACCCTCGATTCACACAGGTCATGGAATTTTCGAAAAGAGTCGCCTATGCTCGCGGTTTCGGGGATTGCTACAGCTATCATCTGGTTGCGACGGGTCGTATTGATGCTGCCTTTGAGCCAAGAATTCGAATCTGGGACATTGCCCCCTTCGCGATTGTAATTCCCGAGGCCGGCGGAAAAATCAGTGATGATGCTGGTCGAAAGATTGATCTTGAGACTCGCTCGATTGTCGCCTCGAACGGCGCGTTGCATCAGGCGATATTACAAAACGTCGGCTGATATCACGATTTCGCTGATTTTCGTAAATCTTCCAGTACTCGCTGAAATCTATCCGGAATCGCCGCCTCCAGTACCATCTCTTTTTTCTTCACCGGATGCATGAAGCTCAGTTTCGCTGCATGGAGTGCCTGAGCCGGAAGAAGATGCAAGAGCCGCATCGCCTGTGCACGATGAGTTGCAAAAAGCCCCTTCGCACGCTGCTCTCGTCCGCCGTACTCCGGATCGCCGAAAATCGGATGCTTAATGTGGGCCATATGAACACGAATCTGATGTGTCCGTCCGGTCTGTAAATTCACCCGAAGCAAATCCGCCCAGGTGAATCGTTCGATCATTTCATAGTGAGTAATCGCTGCTCTCCCATTCGGTACGACCGCCATCTTCTTTCGATCGCGTGGCGAACGCCCAATCGGGGCTTCAACCGTTCCGTTGACTTCGACCAGATTCCCGATCACGAGTGCCTGATACTCACGATGAATCTCACGCAGTGCCATCTGCTCCTGCAATGTTCGCAGTACCTGCTCTGTCCGTGCGACAAGGAGAAGCCCACTGGTATTTTTATCGAGTCGATGAACAAGTCCGGGCCTGTTTGCAGCGAGAGCTTGGGTGAATGCGTCGGTCGGGCTGCTATCTTCATCTTCTTCGGTTGCGTCATCCGCCGTTGCTGATTGGAGTAAAGGGAGTGCTCCAAAACGATGAAGCAGCGCGTTAACCAGCGTACCAGAATGCACCCCTGCCCCCGGATGAGTGACCATTCCGGCTGCTTTGTTTATGACTGCGAGGTAGTCATCTTCATAGACAACATCGAGTGGAATCGCCTCGGGGGTTATATGCTCAATTGAGGCAGCTTCGGGGATAGTCAGATGAATCTCTTCCCCGCCTCGGAGAGTCTTTTTTGAGGTGGCGACTTTTCCGCCGAGGAGAACGTGCCCGGCATCGACCAGATGCTCGACCTGTGTACGAGTAAGCCCCAATTCAGAAAGTGACGCCAGATAACGATCGAGCCGAATCGGTTCAGAGAGCTTCTCCACCCGAAGGTGATGAGTCTGAGGCATCTTTACTTGCGTGGTGGCTCAAATCTGACAATCGGCAGAAGATCGCGCACCGCAGTCTCCATACCGACGAGAGTCGCACGGGCAATCAATGCATGTCCGACAATGAACTCTTCAATAGTCCCAAGCTCTGCAAGCGGCGGTATATTTTTCGCACTCAGGCCACGCATGATTGAAACCGAAAGCCCCTGCTTTCTTCCCTGTTGCGAAAGATTATCCATTCGGTCAAGTTCAGTCTGTGCCTCGGCAAGTGTCCGCGCAGAGCAATACGGATTGCTGTCGAGAACAATCCCCTGCGCACCGGTTCGACCAACAAATTTGATCGCCTCCGGCTGCGGAGCGGCAAAAAGCGAGACCGTCATCCCCTGCGCATTTAGTCGGGAGACAATTCCTTTGTAATCCATCGAACCGGAGGTTTCTACGGGTAATGGGGAAAGATCGTCGGTCCCTTCAGTGACCAGATTCACCTGAGCCGGTTTGATTTCACACATCAGGTCGATCATCGCTTCTGTCGGGGCAGTCTCAACGATAAACCGTGTCTTGGTAATCTCGCGAAGCATATACAGATCACGGTCGCGAATCAGCCGACGGTCTTCCCGCATGTGGACGGCAATTCCGTCCGCTCCGGCTATCTCCGCTAACACAGCCGCCTGCGCCGGATCTGGCTCTTTTCCGCGTTGCCATTCACGCACATATGCGATGAGATCAAGTTGAACGGTGAGAAGTGGCATGGTCTACTCTTTCGGTCGTTGGAGAGGAATGAGTCTATCAGCCAGGAGACGTTCGGTCAATGTCAAAAAGCCATCGGTGGCAAGTTCTTCAGCCCGTAACTTCGTGGTCCAGCCCATTGAAATGAGAATTTCATGTGCTTTCGACTGCGGAACGGCAAGAGAAGCACTGAGATTATTGGCGAGCAGTTTCCGCCGCTGCGCGAATCCAGCCCGCACTACTCGCTCGAATTCCAGAGGGTGGGGAATCGTCGGTACGTCCGTTCGCGGCTTGAAAGTGACCACCGTTGACCAGACTTTTGGTGATGGCTCAAACGAAGTCGGGGCGATATCAAACGCCTCATGGACGGTAAACGCCAATTGCATGAAAATCGCCAATGGCCCCCAGTCATGAGTCCGCGGCGAGGCCGTGACCCGATGCGCGACTTCCCGCTGCATCATCAGAATTGCCTGGGAAACCTCATGCTTGTGACCTTCCAGCCATCCGAGGATTGGTGAGGTCAGATTGTACGGGATATTTCCTATCAAAGCATACGGCGCAGCTATGCCGTGCGCCTCCGGTTTAAATTGAAGAAAGTCTGATTCAACGATGCGAACATTCGAACGAGAGCTGAAATTCTTTCGCAACTCCGGAATCAGATCACGATCAAACTCAACCGCAGTGACATCCGCTCCGCTTTTCGCCAGAGCACTTGTCAATGTCCCCTGTCCGGGACCAATTTCAATAACTCGCATTCCAGCAGCAAGGTGAGCAAGCTGAATTGTCTGCTGTACAACTGCAGTGTCACGAAGAAAATGCTGCCCAAGTCGTTTCTTGGCGCCGACCTGACTGAGATTCGCTCCCATCAGCCGTCGAATCTCTCACCAAGGCGAAAAAGTGTACGGGCGGTCTGATCGACGATCGATTCTAATTCTTCGAATTCAATTTTTCTGAGTTCCGCCATCTTTTCATAGACTAGTCGCACATACGCCGGATAATTTGTTTCACCACGATAGGGCACCGGCGTCAAGAAGGGAGAATCAGTTTCAAGAATGACCTTTTCAAGTGGTACTGCCGCGGCGGTTACTGCCATTGAGGAATTCTTATAGGTAATCACCCCACCGACAGAAATATGAAAGCCAATTGCAAAGACCTTCTCTGCTTCAGCCGGAGTGCCGGGGAAACAGTGAAAGACTCCCCCTTTGAGATCGCGTGCATAATCACGAACAATCGCATAGGTGTCATCGAATGAATCGCGCGTGTGTATGACAATCGGGAGTGATCGTCGTATCGCGATCTCAATTTGCGCGATAAACGCCTCCCGCTGCGCCGGTCGCGGTGATAAATCCCGATAGTAATCAAGACCAATTTCACCAATGGCAACAACACGCGGCTGATGACTGAGCCGCTCAATTTCAGCAAGTGACTCTTCATCGGCAGCGAGGGCATCATGGGGATGAATCCCGACGGTAGCATACACCGATGACTGCACTGTTGCAGTCTTGACATGCCATCGCGAGGATTTCAGATCAGCACCGATGGTGATCATCGTACCGACCCCGGCCTGATGTGCCTTCGAAAGAGTCTCAGCGAGATTGCTTGAAAGTTGGGGATAATCGAGATGACAGTGCGTATCGATCATTGGTCGATCAATCGCTTACGAAACATCCGCACCGCTGGGAATCGGGCCATCCGGTCCAACTATCACCAGCTGTCCACCTTTTTTTGCGGCGAGAAGCATCCCGTGCGATTCGACACCGCGAATCACTGCCGGTTTTAGATTTGCAACCAGCACGATCTGTTTGCCGACGAGAACATCAGGACGATAGAAGTCTGCAATACCGGAAACGATCTGTCGTGGCTCACCGCCAACATCAAGCTGCAGCTTCAATAATTTGTTTGCGCCTGCGACTGGCTCTGCCGCGGTGACAGTCGCGATACGCAATTGGACTGACTTGAATTGATCAATGCTGATGAGACCATCTTCATTGAAAGATTGAGCGGAAGCTGCGACCGGAGCTGCTG
This sequence comes from uncultured Ignavibacteriales bacterium, assembly GCA_964518635.1. GTDB lineage: Bacteria > Zixibacteria > MSB-5A5 > GN15 > FEB-12 > CAZFGK01. The sequence continues at coordinate 59,800 of CAZFGK010000017.1, forward strand.
CTTCCGGCTTCTCTGATTTTTCCATTCGCGGAAAAAGCCCTTCCAGTTTGGCGATCTGATTTCCCTGCCGCAGGGAGGATGCACTCGCCGCATCATCATAGCGAACTGTCTGTGCATCCATGCCGAGTGACTGGATCACGCGGGTCATTTTCGATGGCATCGTCGGCAACAGCAGAATCGAAATGGTTCGGATAGATTCTAAACAGGCGCGAAGAGTCGACTCCAGCTCTGATTGCTTTCCGGCTTTCGATAATTTCCACGGTTCGGCATCATTGAAGAACTTATTCGTAGCACGAACGAGGGTCATCACCGTCCCAATGGCTGCGTGCAATTTGAAATCGGCAAGCAGCGTGCGATATTCACGAACGGTCTCCGCCTGTTGATTCTGCAAAATAGTGATCGCCGGACTTGACAATGACAGGGGAGGAATCGTCCCACCGACTTGTGGCAATAAGGCATAGACACGGGAAATCAGATTCCCCAGGTCATTCGCCAGATCACTGTTGTACTGAGTCGAAAATCTTTTCGCCTGCAAGTCGCCATCGATGCCAAACGGAAACTGGGTCATGAGAAGATATCGGGAGGCATCCGATCCGTATTGAGCGACCATCTGATGCGGATCGATCACATTACCGAGTGATTTCGACATCTTTTCGCCGTCGACCAGAAACCAGCCATGCAAAAACATCTGATCAGGGAGTTTCAGCCCCGCGGCGGCGAGCATCGCCGGCCACCAGAGACAATGAAATTTCAGAATCTCTTTCCCCATCAACTGAATCACTTCCGCATCCTGCCACCAGGTTGCGAATTTTGCATCATCGGTTCCGTAGCCGGTGCCAGTGATGTAGTTCGCAAGAGCATCGACCCAGACATAAGCGACCTGAGTGGAATCAAAGGTCAGCGGAATCCCCCAGCGCACTCGTTCCCGCGACAGAGAAAAATCGGTCAATCCCTGTCCAATAAGTCCAAGGACCTCATTTTTCTTCTCTTCGGGTAGAATGCGAAGAGATCCGTCCCGTATGGCAGCTTCGACCGTCGGGAGATAGGATGACAATTTGAAAAAGTAGTTCTTCTCTTTGAGTTTCTCCGGAATAGTCCTGTGATCTGGACAACGTCCATCGACCAGTTCTTTCTCAGTCAGAAACTTCTCACAGCCGACACAATAGAGCCCCTCGTAGAATCCAGGATAGATCGCTTCCCCACCCTGGGAGTCACGAGCTGCATAGAGGGCATCCAGAAATTTTCGTACGCCAGCTGTATGCTGATCAGAAGTAGTCCGGATAAAAAACTGGTAGTCGATCTCAAGCGCCTGCCATGCCCGCACAAAAGCCGCACTTACTTCGTCGGTAAAGGCCTGCGAACTGATGCCACGTGCTTTCGCGGCCTCTTCGATTTTTGTTCCGTGTTCGTCGGTGCCAGTGAGATAGAACACCGGTCGGCCATCGAGACGATAGGAACGCGCGAGAATATCACCGGCAATGGTGGTATAGGCATGTCCGACATGCGGGACATCATTGACATAATAGATCGGAGTGGTGATCAGAACCGGACGCGCCATGACTAGTCGCGGGTTTCACTTTCATCAGATGGTTCAGAATCATCGGGATGGTCATCCCCTTCACCAGAGAACTCGTTCCCCTCTCCGGCTGATTCATCGAAATCTTCGAATGATTCTTCAGAAGTACTATCATGCTCATGAGTTTCGTCATGCACTGCATCATCGGCATGTGATTCATCTGCGGTTAATTCTTCCGAATGACTCTCTTCGATCTGTTGTTGTGCAATTGCAACTGGGGAATCTTCATCAGATTCACGCGGCATCACAACCGTAGCGACTCCCTCTGGGGAGCCCTGCGAATCTGTTCCAGTGCCACGACCACGTTTTCTTCCACGTCCGGCACTTTCGACACTGAGTATTTCATCAGCATTGGCCCGAATCTGGGTATAGTCTTCGGTGATGACCACGGCCTGTTCTTTGAAATAATCGATTCGATCGATTACCCCGCTCCCATGCGGCGTGGTGACTCGTGAGCCGACAGCCGGGAAGAGCTTTTTGACACCGGCATACATTTCGACTTCGTAGCGCAGACAGCAAAGCAAACGTCCGCAGTTTCCGGATATCTTCTGCGGATTAAGAGACAAATCCTGCTCGCGGGCATGCGAGGTAGTGATCGGCGCGAATTCTTTCAGATGTCCGCTGCAGCACTGACGTTGACCGCAAACCCCATAACCATCGACGCGGCGGGCCTCATCCCGAACACCAATCTGCCGCAGTTCTATCCTCGTTCGATATTTCGCCGCCAGATCCCGAACCAGTGTACGAAAATCGACGCGGTGATCGGCAGTGAAGTAGACTGTCACTTTGGTGTAATCGAACTGAATTTCGACATCGACGATCTTCATCACCAGACCATGGCGACGAATCAGCTGGATGACTTCCTTGCGATACATCAATTCACGTTCGCGCAGATCTTTGAGACGGAGACGATCATCGGGAGTGGCAACCCGGATTATCCCTTTGGCACGGTTTGGATACTTTGGAGCGATTTCTTCAGTTATCTGCTTTGAAACTGTGCCAATGTCTTCACCGTGCTCTACCGGCACGACGACGACATCACGCACTCGTACCTGCGTCGAGTCTGCATGTGAAAAGAGCTCGCGACGCGAGCCCTTAAACTCGACCTGAATAATCTGGGTCATAGGTGAGAACCGCGAGAGGTTGAAGTGACAGACGAACTGTTCGACTGAGATCGACCAGTAGTTCCAGTCAGAATCTCGCGCCATTGTACGTAGAATGAAAAGATCATAGTGCGAATATGGACGTTTCGACGGATGTCATCAAGCGTATTCTCAATCAGGGTTGCAAGCCGTCTTGCTCCCCACGGCGACTGCAAAGCGGCATACAACTGGTTTCCAGAGGTCGTTTGCATACGATCTGGATCATCTATCCCCTGCAATTTGAAATTCAGTTCAATCTGAAGGAATCGAATGAGCAGGACCGCCATCTGACGGGATGTTTCTGGACCGGTGAACTCCGGAAATGTCTGACTCAGTGCCGAATAGACACGTCCTTGTTCACGCTCGAAGGAATGTGCAATCAGAAACTCGGCAAGATCACGAGCCGCTGCCGATTGTTCGTCGGCATCAATCAATGTCCCCGCCATCCCAAGTGATCCTCGAGACCAGCGGATGATGGTCTGAAGTTCCTTTTCATCACTGACTCCATGACTCGTAACATATTTTTGAACGAATGAGTCAGCGACCGGACGAAGCGAGATTCGACGAACACGTGAGTGAATTGTCGCACGAATCGCTCTCGGCGCAGATGTAGTGATAACAAATATTGTCCGGTCTGGCGGTTCCTCAATCAATTTGAGCAGCACATCGATTGCGGCTGCGGTACTCTTTTCAAGCTCATCAAGTATCACCACACGAACGCCATCCGGTGATGCCTGCAATGACAACCGTTTCCGAACTGCTCGGATTGCTTCAATTGAGATCGAGATAAATCTGCTATGTTCCCGAAGAGCGAAGGGATTTTTCCGACGTTGTTCGAGGGCTTCGGTCTGCGCTTCCGTGTATTCTTCCTGATTTTTCGTACTCGCAATCGGCAGGCAGGTCACCAGGGACGGGTGATTCACCAGCGCAATCTGTTTGCAGGTTGGACAAGTTCCACAGGGGAGAATCTTTTCTTCTGTCGAAGAAGCTGAACTTGAAGCGGCTGCGAACATATCGACCGCGCCACTTTGATCACCACGGCAATTGACCATTGCCGCCAACCAGAGTGCCATCGGCCACTGCCCGACTCCTGTTTCTCCACTGATGAGCCAGGCCGGTGCGAGGCGATCATTTCGCATCGATCGGCGCAGCAGATCGCAGGCATCCGGCTGAATCAGCGGAAGATCAAAAAGAGTCAAGCCGGAACCAGGTAAGTGGGTCGAGCGATTCCCGCCCTTTTCGGAGTTCAAATTTGACAAGTCCATCCTCACGGGCCTGCCCGACAATAGTCCCGCTTTCTACGCGATCCCCTCGTTGGACTAAAATTTCGCCGAGCCCGGCATAGGTTGTAAAGTGTTCGGAGTCGTGCTGCACGATAACAAACTGTCCGTAGCCGCGCAATTCTCCGGCATAGACTATCTGCCCGGCGGCAACACTTGTGATTTCCGACGAGGCAGTCGCTCGAATCGTGATTCCCGGAGAAAATGACTTTAATTTCGTGACTGAATCGACTAGCGGCCCATACGGCGTGACTATTCTCCCGCGCACCGGGATTGGCATACGTCCGGCGAGACGATTAAACTCACCGGGTGCAAGAGAGAGTGCCTCCTGCGGGGCTTTTTTCTGCTCAGTCTGAATCCGCGCCAGCAACGCTTCCATCTCTTCCGCTGCCTGCTTGAGAGTCACCAGTCGGTCGGCGACATCGGCGGAGGTTTTCCGCACTTTTCGCAGTTGCTGTTCCTGCTTCAGTTTTCTCGCCTGAGTAAGGGCAAGTGAGGTCTGACGTTTCTTTTGAAGATCACTCAGTGATGATTTCTTGCTGGAGAGATTCAGGAGCGCGGATTCGACCTCTTCCAACTCGGTCTTGAACTCACTCACCGTTTCCTGCTCTTGAGTTGCGACCGCGCGGACATAGCGGAGCTGCCGTGAGATCTGCGATTCATCTGCGGGTCTGCTGAAGCCATGACGTTCGGTCATTCGGGAGCGTCGATAGTAGGTTGCGATCGCCTGTAGATATCGGTTGCGTGCCTCTTCCAACTCTGTTTCAGTACTCTTCTTGTTCTTGTCGAGACTCTTCTCATCTAGCGAGAGACGTTGAATCTGTGAAGAGAGACGAGTGATAACCTTCGTATCGGCCTGTACCTGTTCATCTGCACGGGTAACAGTCTTGTTGATCGACTCCTGAACTTTCTTGAGCGAATCGAGACGTCGCTTGGTGGCGGTCATCTCACTTTTCAGACGATTCATATCCTTCTCAGTTACCGGCTTCTCATTTTTCTGCGCCATCACTTCGCTCGACAAGAGGAGAGTAGTAACAATTAGAAGAGAAAGAATCTGCGTTACACTTCGCATCACTAGAGCGATTCTTTCAGGTGAGAACGCAATCCAAGAAGTCCACTCAATGCACCAATGAATACCACCATCGCCGCGCCGATAATCTGATCATTTCGAAGCGGAAATTTGACAACGTATTCAGTGATCTCCAGCCGCATGACCCCATACGAGACTAACCACCAGCTTAATAACACCGCAATCAGCGCAACCAATCCCCCTTGCAGCATCATCGGCGTGGCAATCAGAAAACGGCTCGCACCGAGAAGACGCATCTGACGAATCCCAACCGCGCGACTCTGCGCCACAAGAGAAAGTGAACTGGTAGAAGTCACCAATGTGGCGGTGGCGATGACTATCGCCAGAATGAATCCCGCCTTTGCGATTCGATTCCCGAGTTCTTCAATTCGCTCAAGCCAACCCTTGCTATAGAGCACTTCGGAGCCATCACTTTTCTCCTGAAGGAGCCGTTCAACTCGCGCCAGGGATGCCACACTCACACTGTCGCGCAGAAATTCAATCCGAAGTGAGCGAGGCAAGGGATTGAGTGAATCGTATTCGGCAAGCAGATCAAGCCCAAGCTGAGAAGTGAGCTCATCTCGTGCCATCTCTTTTGAGACCAGTGTAACCATTTCTACTGGCCCCATCGCGGTGATCTGCAATTGAAGAGAATCGGTCGCTGCATTTGAAAAGGAATCATCCAAAAATACCTCCATCGTGACTTCCGATTTCAAATCACGATAGACCTCGCCGAGAGTCAATGCCCCCACCCAGGTCAGATGCGCCAGCGCAAGCAGCAAAGTCAGCGAGACAATTGCCGCAAGTGTAACCAGCGGTCGCTGATACAGTGAACGAAACATTTCTCGTACGATATATCGAATCCAGGTCATGGTGTGCTCTCAGATTCGGGAGTACTGCGCTCAAGAAGTCGTGGTTCACGATCGGGAAACAGCTGACCATGCGCGAAGTGATACCGCTGCATCGACGGAATCGAAATAGGAAGCGGCTGCGAAGAAGTCAGCAGAATATTTCGCCCGGAGACACTCGCGGCGAGCAGTTTCTCTTCAACCAGTGAGAGTAATGTCCGATCAAGCCCGACCATAGGTTCATCGACTAAGAGCAGCGGCTGATGGGCAATTGATGCCCGCGCCAGTTGGGTAAGAAATCGCTGGGATGCCGTCAGGCGGGAAACTTTCGAATCCGCAAGATTCCCAAGCTGAAAGTCCCCCAACACCTTCATCACCCGCTCATGCAACTGGCGGGGGCGTTCCCCCTGTATTACCAGCGGCAATACGACATTTTCGGTCACCGACCAGGCATCCACTAATGCCCATGCCCCGCCAACTCCGCCGATTTGGGCTCGAAGTCGTCGAAGTTTCATGCGGGATGCCTGAGTCACTTTCGTGCCTAGTACATCAATTGAGCCAGAGGTCGGTTTTCGCGCTCCAATGATCAGTTCGAGAAGGACGGATTTTCCACTCCCACTTCCGCCAACCACCAGCGCGGAACCGCCGGTTTCAAGCGTGAAGGAGAGATCGGTGAAGAGTGGTTCCCCCCAGTCGGTATTGACATAGACGTGATCGAGTTGCAGACAAGCGCTCATTGTGATAATTCAGTGAACAATATTAGGTTCAGTCGGGTGCAGCGGTCGATTTCCTGTACTTTCTGGATGGTATCTTTTCGACTTCGGTTGTACAATTAAAAGTATGAAACGACCCATCCTCAATCTTCTCTGCTTTTTGAGCCTCCTAATCGCTGTCCTGCTCATCGCACCTTCAGTTCGTTCCCAACAATGGACTCCGATCACGATCAATCTCCCGTACGGGATCAACGGGCTGAGTTTTCCGACAGCGGATACCGGCTTTTTTGTCAGTAATCGTGGTCAATTCGGACGTTCCTACAATGGCGGGCTAAAATGGGAAATTCTAACCATCGCGGATGCCATCCTTGAGGATGTCCATTTCCGCACGAGCCAACTCGGATACACCTGCGGTCGAAACGGCGTCGTCTACTTCACCACCAATGCCGGAAGAACCTGGACAAAAAGGGCCGTTCCTGATTCTACCTGCTGGCTGCTGTCGATTTATGTCTGCTCAGCAAATGACATCGTCGTGACTGGTGCCATTCGCGGAGGTAGTTCCCCGACCGGAGTCTGTTATTACTCCTCTGATGGTGGCGCACGATGGAAAAAAGCAGATGTCAACGGGATTCAGTTTGGTGAAATCACCCGCATCGACAACAAAACCCTCTCATTTCTTTCGTGGGGGCAGCGCCATCTCTCGACAGACTGCGGCAAGACCTGGGTGACAAGCTCGACTGGAAATGGCCGCCCGGGACGAGTCGCGATGCTCAACGGAAAAAGCGGAATCATGATCGGCAGCGATGGCTGGGGAGCAGTGACTCAAAACGGCGGACAGACCTGGGATTCAGTCAAAATGAATACACAGGCGAATCTCACCTGCATGGTAATGCCAACCCCGAAACGGGCTTTTGTCGGCGGTATGCAGGGGACGATGCTGACCACAGTCGACGGCGGCCTGAACTGGACAAAAGAAGAGCTTCCCTCGCAATTCGATGTCTTCGATATCGAGCAAGCGGGTGGATACTTGATTGCATCTGGAAGCGGTAGCTTTGGCGGCCGCGAAGCAAGACTCATCCGCCGAAAATTATCGAAGTAGAATAAGACGGCAGATTTGATTCTATCTATCTGAATCACCCTATTCAAGCGACTTCATTTTCCTCCCCCTGAGCTTGTCGAAGGGTCTTCTTCATCAGTAACCGGCGATCTTCGCCGGGGATACTCATAAAAAAATGCCCCTTGGTCAACTGATCAAGGGGCACTATTTGTTCATGATACCTAATTGAACTACATCGTCAGCTTCTTGAGCTCCGCAACCAGATCACTCGGTTCAGCACGTTTCCGATAGTCAACATCAAGAAACGCATAGCTGATTGTACCATCCTTGGCGATCACATACGTCGCCGACAAAGGAAGCTCCGACTTCGTCATGCTGTAATACTGCTTGAAATCAAGCCCGAAACTCGCCGCAATCGAGTCGACCATCTTCGGGACTTCATACGCGAGTCCAAACTGACGAGCGACTACCAGCGAACTATCACTCAGCACCGGATAAGCAAGCGTATCAGCTGCGACCACACCAGCTGATCGTTCAGGAGTCTCACCCGAAACAGCAACGAGCTGACCACCCGCCGCACTGATTTCCGGCAAAAATCGCTGAAGACCGCGCAGGTAAATATTGCAGTACGGACACCATGCCCCACGATAGAAGACCAGCACAATCGGACCATTGGCCAGCAGCGCTTCACTGCTCACCGGATTTCCGTTCGCATCCGGCAACACGAAGGCCGGGGCCTTTGCGCCGACCTGCAACGCCTGCTGCAGCATCCCGCGCGAGACAAGCTCTTCGGCAGCCGTCCGACCCGCCTCTGCAAGAATCGGCATCTCGGCAGCGGATGCTTCCGCCATCTTAGTTAATTCTGCATCAATCGGACGTTCGGCAATTGCGACCGGAGCCGGAGTGGTAACCGGGGCCTCTTCCGGTTTCTTGGCACTTTCATTTGAGCAGCCGAATGAGATAATCAGCACCGAGGTCATCCCCAAGAGGGCGCAGAGGGAGGCAATTCTTCGAAGGAGTGGAGTCATGCAGATGTCCTTTCGTTTTGCGCAGAGTACAGCAGAACCAGACTGTCGAGCTACAAAATTATCTGTGTGAGTCTGTCCCAGGTTCGGTGGTCCGGCGTTCCTAGCCGGGATTACCTCCAGACACGCTGAATCCCATCTTGTCATGCTGAGCTTGTCGAAGCATGACTTCAGCGATCAAACGTGAAGTCACCCTTCGACAAGCTCAGGGTGACAGGAATCGCGGGAACCAAAGCGATCCGGCGCTACAAGATTCCTATGCCAGTTCTTTATACCGAAAACAACTCGTCAAATGATCATTCACCAATCCACATGCCTGCATGTAGGCATAAATGATTGTCGAGCCGACAAATGTCATCCCCCGCTTTTTCAGATCTTTGGATAGCGCATCACTCTCGGCGGTTGTCGCGGGGACCTCTTTCATCGACGCAAGCCGATTCACTTTCGGTTTCCCGCCAACAAACTTCCAGACATAGGCATCGAAACTGCCTAACTCTTTCTGAATTGCAAGGAATGCGAGGGCATTTTTGCGCACGGAGAATATCTTGAGACGATTCCGAACAATATCGGGGTTGTGCATCAGTTTTTCGAGTTGGGCGTCGGTCATCTTTGCGACTTTGACCGGATCGAATTCTTTGAACGCTTTTCGATAGCATTCCCGTTTTTTGAGAATCGTCTCCCAGTTCAATCCGGCCTGCGCCCCTTCGAGGATGAGAAACTCGAAATGGACGAGATCATCATGAACCGGCACTCCCCAGTGGGTGTCGTGATAATGCTCGTAGTGGGGCTTTCCCACCCCAACCCACGTACAGCGGGTTGGGGGCTTTTCAGTCTTACTCGTCATGAGGACTAGGCGGCGTGCTGCTCTTTCAAAGCAACTTGCATTTCGGGCTCAGACTTGCGGAGCGGAGTATCATCATAAGTGCGATTATCCAATATACGCCCTGTCTTCTTTTTATTCACGCCACCCCACTGCTTGAAGAAGAAGTCGGTTCCGTAGGTCTTGCATTGCTTGCGAATATCGACGGCCCATTTGCGCAACATCGGACGAGCACCGGGGCCAGATTCTCCACCAACAATTGCCCAATGAATACCTGACAAGTCTACTTCCTGGACAGAATCTATCAATGGCTCGAATGAGACAAATCTGGTCTGTACCGGGACTTTTCGAAGGTCGTCTAGACGGAATCGATAGACGTGTGACTCAACCGTCACACCCATCCAGATATTTTTGTGCCAGGTCAGTTTTGGGGCAAGACGTACGAGTCGTTTTGATCGCTTTGTAAGAATCTGAAAGACGTGCTGCTCGGCGCGACCCATGACATCGAAAACCTGCTGTAAGAACTCAAAGGGAATCTCTTCGTGGAACAGATCGCTCATCGAATTCACAAAAATCACCCGTGAATGTTTCCATCGCAGCGGCTCTTCGAGAGATTCGGGATGACAGGTAACGTCAAACGCATTGCGATATTTGTGTACACCCATCGCCTGAAGCCGCTTCGCCATCCGGTCGGCATAACAGTGCTCGCATCCGGGTGAGACCTTGTCGCATCCGGTCACCGGATTCCACGTAGATTGAGTCCATTCGATAGAGGATTTATTCATGGGTATTGAAGATCAAGGGATAAACCATCACGATCATCAACAAATTTTCGAATAATTTGGCCACCTATCTTGTTGGCCAACTTATCCTCACATGCAAAGATTAAGTAATATAGCGGTATCCCTTGTGAGTTTTTCATCGGAAGCGGATCCAAAACATACTCAAATTGAGCGATTTCCCTTAGGCGTTTACAATAAGCAAGAGCAAGTTTTCCCGTATCACCTACACGAACTGTTTGATTGCCCTGTCTTTCATACATTAATTCTCTCCAGGTCTCATCACCCCAGAAAGCATTCATCCTTCTAAAACCCACAGGTGTGATTTTTCTAAAGTCATTTCGGCAAACGTTTCTTAGAAGGTCCATTCTAGGGAAATTTATGAAAACATCAGATACTCCCGACTTGCCTGCAACGCAAAGAACATTCCAGTGGAGGTCACAACCGTAGGGGTCTAGAAGGCAAATACTGCGACTATTGCTGGTGTTTGTGATGTGCTCACGGAAGATGATAGGTAAGCACCTATTCGAGTCATCGTGAAAAACGAAAACTCCATCTCTGTTTCCGAAAGACTTTAAGTATGCTTCTGCTCTGCGCTTGTTCTTATCGATTAGAAAGTACTTATTAAATGAAGGGGTCACATTCAACGCTCTTGCCGCTGCTGCTAGAACCGCCTCCCCAGTCTTTACAGAGACTTGCTTCGGATTGCCTGCAAAAGCATCAACATAGATAAGTTCGAATTTCCCGTTGAGAGCTCTTACATAGGCTTTGTAATACTTCTCAAGCAACCCAATTTTGTCAATTGACCATTGTTTTAAGAAGTCAGGTTTCGGCTGTTCTGCATCAATGCCCATCTGTCTTACCCCAATACATGTTTCTGCAACTTCGAGTGGCACGAATGCAAATTAGGAAATTATTGTCCCGGAACGAAATCACATTCTGTAGCCCCCCCTCACCTCACCTGCAGCTGCTTCTCCTCGGGGATCGACATCGCTTCAATCCCTTTCATTGCATCACCCAATGCATGAGAATGCTCGGCAATCACGGCGTAGTCCTGCCAGTGAGTCGTGGCGGCGACAATCGCCTTCGCCCGTTTCTCCGGATCAGAGGATTTGAAAATTCCAGACCCGACAAACACCGCTTCCGCTCCCAGATGCATACAAAGCGCGGCATCCGCCGGTGTCGCTACCCCGCCTGCGGCAAAATTCGGCACCGGCAATTTCCCGTGCTGCGCGACCCATTTCACCAGATCAAGCGGCACACGATGCTCTTTCGCCGCACCATAGAGTTCTTCGGTAGAGAGGACAGTAAGCGATTTCATCTCACGATTGATCTGACGCAGATGTTTGACCGCCTGTGAGACATCCCCGGTCCCGGCTTCCCCTTTGGTTCGAATCATCGCCGCCCCCTCGGCAATACGACGGAGCGCTTCGCCGATATTTCGGCAACCGCACACAAAGGGAACCTTGAACGGCCATTTGTCGACATGATATTCATGATCCGCCGGAGTCAGCACTTCGGATTCGTCAATGAAATCGATTTCTAGTGTTTCAAGAACGCGGGCTTCGATGGTATGCCCGATCCGGCATTTCGCCATCACTGGGATGGTCACGATACGTTTGATATTTTCGATGATATCCAGATCCGCCATCCGCGCGACTCCCCCCTCAGCGCGAATATCGGAAGGGACGCGCTCAAGAGCCATCACCGCTGCGGCACCGGCCTGTTCGGCAATACGGGCCTGCTCCGGATTGACCACATCCATGATCACGCCACCTTTGAGCATTTCGGCGAGACCGACTTTCACTTTGTACTGGGGGTCATTTACTGGAAGCATTACGTACCTTCTTGCCTTCTACCTGTTCGTTGCCTGACTTCGAAAAATTCGCCATCGGGGAACATCCCGATTGGACTCTCAACTGAGATACCCCGAATATAGTGGTTTGGTTTCCGCACTCAACCGGCAAATGACTCCCCTTCGGTGGAATCTGGAAATCGCCGAACAACCTGCGGGACAGCGACTTTACCCCCTTCGGAAACAATCTGGCAAAACGAACGTTCTTCGGCTGTACCTGTCCGTCGGATCGAACAAGAAACATCCGCTAAAAAATGGATGGTAGATTTCGTTTACCGATATATCATACCAGCGGCTGGCTGGAGTGTAGAAGCACTTCCCCGAAGCCAAAAGAGCGAACCAAGGAGATTTGCATATGTCTACCGCGACCCCGAATACCAATCCTGCCCCCGGTCAGGTCACCCCTGACAAAGTTGTTCAGATGACCGAATCGGCGATTGCCGAAGTGAAACGTCTGCTCTCAGAAGAAGAAGGGGAAAACCTGTTCCTTCGTATTGGACTGGCAAGTGGCGGATGTTCGGGGATGTCTTACACGATGGCAATCGAAGATGAACCGGGGGAATTTGACCGTGAGTTCGATTTCGACGGTGTCAAAGTCCGTGTCGATCTCAAGCAACTGGTCTATCTGGCTGGCACTACCATTGACTACAAGAACGCGATGATGGGGGGCGGCTTCCAGTTCATCAATCCGAATGCAAAACGCTCCTGCGGCTGCGGCTCATCATTTAGCTGCTAGAGCATTAAGCAAGAGGATACGCGACCTTTCGCACTTTCACGGATGAACTACGAAATCATTGACCCAAAGGAATTCATTGCTGGCGACATGTTTCGCGAGGATGAATTCCTTTTGCGGGCTGAACAATTCGACTGGCCTAAATTTCAGGGGAAGATGGTGCTGGTTCGCGGCTGCTCGACCATGGTGCCGCCGTGGATCTATATGCTGATTACCTCAAAGCTCTCCCCGTTTGCAAAATCTATCCGTTATGGCAACGAACATGACAACGTCGTAATCTTTCGCGCTCCGCGCACAAGTGACGCAATTTCTGTCGATGCCGAGTAACCACATAACCTTTTCAATGAAATACTAAGACCAACGAGATGCCGAAGATTCATTTTCTCCCCGCAGATGTGACCGTCGAAGTCAAAACCGGAACTGCCCTTCTCGATGCCGCCCTTGATAATAATATCCACCTTGACCACAACTGCGGCGGCAACTGCGCCTGCTCAACCTGTCATATCATTGTCGAAGAGGGATTCGAATCACTCAACAAGATGACCGAAGATGAGATGGACATGCTTGACGAAGCCGAAGGGCTAACCAAGACGAGTCGACTCTCCTGTCAGGCATTGGTCGCCGACAAAGATCTGAAAGTGATCATCCCGAACAAAGACGTGAAGTGGGATGATGATACGTTTTAGGATGAATATAATCTCTCTTATGTCATGATCCGCAGGTGCCCCTGATGCCCACATCAGGGTCTTCTCTCTCTTCGGTGCCCCGCGGCTTGCCGTGGGTTTTCTCTTGTTCCAGTGGGCGGCCGACGCCTTCGTCTGCCCCCTTCTCTTCACCCTGAGCTTGTCGAAGGGTCTTCTTCACAGACGAGCAGGCCGGGAGGCCTGCCGCGCACAAGACAAGACCCTGAGCGGGTGCTCAGGGCTACCGCTCATTTCTGTGGGCGGCAGACGTCCTCGTCTGCCCCTTCTTGTCACCCTGAGCTTGTCGAAGGGTCTTCTCTACTTCAAGATCATCAGCTTCCCGATTTGTGTCCTCGCCTCTGATTCCACCACCCAATAATACAATCCCGACACCACCAGCTGTCGATTCCTCGAAATCAAATCCCACTCGGCGTGCATGTCATTCGCTGAGTATTGCGGTGGATTGTGCTCGTAGCTCCAGATACGATCCCCATCGAGTGAGAAAATCGAGATCGTGCATTTACGCGGGAGATTAGCAAAATGGATTCGCCCCGCTTTCTGATCAGGAATCAACTGATCCCGATTTTCATAGCCACGATCGACATAGTTGTCGTCGATACGATACGGATTCGGATAGCAGAAGACATCAAGGTTGTTCGCTTCTACTGAATCAGCGGATGGAAGTGCCAGTGTCTGCTGCAATGATTTCACCGGGTCAGACTCCTGCGGCGGCATACCGCCTAGGACAAAGCCATGATCGAATGCAGTCACCGCAACATAGTAGGGAACCGACGGAAGAATTCCATCAATGACATATTCATATTCAGTATGTTTCGGATATTTTCTGCCATGCTCGGTAGTGTACTCTGCATCTGTCCAGAGAAGAGAATCTGTTGAGACAGGAGGAAGCGCATCAGGGTATGCTTTGTGGATGCCGGAGAGATTGGTCAGATCGCTGACATTGTTGTCCTGTTTCTCGAAGTAGTAATTTGCATTGTTGAAGCTGTGCGAATTCTGGCGACTGTAATTCAATGGATGTTCTGGCAAGTCATAGTAGTCGGTGATCGAATCGAGTGACATTGGCTCGGAGTCTGGAACCCAGTCACCGCCGCCATCCGCGCGAAGGACGAACTTGAGTGCAATGTAATCCTCTTTGTCCCACTGTGAATGAAGCACGAGACTTTCCAGTCGCGGATCACGTCCCATGTAGATTTTGTATCCCTGGAAATCCATTTTGCGAGTGAATGGGTCGATAGTTTTTTCGACATCAAATCCATTCCAGCGTATTACCAACTTTCCTTCACTCGTGTAGACACGAGTTGGTGGAGCTGGTGGTGGAAGATCAGCGCGATAGTCGGGAATCCCATCTCCTTGATACCAGAGCGTATCGCCGACAAAGCCGATATCCGGATTCGCGTTGCAGATTTCGTATTCTCCGCGGTAGCCATCACCATCGGTATCGATGCCAGGATTATCATAGACCCATGTGAGCCAACTGGCATTTCTATTTAACGGCTTGAAGTTGAGTTGATTGTAAAATCCCGATGGATTCGACAAGTTAAAGAGTCGAGCGAATGCGGTGGGATCCGAATGAAGTGAATCTCCGCCTACATATGCCACTATCCACTCAATGGTTTCACCGGGTTCGAGGTCAAATGGCCCTAGTGAGTAAAATGGAAAAGCAGCGTTCGATCCAAGCTCTGCGTTCGCAATAATATCAGATCCGCGCCCGGGAGGCTCCCAGCCTTCACCTATTCGCGGCTGTGCAGAAAAGAGTTGAGCATAGTCGAACTCGGGATTTGTTGCGCACCGATAGAGTTGGTCATAATCTGTAGGCTCATGGAGATACGGATAGAGCCGCAAATTACGTGTGAGTCTCGGACTCCACGCTGAGTCGCGAGTATCAAAGTGGCCGGCGTAGTGACCGAACCAGTTCAGACCCCTCACCTGAATCTCTGTCCCTGAACTCACGAAGATCATTCCAAAGAGTGTGCGAACCGATTCGTAATACCAACCGGAAGCTCCGGGCTGACCTGACAAAGATCCCACTCCGCAGAACAGGTAGTCTTTCTCACCTTCGGTGCATTGTGCAGGGGAGATATTCTCAACAAAGAGAGTGGCAGAAAGAGGAGTCAACGGTGCTTGATTGTCGTAGTATGTGTAAATGCCTCCTCCTCTTAGGTAATGCATCACGTAGGCATCGTTTACAGAACGACTATCCTGATTTGTAAATGAGTAAACAGCGAGAACTCCGTCATCAGTCAGGGGAGTGTCCCATCCAAGGACACGCACTTTACACAAAAGTGAAATCCCTCGATTAGGAAGTGATTGACTCGATCCAAAGATATTAACTTGAGGGAAGTCCTTCGCGGTGTATGATCGAAAGATGACCTCGACATCTCGCGGTGCCATTGCGTCTCGCGAATAATAACCGCTCCGTGCGTTATTTGACCGCAAGAAGACTCCGTACGGCGGAACTGTATCCCCGCCAAAAATAACATTTCCAATCGTGTCGTAGTCATTCAAACCAGCAAACGCAATCCCGAAAGAAGGCATTGCAGTCAGTGAAGTATTAGTATAGACGCCGTAGACACTATCACCAGTATAAGGATCACGAAAAGATTCTTGCCCCCCGCCCCCCACTGAACCGTAACGACTCACATACATTGTCATAGCCGATGTTCGAACTACGCCGGTGTCTACCTCAACCTGGGCGCGCGCTATCGTGCCCAATGAAAGGAACATGATGACGATCAGAAGTATTGAAACGAAAGTCTTCACCATCACGCACATCGACCGGCTGGGTGGCGGGCCCCGGGGGGGGGGGGGGCTCAGGGGCGGGCGTGG
>CAZFGK010000018.1:0-61231 GCA_964518635.1 uncultured Ignavibacteriales bacterium
ATTTTCACTGACAGATCCTGACAGTGCATCGCCATATGTTTCTCCCATGTCAAACCCTCGTCACTATGATCATCTCGGGCATGCCAGATTCGTCACTTTCTCCACGTATCGTCGCCAACCGCATTTAAACCATGCCGCAGCAAAGTGCATCGTCCAATGGGGGATCGACGGCATGCGCAAGCACTACGCAGTCAAGATTCTTGGCTATGTCATCATGCCCACGCACGTCCATCTTGTGCTCGTACCACCGATTCACTTGACCCTCATGAATATAATCAAATCTTTCAAGTCGGTCACGACAAGAGCAATTCTTGCTGATGCGGGATTGGTAGAAATGCTTGAAAAGTCACAGTTGTCAGACTCTCGTGCGGAGCATCGGATATGGCAGCACCGTGGGTACGATCACAATTGCCGGACAAACAGTGCGGTGATCGAAAAAATAAACTACTGCCACAACAATCCTGTGAAGGCAGGATTGGTTTTGAACGCCACAGATTGGGAATGGTCGAGCGCGAGGTGGTATGCGGGGTTGAGAGAAACAGGGATCGCAATTGATCAAGTGGAGCTTGAAGATGCGGGAACCCTGGTCTGGTGATCAGGGCCACCCTGTCGTCACCGACTTCACACCCGACAAAACGGGTGTGCCACCCAGCCGTTTTGATTGAGATGTTCGCCACTGATTTTGCACCCTGAAGGGTGCGCCACCTTTCCGGGCTTGCGTGCGCCTCAAAATTCAGGAAGCCAGAACCCTGATCTGGTGATCAGGGCCACCCAGAAACGAAAGCTAACAGCACTTCTTCATATTGTATGTTGATTGAATCAATGACACGACTTAGCCCAAAAAACGGAGAGACAGGGATTCGAACCCTGGATACAGCATTTCGACCGTATAACGGTTTAGCAAACCGCCGCCTTCAGCCTCTCGGCCATCTCTCCTTACAAGAATCGATCTGAACCCCAAACGTAGTATCCGGCTCCCCGCTCGGCAAGCCCCTCGTTTTTTTTTGCCGATCTGGGGGGAACTCGGACAAGCCCGCGTGCCAACCCCTCAATGATCTTAAGACGGGCAGACCGGGAGGCCAGCCGCGCACGAAATACAGACCGGGAACCCACCGCTTGATTCGCTGCGCGAATCTACGCAGTGGGGCACCAAAGAAGAGAAGACCCTTCGACAGGCTCAGGGTGAAGAATTTTGTCAATCAGAATTGTTGTAGGAATTGATATGAAAATTCAAACGGGCTACTTGCCGTCTGGTTTCCATTCGGAGGCGGTGACCGTATTCCCAGCAAGGGTATATTTCACACCCGTGACCGCGTCGGTGATGTCACGATAGGAGTTCCCAATCCCGACCCGTACACCCGGGAAAATTGCCTTTTCACAGATGATGACACACTCCTGAAGCTGTCTGGTCGATTCGAGGAGAGTAGTCTTCTCTGCTTCAAGCTGTGCCAGAGCCGCAGGAAGATTTTCGCGGAACACTTTCAATGAATCAAGCGTGGGTCTTTTTTCTTCCGGTAATTTCTTGGACAGATCGAGTTTGATTAAGGCAATGAGCCCTTCTTTGACCCGTTCCCCATCTTCCGTGAGCCGCTTGATCTCTGCGTTGATCTCGGCAACTCGTCTCATGACTTTTGCATCGTAGCCGACGGCGAGAACGGTTCGAGTCCCCAGTTCGCGACCAAGGTAGGTTGCCCGAATTTCCTTGTCGGCGTGGATTTCACCACCGACGATTCGCCCCTTCTTGCCACGCATAACCACCGTCTCCTTGGCGTGGACCGTGCATGCTATGAGTTCTTCCATAGCAAAGACGGAACGTCCAGCTTCGAGACGTTGGCCTTCTGCAAATTTAACAGTAATATCCCCTCCGGCACGGAGAAGCCCCTCGCCATGTCCGAAAAACCCGCCTTTGATTTGGATAGAGCCGCCGGCAATGACGGTCGCTTCCTCGACTGATCCACCGATTTCGACATCTCCATCGGTGTGAATCTTGAATCCGGCTTTGACATCTCCGGCAATCTTGATTGATCCCTTGCATTGGAGATTGCCAACCGTATGATCGACCGAGCCAGCAATGGTCAGACAGCTTTGAACAGAGACTTTTCCGCCCACATATTGAATCATGCCACCAGCTGCTGCGAACAGTTGCAGACCATCCTCGCTGATGCGGACATTGCTGCCTACTTCGAATGCCATGTCGCGCCCAATGCTGCCGAGCATTTCTTTTCCAAGCACACTCATTCCGGTTTTTCCCTGAGTCGCTGGAGTCTTGGTGACCAGAAGGCCGCCTTCTTCAATGTTCTGCATGAATGACAAATCGCGATAGTCGATGTGACCGTCGGCATCTTCGTGCGGCTTGTGTTCGAATCGGGTGTGAAAATGATAGGTAAAGGTTGACGCTGTCCCACGACCGGGTGTGATACCCGAAGCAACTATTAATGGCTCGTTATATTGCTCTGCCTTGATGGCATTGCTGATCGCATCTTCATCAATACCAAAGACGACCCCAGCTGCCTTAAGCTCTTCAATGATTCGTTCAGTATTTATCGAAGGTTCGTCTGCAGTTGGCTTGCGAAGAACAACCGACGCGCTCATGTTGTCTTTGGCGACAACGACACGAATAATCGGAATAGCCGCGGTTGCAGTTGCCATGAGCCGTTACTTTCCTACCGCAGGTTCCTGCTCACCGTTTGAAGCTGAGAGAATGCGCCAGTAGACACGCTCGACGACTAGTGAAATTTCGTGGCTCTTGAACGGCTTGGTGATATACTCATCTGCACCCAGGAGAAGCGCGTCTTTGACCGTGTAGGTGTCGCCGTAAGCGGTCATCATGATCACTCCGACATTCGGAAGTACCTCTTTGACTGCCTTGAGCAGACCAAAGCCATCAACTTTGGGCATCTTCACATCGGAGATGATGATGTCGGGCTGTACCTGATCGAGAATTTCAAGAGCATGCTGCCCATTTTCAGCCGAATGTATTACAAATCCCTGACGAGAGAGAATCTTTTCAACCAGCGTGCGCATCATCGGTTCGTCATCGACGACCAAAATAGAGATGTTTCGCTTCATGACTTGCTTCCCGTTGTTGCGCCCGGACGGTTCAGACCTTTCCACAGTGCAGAAAGGAAGTGCGGCAAACTTATTGGCTTTTCAAGAACCTGTACGGCTCCGGCAACCCCGGCATCATTGATTAGTTTATCGGTGGAGTTTCCGGTGATAATCAGGACCGGAACCTGTGGGTGCTCTCGACGAACGAAATTTAACCCCTCTATGCCAGACATCTCCGGCATCACGAGATCAAAGGTCACGAGATCATATCGATCCTCTGAGAGTCGGGCGCGAGCTTCCGCGACGGATGAGACCAGATCAGCTCGAACGACTTCGCTCGAGGCACAGAAATCTGAAAGGAGTTCGAGTACACGTGGTTCGTCGTCGACAATCAGGACACGATAAGCACGACCGCGCGACTCTGCTCCCTGTGCAAAGAGACGCTGCAATTGCATGACATGATCATGGCTCGCACTGGTCAATGGTTTCTCCTATTCCATCCCGACGTTCGGTTGACTTACAATGTTGAGGCGTTCTGCCTGGATGACGCCTCCCCCTTCATACTAGGAGTATGTATCGGATTGATTGCCAAGCCCTTTATGCCTCAACTGCAGCTCAATTTCGGCGAGAATACGGGTTATTTCGGTCATTTGCATATCGAGTGCAGTGGTAGTTCCTGACGGAGGATCAAAAACGAGCGGATCCGTCTCTCTCGCAGCCTTCGCTAAACTGTTCACATTTTTCACAATATCGACCGCGCCGTTAATCAAACGGAGGAAGCGGGCTTCCTGTTTGTGGATGTCGTGCAGCGGTTGATCCTGTTTCAGACGAGCAAGAAGAAGGGCAAGTTCGAAGGTCATCGCCTGCATGAGGTCTGAGAATTTCTCGACTGTATCGAGTAGTTCACGGACCTCCTCTGGATCGTCCGTGTTCGAAGCAGATTTTCCCTTTGCATCTGGTGATTGCTTCGGTGTCATGCTAATGTGGTTTCTCAGTCTGCAATCTGTGCCAATCGCGTGGCAACGGCATCTGCGACGGTTCGTTCAATCGCTTCGAAAAAGCGATGCTTGACCAGTGCGGTCATCTGCAAGTCCGGATCGAATTTGTCAGCATCAATGGAGAGCTGGAGGACTTTTGGCCCTTTTCTCGATTCAACGATCTCTTCATCCGACAAGATCTTTCCGGAACTACGCTCAATCACTCGCAAGTGGACACGTGCCTGACCGAAGACTCCATAGTTATGAAACAGACCGGGGGCATCGAATGTCTTGCGAGTGACCAGTTCATACGGATGGACCACAATTGAGACGGAAAGAGCACGAAGCTCCGACTGCTTTTCCTTGCCGTTCTTCGTCTTCTCCTGAATCGGTTCCGTCGGGACGACAAGCCAACCTGACTCGGTCTCTTCCCAGCGGAGTTCACGATCTGAAAATGAGCGATTCATGGCATCCATAAGAAGTGATTTGAACTCACCACTTCCCCATGCCGACGGCTCCACCTTGAGAGAAAGACGCATCGTACTGCTCGCCTGTACATTGCTTCCATACAGTACCACGAAGAGCGCAACAGAAATGAGCAATGCGAAGAGCTTATGAGCGATTGAGACGGTCGGTTGTGGCTTCACGGTATATATACTTCTTCAAAAGTTGTTGTACACGTTCATCGAAATGATCAAGATCGGAAGCGATCAGGTCACATTCGCCGTTTGAAAGAATATCAGCCAGTCGCTGACGAGTAATAAACTCGACTCCGACGAGCCAGCCTTCACCATCAAAGTCGACTCGCTTGACAAGTCCGAGGACTTGATTAAGATGCTCGACTTCCTGCAATGTGAAATCGAGAACGACCACATCCCCTTCATTGACGGCTCCTTCGAGATCGACAAGGACACCTCCAGCAGAGACATTGAGTATCATCCCGCCAATGGTATTGCCATCCCCTTTGGGGTAAAACTTGCCACTGGTACTCTTGAGTGTGCTCAGTGAGGTTGGAGCTGCAATTTCGAGACGTACAAAGCGACGTTTGTTGTCGTCGTGCATCCGAAACGGGCGACGGACCTGGATGGTATCGACGGCGTTGTGTTCAGCGACAAACTTGGTCTTGTCACTTGGGGTCGTTCGTTTTGTTTTCGTAGGCATGGAATTCCTTTCTGTCTAGCGCGCGACATCCTGATCATGCGCAGAGAGGTAGATGTTCAATTGTTTTCTTAGTTCGGATGAATAGTCAAAAGGAGCGCGAGGCAATTCGCGCACACGATCGGCGGGAAGAAGCTCATGAATTCGCTCGGGAGTCATGAATTCAATACCAGTATGAAAATGACCGGGATCGGCCTGGCGACAATGTCGTACTTGACCGATGACAAGCGATGGAAACTCGAGCTTTTCGATTGCAAGGTTGCAAAGAACCAGAACTTTCTGCTCGAGATAGCTGGGGATGCTGAGTAATACTCCCCCTGCTGAAAAGTTGATACTCTCGGTCTGAATCCAGCGAAGTTGTGACAGATGGCGATTTCCATAGCTGACTTTTGGAAGTGGTACAAGATTGACCGTCGCAACCATCGCCACTCGGGTGAAGCGTCGCTGCATGAGTGGCGTGACCTGTTCATCAAGATGAAGAGTCAGTCTTCCCCCCTGGCTTCGCTTGAATTGCGCACGGACAGAGATCAGTTGATCTCGATAGAGAAATCGAATTGTCACCTGCGAGTTGTTCACCATGTTGTCCATCGCCGAACGACTGCCCGCACCATCGATAAGCATGGTCGCCTGCTGCACCGAGAGTACTCTCACGGTCAGTTCCTTCCCCGGGTATTGATCGGAGAAAAGGGAGATGCTATGACCCACAAGCCCCGCCACATCAAGGCGAATCGACTTGAAATCAATCGGGGAGTTGCTGCTTTGAATTGCGCTCACAGCAGCCCCTTCTGTCGAAGTTTCAGCTGTTCCTGAAAGACACGAGTCACCATGCGATCTTGTACACGCTGATCATATCCAAAGCATGCTTCGGGAAGGAGTGAGACAAACTCCGCACCAAACAGACGAATGGCTTTTGCAGTTGTTTGAAATTCAATCCCCTGACCGGTGAACTGTGTGTGCAGCCGAGGCTCGGTCGTACGTCCGAAGAGATACTCGGGCAATTCCCACTCATTGAAAAGGGAGGATTGCACGAGGATCGGATAATCTGTCTGCAGCTGTTCCGGTAGCTGTGCATACATGCCGCCACCGCTGATATCGCGAATGGTACAATTGGTGAATTTCAACTGATCAAACAGCAGTCGCGACTTTGAGCGAGGATCAAGGAGTGCGATTCGAGCCGGTGCATTGACCGTCAGACGTACGAACAGGCGACGCTGGATGCGCTCCATGCTTCGCGGTGGAGTCAGAATGACGCGACCGTCACTGCCGTTGCCGAATTTCTTGACCGTCGAGTTGAACTGATAGACCGCATCCTGACGAGTCACCTGCACACGAACTGGGATGTTTTCTCTCAGAAGGTTTCCGCCTCTGACAAGCGTTGGCTGAGAAATGACGATCCCTCCGTTGAGCATCTCTTCAACGCGTGCGCTGAATTCACTTTGATCAGAAGCCTCTCCGGCGTAAAGCTGGAGACGTTCCCACAGAGTGAGATTTTCGAACGGTTGAGGAGTCGTGATCACCGACATCAGGCCACGGACACTTTCTGTACGGCAGCGAGATTCAATTTCCCCTGCTCAATCGCCAATTCGAGAATTTTGCGCGCCAGTGCTGTTCGGGTCTGGTCGTTCCGATTCGCGTGGATAAATTCCTGGCCGTTCTTGATCGTGTTGGTAAAGTAGGAGCGGGCTTCTTCGTGACGACCGACGCGGCGGGACAATTCAGCGATCAGATAGGTCGCCTGCAGCTGTTGATTTCCCGGAGCGATATCTCGGCCTCCTTCGAACGCCTCCTGATAGTGGTAGATCGCTTTTTCAAGAGCTTCCCGTTCACTCAAAACGACTCCATCCCACTTCTTGCGAAGTTCTAACAAGTAGGAGTCGAACGAGTTAAATTTGCCGAAGCCGGTTGTTCCTCCCTGTTCACCACCAAGGACGCTGCTGCGGCATTCTTCGACCAGTTGCGCGAGAGCATTTACTCGGTCTGTGATTCCTCGAACTGGGGCATCAAGTGAGGACAGTTCGGTTTCAAATCGATCCCGATACGAGAGCAACTGCGCACGAAGCGGTGCAGGAAGTTGTTCGATATCCATACTCACGGCGATCTGCCGAGCGAACGCAGGGAGATCAGTTCCAATTTGTTGAATATCGGATTGCAGTGCAGCGAAACGTGAGGATAGCTCCTGCATCACTGATCGGATCATCACTGAATTGGGATTTTCCTGCATGGTCATAGCGCGGAATATCCAGCCAATACGAAGATAAAACCTGGCAGCATCGAGATGGGAGGGATACTCGTAGAGCATTTCGTCATGAATTGCAATAAGGAGTTTCAGAATGCCTGATTCATTCGGATAGCGAGGGACATCGATTGATGCGCCTGCCTTACGAATGAATGAATCGGGTTGCGAAAGTAGTTCGAGATGTTTCTCTTTTGTCGATTTCAGACGATAGGTGCGATAGTTGGCGTCGTTTTTCCAGTCCTTGTACTCATTGGTCAGTTCGCGAGTATAGAAACAGTTCGAGCAGGTCGCGGTGAAGAAGACCAGCGGATGATAGGCCTGGTAACGAGGGAAACGCCACTTGACGTTTTGTGGGCAAAAATCGGTATCACGCCCTTCTTCGATAAAGGCACCCACCCGTACGAGTTCGAATTCATTGATCGTTTTGCAGATCGGACATTCGATCTTGTAAAGGAGAAACGGGGTATCAGATGAGCTCATAAGGAACCTCTCTCAAATTTCTGGACACGTCCGGGGGCTTTTTCTAGCAGTATGAGTTCGCCGTCACTGACCGGCAGAATTCGTTTGATTCGATCATGTGACGCTCCTTTGGCAAGGAGATCACGCGCAAGGGTCAATGTTTCATGACGGTTGCGACGGTCATTAGGCGTCAACAGCTCGACAGTCTTTTCTTCGCGCACGTCCGCTGGTCGGGAGGGGAGAACAGCTTCCGGCTGTATCGCCAGAGTCGTCTGTTTTTTTGGTGCAGCAGGATTTGCTGCCGCCCGTGCCTGCATACGTGAACCGCTTACAGCCAGTGCCCCACCCAATGCCGCGGCCAGATAGCCGAGCAGCGAGATCATCAGATCCTGATGGAGAATGAGAAATGACTTCATGACATCCTATGCCTTTACATCTATATGTCGAAGTGGCTTATGCCCTTCGGATTCATCGGTTTGTTCATCGGTCT
Source organism: uncultured Ignavibacteriales bacterium (assembly GCA_964518635.1). Taxonomy (GTDB): domain Bacteria; phylum Zixibacteria; class MSB-5A5; order GN15; family FEB-12; genus CAZFGK01. The sequence continues at coordinate 8,369 of CAZFGK010000018.1, forward strand.
TTTCAACGACCGTCTCGGAATCAGATTCATGTGCCAATGCCGATGCAATCGACAATTCATCTGTGATTACTTCTTGCTCTTTTTGTTCACGAGCAGCACTCTGGTACGCATCTTTGTGACCATCCTTGTTGGATTCAGATTCCTCTTCTTCCAATTTCTTGATCAGCCCAATCTGTTCCTCCTCCTCGGCTTGATTGGCACGAGTGGTCTTCGGAGCTTTGCCGTATCCGATAATGGAACCAATGGGATCGATGGCACTGTTCATTGCTTCGCTCTAATTCTCTCTTTATGCCGTCATCGCGAATTTGTCGCGAACCATTGAGCGGAGTTTGCTCACCGCACGAGTATGAATCTGCGAGACCCGTGACTCGGAGATAGTCATCACTTCACCGATTTCCTTGAGGGTCAACTCTTCATAGTAGTAAAGCGCGATGACCAGTTTTTCCTGTTCGGTCAGACGATTGATCGCTGTCACGAGATAGGTGCGCATCTCGCCATGCTCGATATCGCCGAGGATGGTGCGGGTTGCTTTGTCAGAAATGGTTTCGATTCGCGGAACCTGACGGCTCTCATCATCCGGGAAGACCACTTCATCAAGACTGAGAATCGTTGCGCTGGCGGCATCATCAAGGGCCAAGAGGACCTCCTCTTCGGTTACTTTCAGGAAAGCCGCCAACTCAAAAAGTTCCGGCGGACGTCCCAGACTATTTTCCAGTTCAGTCGTCGCTTTTTCAATTTCACGTGCCTTTGAGCGAGTCGAACGTGGCACCCAATCAAGCGCACGAAGGGCATCAAGGATCGCGCCACGAATACGCGGCACGGCGTAGGTTTCAAATTTGACACCACGATCGGGATCAAAGTGTCCGAATGCCTCGACCAGACCAACTACGCCGGTATTCACCAGGTCGTTGAGTTCTACGGAACGGGGGAAACCCATTGCCATTCGTGCGGCGACATTGCGAACGAGAGGGAGATACTTGGTAAGCAGCTCTTTGCGTTGTTCTTCGGTCTGGAATCGCTTGAAGCGGGTCCATTCACGAGGGGAGACATCCCATTTTCTTCCGGTGTCGTTCATCCTTGCCCGTGCCGGTTTGTTTGGATCGGGAGCCGGCACAATGTGCTGGGGTGCAAGTTTGGAGCGACGGGTGGGCTGGCGTTTGGTTGTCGGCATAGATTCTTAGTCCTTTATATCGGCCAGTGTTCTTTTCTTGTTCAGGGGAGTGGTCCGCTCAAAACGAGCGGGTTGAATGTGCTGCGTTGATGGTTGCACCGAACGTTCGTGCGAACGATCAACGAGTCGATCGGTCAGGCGTTCGATTCGGCGAGCAAAAGCAGATCGGCTGGTGCCGGACATGACCGACTTTTGCAGCAGATGTGCAGTCTGGACTTGTGTATCCAACGGGAGTGCGGTTAAAGTTTCCGGAATGCGTCCAACAAATTGTTCACACATCGTCGAGAAACGTATGGAGAGATCACTTGCTTCACTTTCATCAGAGATGCGATTGAGCAAGAGTCCCAGGCGACCCATGGGGGCCGAAGTAAGATTTTTGAAAAGTCCAAAGTTCGCGGCCACCGAACTGATATCCGGCAGGGTGACAAGAATGGCGAGAGTCGAAAGCGACGCGATCAGCCGATCGGACATCGGATCACCTGCCGCCATATCGATGATGACAAGTTTGTAGAATCCGCGTCGACGTTCGGCAGCGATCAATGACGAAAGATCCTCAGCCCGAGAAGCCACGAATCGACTCCCCCAGATGAGATCAAGATTACTCCGCAAAGGAGTGGTCTGGCTGAGTTGATCGCCGGACGGAGTTTTGCTCAGCGATCCGGCTGTCGGAACATTCGCGATAATAGACTGAGTGCTGTTGTATGCCGAAAGCTCGACGAGAAGTGTTCGTACCCCACGTCCGGCTGCGACAGTCGCGATTGAAGAGGCGATGGTTGAACATCCTGCTCCTCCTTTTCCGGATGTAAAGAGAAGCACTTCCATATGATTGCTCTGGCGAGTGTTCGAGATCATCGTCCACCACCTTGAATGCTTGCAAAGATCGAATGCAGATCACTTGCGCCATTCCCTGCTTCAATACGACCGTAGATAGGCAGTTCGCATTCAAGCGAAAATGCAACGGCGAGTGGCAGAGGGGATGACTGGTCGGACATGGTGAAAATGATTCCACTTGGAGCAAGTGGCTGAGTCTTTTTTATAATTCCGCGAAGCGCACTCATGGAAAGGGTCGACGGTATTGCGAGAATGATTTTCTTGTTGGCTATTCCCTTGAGCTGAGAAGCAATCGTAGCTACAGAATGCTCTCCAGAAATGCCGGGTGTGTCGATAAGGGCGACGCCATCGGTATAGCTGCTGATCTGCTGCGTAGTGAGAATATCTGCACCGAGCAATTCTGCGTAGGTGGCAAGTTCATCGGTTGCCGCGATGCGAGTAGCATCGAGCGAGCTCAATCGAATGGGCAGTCGTGCACCAAAAGTAATCTTCTGAGCCAGGGTGGCGATGACACTACTCTTGCCGGAGCCTGGCAGACCGATCACGACCACCGCTTCACCGCGCGAGAAGTTCATATCCTGAACCTGACTTGAGAGAATCTCTTCTTCGCAGTTCGAAATTGATTCGCCACTGATCAGACGATCCCCAATTTTCATCTGGAGCCGTTCGGCGACATCAAGTGCATATCCATGTTGCAGTAAAGAGCGAAGTGTCTGGTCAGTCGTCGGGCGTGAAGCCAAGGGTGCTTCATCTAAATCGACAGTTGAGTTCTTTTCAGTCTGAGTTGCAGTTGGTTCAGAAGTCTGCACCGGTCGTGCAAGTAACTGATCAAGTTTCTGGTCAATCTGCGAGAGAAGCTGGAAGCCACGCTGTGCTGCAATTGGTGCATTCGTCGCTACAGAACTTGTATTTGGTGCCGTGACTGCTGGTCGAGTATTGGGCTGTTCTATTTCATTTTTCGAAGCGACTCGCCGTGGAAAAACCGCTGCCTCTTGCGGCTGGTTCAGAGTTTGGCTCTGCGTCAACCGGTTAGGAAATGCAGATTCATTTTCTGATTCGGCGCAGGCAGTTACATAGACTGCCGGACGACCATTCTGCGATGTCCCTTTGGTAGTCTTGAGAATCACTGCATCCCCACCCAGCTCAGCACGAATCTGCTTGAGCGCGGCGGTGGCTGATTCAGCACTGTACGTTTTAACGATCATTTGAGAGTCTCACCGTTCCGGATGAAATGACATGAGCACTGCTGAGCAGTTCGTTGTATGAGAGAATTGCAAGAGTCGGATGACTTGAATCAAGATGTCGTCGCAGAGCAAGACGGAGATTCGGCGAGCAAAGTAAGATCGCCGTCAGACCACGACCGAGAAGACGCTGTATCTCGACACTGATCGCCGAAGCAAGCCGTTCCGACAACACCGGATCGATGACCAGCAGGAAACCCTGCTTGGTACTCTGGACAGATTCAGCGAGCTGTTGTTCCAGCGCCGGGTCGATCGTGAAGACATTAATCTGCCCGTTCCCGTCTTTGTACATCTCGGTGATCTGTCGTTTGAGCGACATGCGGACATACTCGCTGAGTACGTCGTTATCTTTTGTTATCGGCGCGTAGTCAGAGAGTGTCTCGACGATGGTCGCGAGATCACGAACGGCAATCCGCTCATTCAGCAAATTCTGAAGCACCTTCTGCAATGATCCGAGAGAGACCACATCCGGTATGGTGGTATCAACAAGAGCCGGAGAGTCTTCTTTCAGAGTATCCACCAGTCGACGGACATCCTGACGGGTGAGCATCTCTGCAGCAAACTGACGAACGATTTCAGTTAAATGCGTGGCAATCACTGCTGATGGAGTCACGACAGTAAAGCCACGGGCCTCCGCCATATCTCGCATCACCGGCAAAATCCAGGTGGCACGCAGACCAAAGGCCGGTTCAGAAACATTAAATCCTTCGAGTGATTCATCGATGTGCCCCGGATTGATCGCGAGGACATAGTCGGTCATGATCTCAAATTCGGATGCACGCATCCCTTTGAGTTTGATCTGATACCCATTTGAAGTGAGGCGAACGTTGTCGCGAATACGAACCGGCGGTACAATGATCCCCAGCTCGGAGGCGAGTTGTTTGCGAATAGCGCCGATTCGTTCGAGGAGATCTCCACCTTGGTTGACATCAACCAGAGCAATCAAGCCATAGCCGATTTCAAGACCGAGGATATCTACTTTGAGGAGATCTTCTGTTCTCTCAGGCGCCGGTGGCGGAACGGTTTTCTTTTCAGCAACAGCGGTCGCTTCCGCGGCCTGTTGATTTTTTGCCTGATTGCTCATCCAGCCAAGCCCGCCAACCAATCCGCCGAGGGCAAGGAATGTGACCGTCGGCATCCCCGGAACCATTCCAAAGAGAACGAGCACTCCGGCGGCAACCATGATCGCTCGTGGCTGCGAGCTGATCTGCTTGCTCAAATCTGCTCCCATGTGCGAGGTCGAGGCAGCGCGAGTGACGATGATACCTGAGGCAGTTGAAACCAGAAGCGCCGGAATCTGAGTCACGAGACCGTCACCGATCGACATCAGGGTGTAGCTTTTGAGTGCATCGGCGAAGGGCATGTCGCGCATCGCTACTCCGATCACGAAGCCGCCAATGATATTGATCAACGTGATAAGAATGCCCGCGATAGCGTCACCGCGTACAAACTTTGAAGCACCATCCATAGCGCCATAAAAGTCTGCTTCGCGGGCAATCTCTTCACGCCGACGGCGTGCTTCTGATTCGGAGAGGATACCAGCATTGAGGTCGGCATCGATGGCCATCTGTTTTCCGGGCATGGCGTCGAGGGTAAATCGAGCCGCCACTTCCGAAATTCGTCCGGCACCTTTAGTGATGACGATAAACTGAATAATTACAAGAATAATAAAGATGATGCCGCCAACGACGTAGTTCCCCTGTACTACGAAGTGACCGAATGATTCGATCACCTGACCGGCGTAGCCGTCACCGAGAATCAATCGCGTCGATGCAACGTTCAGTGACAGACGCATCAGGGTGAGCAGCAGGAGCATTCCCGGAAAGACCGAAAGATCAAGCGGGCGCTGGATATACAAAGTGGTCAAGAGGACGATGAGCGAGAATGCGATATTGAATGCCAGCGCGAAATCGAGCAGCATCGTCGGAATCGGAATGATCAAGACGGTGATGATCCCGATCACGGCAAGAGCCAGCGCAATATCGGATCGGCCGGACAGCATCTTCAGCATAGCGTTTTCACTGTGGGTTGCCGTATTCATGACTTCACCCCACGCTGATCAAGGCGATAGACATAGGCGAGGATTTCGGCGACGGCGCGATAAAGTGTCTGCGGAACTGATGCGCCGACATCACAGAGTTTGAAAAGGGCGCGAGCAAGTGGTTTGTCTTCGATAATCGGAATACCATGCTCACGGGCGATTTCTTTGATTCGCTGGGCGATGAGACGTTCCCCTTTAGCGAGGACGGTCGGTGCACCCATTGTGTCGGCGTCGTACTTGATTGCGACCGCGATGTGGGTCGGATTGGTGATGACCACATCGGCTTTCGGAATGTCGGCCATCATGCGACTACGTGACTGATCGCGCTGAATTTGACGGATACGTGATTTGATCTGCGGCGAACCATCAGAGTTCTTGTATTCGTCTTTGACATCCTGCTTGCTCATTCGAATCGACTTTGCAAACTCAAAGCGGGTGTACATGTAGTCGAGAAGTGCAATGGCGAAGATCGCCAGACCGATTTTGATCGCGAGAGCAAGGGCCATTTCTGACATCAGCGGTCCGAGCTGTGAAACGCTGAGATCAACCATGGTGACCATCTGCGCGACCTGTTTGGAAATCACCGACCATGCTACGTACCCGACGATAAAGAGCTTGATCAGATCACGAACCAGCACCACCAGTGAACGTGGTGAGAAAAGACGCTTCATTCCGGCCAGCGGATTGATCCGTTCGAATTTCGGAGTGAGCGCCTTCGGTGAAACATGAAAGCCGACCTGCGAAATGCTCGCGACCACACCGATCACAAGAAGTATTCCCATGAATGGTGTCGCCTGAGTCAGGAATGACAGAAGTGAGTCAATCGACAGAGAGGCAATATCTGCATCCGATCTGAAAAGTGTCGCAGCGTTCGTAAAGGTATGTCGCATGAAATTCGAACTTTGCTGCGCAACGAATGGTGCGAGCAGAGCGGTCGCAGTCAGACCTAGTCCGATGATTGCGGCGGCATTAAGTTCGAGTGATTTGGCGACTTGCCCCTCTTCACGCGCCATCTCCTGACGTTTGGGGGTCGCCTCCTCTGTTTTCTCCTGGAATGATTCTTCAGCCATGGTTCAGCTTCTGCCCATTCCGGCAATGAGAGTGAGGACTTCACGATCCAGATACATGGTCGTCTTTTCGAGGACGTAAGCGAAAATCGGGAGTGAGATCGCCATCACGATCATCCCGGCACCGGCTTTGACCACAAAACCGATGACAAAGACATTCATCGTCGGGATCAAACGACTGATCGTGGCAAGGGCGACATCGATTAGAAAGAGTGAGACTACTATTGGTGCGGATAGCTTGAGAGCCAGAACAAAGACCGTCGCCGACAGCTGCGTAATCTGATGCCAGCTATCGAGCGCGATCAGGCGACCAAGGGGGAGCAGTTCGTAGCTCTGAATGATCGCCTGAATGATCAAGTGATGTCCGTTGAGGCAGAGAAAGATTAAGGCACCGATCATAAACCAGAACTGAGCGACAATCGACTGCTCAGAACCGGTCGTAGGATCAATGATGTTTGCGATAGAGAATCCAATTTGATAGCCGATGAGCCATCCGGCGGATTGAATACCGTAGATCAGGATGCGAAATCCGAATCCTATGACCAGGCCGATGAACAGTTCACGAGCGACTAAGAGAAAAAGTTCGGCATCCGAGCCAGTTATCGGTGCAGCATCCGGCGGAAGGACAAGTACAGCGATCATCGAAAGCAGGATCGAAAAACCCACGCGGATCATGACCGGGACGCTGTTGTCACCAAACAGCGGGGCGAGCATGACCAGTCCGGTAATACGAAACAGACAGAGCAAAAAGAGCTCGAGTCGTTCGATACCGAAGGGGAGAAAATCTAACATGCTCTCGTCTGCTTCCTTCCGCGTTTTGCCCCGTCTGGAGAGGCGTTTTGCTCACTGTTGAGTGACGTACGCTTTAGGTATTCTCAAAGCGTGTGCCGCGAAAAAGCAGGAGTGTCAGCAAGTGCACATCACTTGTGCCGCAACAGGTTAGGTGATAATTGAAGGAACAAATTGGACTGCCGGGACTGCCAATGTGGAAGAATTGATCAGGGTTGTGGGAAAAAAGAACTCAAGAAGCCCCGAGGAAGGGGTTTCAAAGCCAGACACTCACAAGTGTCGGCAACTTTATGGGAAACTTTAGAAGAGGGCTCTTCGATCAGCCGACGAGGGTAGGAATCATCTCAAACATATGGCGGGTGAAGTCGGTCAGTTTGGTAATAATCCAGGGGAGGAACAGAAGAAGCGCGGCAGAGACGGCGAGAATCTTCGGGACATAGGTCAGGGTCATTTCATTAATCTGCGTGATCGCCTGAAAGATTGAAACCGAAAGCCCGATCAAGAGTGCACAAAAGAGCAACGGCGAGGAGACCAACAGGGTCACCATCAATGCTTCACGTCCGATTTCAATGACGGTTTGAGGAGTCATATTCTTTCCTTACACTCGAAATGATTCAACCAGTGATTTCACCAGCAAGTACCAGCCATCAACTAACACAAACAGCAGCAGCTTGAATGGCAGCGAGACCACCACCGGTGGCAACATCATCATACCCATCGACATCAGGACTGATGCCACGACCATATCGATCACGAGAAACGGAATGAAAATGACAAATGCGATCTGAAAGCCGGTTCGCAGTTCTGAAATTACAAATCCGGGAACCAGCACATGAAGAGGAATATCATCCGGGCTGTTCGGCTGCTGCATTTTTGCCAGATCAACAAAGAGCGCGAGATCCTGTTCGCGTGTCTGCGCGAGCATGAACTTTCGAAATGGTGCGGAGACCTCTTTGAAGGCATCCTCCCCGTTGATCTGCTTTTCCATGTAGGGCTTGATTCCATTGGTATAGGCGACATTTGCAACGGGCGCCATGATGAAACAGGTCAGAACCAGCGCAAGACCGGCGAGCAATTGACTCGGCGGCATCTGCGGCGTCCCCATCGCATGCCGAAGAAATGACAACACAATTATAATCCGTAGAAATGAACTGGCCATGATGAGAATACTCGGAGCCAGCGAGAGAACCGTGAGAAGTAGAATAACCTGAAGCGTCGTGGACAATTCAGTCGGCTCAGAGGCCTGACCGATCTGCACTGAGACTGTCGGCAATGACTGTGCATCGACGACATGAGCAAAGCCCACGACGAGGCACAAAGAAATGAGTAAACGAATAACGATCTGTTTCATCCTATGATTCGCTCCAACCGGTGCAACATCCATGTCGCGACCATACTGGCCGAAAGCGATTCCTTTCGGTAATTACGGTGTCGGTGCTGTCCGCTTCAGCAGATGCTGGAGCCGACCTCCTGCCTGCGTGAGCAGGCGATCAAAAGAATTCGAAGACTCCGCCCCCTGCGGGAACGAATTCTTAACAACTGCATGTGTCGCTGTGGCAGGTAGTGACAACTCTTCACTGGCTATTTCACTCAGCGTAGTCATGGTTTCATCGGTCACACCCACGACCAGATGTCGTGAACCTACTGACAATAACACAACCTGCTTCTTGGGGCCGAGCCAGAGGGTTTCTTCCACGACCATTCGCTTCGCAGCACCTGATAACGGCGATTTTCCACGGAGATATTTCTTTGCGACCATCACCACGACCCACATCAGAGCGAGTACGGCACAGAGCGCACCCAGCATACGCAAGATTGCGGTCATCGAGTTTCCTGAATTTGATAACTCGGACACTGGAGTCGAAGCCTTCACACCGGTTCGTTCCGCGAGTGAGCGAGTGTCATTTGAATGATCGCTCAGTAATGCCGCAGTAGTCGTATCAGCAGTCAATACAACAGCAGAATCGATGACCATGGTATCTGCTGCAGACTTGTTCACCTGTGCCGCTGCGAACAGACCGCAACTGGTTGCAGTACCTACGAGGCAGATGAATAGAACGCGAAGACTAGTTTTCATATGCCAACGCACGAAGACGTTCTTCCGGGTTCATCAGTTGCGTAATACGCAAACCAAAGTTTTCATCGACAACCACTACTTCCCCTCTGGCGATCACCTTGTGATTGACCAGAAGATCGACCGGCTCACCTGCGAGTTTGTTCAGCTCAACAACCGAACCAGGACCGATTGCGAGAATATCTGCAATCGACATCTTGGTGCGACCGAGTTCAATCGAGATCGGAAGATCGACATCCATGAGGAGATCGATATTCTGACTCGATGGGGAGCCCGCTGGTTGTTGCAACTGTTGAAACTCCGCCCGTGAGACGGAAGCATGACCAAAGTTGATGTCATCGACTTTTGTCTGTGCACTCTCTGGCGGAAGCCCTTCCAGCATGGCAAGCATCGCGGCTTCGGCTTCATCCTCCGGCACATCGTTCGGATTGTTCTTTCCGAAAGAACCGGGAGTCTGGTTCGGATCGGCTCCGGGGTTCAGTTCATCTTCACTCATTGCGCAACTCCTCCGCGATGTTATCGTGGACTGCTAATACCTGTACGGCTCGCTTCTTTCCAGACAGTCCGGGGCGGGCCTCATACTTGAATCGCCGATTGACACAGAGTTCAACCGGATCTGAAATTTTCTTTACTGAGGGAATCACGTCACCGACCTGCAGTTCCATGAACTCACGAAGCTTGATCGATGACTGCAGCAGGACCGCGCTGATTTGCGCCTGTACCTTCTTTACGTTGTGGACATTGGTCTTTCGATCAGCATCCATGTTCTTCTTCTTGGTCGCATCTATCCAGTTCTGAGCTGAAAGCTTGGATATGATCGGCTCAAGAGAGACATACGGATAGCAAATGGTCAAGAGACCAGTCGACGAGAAGAGCTTGACCTGAAAAGAGATCACCACCACCGTTTCACCGGGGGGAACGATCTGGATGAACTGCGGATTTGTCTCAAAGCTCTTCTGTTCGATTTCGATCTGAACAAGATGAATCCATGACTTTTGCAACTCTTTGTAGAGTCTGCTCACCAGTCGATTCATCACTGATCGTTCAATGCCAGTGAGTTCACGTTCAGTTTCAAGGATCTTTCCATGTCCGCCGAACATTCGATCAATGATCGAAAAGGTCAGGGTTGGATTGAAGTCGACGAGACAGACACCTTCCATCGGCGATGCCGAAAAGGTATAGGTGCTCGATGGCGCCACCAACGACATGATAAACTCACTGTAGGTGATCTGATCGACTGAGACCAGGTCGACATCGACAATCGTTCTCAACGTGGAAGAAAGGGTCGAGCCAAAATGCCCGGCAAAGTTGTCGTGCATGTTCTCCAGCGTACGAATCTGATCTTTCGATACACGATTCGGATGCTTAAAATCATACGCAACGACTGAGCGGAGCTTGTCGTCATGAAAATGCTCCTGCTCCGCGTTCTGCTCACCGGCAGAGACAGTCGTGAGAAGGGCATCAATTTCTTCCTGAGAGAGAATCTTTGCCATGGTTATTGCAGGACGAAGTCAGTGAAATAGACTCCGGCAAGCTCCTCCATCTCCATTAATTGCATGACTCGTTTACGAATTTGAACGCGAATAATCTCTTTTTCGCGAGCATCGGTCAATTGACCGACGGTCTTGGAAGCCAAAATAGTAATCAACGCATCCCGAATAAGCGGCTCCCGGTTTTTAAACGTCGACACTTCTTCACTGTCACCGAGTTCAAAGCTGACTGAGACCGACAAGAATCTCGATCCACCAGTTGCGGCCGGATTGACGATGATATCTTTCACGGTGTAGACAGTCTCTACCGTTGCGGTTTCTTCTCCGCCACCGTGGGCATCTTTCTTTTCTTCTTTTTTCTTTTCGGGCTTTTTGGCTGGCTTTTTCTCTCCATGTTCGGAGGTAGAGTCAGCACTGGCCCCTTCTGAACTGTTGCTTCCCTTTGGAATGAGAAACATGGCAGCCCCGACACCGAGTCCAATGCAGACTACACCGACAATGGCAAAGAGGAGTATGGGACTCTTCTTTTTTGCTGCGGCTGGCTCAGCAGCCTCTTTTTTTTCATCCGACATGTGCAATCCCTTGCTTCAGTGATTCGGACGACGACACTCCGGCTTGCGCCGGAGCAGTCGATCGTCGCTTGTAGGCCTCTACCCGTTCAATGATCTCATCGAGCGAATTCTTGACCATGATCTTCTTCCCATTGGTCAGAGCAATCATGGTATCCGGAGTCGCTTCGATTGATTCGATCAACTCAGCGTTGATGACGAATTCCTGATCATTGAGACGAGTTACTTTAATCATCTAGTTTATCGTTTCAGGTTCACGAGTTCGTCCAGCATATCATCCGACGTCGTGATGATTCTGGCATTCGCCTGGAACCCACGCTGGGCGGTGATCATACCGGTAAATTCCTGCGCGATATCAACGGCGCTGGATTCCAGCGCACCGGAGGTAATCGAGCCTGAGACCGTGCTGCCAGCAATACCAGAGATTGCTGAACCGGAGTTCGGTGAGGTCTGGAAAAGTGATCGACCTGCCTTACGCAATCCACCCTGGTTGCTCACATCGGAGAGCATGATCTGGGCAAGAAGGCGGGTGACACCGTTCGAGAAGATACCGGAGATGTTTCCCGCGGAATCAACGTCGATCTTTTCAAGAATACCGACGCCGTAGCCGTTCTGATTGATGATCGACGCAGTATGTACACCGGATGCAAAGCCGGTGAGACCGTCGAAAGCACCAATCGTGCCGGCATCAATCTCGATATTCAGATTGCTCGATCCATTTCGCGGATCAACGGTGATGGCATTCGCGCCACCGAAGAATTCGAAGGTGTTGAGTGATCCATTCGGATTGAATGCGACATACCCAAACTGACCACCAGTGATCACTTCACTTCCGTTGGTTGCTGCACTCCATTCCCATCGGTTTGGGATAGCTGATTTGAAGAATTGAAGTGAAACCGTGTGCTTTCCCCCCTGTGCATCATAGGCAACGATCGACATCGCATGCTGCGTCGGAGTTGTATTGACAATCAAAGGACTCCCGGCTGTTGCCGTGAGACCGGTGTTCGGGTTGGCGTCAATTCGGACGCCGCCATTTCCAAGACCTGACAGACCGACAACCAGACCGGTTGAGTCATTCAGCACCAGCCCAAGATTTGTAACGAACGGTCCTGCTGCGGCACCATATCCAAGATCAGGGACAAAACTATCGGTGGCGATAAAGGTCGAAGCCGCACCACCCGCACTTGCGATAGCGGTACCATTTTGACCAAAGATTACGCCAACAATGTTTCCAGTTGCAGCACCGCCGCCACCGGCAAGGGTGCTTGCACCAGTCGTTGAAGCGAAGTTAAAGTCGGTAGGCGATCCTGCCTTTTCATTGGTGATCACGACTTCACCGGCGATCAGTTCAGCTTTGATACCTGTAATCAGATTGATCTGATTGACCAGATCACCGACCGTCGACGTCGCCGAGAGTCCGGTGATATACTGCATGGGGCCGTTGTTGACCGAGAATCCAAAGTTGCTGAAGTCAGTGACACCAAGCCCACCTAGCTGCATTGAAGATGACAATGCACCAACCGGGGCTCCGGTACCATCATTGCCGATGTTTGCTCCGTTGAAACTTGAGAAGAGGGCCTGCGAGCCAGTGATGTTAATCGTGTGAGTTCCACCGACACCGTCCACAGCCGTTCCACTTACGCCAACGACATTTGATCCACCAGCCGTGATCAGTTTTGAAATTGATTCGGTAGCGGAGGCGTCAATGTTTCGTGAGAGCTGCATCGAAGTCGTCGCTGCTGCTGGATCCTGCTGACCAAAAGGCAGCGTGATGTTGCTGATCGTCGCAAGTGCCGGAATCACACCGGAGTTATCGGCCATACGTCCCTGGACAAAGAGTCCGGTCGCAGGGTCGACAAGATTTGAATTTCCATCAAATCCAAAGGCACCGGCGCGAGTGAAGAACTGATTGCCATTGTTGTCTGCAAGAATGAAGAAACCAGAACCCTGGATCGCCATATCGGTGATCTGTCCGGTAGTTTCCAGTCCACCCTGCAGGAAAAGGTTATCAAGGGCTGCTACCTGCATGCCGAGACCAAGCTGCACGGCGTTTGTTCCGCCCGAGGTGCTGTTTGGCCGACCGGCACCTTTGAAGGTCTGCACGAGTGCTTCCTGAAAATTCACACGTGCCGTCTTGTAGCCAACGGTATTCACGTTGGCGATGTTGTTTCCAATTACGTTCATGCGGACCTGATGGTTCTTCAGTCCTGACACGCCCGCGTACAGTGATGCCATCATAGCGACAGCTCCTCCTGGATTGATCGAGCAGCCCCTCCGCATGTACGAGACATGACGAAGACCAACCGGCGATCGGGGTTTTGGTTCAGTATGTTGTTTATTGTCTTTTTCATTTTCATTCTCAAATGATCAATGCCGAGTCAATGGCGGTGACCACACCGTTGCGCAGGGTGTCGCGGTCGAAGACCGTCACTACGGTTCTCGATTTGACAGCAACCAACAAGGCTGCGTCATTGGTGAGTACCAAAGTTTCCTTCGAGCCACTCTTTTCGGCCTTCGCGAGCCCATTTTCGATTTTCGAAAGCTCTTCACTTCCGAAGACTACATTTCGTGATTCGAGCCGTTGAGCAGCGTGCTTTGAAAATTGAAGCGGCTTTGCGATACCAAGTTCACTGGAGAGAATCTCTTTGAACTCCGTGGTCGACGGCTTGACGGCAGGTGTCCGCGATGACTTCTGAAGTTGTGTCTCCAGAATTCGCGCGGGCTGCTGATACGCCGATATTTTCAATGCGTTGCTCATGACGGTTTCACGCAGCTACTTGGCCGTGAGACTCCCTTTTTCAGCAACCGAGCGAATATCTCCGAGTGGAATTTCGATATCACCGAGCTTGATATAGGCCGCGCCATCACGATAGACGACACCAGTCACTGTTCCGATCACGGAGAGCTTTGCAGCAATCGGCTGATCGGAATGATCAAGCGCGCTCGCTTCAATCGTGTAGTACCCTTCGGAGACACGATTTCCGTTGGTCGCTTTTCCATCCCATGTCACGGTGTTCACACCCTTGGTGAGGTCCTCTTCTGAAAGACGTGCGACGACATTGCCGCCTGAATCGCGAATGACAAAGGTCATCGACTTAGCGTCATCGGGAAGAGTGAACGAAATCTTTGCAGGATTCTCACCGTCGAATGCTACACCAGAATACTCAGCGCGAACATCTTTGCCGATCAAGCCGGAGGCCATCACGTTATTCAGTGACTGCATCTGGAGGAAGTCCCACTGATTGGATGTCGAGATTCCTTCAGAGATATTCGACATCTGTTCGAGAGTCGAGAATTGTGCCAACTGAGCAACGAACTCTTCGTCCTTCGACGGATTCAGCGGATCCTGGTTCTGCAACTTTGTTACGAGCAGATTCAGAAAGTCGTTCTTTCCGAGTGTCTGCAGACTGCCGGTGGCTTTCGGTTTGCCGCTTGCGTCGGTTGCGACTGGTGAAATAAAACTCATCTCATCTCCTCCTTATGCGGTCCAGCTTCGTCCCGGTTGGGGGCGAATCAGGGTTGATGCTGAAAACAGTGGCTGAGCAGCTATCGATGGCGCGCCATCGAGTGATTCATCAAGAGTGAATCGGTGTTGATTGATTTTGAATTTCGGAGCATGCCATCCGTGCTGCTGGGTAAACTGACGGGCATCCCCCTGATTATTCAGTGAGACATCTACTTTGCTGACAGTGATGCCGGCACGATCGAATGACTTTTGCAGCTGATCAAGATTTGCTTCAACTGTCTGCTTTGCCTCTTGAGAATTGACACGCAACTCGGCATGGACGACTTCATTTCGTACGGTCAGGCGCAGCTCAGCAGCTCCGAGTGAACGTGGTTCGAGATCAATGACGATGCTTGTGCCATTCTTGGTTGAGGCATGGGTCAGATTCGGAAGAATGAAGCGGACCTGATCCGCTTTTGTAGATGTTTCACCATCGTTGCTTCGGGTCTGAAGATCAGACTGCAGTTGGCTATTCGAATAAGACGCGATGTTGCCGGTTTCATCACTTTTCATGTCAGGCGTAGATACTTTATCCTGCAGACTGGACTTGAAATTCTCCTGCGATTCACCTGCATCGAGGAGTTCACTTGAATTGTCACTTGAGTTCTTCTTCTTGCCAGTGAGGTTATCTCCAGTAGCTGTCTCGGACTCTTGACTCAGGGTATTAGGAATATTCAAAGCGGTCGTGCTCTGATCAACTCCGGCTGTCTGATCCTGCTGAACAGTGGTCTTGTTTAATCCATTCTTTTGAGCGACAGGTACGACGGTTCCGGTGAATGGATTGGCTTGACCAGCAGCGGTAGGTGTTACCACATTCATCTCTGATGAACTCAATTGGCCGGAAGTCTGATTCTGTACTTGAGTATCCTGGATGAGCTGGACTGATGAGGTATTGGTAATACCGAGCAAGTGCTCGGTCTGTTGTGCAAGAGTGGTGTGAGGATTTGAACCCTGCGGACCCGCTGACAGTGTCAGCTGCGGATCGACTTTGAGAGAGTAGGGAGTTGCAACGGTTGGCATCGTTTCAACGAAAAGGAAAGAATTTCGCGATAATTCTCTCGTCCCGCTGGTCGAGGGTTTCGCTACAGTAGAAAGTGACGTATCGAATTGCGTAATCGTATCAAGAGTTACTTCCCCTTTGCCAATCTGATCGATGGAGCTTCCAACTTGCAGGGCAGATGACTGGAGCAATGAATTCACTCGGTGACCGGAAAGAGCAGTCTGACTCTTCCCTTCTTGAGTTATCTCGGAAGGAAAAGTAACAAGACTCAACGGCATGCTGATGTGAGCATTCGAAAGAAGGTCTGTCATCAACTGAAATTGCACTGTCTGCCCAATCTGAGTTTCGTTCAGCACTGAGAGTGACAATCCTGATTTCAGAAAGGTCGGATCGGACGTAGTTGCAGATGTCTCTAACTGATTAGTCTCGGTTGCATCCAACATTGATGCCGCTGAGCTATTCTTCTCAATCCCGGCCATCATAAGCAGATCGAAGAACGATTCACCTTCAGCACCAATCTCAGCAACACCAGCGGAGCCGAACTGCGGAATACCCGGCATAACCGAACCGGTTTTCTGACTGTGAAGTCCTGATGCTGGAAGAGCTGGTGCGAAGAATGAGGCGATAGGTGATTGCATTTTACTCACCCACGCTGATCAGCTGTTGTGAAAGTTTCGCCGCTCGCACGGGGGGCATGGCTGCCAGTACCTGAGAAGCATTTTTCTGCTTCATGCGTGGCAGAAGCAGGACCACGGTCTGGTCGTCAAGATTTTCGGCGAGTTTCGCAACCGCATTCGGATCCATGCTGTCATACATCTTTGCCAGATTCATGATCTTGGTCGATTCCGATTGTTCGATCACGGCCATCTGCTTTTCGATTTTTTTCTGCAATGAGGCAAGCTCCGCTTCACGAACTGAAACAGACTTCTCACGCTCGACGAGTTTCTTCTCCCGTTCATCCAACCAGGACAAGGCAGTAGAATCAGGAGTTGCTTCGCTCAGGTTCGAATGAGATGTATCGATGGCTTCGAGGTGATCTTCGGCAGGCATATTGAGGGCATCCATATTCCGCTGCACCTCGGCCATGAACTCCGGAGAGTTTACATCAATGGCGTTTGGATCATTTGCAATGACGGCTTCTTCAGGATTTTGCCCATGCTCAGTTGAAGTGGCTTGCGCTGTATCGGAGCTTTCATCATGTGTTGCATGATCTGCATCCTTCGTTGCATGCGATTCAGATTTCTTGGTCGTGTCGGATTGATGAGTCGAGTCGGTGACTTCGGCAGTTTGCTTTCCAGACAAGAAGAAATAGGTCCCCCCCGCTGCAGCGACAGCAAGGACAAGACCGACAGCACCCAGAATGATGTAGCTCATCATGCCGGATTTTCCGTTCTCTTTGGTTGGGGCCGCTTGTTCTTTTTCTTCTGACATAGTTTTTCCTGGCGGGTCGGACCTCGCCGAGGCAGTCAAGATCAAGCAGCGTGCCACTGCCGTGCTGAAGGGCTATACTGTTATGATTGAGGCAGTTATGAAATTCGCGGGGATGGGACGGAGGTAGTGAAATGTTCGATCACGACCTGTTTTTCCCAGTGACTGGGAAAGGATAGCAGGTCAGTACGGCGAGGGTGCAGACTCGTGACCGCTGACGAGAGCGTTCGGCAATGTTATCTCTTCATCGCGATATCGTTCGCGGACAAGACGCTCACCTAGTAAGTGAGTATCGGTCATGTCGGCGATTCGGACTGCCACTGGTTCGAGACCAAATGCTTGACCATCGGGAACAAGTACTCGAAGAAAATTATCGGTGGTGGCAAAGCGATGTTCTAGTTTCTCATCCCCTTCCGCGATGACCATCGCAATCGAGCCGATTTCTCGCTTCATGGCAGCCTGCTTGAGTTGGTGCGAGAGTTCGGTCAATTGTCGGTTTCGTTCACGAATAGTCTGAGGATGGACTTTATCGGAGATCAAGGATGCGGCTGTTCCTTGTCGATCGGAATAGCTGAAGACATGGAGATAATCCAACCCACTCGATTTCGCGAGATCGTAGGTCTCCTGAAAATCATCATCTGTTTCACCAGGGAAGCCAACGATCACATCCGCACCGATTACCGTCCCAGTGCGGCTCTTCTTGAGTGAGTCGACCAATTTCATGTAATAGCTGGCATCATAGGGTCGCTTCATGAGTTTGAGAATACGGGATGATCCTGACTGCAAGGGAAGATGCCAGTGACGGCACCATTGCTCCGGGGCTTCGGCATACAGCTCTCGAAGTTCCGTTCGCACGGTTTGTGGCTCGATCGATGAAATGCGAAAACGGATAGCAGGAAAATCTCTGATCATGAGACGAATCAGCTCCGCAAGATTTCGAATCTCCATGCTGCCTGATCGTGATGAATAATGTCCGGGATTAATCCCCGTGATGACAATCTCTCGATAGCCACGATCTGATAGACCACGAAGGTCTTCGAAAATTTCTTCCGGCGGGCGATTCCTGAGTCGCCCGCGAACCGTGGGCAAAATACAGAATGAACACCACTGATTGCAGCCATCCGAAATTTTCAGCCAGGCGCGGTGGTGACCTGCAAAAGTTGGGGGTGAAGATGCTGAACTCGATTCTCGAGCAAGCTGAGAAGCGATATGAGGAAATCTCTGGTCAAGTTGCGACGAGAGATGAAAGGCGAAGTCTGATTTCTGACTATTCCGAAGAGTCGCACTCACACCCGGTATCGATGCCGCCGCAGCGGGATTCGAATCGACGAAACAACCGGCAATGACCACCGCGCTTTCAGGTTGATTGCGAAGAGCACGCCGGACGAGCTGACGACTGTCGGCATCCGCCCGATGAGTAACGGTGCAAGTATTGATAATATGTAACTCAGCCGATTCCCCCTCTGGCACTCGGGCAAATCCACGCGCTACGAGCGACGAAGCGATCTTTTCTGATTCATACTGGTTCAGCCGACAACCGAGTGTAGACACACTGAATCTCATTCCGTGAGAACCCTCACTGAGAGATTGGTCGACAAGCTGAGTGGGTAACAGCGTCATAGCAGGAATATAGAGTGAAGTGAATGCTCAGGCGACTGGATATTATGAATCGGAGTCAAGTTCGGCCTCGCCTCTTTCAACAGGAACTGGTCGACGCTGCCGCCACTTCTGCATCTGTTGTCCCCAGTTGCGAAGGGATTCCAAAACAGGGTATTTAGAGAAGCGAACAAACGGAGTTGCAATCCGTGTCCCTCCATACTTCCGCTTGTATTCACCTGCCCCGCCAAAATCGAATGACTTCGTTCCGCGTCTTTGCCACTCGAGGATAATCTCCCACTGAAGCAATTCGGTAGGTCTAAGTTTGATTGAGCTCCGATCTAGGGCTGCGCCCCACAAATAGGCGCGATTCTGATTGCCGACTGAGATGTTCGTGGCGATTACCTTACCGGATGCGTCCTGCGACCAACCGGTGATGACACAATCGTCGGGACGCAGATGTTTAAGCAGCTTTGTGATTCGATCAAGCCCATACGTTGGACGCAACCCCTGTCGGGCGAAGACATCGACCATTTGTTCATGGTATATTCCCGCAAATTCATCATCGGGGGGATTCAGCGTGACAATCACTCCACGTTCTTTCCCTTTGGCGAGACTATACTTTGCATCCCTTGCCAGACCAGCATGAAGTGCCGAATCCGCAAGCGTAAGATCGAGCAGAAAATTCTGAAAAACCCGATGCTTCCAATCTGCCTGTTGAACTTTTTCAAGACTGCATCCTGCATCAAGACATTCAAACTGAATCACGCCGAGGTGACGAAAGGCATAATCCCGTACCGCTGCCATCGCTGCGATTCGATCAACCGAGCCGAGAAACCCCAGATAGGATGTTGTCCATCCCGGAAATGGAGAGCCCAGAATTTTCAATCCAAACTTTCGTACAATCCCGCCACAGAAAAATGATTCACCTGACTGGTCATGAATCTTGAGAACAACTGGCTCTATTTGCTGAGTCTCGGTGAGAAACGAAAACCAGGCGCGACGATGGCAGACCATCGCATCCGGATGATGCTCAATCATCTCCCAGTCTGGATGTTCGATTCGTTCAACGTGCATTCGAGACAAACCGGCGAGTGAGATTCGATTGATCCAGCAACCAGCGATGTTCAAGAGATGTTCGCTCCTGATCGGTGAGCGTATGGATTCCCCGCTCTGATCGGAGATATTCAAGAGTCGTGTGTACAGGGACAAACCAGCCCCCTTTGGAGGCGAGTCGTTTCAACAAGCGTTCTACATTAGGATCGACTTTGCGCTGCTCAACGAAACCAGCGGCAAGGTGGGTATAGATGATTCCAACTCCTCCTTCTTCTTCGAGCCGATCCTGCTCTGCTTCTGAGATAATTTTCGCAAAGGAGTGACAATCCGGCCCGTGTGCACTGGTGAACCATGCAGCGACAAATGGTTTCGACGGATCGTGATACGGGATTGACGGACCGTGTGGAAGATGATTCAGTCGTCTGAAAGAGAATGACCGGACATATTTTACTCTCGCTCGACAGATATCTCCCCAAAAATACTCATCCCCTTCAACATGACCAGTAAATGTCCGCCCTGATTTCATGGTAAGGAGCTGATCATAAAGCCTTGCCCGTATTCCGCTCAGTCGCGCTCCCCCCCAGTAGATATTCTCACGATTCGCACTGTGATTCGCCATGGTATAAGGATCATGACCAAAGCAATCACGAAAAGCATCAAGCCCCGCGATAGCATCTGCTCGCCTCGACGAATGCGCGCGCGCCATATGGTAGCCGATCTCGAATCCGTCTTGCTGGAGTGACTTCACCCAGCTCAGATACTCCTGATCCTGACAGGTTAGCCCCCCATACGGAGTCGGCTCAATCTCGATCAGTGGCCAGACTGATTTAGTTGTACGAATCCCAAGAGAACCCAGAAGATCGTAGATAGGGACGAGCTTCGGCAGTGACGCCAGATCGGTGTCATCGAAAATAGAGAATGCGAACCGCTTCCCCTGCGGCCAGGTGATCGTACTCATTGGATATGAAGATAGGAATGAATCGAGTTGGCATCAATTCCAGACTCGATTTGAACATGAAGCGAAACGGCACAAAAAAAACGAGCGGCCGTTCCCGACCGCTCGTTAACCAATACATAATCAAGAGGAAAATCAGATTTCCTGATCTTCCGTCGCCGGGGCTTCTGCTGCCGGAGCATCTGCGACGACGGTATCCTTCGTCTTCATGCTCTCGGGCATGGCGTCGGCCATGGCGGTGTTCTTTGCCTGATGTTTGGCAAGATAGGCGTCGAACTCAGAGCGTTCTCTCTTCTTGAAATATTGAATCGCTGAGAGCACAATCTTGTGCTGAAGCGGGTCGCATTCCAGAACGATTAACGGAATCTGCTCACCTTCTTCAAAGACACCAGTCGGATCGGTCAGATCTTTTCCGGCAAGCTGCCCGGTCGGAACGAAACCTTCCACCTGATCTCCGAGATCGGCGACAATCCCTCGGTCAAAGACCTTCGAGACGGTGCCGAGGCACTCGGTACCAACCGCAAATTTAGTTGCGATGGCCGGCCATGGATCTTCGATCAGCTGCTTGAAGCCAAGAGAGATACGACGATTGTCATGATCAATCTTGAGCACCTTCACATCGATCTGATCCCCCTTCTTCATGATTTCGGACGGATGCTGGATACGTTTGGTCCAGGACATGTCTGAGATATGCACGAGGCCGTCGATCCCTTCAGAGAGTTCCACAAAGGCACCGAAAGCGGTGAGATTGCGGACTTTTCCTTTGAAAATCTGACCAATCGGGAATTTATCTTCAATTGTGATCCACGGATCCGGTTCCATCTGCTTGATACCGAGAGAGATTTTCTCATTCTCTTTATCAATCGACAGCACGATGGCGTCGACATTGTCATTCACATTCATGATCTTGGACGGATGCTTGATATGCTGTGTCCAGGACATTTCAGAGATATGAATGAGCCCTTCGACTCCCTTTTCTAGTTCAACAAACGCACCGTAATCGGTAATCGAAACCACCCGACCGGTGACTTTGCGACCGAGGGTGTACTTGGCTTCGATATTTTCCCACGGATATGGAGTCAGCTGCTTCAGACCAAGTGAAATTCGGGAAGACTTTTCATCATAGTCGAGCACTTTGACATCGATCTTGTCGCCGAGGGAGACCATTTCGGAGGGATGCTTGATTCGTCCCCAAGACATATCAGTGATATGCAGGAGTCCGTCCACACCGCCCAGATCAATGAAGACACCGAAGTCGGTGATATTCTTGACCACGCCGTTGCGGGTCTGATTGACCTGAATTTCGGACAGAAGTGACGAACGAAGCTGTTCCCGTTCCTGTTCGAGGACGACACGGCGGGAGACCACGATGTTTCTGCGATTCTTATTCAGCTTGATAATTTTGACCGCGATGATCGTGTTGATCAGCGTGTCAAAGTCAGGAACCTGACGAAGTGAAATCTGACTTCCCGGCAGGAAGGCATCGACACCCAGAATATCAACGACTAGGCCGCCTTTGATGCGTCGTGCAATACGACCATCAATCGACTGACCGCTGTCATGGACTTCTCGAATCTTGTCCCAGACTCGCATGAAGTCTGCTTTTTGCTTGGAGAGAATCAGTTGTCCCTGGGGATCTTCGATCTGCTCTAAGAAGACTTCGATCTCTTCACCAACACGTACATTGGGAGTCGCACCGAATTCTTCTATCGGAATCAGCCCTTCGGACTTGAAACCGACATCCACAATGATGTACTGGACGGTGACGGCGAGGACTCGTCCGCGGACGATCTCCCCTTCTTTGATTGACTTGATGGTCGAATCATAGAGATCGACCATGGCGTCATACTCCGCCTTGTCATAGACCACACCGGAGACATCGGTGATCTTCATCGATTCGACCGGTGAACCCGGCATCTCGACGGTATCAACGAGACGTGTCTTGGCCCGTTCGGCGACGCGACGACGACGGTCGGTACTTACACGTTCCTCGACCTCATCTAATACATCATCGATCTCAGCAATACCTGCGAGTTCGAGACTGTCGACGGTCGACTTCGTGATCTTGGTTTTGACCCTGGTCGATTTGCTTGCGGTGGTCGCTTTGCGTTTAGACAAAGCTTTCGCTGCCGGCTTGGGAGCCGCTGATTTGGCTACTGCCATGTTGGGAAAATCCTCTCTGATCGCGTCCGGTTTGAATTTTTCCCGTAAGGGAAACCGAGCCGCGAGGCCGATCAGGTCGACGAATCAACTCTGACGGGGAGCGGGAATATATCGATCAAAGCTCATTTGGCAAGAGATGCTTCTCGCAGATGAGCAATTCTCTTTTCTACTTCCTTTGCGATCGCTTCGATCCCTTCTCGCCCCTCTGGCTGGGATGCGATCCATTCGGCACTGATCGGCTCTCCATAGCGAAGGGACAGCTTTGCTTTCCCCCAGAAAACCGCCTTAAGCTCATTCGCTCCATGCAGATAGCACGGTACAATCGGAACCGGATAGCGCTTTGCCAGAAGCCCAATTCCCGGCTTCACTGGGATCGGCGCTCCATCCTTGCTTCGCGTTCCCTCTGGAAAAACGGTCAGACCATACCCTGCTTTCAGAATATCGACCGCCGCATCCAATGCTGTACGATCAATTGTGCCACGCTTAACCGGAATCGCATTGGTCTGTTTGATAGCCCAGCCAAGAAGCGGAACCGAGAAAAGCTCGGCCTTGGCAAAGAAGTAGACCATACGCGGTGACCAGGAACCGACAATCGGAGGATCGAAATACGAAATGTGATTTGAGCAAAGCAGAAACGGGTCGGATTTTGGGATATGCTCTCTTCCTGAGCATTTCAGGCGAAAGAAGAATCCGAAGATGAATCGAGTCAGCCAGTATCCAGCCCAAAAGAGTGGCTTCATATAAAGGCTCTATCAGGCAAGTTGAAAACGATCACGTGCAAGTTCGATAATTCGTGTAACCTGCTCTTCTATAGTCAGTTCAGTTGTGTCGATGGCAATCGCATCCGGTGCTTGCGTGAGGGGGGAGACTTCCCGACCAGAATCGTAAGCATCTCGACGCTCGAGATCAGCGACCTGTGCATCGATGGTTGAATCATGCCCTGCCCGTTCAAGATCACGCAATCGACGAACTGCTCGCGTTGCGACATTCGCGATGAGAAAGATCTTGACCCCTGCCTGAGGAAAGACCACGGTGGTGGTATCTCGTCCTTCTGCAACGATTCGCCCCTGCAACCCAAGAGCACGCTGCTGGGCGACCATGATCTCTCGTACCCCGCGGTGTGCGGAGACTTCGGAGACATCACGAGTCACCTCCGGCGTGCGGATCGCCTCGGTCAGGTCTTCTCCATTTACGAGAACTCGATTGACTGTCTCGGTCGTTTGAAAGTGTAATCGCATCGATTTGGCGAGGAAGGTGAGGGCGTCACCATTTGAAATCGCTGTGTTCGTCCGATGTGCGATCACCGTGAGGGCACGATACATGGCACCAGTATCGAGGAACTGAAATCCGAGACGAGCAGCGACAAGCTTAGCGGTGGTCGATTTTCCGCTACCTGCCGGACCGTCGATAGCGACGACCAGTGTTGCTGCTGAAGTTTTCGAGATAGACATCATTGACAATCTAAGTGGTCAACGTGGTCTGATCAAGGTCTGAGAGATGACGCCTCATTTTTGCAGTGCTGAAGTCAGCTGCGAAAGTATTTTGCGCGCGGTTCGCCAGCAGGGCACCTGATACATTGCAGCACTTGCATTGTTTCCCACAAGGACTGAAATAGAATCAGGGAACGCCTTGAACATTGATTCGTCGGTTTTTTCATCTCCCATGATCAATAATGGAGAACGATTAGTTGCGCCAAAGTAATGATGAAGTCCCAGACCTTTACTGACAACAGTTGGAACAATCTCCAGAACTTCCGCCCCTCGTCGAAGTTCTGCACCCGAATTTACAAGCAGCTGTGAAAGATTGTCGGAAAGCTCCATCACTCTTTGTCGTGCCCACAGACTCGTCACTTCTCGAAAGTGAATAGCCAGCGAATCCCTTTTTTGTTCTATAACGACGCCAACAATGTTCTTGAATGTTGATTCAATGGAAGGAATAACATTCTTCAGAAATGAAATCGGTTGATTGGTAAGTTTAGCCCACTGCATTCCAACTCGAACCCATGAACCCTGATCTGTGAGAAAATCCAAACCCGGAAGTGAGAGCCAGTTTGCTATCTGATCTCTCGTCCGACCCGTAGCAATCAAGACGTGAAGGTTAGTCTCTCGGCACACTCTTGATAACAAGGACAACAATTCCCCATCGGGCCGTGCTTCCCACGGTTTGCCGTGAAATGGTACCAGCGTTCCATCATAGTCGAGAACGATCGTACACCCAGAGCTTCTCGCTTTAGCAATCTGCTGTACAATTTCTTCAGTTGGCGTTGCGGCTGGGTAAGGAGTGGAACTTCGCTTCGCAGAAAGTATATCTTTGGCCGCAGACATGGCCCAGCTGCTAGAGTCGGAGCTTGCTAGTGCCTGGTACATGCGGCCATTTCGTTCACACTGTTCTGACTCGGGCATGGAGAGTGCCTGATAAATCGCCTGTGAAATCTCTTCGTCACTGTTCGGATTAATCTGAAGTGCGTCTGATAATTCTATTGAAGCTCCTGCGAATTCACTCAGGATAAGAACACCGGGCTGTCCTCTCTTACTTGCCAGATACTCCTTGGCGACCAGATTCATCCCATCCCTCAGAGACGTAACCAGGAGGACATCTCCCGCCAGATAATGACTGACAAGATTTTCTTTGTCTATGGATCTATATTGGTAAACAATTGGAGTCCAAGCAGTCGTACCAAATTCTCCATTCAGCTCACTGATCTGATGATTGATTCGCTCTTTGAGGCTGCGGTAGTGAAAAAGCTGATCTCTTGACGGCACAATTGTTAGTGCCATTGTCACTCGGTTCCGCCAATCAGGGTGAGACTTCAGGAAAAGACGAAAACCATCAATCTTGTGTTGAATCCCCTTGATATAGTCGAGCCGATCAATTGAAATCATGACCTTTTGGGCACCTATTGACTCTTTGAGCTTGCGGGACTCCTGTGTGATGCGGGGTTCACTTGCGATCTTAGTGAAT
The DNA here is from genome assembly GCA_964518635.1 of uncultured Ignavibacteriales bacterium. Taxonomy (GTDB): domain Bacteria; phylum Zixibacteria; class MSB-5A5; order GN15; family FEB-12; genus CAZFGK01. Next base: position 34,306 of record CAZFGK010000018.1, read on the forward strand.
TCGGCAACGTCAATACCCAGAGGCTGTACTTTCAACTGTACTGATCGACCGTCATACTCAATTGTATTAAATTCGGACTCAAGACCTCCGAAACGCCGCGCGGTTCGGACAAAGTGCTGCACATAGTCGAGCGTGTGAAAGCCCACGATGTCTGAGCTGAGAAGACCGTGCATTATTTCGGAACGCCATCTCGCGGGTAGCAGACGAAACATTTCAAACGATGGAAATGGAATGTGCAGGAAGAACCCAATCCGGGCATCAGGGAATTTTTGCCGAATGAGTCCGGGAACCAACATCAAGTGATAATCATGAATCCAGAAAAGATCATTTTCTGTTGCTTCTTCTGCTATTGTCTTAGCAACTAATTCATTCACCTGTTGATACGAATTCCACGACTCTTCTTTGCACTGCGTAAGCATGGACATGTAGTGACAGAGTGGCCAGAGTGTTCCGTTACAAACTCCTTGATAAAATTCCTGCAGTAAAGTTTTTGGGACGTAAGCAGGCAAGAGTCCTTCTGCCCGATATGCAAATGTTATCTTTGTACGATCACGCTTTGAGGGCCAATTCTGGGGGATACCGACTGTAACTACTTCGTCGATACGGCTTCCTAAATGATCCATGCGTTGAAGATTTCTTAGAGCGGTTGCGAGACCGCCGTCAGATTCCTTCCGCAAAATATTTCCCTGATGATAACTCAACGAAACAGGAAGTCGATGTGCTGCCAAAAATAGCTTCATAATAAATCTCCGGATCCGAACAATTGTGTGTACGCTTTATACGTCAAATTCATGAGGTAATTCCTTAAATTTTGCCCGGCATGAACTATCGCTTGAGAAGTAGGAAGTAATGTATTAACTTCTTCAGGGGTGTTTTTGTTTCTTACAGAACTGCTGGCTCATAGAAGAAATATCTTCACATTACTATAACGAATGATATTGCGCTGTTTCGATGAGAGTATCTTGCCAGGATGAGCATTTACTCTAACGCAGTGAATTAGTTGCGCTGAATACAAGCCCCGAATCGACATGTTAATTGTCTTGGGCTATGAGCAGGATTGCTGACAAGGAATCTCCTGCTTTACTGATCCTAGTAAAAATCGATATTCAGTGAGTTCAGCGATTCATCAAGGACGATGTCGATCTTGCTGGTGCTTGTCTCATAGTCGGTATTCACATACGCCCCGCCGGTTCGAATCATGCCGAGAGCTTCAAAGTAGGAATCATCATCGTATCCCCGAATGCGAACTCCTGAACTCGATGGTAGTCGCAGTTTCACTTTATTTGATTCACCGTAGAGCTCAACCTGACAATCAGCCGCTTTTTCGCCGATCTTGACATAGAGTTCACAATCAGTCGCCTGAATATCGAGCTTCGTCACATGCATCTCGGCAAAGTTCAGATGTGCATCGACCTGATTCAGATCGAAGATCAGCGATGACTGCGGATTCTCTGCAATGGCGATTTCCCAACTCGGATTTTCGAAATCGATATCGATACGAACTCCGCTACGTCTTTCTGCATCCAGATCGACGGTGAGCTTGTCTGATGTAAGGGTATGTGAAAAAGAGGAGTATCCCCAATTGACTGGTTTCTGCGCACGGAACAGTTCTGCCGACGTGGAGCGAACATCCAGTTCTGCGTTCGTGAGAATAATGGAGGCATCAATCTGTGTAATGGCAGAATCAAAATCGACCACGTTGCTTCGATGAAGCGGAGAACCCTGGGTGAGAAGATCGGGGGTCCCTTCGTAAATCGAATAGCCGACCACTCCAACGGTGGCGACAACCGCCAGATAGGAGAGGAACTCGAGTCTGGTCGACGTGAAGATCTTCTCGATCCCAATTCCGATCAGCACCCACGGAAGCAGATGCGCGATATCAGATGAACGAATAGGGAGAATCTTCCCCATGTTTACGAGAAGAAGGATCGCACCAATGACGATGAGGGTGAGCCCCCAGCGAAGTCTGGCTGGAGTCATGAGAGTGGCTCTCCCGGTTTTGAAACATCGGCGGTGGTCGTGGTGCCGGATGTCGTCGAAGAACCAGTCATCGGATCAGTACGACGGTCACGCATTGAATTTCGCCACGGACCAGCAATAATGATTCCTGCTCCGGCTAGAATCAGAATTACCGGCCAGATATCATCCCAGTTGATCCAGTAGAACATCTCACGTAGCAGAAAGATCGTACCGATGGTGATCAGCAGCAGCCCGGGGAAATAGGTCGACCAAAATCGACTCCCTTCTGGCGTGCCTGATGTTTTCGTGCCAACAGTATCGGGAGAATTTGAACCGGCAAGCTGTGACATCGAGTCCGCTTTAGGGAGAATGATCCAGCCGACGATATAGGCAATCAAGCCGACTCCACCGGCAAACAGGAGTGCCACCGCAGCGATTCGAATAAGACTGGGATCAGTCTCAAAATATTCCGCCAAACCGCCACAGACCCCGCCAATCATCTTGTTTTGAGCCGAACGAAAAAGTCGACGTGCCATTTTACAATACCTCCCCGGTATACAAAACAGAGTTCATGGCTAGGGTACGAGTGCTCCGGGGCAAAGTTCCCCGAAGATTTTTCTTCTGTCCGAAGCTCTCCAGCCAAAAGACTGCACTCGGTAAGTTCATTATCACTGCGATGATGGCCCTTCGATCTTGGGATCGACGTAGCTTCCTTCCGGCACGATCAACCAGGCGATGATATAGGCCAATATCCCAAATCCCGCGCCAAACACGAGCGCGACCCAGATGATTCGTACGATCACCGGATCGATATCGAAGTAGTCACCCATACCGCCGCAGACTCCGGCAATCTTTCTGTCCGTGGTGGAACGAAAGAGACGTTTTGCCATCTTCAACCTCCCAGATCGGTAGCCGCCAAAGGCCGCCGACTCTTCCTGAAACTACCGGCTAAAGCCAAGTGAATCAAGTTGTTGGATTAGATCAGCGGGAAGCTGAGGATGTTGCAGAAAAGCGGCCAGAAGACTGTCATGGTAGATACGCTGGCGGGTGGTATCGCTCTCTGCTTTATAGAGTTGGAGGAGTCGACGAATATTCGCAGCGGAAGAGGTGTCTGCTGACTGAGCATTCATTCGTGGAGCGGCGAAACTTCGCGGGGCAGCTTCTTTACTGAGAGATTTCAAGTCACCCTCGGGAGAAGACTTCGAGACTTTCCCCGAAAGATCCTCGCTACCCGCTCTTGAACGAACGCTCTTTTGCGCATCGGTTGCACCAGTTCCGGCTGAATCCCGATTGCCATCCGCCACCGGAGCTTCGAGAGTCGTAACAACTTGAGGGGAATCACTCTCAGCTTCATCAGATTTCAAACCTGCCGCGACAGATGAAGTCTCTGTTTGAATAACGGCATCAGACCCCTTCTCGTCATAGATTGAAGGGGAATTCGACGCAGGAGCTTGAGTCACCACTCTTGAAGGTGTAGATTTCTTTTCAACTGAGAGTAGTGTATCCGCACTCACACTTTTTTCAATCTCCGCATTCAGCAAGAACGAATCGGATTTCATCACAGAATCACTCAGAGGAATCTCTTTTTCCTGCTTCGATTCCACCGCCGGTGCCGACAACTGACGGACTTTCGGCTGCTCTTCGAAGACTTTCCAGCTGACCACACTCGTCAGAATCACTCCCGCTGCAACCGCAGTCCATCGCCACCAGGTGATCGGCGTAATAGTCGTTTTTTCGTTCTCACTTGCACGGTTACTACCGAAAATCCGCTCATTGGTTTTCGCAGCGAGGTCATCGAAGTAGGCATGATCAGTTTTCAGATTGGCATGACGCTGCACCAGCCGATCAAGGGAGCGAAATCGTTCGGCCTGTGCGGTACACTCCGGGCAGGAGGCGACATGCTCATCCATAGCGGCCTGTTCCATAACCGGCAACCCCTGATCAAGCCAGGCTGATACGCGATCTTCAAACCAATGATGTTCCATATCTCTTTCTTTCACGCTCAGTCTCCGAGTAACTCCTGGCATGCATCGAGGAGATACTTCCGCGCACGATACAACCGTGAATCAACCGTCCCCGGTGGGATCTTGAGATAACTGGCGATTTCGTGATAGTCCAATCCTTCAAAATGTCGAAGCACAAAGACCACCCGAAAACTCTCCGGCATACTCATGAGTGCGGCATAAAAACGTTTGTCCCCTTCGCCGGCGAGCAACTGCTGAAGCGGCCCCAGCTCCTGCGATTGTGGATCATGTCCGCTCTCCTGCAGTTTATCGAGTGAACCCACGTGCTCGTTCCGTCTCTCTTCACGTGCCAGATGGGTATAGGAAAGATTGCGGGCAATAGTCGCCAGCCAGGGATAGAAATCGTACTCGACACGAAATCTTTTGATCTGTTCCCACGCTCGTACAAATGCCTCCTGCGCCAGGTCTTCCGCCGTTGCACGGTCCTTGACCAGCGCGATCAGGGTTCGATAGAGTCGGGGTTGATGTCGCCGGACAATTTCTCCAAAAGCCGCCCGATCCCCCTGCTGGGCAGATTCAATGAGCGACCGGTCGGTGATGTCGGCACTATAGCGGACCATCAATCCCCTGCCCCTGAACTACGCTTGCCGAGCAGAAAACTTCCCGCCCGTTTGGGTATTTTTCACGGATGGAATGAGAGTCGCCACCAGCGATTCCATGACAAAATCATCCGATATGGGGGAATGGCGGAGGAGATGCTCGGCATTGGCAACGCCGGAGATTGCAGTTTCCAACGCCTGCACGCTGAACCGACCGGCATCCTGTTTTCGGGCATTGGCAACCCCGCCCCATTTAGCTGAGGGCTGCTCACCGAGTCGAATCAGCAACATGTCGGTCAAGTAGCCGCCGAGTTGCCAGATCAAGGTTGTGGTGCTGACCCCTTCATTTAAGCATTGCTGCAAGAATGCCAGTGACTTTGCACGATCCTTCTGGAGAATCGCCTGCGCCAAAAGGGACGCGCCAGTCTCAGTCCAATCAGAGGTGAGACGATCAATTTCTGATTTAGTGATCGGAGAGCCGTCTGAATAGAGAGCCAGTTTCTCCATCTCACGATCAACCGCAGATTTTCGTACCCCCACCAATGTCAGCAATTGCTCTTTCGCACCTGGTCCGAATTGAATTCTCAATTGAACGGCCTTGCGCTCGATCATGGAGACTATGTCATCCGGTCGGAATGCCTCAAACTCTACAACCGTGGCAACAGTCCCGATATTTTTGATAAATGCCGAATCCCATTTTGGCAGCCGTGCCGATGGACTGGAGAGAATAACCAAGCGAGTCGGTTCGGTCTGCTTGAGTACAGTCGCGAGACGTTCGAATTGATCCGGTCTGAGCGACTGCGCCTCGGCGACGGCGATGACTCTTTTTCCGCCAAGAAGTGACAGGGCCTGAAGTTCATCCAATACACTCGTCAGTGAATACTGACGAAAACTGAGCCGTCGAATCGCCAGATCACTGTTTGCATCATTTCCTACAAACTGACGAGAGAGAAATTTCTCAGCTTCGACGACCCGGTAATCTTCCGGCCCATAGAAATAGTATGCCTGTGCATAGTCCCCTTTGGTTGTACGAGTATGCAGCTCGGCGGGGGTAATTTTGTTACCGGAATTTGAGCGTCGGGGAGAATAGGCAGATCGAACGATGGATGGAGACACGCTTGGAGTATAGCAGCCATACTGCTGGATGGTCAATCATGTGTTCGATGAGAGTGTGAAGAGGAAAGAGTTGAAACTTAGCCCAGTTCCGGGAACCGAATCGCCTGATTTTGGCTGGCTGGTACCCAGTTGAGTGAGATGCGATATTTCTTGAAGTAGTCTTTCGCCTTCGTAAGGAGAGGTTGAAACTCCGGTGCGGCTGGTTCCTCTCCGTTCAATTGGCTGATCAGGGCGAGATTGGTCCCGTGGAGCATGTAATGGGCATGCTGGACATATTTCTGGTTGGTATCGATGAACTCAAGAAGAGCCAGAAGTGACGCGAGATCGGAATGGTAGCGATCCTCCCCGGCAAAGGGGGCTTTAAATCGAATCCCGACCTCGGGGATAACAAATGTCACCAGTACAGAAATGCGACTATCTGAGTTTTTTGACTCAATGGTCAGAGGAATCCCTGAAAAATGGGAAACGGGATGAGGCAGAGTTCCGCGGTCAACCGCACCAAAGTAACAGTCCACAGGAAGATCATGGCAATCAGAGTGCCGATTTCAAATCACGTCCTGATCGACTGTCGGATTGAGAGTTAGCTCCTGTTCAGCGGAAGTGCATGCAGCAACGTGCGAGTATCAGACTAGCCGCCGATTTTTTGCAAGGTCGACTCGGCGTACCGGTCGGTCATCCCTGCGATATAATCTGCAACCACACGCTCACGACGTTCAGTAAGAAGCATCTCCTGATAACGAAGAGGCATAAGCTCGGGTCTCCCCAGCAATCTGAAAAAGATCGTCTCGATGGTCTTCTTCGCCCGCCCGACCAGTGCCTGCAAATTGGGATGTTTGTAGACACGTGCTCTGAGAAATTGCTTCAGTTCAACAACTCGAACGGACATCTCTTCTGAGTAACCGACGATTCGGACAGATACATTGCGAACTGCCTCGAGTGACTCTATCTGATTCGATTCAATCCGTCTGCTGGTTTCTATCAGGAGATCAGTAGCGACCTGATCGACGAGCCATCGAATCAGGGTGGCTCGTTTGTGATCTGCCGATTGAGTTGAAAGTCGTACCGACTTGTCAAACGGGCCGACATGATTCGGGTTTGATAACCAGATCGACAGATCGCGAAGATCGTCGATTTCGATCAACCCACCGCGAACGGCGTCATCGATATCTGCCGCGTTATAGGCAATCTCATCAGCATGATCGACGAGGGAGGCCTCGAGTGTAGGACGTTCACTCGTCGCGAATTCAGCTGGAAGTTGCCACTGCGTCGTCTCATGCTTCGCAATCCCCTCCCGAATTTCAAACGAAAGATTCAAGCCGGGATGTTCAGGATATCTCTGCTCAAGCAGATCCACGACGCGAAGAGATTGTGCATTATGATTGAAGCCGCCGAAGCCGGTCATCAGTTCATCGAGGACATCTTCGCCGGCATGTCCAAAGGGTGTATGCCCTAGATCATGCACCAGCGCGATTGCTTCTGCAAGGTCTTCATTCAATCCAAGAGAGCGTGACAGAGAACGAGCGATCTGCGCAACTTCGAGGGTATGGGTCAGTCGGGTTCGAAAGTGATCCCCCTCATGCGGCAGAAAGACCTGTGTCTTCTGCTCCAGACGCCGAAAAGCCGTGGCATGCACTATTCGATCACGGTCACGCTGGAAGCAGGTTCGATTCGGATGAGGAACAATCGGAAAGAGTCGACCTCGGCTCTTCAATGCACTCGCGGCATACGGTGCAAGAGCGATCAGCTCGCGTGATTCGATATCATCACGTGTGCGTATCATTCGAATATCCCGGAGGGAATCGCGCGTCGACCCAGTCTCACTTCCATCCCAACAGAGTGAGTCAGGCCGAGTGTCGGATGAATCGCCGCGCCGTAGACCAGATGCATCTTCCCCAATTCGACATCAATGCCACCCGTATACTCATTGGGTGATGTTCTGAAACCAACAGAGGCGTTGACTGATTCCCCGAGAGGGAGAAGATGGGACACGGCGAAACGGGGAGACTGTAGTTTTTCAAGTGTCACAGAACCGAGAAGAAACAGATCGCGGGAATACATCCACTCTGAAACCAGATGGATAATATGATGTCGAGTAATGTTCTTGTTATCAGATGATGAAAGCTTTTCAGCGTTGAGTGCAACTTTTGCATCGCCGAAATCATAGCCCAGAGCAAGTGTCCCCCAAGAGAAAGTCGAATTTTCTGACAGATCAGGAAGTGAGATGTTTGTCAGACGAGCATTCAGACCGAGTAATGCCGAGAATCGATTGAAACGATAACTGCTCGACAGCATGATATCCGACTCGACATAAAAATCTGCCACCGGTCGATGAATAACTCCAAATGCAACCGAGTAGCGATCTGCAGAATTCACGGCCGATAGTTGAAGCTGGTCAAATTCAGGGAGATCGTACCTGCGTTCATACGAACTCTGCAGTTTCCAGTCATGAGTGATCCGCAAGTTTGGATAGCGGAGAGATTCATCTGCGGATAAAGATGAAAGAAAGGGAATTCCCGCACGTGACAACGTCTCAGGCGATTCAGCAAACGCAATTGTTGAATTGAAAAGTAAGAGATATGCAAGAAACAGTGTGAACAGCCACTTTCTTCTTTGAAAATTTCTGAAAGTACTCACGGCAGCACCACCAGCACTCTGCGAATGCTCTCGACTCCGACTGCCTCAAGTAACACGAGATATCGACCGGGTTTCGCCGGAAACCCGCCGGCATACCCATCCCATTGATAACTCGAACGAAACGTGCTCTCATCATCGAGAAATCGCACCACCACCCGACCAGCATCATCATACAAAGTCAGAGAGTAGGAACTTGCAGATGGCGGGCTTATCCGAATCTCGGTCGATCCATACCGATCATCACCGGGCTTGAGATATGGAGGATCGACAATGAGCGAGATTGAGTCCTCGTCACTGGTAAGGCGAACAATGTTCTTTGTGCCGGGAGTTCCGCCTTCAGATTCCGATTCCCCCCAGGTGAAAGTCAAGGCATCCTCATCTCGTGCTCGGGTGATATTATCACTGAACGCTCCCGACCAACTGAATCGATCTGCCTCGTATTGATAGGAATCAACAAGGCGAATCAGGTCGCCGGAATTTCCCAGAGGATTCCATGAGGATGGCTGGATCACTATGGCATTGGAGGAAGGATTCGAAGAGCGAAATGAAACTGAGTCCTGCGCCAGTACGACATAACCACCAGCAGCAATCTGCAGAGATGACATGGGGAGAGGAGTCAGTGAGCCGACATCCCCGATCTTCCAGTTGTTGAGAGAGAGTGCCTGACTAGAGCGGTTTTTCAGTTCAACCCATTCACTGAATTGAGGCGGCGCCGGATTCGGAAGGAGTTCATTCAGGACAAGTGGAGGATAGAGTGATGCTGGCACTACTTTATCGATTCGATTGTTACGTGAGCGGTCGTCCGGATCAAGCAGGATTGCGAGATAAGCGTATGTGGAGGGAATGACCGGCAGCATCACGCGCGTGAGTGAGGAAAATCCGGAATCGATTGATGGAATCGGCTCGGCGAGTAATTCAGTCCCCAGAACTGATGGGTTGAGTGAATCGGCTTCATAGACTCGAATCTGCCCGCCTGAAAATGTTCCGGTACTCTTGTTCTCGATATCGAGATCAAGAAAGGTCTGCCCGTCACTTGGAAAGGGAGTGACACTTCGAAGAGCAAGATCATGAGATAAGAGCGTGACTGAGTTGATAAAACCGGGTGTCGCACCGATTGGATCCTGCGAGAGTTGAATTGCCGAGGCGGTCAACCGTGCTCGCTCCCAGGAAACCCCTTCGAGAGTTGAATTTGTCCAGTCGAGAGACGATGCGACATTCGAGGGGAGTCCTATCTCAACTCTCCCGCCACCGTTGGTAAGAGAAAATGTTCTCTGAAAATAACGCACACGAGTTTGTTCGGCTGGAACTGCCCAGCGTGCTTTCACCGCGGCGGTGTCGCGGCAGACAAGAATATAATCCCCGCTGGTTGCGATGCCGGAGAGAAGAAGAGTCGTGCTTCCGATTCTCAACTCATAGAATGAAAGGTTGGTCGTTGCGGCATCGACATAGAGTTCGATCCATTCGTACGATGCCTCCGGTTCCGGCGCGTTGACCATCACTTCATTGACATTGATAATAGCAGCCGATAGTGGAAATGAAACAATGGAAGTGACAAGAAGAGCTGCGATCTGACAACGAAGCTTTACCATCTCCATGCCAGTCCAGTCTCCAGCACGAAAAGTTTGCGCCGGTTTCTTTCAGCATCTGTCGAATTTTCGATGAAAGATCGAAGGAAGATACTCCGATCTGCGAATATCCGTCTGATTTCAGTCGTGATTCTCCAGCTTGAACGCTGATCTTTGCTGACATTTCGAATCAAACCGCGTCCTGCAAATGACCACTCCCGAATTCTCATTTGTGCGATGAGTTGTGACATAAATGATCGCTGCTCATTCAAAGATTCAAGCCCTATTTTCTGAGCGATTTCTGTTCGCTGCCTCTTGAATTGAAACTCGGCCGTGAGTGCTTCTGCTTCATCGAGAAAGAACGCCGCGGTACGGGCGGGCTTGCGAGTGCGCAACTGCCCGACCAGCTCAAGATGAGTCGTAGCCAGTGGATTCGCATTCTGAAGCGGCAGACGGATGGCAGGTTCCAGCATCACTCCGAAAGTATCAGCAGCGCGACGTCCAAAGACAACAGCCAGTCGCGGAAGAATTCCGTGGGAACCCGCCCCCTTTTCTCTTCTGACTTCATAACGAAATCCATACTGACCGGCGCGAAGGCGAGAAGAACCAAGTGCATTGGTATCTGGCTCCGGGATACTCAAGCTCAGGTATCCCCCATTTCCGGCAATCTCCAGCCAGTCTGGATCATACCACCAGCAGATCAGACGATGTTGCAGGCGCATATCTGACCCTGTGACCCACTTGAAACGGCTGTTGAGGCCGGGATGAGCCAAAGACCGATTCAGGAGTCCGCCGATTTCTATCTCAATGCTCTGATCGTTTACTCGACGGGTGATGATCAGCGATCCCGGATAGGCAGCATTGCTTGATGTCGACCCTGTTATTGATGACAGACCAAGGGCAAATCCGACTTTCATTTCAGATGTCAGCAAGTAGTTCATTTCAGTCGCAAGAAGGATGTGACTCGTGTCATTCCGTTTCCTGATCGAACTGAGTAATTGCAGAGCCATCTTACCGATTTCAGATTTCAACAGAATCCCATTCATCTCCCTTCCCGACGAGAAGAGGAAACCATCGGGAATTGTACCAGTTGGTGAGATCGCAGTTCGGGATGGTGCGAAAAGAAGCCCCGTTCCAAGTTTCGTTGAAAATGAACCGAGCGTAATCTCGTCAATTAAGCCCGCGGTGGGTCGAATTCGAATTGAGCGTCTTCGAATCTGCACGCTGTCATCGTTGGCGTGATTGAAGTCAATCGACACCTTTGTTGTCCGATCAAGTTGAGCTTGAAGTGACAGAAATTCTCGAATGGTGGATTCTTCGTCACGAGTTCGAAATCCTATTCGAGTACTAACCGAATACTTCGCGTCTGTTGATACCAGAGAATCTGCAACACGCTGATTCGAGTCAGTACGATCGAGCCATGCCTGCAAGAGTGCGATGAATTCTGATGAAAGATCTGTACGAGTATCAATCCAGTTACGGAGTGATTCCCCGTCGACATGTTCGATCCATTCAGTGAGAAGCTCGGCATCATCGAAAGAGATTCGCCCCGATTGCAGTTCAGATTGAATTTCTTCAATGAGTACAAACGGGAGTGCAGTCGAATCCTCCTGCGCATTCAATGGCAACAGAGGTAAGAGGGAAAGAATTATAACAAGAGTTGTTCGCACAGCCCCTTGAGCACTCCCCTATTGCAGGTTGTACTTCTGCAATTTTCGGTAGAGGGTTCGCTCTCCGATGCGAAGCCGTCTGGCGGTCTCTTTTCGGTTGCCGCCGGTCTCCCGCAGTGCGCGCGCAATCAGATCACGTTCCATTTCATCCATGGTTGCCACGGTCTCGCCTGAGAGGGGTCTGCCCGACAACTCCCCGTTCCCTTCGTTCGGCAGATTTTTGACAATCAGATCACGTAGCATGCGAACTTCATTTCCAAGAGCAAGTATGGCCCGATACATAAGCTCCTGACCTGCTTCCTCGGGAGTCTTCCCTGTCGCTACCGGCACGGTTGATGCGGTGCGGTGTTGTTCTTCCAGAAATGCCTCGACATCTGCTCGCTCAACCACCCCCTGTGGTTTCAAGGCGGCCATGCGTGCGCAGAAATTTTTGAGCTGGCGCACATTTCCGGGCCAGTCGTAACGAGTGAGACGATCGAGAGCCGAATCACTATAACTGATGCCGGGATAATCTCGCCAGAACTGATGCAATAGTGGTTGTACGTCACCGCGTCGCTCGGCGAGAGAAGGAAGAATAATTTTGACCACCCCGAGACGGAAATAGAGATCATCCCGGAAGTTCTTTTCAGCGATGGCATCAACAAGATCACGATTTGTCGCCGCCAGCACTCGGGCGGTAGCACGCTGGGGGGAGTTAGATCCGACGGGGTAGAATGTCCCGTCTTCCAACACTCGCAGCAGCTTGACCTGCATATCCGGCTTCATTTCGCCGATTTCATCTAAGAAAATCGTCCCACCGTGGGCTTTGTAGAAAAGCCCCTCTCGTTTGGCGACCGAGCCAGTGTATGCCCCTTTTTCGGCACCGAACAGTTCTGCCTCAAGAAGCCCCTCAGGAATCGCACCGCAGTTTATAGCAACGAATGGATTCCCTTTATGCGGAGAATCGGTATGCAGAGCGCGCGCAACCAGCTCTTTCCCTGAACCGGATGGGCCAACAATCAGAACTGAAATATCTGTCGGAGCAACACGCAGAATGGTGCGCGCGATACTCTTCATTACTGCCGAACGTCCGACAAGGCCGTATCGATTGAGTGTCTCTTTCTCGAAGAGAATCTGTTTTACGCGTTCACGAAGTGCTGAGATAGAAAGTTCCGGGTCAATAAGTCCGTCATAGAGGAGACCATCGGCAAGCAGCTGATGGTCACGCGTGACTTTCCAAATCTCACAGAGTGGATTGATTCGACGGAGTTTCATCGAAACCGTCGCAGTCAACTCGGTCCGATGTTCATCAATGACCACCAGATCAAGCACGCGTTCCTTGGCGAGATTCTGCAGTTCCCCGATTTCGTTCGCGATAATCCCGACAGATTCCCACTGTGTCTGCTGGCGAGCACTCTGACGGTCGACGAGAATTGCGACTGCTTCTTTCATCTCCCGCCTCGCTTCGCCTTTGACCCGGAGCGACTATTGGAGCGTTGTTTCGCGGGATGATTCGCAGTAGACGGCCTTCCTCCACTTTTTCGTGCAGAACGGGAAGAGGCCCCACTTCGATTTCGTTCATGCGGGAGGGGGCGTTTTTTCACGAAGGCCCCTTTGTCACGCTTCTCGCCGTTTGCGACCGCACCGACCAGATAGAGATCGACCTCTCGACGTTCGGTATCGACTCGGAGAATGCCGACTCGGACTGCATCCCCCAGACGAAATATCTTGCGCGTCGAAGTTCCGATAATCCGGTGGTTGGTTTCATCATGGCGATAGTAATCATCATCAAGAGTCGACAGTCGGACAAGTCCTTCCGCACCGAGAATTTTAAGGCGCACAAAGAACCCGAATGGCATCACACCCGAGATAACGCCATCGAATTCTGTTCCTACCTGGGTTGCCATGAAGGCGACCTGCTTGATCCGAACCGCCAGTCGTTCGGCGGCCTCGGCGGTACGCTCAGTGGTGGAGCAGTGCTGGCTGACCTGATCGATGATGCTGTTCACCTTGGTCGTGAACGGAGGGACAAAACTTCCATCCCGTAGACGCCGCAGGAGTCGATGCACGACCAGATCGGGATAGCGGCGTATCGGAGAGGTAAAGTGGGTGTAGTGCTTAAATGCCAGACCAAAATGCCCGATGTTTTCCCGCTGATAGACTGCTTTTTTCATCGAGCGAAGCATCAGCTCATTGACAAACTCCGCTTCTGGCAGATCGGCCACCTGTCGAAGAAACTCAGAAAACGGTTTCGGTCCGATGTTTGGAGAGACCGGAAATTTGAGCCCGAGCCTTTCGACCAGCGAAGAAAATGCCTCCATCTGCTCAAGGGATGGCTTGTCATGTACTCGATAGAGAAATGGTACAGCACGACGGAATGCCTCCAATGCGACCGCCTTGTTCGCAGCGAGCATGAACTCTTCGATCAGGCGATGAGATTCAAGACGCACCTTGGTTCCGAGTTCGAGCACCTCCCCTTTCGGACCGAGCACAATTCGAGATTCCGGCAGATCAAAATCGAGCGACCCCTCGGCAAATCGCCGCTTGCTCATGGCATTGGCAAGCTCACGGGCTAGTTGAAGAGTGTCGGCGATCTCCTTTGGAATTTCTGATTGTGCATCATCAGTGAAGAAATGATGGACATCTTCGTAGGAGAGTTTCGCCTTTGATTTGATGATCGTATCAGCAAATTCCCAGCTCTTAATCTCTCCGGTAGCTGAGACTTTCATGAAAACTGAATGCGCCAGCCGTCGCCTGTTCGGGCGCAACGAACAGACATCATTGGAGAGGATTTCGGGAAGCATCGGCACGACCATCCCGGGGAGATAGACTGAATTGCCACGGCGAAGGGCCTCGGTATCGAGCGCAGAATTTTCCGGTACAAAATAGGAGACATCGGCAATGTGAACACCGAGACGATAGTCATCTGTTTCTTTCGTCACCGAGATTGCGTCATCATGATCCTTCGCATCTGCCGGATCGATGGTGAAGATACACTCATGAGTTAGATCAACTCGGCCGGTGATGGTATCGGGAAGTTCGCTGCCGAATCTGGCGGCTGATTCTTCCGCTTCACTAAGCACCTGTGGAGGGAAACTGGTGGGAAGATCATAGGCGCGCAAAACGGTGAGCATATCGACGCCGGGATCCCCCGGTCTTCCCAATCGCTCAAGAACGCGCCCTTCCGGATTCAAATGGGGATTGTCCCATGCGACTAACTCGGCGACAACTTTCTCGCCGTCCTCTGCCCCACCTGCGGTCTCTTCGGTGACATAGATATCACGATGCAGTCGAGGATTGTCAGGGGTGACAAAGAGAAAGTGACGCTGGGCTCGAAACGTGCCGACGATCCGTTTTCCGGAACGAGAGACGACTTTGATTACTTCCCCACTGACGCGATCCCCGCGAATCGGGCCAATGCGAACAAGCACGATGTCACCATCCAATGCGGTCAACGTCGCGTGTGGCGGAATAAGAATGTCATCCGGATTCGCACTGGTGATCGGAGTTCCCGTCTTGGAGACAAACCCATTTCCACTCTTGGTCATCTGAAATTGCCCGGTGATGAGATTCATCGGCCCCGGAAGCCCGAGCCGACTTCGTTTGAGCATGACCAGCCCTCCGCTATCGAGGAGTCGTTTGACCTCCGCCCGAAAGTGACGGTATTCGTCAATCGGCACCTCAAGCGCACGTGCCAGCTCCTTCATCTTCAGCGGATGATGAATATGTTCACGGATATAGGTAAGTATAGCGGCCGCATGTTGTGGCATACTGCTAACGAACGAAATCAGTGCACCCTTCTCAAGTTAAAGCGACGTTACTGTTTCAGAAGTCGACGCGCATCCAGATCTGCCGTCGCAAGGAGATCGTCGATCTCTCGTACCGTCAGGGAACCCTGTTCCTGTGCGATCCGCAGGAGTCGACGTTTCAGCCGCAGGCGATATTGCCAGACAACGATTCGCGGAAAGTGCTTATGAGCATAGTAGAGATCATTGCGCAACACATCCGGTTCACACTCTCGTCTGGGTTTGTTGACCCCAACATCGACTCCGCCGCTGGGATCTCGATGATGTGTCAGCCACGCCTCCGCTGAGAATTTTATGGTCTGTCCTCCCCTGAAACAACGTGCGCCTAAATCAGCATCCTCTCGAATGACAATTCCATTGAATTGCTCGTCAAACAGTCCAATTTTCTTCTGTGCTGAGCGAGTGATTGAAAAATTACAACCGGTCAGGGTGTTCGTATCACCGGACTTGTCATAGGTATTGCTTCCGATCACTCGCAACCAGGGGAGCATCCACTGTGGTCGGTAAGAGACTCCACGCCCGGGCTCAATCACTCTCCCTTGGACGACATCGGCTCCAGCCGTGATTGCGGCGACATGATGAGAGACAAAGGAGGACTCAAAGGTAGTGTCGTCATCGATAAAGATGAGCAAGTCTCCGGTCGATTCGTGAATTCCTCGATTCCTCGCACCTACTGCACTTGGTGGGGTGTGATGAATCAACCGAATCGGAACTGAAAGCTCGCTGAGGTAGCGTGCAGTATCTTGTTCGTGTGACTCAGATTGATCAATGACGAGAACTTCTAGATTGGACCAGTCCTGCAGACGTGCACACTCAAGGCAATTGACGAGCGCACGTTCTCGACGGTAGGTGGGGATTATCAAGGATACGGAATGAATTGGAGCGGTGGTTCCTGGCATGAATCCGACAAGATGACCATGAACCGAGACGACGTCAACGATTCCCCTTCCGACACCCTTACGAGTTCGCAAAAAAAGACGGCCTGATTTTTTCAGACCGTCATAAGTATCAGAGCATTTTCTTCGCGTATATGCCTAAATTTTTCGTCGGCGGGGAGTGGCTTCCCCACGATCTCCTGCTTCATCGTCGTCAAGTTGGCCGTCGTGCATCATGCGCCCGCCATGCATTCTACCTCTCATCTTTTCGTGTCGCTTCGACATGAGTGATTCCATCTTCTTCTGCTGCTCAGGAGTGAGCATGCTGCGAATGCTCATGCGATGACGATATCGTTCGAAAGCAATTTTCGCCTTCAGGTCGGCCTCCTTTTGAAAAAGTTCGGCAACCTTCTGCTCCGGAGTGTTTTTCTCGGCACGAAGTGCCGTCCGCAATTCCAACTGCTGTCTGGCAAGATCAGCCCGTAGATTGATCATATTGAGTTGGAGTGCGTCTCGTGCCTCGGACATCTTGGCGGTTTGCTCTTTCGAAAGCTTGAGCTCTTCGGCAAGTTTCTCGAATCGTCGTTCCATTCCCTGTTTCGGTCCTCGCATCCGATGTCCGAACGGCCCTGCGAGCAAAGGAATAGCAAGAGCGGTTACGAGGAGTAAAACTCCGGCTGATTTCATGAGAGTAGTGTGTCGCATATGTTGACTCCTTTTGTTCCTATAAAGCATACAGAAAGGATGCCATCCAGTGCAGCTCTTTAACTCACTGTGCGACAGTCGAGACAATCAAATGGGAATAGAATCCTAATGGTCTGAGAGGAACAGTTTAGCGACAATGTACCAGTAGGTACAATTTGGATTGAACTGAAGGTGGAGTCAGATCAGATGAGAGAGATGACTTGCGTCAGTCGCGTCGGGATCGCTCGAGTACTTTGGTATAGCGCGGGATATCTTCAAGTACACGTCCGGTACCGCGCGCGACACAGGTAAGAGGATCATCGGCAACGATGACCGGCAGATTTGTTTCCTGACGAATCAGTTTGTCGAGACCGCGCAGAAGTGCGCCGCCGCCGGTTAAGACAATCCCACGTTCGAGAATATCAGAGGCAAGTTCTGGTGGGGTCTGCTCGAGGGCCTGACGAACCGCTTCGACGATAATTTCAAGTGTCTCAGAAAGAGCTTCCCGCACCTGCACCGAAGAGATCTTGAGATTCTTCGGCACACCGGCGACAAGATCTCGCCCTTTGACTTCCATCGTCAGTTCTTTTTCGAGCGGAAAGGCCGAACCGATCTTGATCTTGATATCTTCGGCGGTGAGTTCACCGATCAGCAGATTGTAATTCTTCTTGAGGTAGTTGATGATCGCGTCATTGAATTCATCACCTGCGACACGAATCGATGTATCGTTCACTATTCCGTTTAGCGCGATGACTGCAATCTCGGAGGTCCCGCCACCAATATCGATAATCATGACGCCAGTCGGCTGATCAACGGCCAGTCCCACACCGATCGCGGCGGCCATCGGCTCAGAGAGGAGATAAACTTCTCTCGCCCCTGCGCCTTCAGCGGAATCTCGCACGGCTCGTTTTTCTACTTCGGTGATGCCAGAGGGGACCGAGATCACGACTCGTGGCTTCATGAGATATTTATGCTTCACGACTCGGCGGATAAAATCAGCGATGAGCTTTTCAGACATCTGGAAATCGGCGATCACCCCGTCTTTGAGCGGACGAATCGCTTCGATCCCGCCGGGGGTACGTCCGGTCATCTCTTTCGCGGCGGAGCCGACTGCGAGAATCTTGCCGGTGCTTTTTTCTACCGCGACTACCGAGGGTTCATTCAGAACGATCCCCTGATTGCGGACATAGACAAGTGTGTTTGCTGTACCGAGATCAATACCAATGTCGCTGGAGAGAAAATCAAAAAAAGCCAAGGCAGGTCCTTTTACCTCTAAAGTCGGCGATCCGTGCATCTTGCTCGTATTATCGAGATCGCAGCTCGGAAGTTTAGCCCCTGAAATGATTTAGGACAAGAAAATAGGTGAAACTCTTCAATCTATCCCGGCGAGTGGCTGAAATTGATCAAGTTTCCCGATGTCGACCGACAAATACCCGTCCTGATCCCTGCCCAGCAGGTCGGAAAACTTGGCGTAGAATATAACTTCTGAGGCCCCGAACGAGGAACGCGCATGCACCGTCTGACCGGTCGACTCATCGGTCCCCTGCAACGCGACCACAAACTCCCCTTTTGAGGACCGGAAATCCTCTTCGGAGAGATCGGCAAGCGGGCTTTCGGCGGTGATCGGATGGACGACCGTCCAGTGGAGAGGGAAAAACATGACTCGATCACGGTCGAGATTGAGCGAAAAGAATCTGCGAGTCATGACGCCGGATGCATCCGTAACGACTCGAGTAAATGCGACCGTCGCGCGAAGATCGACCAGCTGACTGTTTCGCTCATTGACGATGCGAAACATGAAGGCGTAGCCGTTTTTGAATGGGGCGATCAATCCCACTTTGCTAAACCGTATGCGGACCGCAGGCTGCGAAAAACGGGCGAATAACAGTCCGGTGATAATGGCAAAACTGAGGAGCCCGACCAGCAGATCGACCGACGCAACCGCATTCGCGACAATCCCGACCGGACTAATGCGACCGTATCCGACAGTGGTCAGTGTCTGGACACTGAAGAAAAAGCTCTCCCAAAATCGCTCAGTCTCAGTGGCGGCGATCTCCCCCATGAGAGCTTCCGGACCGAGGAGGAAATAGAGGGAAGCGAAGATCAGATTCACTATGGTGTAGAAACAAACGATGACCAGATAGAATCGCCGCCAGGAGATAGTCAGCAGCCAATGGAATAAAGACCATGACCTCACCCACGGAATGCCGTGACGACGTGCATTGAAACTTCCATCCCGATTAAGCAGTCTGGTATGAGACTCCTGAAGGACTTTGGCCCCAAAACCAAGATCGCGTGACTCCTCCGGAGTGGTCTCGGCCTGCGGTGCAATACGCCGTTTTTGATTCAGGACACTGGCATTGGCGGCACTTGATGGGTGTGGCATCTTCTATCTCCCGTATGGATTTCGTGCAATAGGAAGAATGCGGGAGTTTTTCTGTGCGAAAAATTTCAGAACCAGAAATCCAAAGACAAATCCACCAACGTGGGCGAGAAAGGCGACGCCCCCCCCTTCACGAGAACCTGCAAGTACCGACATGAGCACTTCCTGCGCGATCCAGATGACCAGTAAGATTCCGGCAGGGATTTGAATGAGATTCCAGAAGAACAGGCAGGTCACGCGTGCCTTCGGATGCAGCACCAGATATCCTCCCATCACACCGGCAATCGCGCCACTCGCCCCAACCAGCGGTGTCTGTGAGGCGAGGTTAAACGCCGAAAAAAGTGCGACGGCAGCGAGTCCGGCGGCCAGATAGAAGAGAAGAAAACGCACATGACCGAAGTGATCTTCAATGTTGTTTCCATAAATCCAGAGGAAGAGCATGTTGCCGATCAGATGCATCCAGCTTCCGTGCATGAACATGCTGGTAAAAGGAGTCAGGTAATACCAACTGGGAACCTCGAAACTACTCCCCATGCCGGTAAAAATACCCGGCGTGAAACCGTAGCGATTGGTCAGATCAAAAAAGAGAACTTCCCCTTGTGACCACATGAAATAGAAAACTGCACTGTTCAAGATAATCAGCGCGACGGTCACGATCGGCGGACGAACCGTTGGATTTTCATCGTAGAGCGGGATAAACATTGCTGAGTACTTTCGCCTGCTCTTACTCTTATTTTTTCTTCTTCTGATTCTGGGAAGTGTTGTCTACTCGGATGTTGAATCGCACAAAGTCCTCTACTTCGTTCCCTGCCCGATCACGCACTTTCACCGCCAGACGATGTTCCCCATCCGGGAGATTGTTCAATGGTTGTATCGTACAGAGTGATTGCTCAGGATCAAATTCCGGAATCATCCATTCTTTCCCGATGTAGACTTCAATCGAGCGGTCATCTGCGATACCGGAGAGATCATCTTTGAGAGTAAAACTGATTTTGGGACGTGGGTTGGGGAAATATCTCCCTGGTGAGATCGAGACGTAACTGATCTGGGGGGGATTCAAATCCTGCGCGATTGAGAATGATCCTCCCCCATTGGTAGTCCCGCTCACAGCAAACATACCACCGCTCGTTGGAGAGAGGTCAGAGGTCGGAATCCACGTCCATTTGTCTTTCTTTGCATCAAGCCAGACCAGACCTGATCGTCTTGCAAAACCGGAAGTGTCGCCAAGAAGCAGACGTACCCGCATCGGTTCACGAAGAGGCATGACTTCGGGAAGCAGTTTGTAATGATCTGAGACCACACCCACGCCTGATTTGTTTGCAATCAGATTCGATTGCAGTTCAACAAACCGTGGCGAGAAGAGATTTGAACGTTGGACAATCAGTGACCCATTCGAGTTGAACGATAGAGTGTCCTCTTCTTTGTACCCGATAGCAGCGATATGCAGATTCTCTTCTTTGTCCAACGGTAGTAGCAGATTCATCTGACCAACAGAGTCCAGGGCAGAAAGCACATATTCGATCCGAGTGATCTTTCGATATTTCGCGGACGGTTCGAGAAAGCAGGTATACAACGAAGTGTTCTTGAACTCACCGAAAACAGAATCAATCAGCGTGCTGTCTTGATACAGCCGCGCCATGAAGATGAGCTGATTTCGGGAGTTTGTTTGAAGGGTCAGCAAGAGGCCGTCTGGAAGGATCTCATGCGATCCCTCGACAGATTTCACGCCAAATGGAGGAATCGGTGTGAACGGCTGCTCGGCAATGATGGTTCCATCCGGAAGTCGATGACGAAGCCGGAGACAGAGTCGATCGACGGTTGGTGAAGTCACCTCAATTTCAAGAACATTGCCCTTCTTTTTGACAGTCGTTCGTTCATACGGTTTCCAGACCGACCCGGCTGCGTACTCTAACGTTGATGTCGGCTTCAAGGCCAGTAGTTCGGGATGCATCTGAACCTGAAAATTTCTAACCGTATCAGAGATCACTCTCTTTAAGACGAGTGAATCGATTCGACTCTCTGGTAGCCAGTAGAGTGTTCCTGTTACCGAGTTTGTATTTCCGGCGGCATCGGCAACGGTGATAGTGAAATCATGCTTTCCATAAGTGAGTGGAAATTTCGAACCGAATCGTCCACTTTGCAGATCGGACAACTTCGCCGAGCGATCATTCCCTGCTTGAGCAAAAAGGGTTCGTACTTCCCGATTTCCATCACTTTTCAACAGATAGTCGTATTCGAGCCGAACCGATACTCCATCCTCAAAGTCGAGAGTATCGAAACGAGACTGATAGACCATTTCTTTTTCTAACAGGATTTTTGCGTCATAGATCGCAACGGTCATCCCCTCAGCACGTAGGCGATCATCTGCTTCGATCAGGAAACCGAAGGGATGCCTCATGACGAGTGGCTTTTCGAGTCGATAGCCCCCTTTGGCACCCGGAACAATCGAAAGTGCCTCCTGCCGTTTCCCGCTTGAGAATGTTCCGGTACCATCAAGAAGCTGCACCATGAGGTTTTTGATTCGGGGCGGGACTGCATCAGGAAGAGCATATCCGTTCTTGAGTGGATTGAGCGGATAATTGTCAGCCGTTCGAACTTCAAAATGAAGATGCGGAGCCCCGACGCCAGTCTGCCCTGACCATCCGATAATCTCCCCCTGTTCGACCTTTATCGAATCACGAGGGATAACCAGATCGAGGAGATAGCGCTTGTTTCTTACCTGAGCCATTTTGACAAGAGAGTCAAGCCGCGGGACAAAGCCGCTGAGATGGGCATAAACGGTAATCTGACCACGACTGTCGGTGAGATAGATCGCTTTGCCATATCCGGTGTAGGAGGCGCGTAGTCGGGTAATCGATCCGCTCGCCGGAGCAAAGATACGCTGCCCGGTGACTCCGCCGGTACGAAAATCGACTCCGGCATGGAAGCGACCATCCCGAGGGTCCCCAAATCCGGAGGAGAGGTCCGGAGTAATTTTCATCGGCAAACTAGCCCCCTGCGGGCTTGTTGGAGTCTTCGACTGTATGGTAACCGCTGAGATGAAGAGGCTCAAGAAAGCACTCATTATCAGCCAAAGAGGGGATATCAGTATCTGAAAATGAGCTTCTCGTGTCCTGTTTGCGAAATTTCGGTTCAGTATGGCCAGAATTCACTCCGTTTGGGTGGCTCGGTCGATTATTGACAAGGATACACCGAAACTGGGATCAATCAACCATTTGCAGCGGCTCAATCGGTCAGTTTCGGCGACTTCCAGCCGAAAATGGTACAAAAGAATCGGCGGAAAGACGAGCCAGTTGCGAAAGGGGAATCTCCCCCTATATTCCCCGCTTCGGCTGTCGGACATTCCAGACCGATCAATCGACATTAATCATTTTGTTCGAATGCGCCAGTTGCGTGTCATTCGGTCTACTGCCTTGGGAGATGTGCTCGGATGTTTGAAACTCTACGAAAGATGATCGTTCCGATCATTGTGGTCGTTCTCGTTCTTTTTGTCGCACTCATTGTTCTCGAATGGGGGCTTGAATCATCCGGACGAAGCTCCGGTATGGTTG
This sequence comes from uncultured Ignavibacteriales bacterium, assembly GCA_964518635.1. GTDB lineage: Bacteria > Zixibacteria > MSB-5A5 > GN15 > FEB-12 > CAZFGK01. The sequence continues at coordinate 57,091 of CAZFGK010000018.1, forward strand.
GGCAGCCGGACGCCGGTTCCATCAATGGTGAGAAGATTTCCTGGACCATGTATCAGCAGGTGGTCAGTAATTTGACCCGAACTGAGTCTGAAAAGTCCGGCGGGGATCTTTCGAAGTCCCAGATGGCGCAGCTGGAACAACAGGCCTGGAATCAGATTGTTCAGGAGAAGATCTTCACTCAGGAGGCCGAACGGCGCGGTATCGTGGTCACCGAAAATGACGTCTACAATTATCTGAAATACAACCCACCAACCTACTTGCAGTCATCTCCCTCTTTCCAGACCAACGGACAATTCGACTATCAAAAGTACCTGCAGGCAATGGTCAGTCCGGATGCGGCCTCGTTCTGGGCGCAGATAGAACAAGTTGTTCGTCCGGAGATTCGTCAGTTCAAAGTCCAGCAGGCGATTGTCGGAACAGTGAATGTCAGCGATCTGGAAGTCCGTCAGGCCTATCTTGATACGCTTGAAATGGTTCGCGTGGGTATTATCAGTGTGCCCTACAGCCGCTTCACCTCCGCAATGCCGCAGCATACTGAAGAAGCGGTCAACGCTCACTATGCAGCCAATAAGGAGAAGTATCGTATGGAGGATCGGGCCAGTGTGAATCTGGTGATGGTCTCCAGCGATCCATCCGAAACCGACTGGCAGACTGCTGCGGGCAGAGCAAAGAGAATCTCCGACACACTCAAGACCGGTGCTGATTTCGCTGAGCTTGCCCGTATTTATTCTGATGATGCCAGCGCTCAAAACGGCGGCGAACTTGGATTTTACGGTCGTGGTGCGACGGTCGCCGAGTTCGACTCGGCAATTTTTGCCATGGATTCCGGACAGGTCTCAATCCCGATCAAGACTCAGTTCGGTTATCACATCATTAAGCATAGTGGCTTTCGAACTACACCGGTCGAAGGGGCTGAACCGCAGAAAGAAGCGAATGTCGCGCATATTCTGTTCCGGGCGACGATCTCCGATGCAACCCGTGAAGAACGCCAGAACAAACTCAGAGAGATTGCCTCATCAGGCAAGGGTGGAAATCTGAAAGCAGCAGCCGAAGCCGCTGGTTTGTCGCTGGTGAAGACACCCTTCTTTTTCAAGAATCAGAATATACCGCAGATCGGCTATCATTTGCAGGCGAATCAATTTGCGTTCAGTGCCAAGCTCGCAGAAATCTCCGATGTCATGGATAGTGATATCGGCTCATTCCTGATTCAGGTCGACGAACGAAAGAATGCCGGTGTTGCCGACATTGAAGAAGTTCGTGGGCGGGTTATTCAGGAGCTGAATCTTGAGTATGCTGCGAAACAAACCGGAGACACCGCGAAAGCAATCTGGTCACTCATTCAGGCCGGCACGACGTGGGATGAGGCCGCAAAGCGGTATCGTGCAGAATACAAAGAGCTCAATGCATTCTCCCGTTCGATGTTTCTCCCTGAATTGGGGCGGGATCCGAAAGCGATAGGTGCGGCGTTCTCACTCACCAATGTTGGACAATCGACCGGGGTGGTTGAGTATTCGAACGGATCAGCCATCATGCGCCTCTTGGAACGAATCCAGCCCGATCTTGCAACCTACAACGACAAACGTGATTCGATTCTGACTCAGGTTCGTTTTGCCAAGCAGCGTGAGGTGCTCAATCGCTGGTATGACGCGCAGCAAAAGAGTGCGAAGATTGTCAACAATACCGGAGAGGTAGCTGGAACAATCTAGATTTTCTATCAGAGTAAGTAAAAAAGGCCCTCGACGAGTCGGGGGCTTTTTTTTGTTCCAGGGACTGAGTTAATTTTCAATAGAGATCGATCAGTTTTCAATCTATGATGAATCAATCAGCTTCGGTTGTTACCGTTTTGTCGTTTTCGGAATTCCCGCAATTCTCCGATGTCCAGTGTGACGGTGATCATGCGCATCCGCTGCTCCTGAGTCGGCTCGACCCGCTCAAGAATCCCCCACGGCGCTGCCACCAGCGTTCTCCCCTGAAGTGGACGTCCGAACAAGCTGCCGATACCACCGGTTTTTACTACGTAGGCACCGGCAATTTCTGAGCCGCGACGGAAATGGGTCTCATCCCGTGCCTCTTTCAGTAGCGCGTTGTCTTCCGGTCGATAGGGGGAAGCGGTCGGCACGGCGATCAGATCGGTCTGCATTGCTGCCAGCGATGTGAAGGTCGCGTCATGGAGGACATCCCCGCAGATCAAGAGCCCCAGGATCATCCCATCAACCTCGACAACAACAGGCCCTTTTCCGGCTGCAATCCCGGATTTGATTTCACCGGGCATCGGAAACTGTTTTTCATAGCGAGCGATCTCATTTCCTCGATCATAGACAAGAGAGACATTGACCAGCCCATGTGCGGTCGCCTCGATGATACTCCCGCCAACGAGAATCGTCGACAATTCGTCCGACAGATGTGCCAGATACTCCCGATAGCGGGGGGCTTCGAGTGCTGCGCGGACATGATCGGGAATTGAGGGTTCGACAAGCTGATACTCTGGCAGGATTACCAGATCGGGACGCTGTTTGACAAGGGCGAGCTTCTCAGAGAGGGTCAACCCCCTCCCAAGAGGAAGCTGCATCGCTACGACCCTAATCAGCATGCTGTGTGAGCCACCCGGAGATCCCGGATTGCAGGAGTGATGAACAGAGGAAGTGAGGTCGGCATGAGCTGTCTACGAAAATTCAATGCGAAATGTTCGAGAAGTATGCTGCTGCGCAGCAATTGTGAGCGGCATCAGAGATTGGTGTAGTTTGGTCCTTCGCCACCTTGCGGTACCACCCACCGAATGACCTGATACGGATCAGCAATATCACAGGTCTTGCAGTGTACACAGTTCGAAGGTGTCAATTGCAGTTTCAGTTTTCCCGGTCGATTGTCGTCCGCGACCATGTTATACACGTTCGCCGGACAGAAATGCTGGCAGGGGTTGCCGAATTCTTCTGTACACTTCGTGTTGCAGATATTGTAGTCGGCTATCACCAAGTGGGACGGTTGATGTTCTTCGTGCATCGTTCCCGATTTGTAGACATCAGTGAGCTTGTCAAATGTAAGCGCGTTGTCAAATGTGGTTGTTGGCTTGGACGGCTTCTGACCATAACGACGCTCATACTCGGCGATGGAAAGCATATGTTTGGAGTCTTCTTCATGTTCGCGCCGATTGAATATTCCGTTTCCGCCGGTCGCCGTCTGCAATGCGGCATGGGCGAGCCCGGAAAGCAGTCCCCCCTTGAATCCGGCGTGAAAATTACGCGCGCCGTACAGTTCCTGTCTCGCCCAACTCTGATCGAAAAGGGTTCCATAGAGTGAAAGTGATGTCGAATCAAATGTCCCTTTTCCGAGAGCCGTAACGACCGTCTCAGCAGCGAGCATCCCCGATTTGATCGCGAGATGCACCCCTTTGAGTCGACTCGCATTCAGGAAACCAGCGGAATCCCCGGCAATCAGGAGTCCATCATGCCAGAGTTTTGGCATCGCATAGTAGCCCGCGACCGGAATCGCTTTCGCTCCGTAGTGGAGCATCTGTCCGCCATCGAGAATTGCACGAATCAACTTATGCGATTTGTACCGCTGAAATTTCCCGTGGGGATCATTGGTGGGATCTGGAGAATCGAGCCCAACGGCGTAGCCGACTGAGACCATCGTCTCCGACATCCCATAGACCCAACCGCCGCCGTATTCTCTATTCGGTTGAGGAAACCCGACGGTGTGGATCACTTCCCCTTTTTTGATTCGACCTGTCGGAACCTGCCAGACTTCTTTTACGCCGGTCAGATATTGTTGCGGGAGTTTTCCCGCTTTGAGCGCGGGAATTTTCTCAAATGCCATGCGGGTGAGTGAACCGTGCACCCCTTCGCAGAGAATAGTCAACTTCGCTTTGATAATCGAACCGGGTTCAAATTTATGCCCGGGATTTCCGTCCTTGTCAAGGCCGAGATCGACGGTTTGAATACCAACGACACGACCATCCTCGACCAGCAGGTCAAACCCCGCTAACCCTTCGTAGATATCGATCCCCTTCTCCCGAACCTGATCTGCGAGCCACGAAGTGAACTTGTTCAGGGAGATGATGTAGTTCCCATGATTCTGAAGTGGTGGCGGCAGAATTGGAACCTGAATCGCGCTGCTCTCGGTGAGAATGTAGAATGAATCG
>CAZFGK010000018.1:61241-73093 GCA_964518635.1 uncultured Ignavibacteriales bacterium
CTGGAACAGGGGGACTCAAGTGGTGCCCCCTTGGCGATGTAATCAGGAATCAGCTCGGCTATCCCTTTAGGATCCATCACCGCGCCGGAGAGTGCATGCGCGCCGGCATACTTCCCTTTTTCCATGAGAAAAATTTCGGGACGCTCGATACCACGCTGTTCCAGCAATGTGGTCAGGTGGTACGCAAGTGCAAGACCGGCTGGACCGGCACCAACAATCAGGATATCGGTTTCAAGCGTATCGCGTTCGATAGTCGACATCATTTCTCCTGCCCTCGGTGATTGCCATAATGACGATCACATCGTTTGGGCGAGACTAAGAGTACGGTGAGTTTTTTGCGGCTGCAAGTGATCAGTCAACACGCTGCTTTCAGCATACTGAAAGCAGGGAGAATGACTCAAGATGGTGGGGTTTCGAAAGAGAAATTTAGCGAGGTATCGATTCACGATCCCGTCGTTGATGGAGTGCTCCATGGTGGTGAACCGGCTGACGGTCATTGGTGCCGTTGGTATCTCGATCTTCAACCGGCGGATGATTGAAATCAACCTGAAGCATCTCGCCAATCTTATTCTTGTCGAAGCCGATGGTCATCAGCCGGGTGGTCCGGATAATCGGACGACGAAGCAGTGAATTATCGGCGGCGATCAGTTTGACCAGCTCCTCACGAGAGGGCATTTTTTCGTCGAGATTATGTTTCTCGTACGACGGGGACGTTGGATTGATGAAATGACGGAGATCAAGATGTCCGATCACGCCGGCGACTTCACGCTCGGTAAGTGGTCGCTTGGAGAGATCACGGAGATCAATTTCGACTCCGTATTGCTCAAGGAGGGCCTTTTGCTCCATGGCTTTCTCATCTTCTCCAAAAATCCAGTAAGTGGCACGACGCAGCGCCATGTTAATAAAACCTCCTTGGCCAACATGAGCCAGTTGCCCTGTTGACAGTCGTTAAGTTGACTCTCTGGTTTGCCGCGAGATCCTTACCCCGAGATATTGTGACAGAACGGGGTTTGACTCGAAGACGGCCGGCGGATCTTCTTCGATTAATTCGATAATCTAACGCCCTGGCCTGATGAATAGATGCCATTTCCCGAGGAAAATGTCAACCTAAAACAAAAGACGAGGTTGCGAACGTGATACCCTCTTACAAGTCAGTATCGACCGACTTGAGTCCATTATACACTCGAACTTCAGGCAAAGTTTTGCCATGAGACAGAAGGCATAAAGGATACGACTCTCTCTCGAATCGCTTGTCTGCTTACGAACCAAACAGCAGATAAATTTTACCGTCGGCTATCTCGGTCTCATAATGTCGAAGATCCATTCCCGGCTTGGTCAGACAGGCCCCGGTCTGAAGATCATACTCCCAACCATGCCACGGACAGCGCAGGATGTTACCGGTCAAATTCCCAGTTTCAAGTGGTGCACGCATATGCTTGCAGTCGGCATCAAAAGCGATAATCCCTTCCCCGCGACGAAGCATCGCGAATCGTCTGGCAAGAAGACGCTTCACCAGAATGCGACCATCGACAAGCTCGTCCTGACGGCAAAAGAAGAGACGTTCAGCCATTGCCGTTAGTTGATTCGAGTTTGATGATCAACAACTACTGCGCCGAGGAGGTGGATTCAGTCACCGCCACACGGACCACTTCCGCATTCTGCTCGACCGAACGTTTCCGTCGCGACCGAACCAGACTCCAGATACCCCCGACGAACATGGTAAATGTCCCGATCCAGAACAGAAGAATCCACGGCTTACGGGAGACTTCAAGGACGAGTGTCGCTTTTGCTGGTTCGACTGGAGGTAAGAATGGGCCGTCAACTTTGAGAACAACGCCACCATCTTCAGGGCTGACACCAGCGACATAGACTGAACCGCGACCATTATCGAAGGTGACGACGGTCGGAGTGACAGTACCGCCGACTACATCCAGACGGGGGCGAAGCTCTTCAGTCTTGTCTCCGTATCTGACTTTGACCATCGCAGCTGCCGACATTGAGCCGCCGTGCGGATCATTCTCTCCATGTGAGCCGGACATTTCGAAACCACCGAAATCAAAGTGATATTCAGCAATATCAGCATGACTTCCCTTTTGCATCGAGAGTGTCCCTGGATCGGTCGATTCGGCGCGCTCCAGATTTTGCGGGGCGAGATAGAGATCATGGCTGACATTGGTGATGATATACGGTCGTTTCATCACCCCTTCTGCATTTTTCGGAAACTCATGGTCGAGCTTTGCGATCACCGGACCTGAGGGGGTGGTGACTTCCACATGACACATGAATCCCTTCTCGTGATCGACGACATCAATGAACTTCATCGGATAGCCAAGAGAGGTCACAACGACATCACGATCAAGACGGATCACTTCCTTCTGTTCAAATCCTGCTGAGAAAGTCGCACCCAGAATTCCGATGGCGAGGCCGACATGCGATAGATATCCGGCGACCATGGAACGATCCATGATCGAACGAAGAAGGACATAGCCATTCGCAACAATCGCGGAGAAACTAAGTCCGATCAGCAGGAGATACGGGATCTCGCGGGTGAAGCCAGTGATCAGCAGCACTGCGACCGTTGCCGCAAATGAGCCGAGGGCAGTCCAAAGAAGCATCGGCTTGGAAAGACCATCATTCCAGCGAAAGGCCGGGAAGACCGTCACCAATGCGAGAATAACAATCGCTATCGGTGTCATCGTTGAAAAGTAGTAGGGCTGACCGACTGCCGCTGCCTGACTAAACCAACCAGTGAAAAGCGGGGCAGAGGTTCCAATGAGAACCAATACCGCCCCAACGGCGAGGATTACGACGCCGAGCGTGACCATATATGAGCGTGAGGCAATTGCTGAAAATGAAGGGGAAGGTCTGATATCCTGCCATCTCCAGAGAAGCAAAGCAAGCCCGAGAAAAACGAAGGTGAGGAGACTGACAACGAGAAAAGCATTGATGCCAAGGTCGACAAATGAATGGACAGAGAAATCAGCAAGCACACCGGAACGAGTCAAAAATGTGCCGTAGAGAACCGACCAGAAGGTCAGACAAACCGCGACAATCGAGAATCGAAGCATACCCTTGCGAGTTTGTTTGATGAACAGGGCATGCACCTGAGAAGTAAGGAAGAGCCACGGAATCAGTGATGAATTTTCAACCGGATCCCATGCCCAGAATCCCCCCCAACCGAGTGTTTCGTAGGCCCAGTAGCCGCCCAGAATCAAAGCGACGCCGAGTGCCGACCAGGAGAACATTGTCCAGCGACGAGCTGCGGCTGACCACTCTGCGTAGCGACGTTCGACAAGACCGGTGATTGCAAAGGCGAAGGGAAAGACTACTCCGGCAAAGCCCAGGAACATGATCGGCGGATGAATCTGCATCCAGAAATTTTGCAACAACGGATTCAACCCGCGCCCTTCGAGCTGTGCGACGGGGAGTAACTCAAATGGAGATTTCTTGATCATGATAATCAGGAGGGAAAGAATGAACAGGGCGACAATGGTCATGGTCCCGCGTTCAAAGCTTTTTGCCGTCTTCTGCAGGAAAAAGGCCATGATAACGGTAAATCCTGCCCAGAGAAGAAATGTACCTTCCTGTCCTCCCCACAAGGTCGAGATCAGAAAGCCAATCGGCAGATCACTCGATGAATAGGAAAAGACATAGGCAACACTGTAATCATGATTGAGAATCAGATACAACAGAGTGCAGAGGGCGAGAAGAATCCCGATAGAACCGGCGGAATAGAACAGAAAGCCGAGTTTCAGCCATCGGTCTTTGCCAGTGACAGACTCGCGAGTGGTGCCAGCTGTAACCGGAAGAGAATTTCGCCATGAGATTGCGTAGCAGAGTACCGCCGCGAGCAGGCTCCCTGTCGCCAGAAAGATCCAAAGATCACCGAGAAGTGGCATAGTATTTTTTACCTCTGCATCTGACTGAGTACGTTTGAAATCAGTTCAAATGTGGGAAGAAGATATATGAAAAAAGAAAAACGTGGAACGAATTCTTTCCAAAATCTTTATCCCTAATTGTGATTCAACTACTTGAGAGTGAACGATTTACAGGCATCGAAGGCCTCCCCAACCGAGGGAATGTTGCTAGTGGAGTTCTTCGACGGCTTCTCGACTACGACGTTTTTTCTCCGGTTTGATCAGTTCGGCGGTACCGCCGGAGTACTTGATCAGTTTCTGTATCACCGCTTCAACGAGCGAATCCGGAGTTGACGCACCAGCGGAGATACCGACGTTTTCAATCGATTCGTGAAACCATTCTTTTCGAATATCGAGAGCCGAGCCGATCAGATAGCCGCGGCCGGTAAGTTCTTGAGCCAACTGTGCGAGACGTTTCGAATTCGCCGAAGTAGTTGAACCTACGACGAGAATCAGATCAACGAGCGGAGACATTTCACGAATCGCAGTCTGACGCTGGGTCGTGGCATTGCAAATAGTGTCGGAGATTTCAAGATGTGGCCATTTGATCTTTGCCAGTTCCTGCAATCCTGCAAACTCCTCCATAGAAGAAGTCGTTTGAACCGTCAGAACCAGTTTCCGCTCTTTCCATGCAGGAAGCGCATGCAATTCAGCTTCCGTTGCAACGACCGTAATCCGGTCGGGGGCATGACCGACGACGCCAATAGTCTCGTCATGATTGGCATCACCGAAATGAATCACGTAGTAATCCAGAGCGACTTTGTCTTTGACGACATCATAGATAACAGTCACCAGAGGACAGGTGGCATCGATGACTTCGAGCCCCAATTCAGCTGCTTCTTCGAAAACATGGGGTGCGACACCATGTGCGGAGATAATCACTGTCCCGCCGCCGATTTCGCGCAGGCTCATTGACTGCCCGACTCCTTCGTCACGAAATTTCTGGACGACCGCCTCATTGTGCACGATTTCATTGAGAATAGTCACTGGACCGCTTGCAGATTTGGCGGTCTCTTCGGCGATCTTGATCGCACGTTTGACTCCCATGCAGAAACCGTAATGTCTGGCGAGATGAATCTTCTTGATCATGCACTCTCCGCAATCAGGTCACGTGACTGATTGAATGCTTTATAGGAGCTTCGTACCAAAGCACCTGCTTCAACATGCTTCAGACCGATTTCACGACCGATCTTTGCAAGCCCGATGAATTCATCCGGATGGTAAAATTTTTCAACCGGCAGATGTTCAAGCGATGGTCGTAAATACTGTCCGATGGTCATGATATCTACTCCGGCTGCGTAGCACTGATGCATCAATTCGACAATCTCGTCGACAGTTTCGCCGACACCGACCATGATTCCGGTCTTGACCACAGGACGAGGACGGAAGTCAGACATGTATCGCAGTACAGCAAGTGAACGATCAAGTTTGGCTGCACCACGAACCCGTTTTTGCAATCGGCCTACAGTTTCCACGTTGTGAGCCATGACATCGACGTTTGATTCAAGCACCGTATGCAAAGACTCCATCTTGCCGCCAAAGTCTGAAACCAGAAACTCAACCTTTACATGCGTATCCCGGGCGCGAAGTTCCCGCATTGTTTCGACAAAAATCGATGCCCCGCCATCAGGGAGGTCATCACGGGTCACGCAGGTAATCACGACCTGATTTAACTTGAGCGCGGCAACTGTTTCTGCAAGGCGACGGGGTTCATCAAGATCAAGCCCCTGCGGTTTCCCTTTGAGAACATCACAGAAATTACAACCACGGGTGCAATGCTTGCCGAGGATCATGAAAGTTGCGGTTCCCTCACCGTAACACTCACGGATATTCGGGCAGGCCGCTTCCTGACAGACCGAGTGAAGCCCCTGTTCTTTCAAGAGCCCTTTGACACGGGTGTAGTTTTCATTCTCGGTCGGAGTTATTTTGATCCAACGCGGAAGCCGCTGGTGAGGTACCGCTACCCGTTGGGCGATGGTTGGAGTCTTGGCGGAGACTGTGGGAGAAAAATCCTCCCCTACAATCTGCTGGGCAATAAGCTTTTGCATAGGAGTTTAAGGTAGGATGCCTAAGCGGCTCTGTCAGCGAGAAATTTTTTGAGAAAATAGGTCAAAAGACGGGTGTCTTCCCCTAATTCGGCGTGAAAAGAGGCCGCCAGGATATTCCCCTGTTCGACAAGGACCGGCTCTCGCTGGTGGGTCGAAATGACTCGTACGTCAGCTCCAACTCTTACGATCTTCGGGGCTCGAATAAAAGATCCGCGGACGACATGAAGCCCGTTCCCACTGATGGTCAATTCGGTGTCAAAGGAGTTGATCTGCCGTCCCCAGCCGTTACGGCGCACCGAAACATCGAGCAGTCCGAATGGTACAACATTGGCCTGATTGTCGACGATTTCCTTCGAGAGTAAGATCATTCCGGCGCAGGTGGCATAGATCGGATGGGTTCGACAAAACGTAATCAAAGCCGCTCGCATATCGAATCGGTCGATCAGAGTAGACATGGTGGTCGATTCCCCGCCGGGGAGAATGAGCGCATCTAAATGGGCAAGTGATTCTGTTTTTCGAACCAGGACCGGCTGGGCACCGATTCGGGCAACATGATCGGCATGACGTTCATAGTCCCCCTGCAGGGCAAGGACGCCGACGACGCGATGTGCAAACGGGGACATGTCGCTTGTAACGCCTGAATGATCCATTGGTGCCCAAATTGCCGCAAGTTTGTCACCGGTCAAGGGGATTGTTTGGAAGAAGAGAATTTTGTAACTTTCAAACGACAAAGATTCGGCATTTGCTCTGCCACTCGAAATGTGTGAGGTGGGATCATGCGAAGAGTACTCGTTCTGGTTGGAATCTTTTTTTTCGTCACCCGACTCTCTGCCTCAGATTGTTCGGTCACCTCGATTGGTCAATCTCCTCTCAATTCGACAATTAGCTATCAAGGATTTCCTGGATACTTGTATCCCGGCGGAAACTTGATGCCTGCACATCACAATACCAAAGGGCAGGAGCTCGCAAATAGTTTTCTGCCCCTTGATACCGCTGGTAACGTGGATAGCGTCAATGGCTGTTGGGTCTTTCTATCCGTCGGGATGTCGAACACCAGTGCTGAGTTCAACAATTTCATCTCACAATTGAATCTTGGAATTGACACGACTTTGAATCGATTTCTGCGAGTGGTGAACGGAGCGCAGGGGGGACAGACGGCAGATAAGATTCGACGCGATACGGCATCATTCTGGGACACGATTGACACCCGTCTTGCGATTCGAGGACTGAGTCGAAAACAGGTACAGGTGATCTGGCTCAAAGAAGCGAATGCCAATCCGACGCAGCCATTCCCGATTCATGCGATTGATTTGCGGGATGATCTTCGCGATATCGTTCGGTTGTTGCCCGGATTCTATCAAAATATCAAACAGGTCTTTCTCTCCTCTCGAATCTATGCAGGATATGCATCGACTACTCTGAATCCTGAGCCGTATGCATTTGAAAGCGGCTTCTCAGTTAAGTGGCTGATTGAATCGCAAATCAACGGAAACGACTCACTTAACTACGATCCTGACTCCGGTGCAGTAACTGCACCCTGGCTGGGCTGGGGACCATATCTCTGGTCTGATGGCACAACGAATCCGCTGCTCCCCTGGAATTGTTCTGATTTCCAAAGTGACGGAACTCATCCAAGTACATTCGGACAGGCAAAAGTATCTTCAAGTCTGACTCAGTTTTTGCGCGGCTCGGATATGACAAAACCGTGGTTTACTTCCCCGACTGCTTGCTGTGTATCGACGCGGGGGAATGTCGATTGTGATCCCGGCAATCAAACTGACATCGCCGATCTCACCAGATTGGTGGACAATCTCTTTATCAGCTTTACCCCAATCTGTTGCGAAATTTCCGGTGACCTTGTTGCTGACAATAGTATCGATATCGGAGATTTGACCTTGCTCGTTGATCATTTGTTCATTTCGTTTTCTCCATTGGCACCCTGTCAGTAATCGGATGGACTTGGGGTGAAGCATTCAGTAGAGGGGGAACTCAGTCCGGCAGTTCTGCTGGCAATTTTCGCCACAGCACTTTTTCTACGATTGCTAGTAGCCTATGCTGCCTGGTCATCACACACGCCTGATGACCTTCTGACTCTTACACCCGATTCCAGAAACTATGTAGGTGCCGCGCAGGCACTGTCACGCGGAGACATCTTCGAGCACCGCAACGACCTGTTCTATTTCCCTCCTGGCTACCCGTTGTTTCTTGCCCTGCATTTCAATCTCTTTGGCGAAAATCCGATTCCGATTTTGTTGCTTCAGACAGTGCTCTCAGCATTCACTTGTGTCATGTTAGCACTCATTGCCATTGAGGTCGGTTTATCACCGCCGGTTGCAAGGCTGGCAGGATTTCTTTTTGCATTTTTGATCACTTCAATTGCATTAGCGGCGATCCCCCTTTCGGATACGCTCTATACATTTTTCTTCGCGCTTTCCATCTGGCTTGCCATGCGTGCATTGAAAAGTGGCGGACTTTCGGCATGGATCATGATCGGTCTGGTGTGCGGACTCTGCATACTTGTCAGACCGATTGGAAAATTCTGGCCGCTTGCACTAATGAGCGTGAGCGCAAGAATGCTTTTCATACGACACCGAATTTTCGAAATTCGATGGACAAGTCTGTTTCAAACTCTCCGTGGTCCGGTCATCGCCATGTTCATTGCTGCTCTCTGCGTACTCCCCTGGGTTGCCCGAAATGCACGTGTGCATGGTCTACCGGTGCTGGCGATTACAACGATCAGTGCCCCGGCGACAGTCGCGGCGAAAGCAGCGGCAGATATATCCGGAAAAGAGTTTCGTGCGGTGCAGGATGAATGGGACAGGAAATTTCTTGATCAGCATGCAGGTGAAGAGCGGGCTATTGACGGATTATGTCGAAACGCAAAATATCACACGGATTCAATCGTAGCTCACTACCCCATGGCATTTGCGAAGGTATACGCCAACTGGACATGGGAGAATCTGCATGCGCCCGATTATCTTCTCGCGACTGCCGCGCCTCGATTCTCCGGCTTTGCGAACCGTGTGACAGAGTTCTTCAAATCGAACGGACTCCTGCGTTTGCGATTCTATCTGGCAGTAGTCGGATTTCTCCTTCTGCTGATCTATCGACAATTCGCCGCAGCAATGATTTTGGGAGTTACGTATCTGTATTGCGCGACGACTATCGGTGCTTTCCCGTATCAGGGATCTCGCTATGCACTCCCGGCGCAAGTTCCGGGAATGATTCTGATCGCGGTTGTTGGCGTAACGGGATTGCAGCTGTTGAGATGGGGATTCCATCGGGTCATGCGTAGACCAACGACAATCTGAAAAGACTTCTTTTGTCTTTCTGGAGATGATCACAACAAGAAATGCCCCATCGGAAAGATGAGGCACTTCTCCAAAAAATCTAGAATGCTCTCAGCAACCTTCTACTTCGACATCGCCGCGCGCATGGCGGCCATCTCTTCACGATTCGGACCGTACATGCCCGGAACAGATGCCCCCGCAAGACGTGCCATCAGTGACAACTGTCCACGATGATGAATATTGTGATGAATGATCATCGACCAGAGAAAATCCATCATCGAAAACTTCATACCGCCCGGGAACGTAATGATCCCTGTAGCGAGCTTGTCCGCGCTCAGACTCTTCACTCGAGCGACTGACTCTGAATACACAACCGGAAATTTTTCAACAATTCCTTCAACTGTTTTCGGGCGCTCAATATTGGCAGGCTTGGTCTCCATCTTGAACTCACCTTGTGCCGCAGTAGTGCTCATGTAGGCATCTCCTTCAGCAAGATGCCAGGCGAGTTCGCCAAGGGAACGACCGGTCGCGTCCGGGCGGAAGTCGTACTTGTCGGCTGGAAGCGACTTGAGCAGTCTCATGGTGTTGTTGTTTTCCATCTCCCAGACATCGAGAAATTTCTGAAATGCTGCTGGCATGGTCTGCTCCTTTTGGGTTCGATCCTAATGGACGGTGAATTCTTTGTTTCGATAAAACTATGGAGCGGAGGGCCAAAACGCTATCACACAGACAAAAAAAACCCGGAAAAACTCCGGGCTTTTTGAAACAATCAGAAACCTGAACTAGACCAACAGAGTGATTAATCCTTCATCGACGCCAGGAAGCGAACATTGCTCTTGGCTTTTTTCATGCGGTCGATCAGGAACTCCATCGCTTCAATCGGATTCATTTCCGCGAGGAACTTGCGCAGAATCCAGATCTTGCTGAGAGTTTCTTCGGAGATAAGCAACTCTTCCTTACGAGTGGATGAGCGATTGATATCCATCGCCGGGAAGATTCGACGGTCGGCAAGGCGACGGTCGAGGACCATTTCCATGTTTCCTGTCCCCTTAAACTCTTCGAAAATGACTTCGTCCATACGGGAGCCGGTTTCGATCAGGGCGGTGGCAATAATAGTCAGTGAGCCACCCTCTTCGATATTTCGCGCGGCACCAAAAAATCTCTTCGGTTTGTGTAGAGCATTCGAATCGACACCGCCGGAGAGAATCTTACCGGAGTGCGGCACGACAGAGTTATGCGCACGCGCCAAACGAGTAATCGAATCAAGTAGAATAACGACATCATGCTTGTGCTCGGTGAGTCGTTTCGCTTTTTCGAGCACCATCTTGGCGACCTGCACGTGACGTTCGGCTGGTTCATCGAAAGTCGATGAGATCACTTCACCTTTGACTGAGCGACGCATGTCGGTAACTTCTTCGGGGCGTTCGTCGATAAGCAGAACGATCATCTTAACGGATGGATGATTGGCGGTAATCGCCTGCGCGATTTTCTGCAGAATCATCGTCTTACCCGCCTTTGGCGGCGAGGTAATCAGGGCACGCTGCCCTTTTCCGATTGGGCACATCAGGTCGATGATTCGAGTAGTCAGTTCCTCTTCACCCAGTTCGAGCTTGAACGGATCATTCGGGTAGAGTGGGGTGAGATTGTCGAAGAGTATCTTATGTTTGACCACTTCCGGCGAATCAAAATTGATCGCTTCAATTTTCAGGAGAGCAAAATAGCGTTCGTTGTCTTTTGGCTGGCGGACTTGTCCCGAAATTGTGTCGCCGGTACGAAGATCGAATCGTTTGATCTGTGACGGAGAGACATAGATATCGTCTGTCCCCGGAAGATAGTTGTAATCCGGAGAACGAAGGAATCCGTATCCCTCTTCCATGATCTCAAGCACCCCTTCAGCAAGAATCGCTCCCTGCTGATTGGCCTGACACTCCATGATCTTGTAGATGAGATCCTGCTTGCGAAGTCCGGAGACTCCGGGAATTTCCATGTCTTCAGCGATCTTGACCAGATCGTTGATGGTCTTGGCTTTCAGATCACCGACTTCAAGCTGGGGAGTGGATGGCTCCTCCTGCTGCTGATGGTGATAGCCACGTCGTCGAATTACTCGTTCAGTCATCTGTTACTACCTCTATTGGCGCATCCCCCCATAGCTTTTCGAGCTGATAGAATCGACGCGTACTGTCCATGAATACATGCACGACGACATCAATGTAGTCGAGCACGATCCAGTTTCCTTCACGTTTCCCCTCTCGATAGGTCGGATACTGTCCGAGCTTGGCGAGAGAGTCTTCAATATGATCTGAAATGGCGCGGACATGCACATCCGCGTCCCCTGAGAGAATCACAAAATAATCACAGACCGACGACAGATCACGCAAGGTCAGTACCTTGACATCGTGGGCCTTTCGTTCCAGACCGAATTGCGCTGCCTGCATCGCCAGTTGATGGATGGCGGTCCCTTTCCCGGATGCCACGCGGGTACGTTTTGGCTCCCCACGCTCTGAGATTCGGGAAGGAGCTTTCGCCTCGATTGCTTTCGTTAATGTCTTTTTAACTACGCTCTTCTTGACCGCGCTTTTGGAAACGGTTGATTTCTT
>CAZFGK010000019.1:0-61671 GCA_964518635.1 uncultured Ignavibacteriales bacterium
AAAGATGCCAGTTGAACTCTACTTATCAACTGTGTTTCAAATGGGGGAGCTTACGTTGTGACTGAGGAATCTAAGCCGGCCAATGGATCAAAAATACCAAATGTCTGTGAATCAATCAAAGTCCCCTGCGTAAATCTTGCCGGGTTTATTGATGCTAAAGGATGGGTGTTCTAGAGATTCACCCTCTTACCGCCTTGGCGAACTCCCGGTTCATGCGGGCGATATTCGTCACGCTGATCTCCTTCGGGCAGGCGGCTTCGCACTCGTACTGGTTCGTACACGCGCCAAACATCTCCTGATCCATCTGGGCGACCATCTTCATCACACGCTCTTCGCGTTCGACCTGTCCTTGCGGTAGGTAGGACAACTGCGAGACCTTCGCCGACACAAAGAGCATCGCCGAGGCATTCTTGCACGCAGCCACACACGCCCCACAGCCAATACAAGCCGCGGCATCCATCGCTTTGTCGGCATCCTTCTTCGGAATCGGCAGGGCATTGGCATCCTGCGCGCCGCCAGTATTCACATTCACAAACCCACCCGCCTGAATGATCCGATCAAAGGGGGAACGATCAACGACGAGGTCTTTGATTACCGGGAATGCGCGCGCACGGAACGGCTCAATATAAATATGGTCGCCGTTCTTAAATGTCCGCATATGCAACTGACACGTGGTCGTGGCGCGAAGCGGGCCGTGGGGAGTGCCGTTGATGACCATCGAACACATCCCGCAAATTCCTTCGCGGCAGTCATGATCGAATGCAATCGGATCGCTGCCCTTAGCAATGAGGTCCTCGTTGACGACATCAAGCATTTCGAGGAAGGACATATGTTCGCTGGCGATGGTCTGATAGATTTCAAATCGTCCTTTGTCGTTGCCGTTTTTCTGCCGCCAGACATGGAGGGTAAGATTCATGCTGCTCATTTGTAACTCCGGGTGGAGAGATGGACATTTTCAAATTCGAGCGACTCGACATGACGTTTCGGTGCGTTGCCAACGCCGGTGAATTCCCAGGCGGCGACATGGCAGAAACGGCTGTCATCTCGTTTCGCTTCGCCGTCTTCGGTCTGATATTCTGAGCGGAAATGTCCGCCGCAGGATTCTTCCCGTTCGAGGGCGTCGCGGCACATCAGTTCGCCGAATTCCATGAAGTCGGCGACACGTCCCGCCTTTTCGAGTGATTGATTGAACTCTTCGCCGCTTCCAAGGACGGTCAGGTTGTTCCAGAATTCGTCACGAAGTTCTGGAATGCGTTTCAATGCGCGTTTCAAACCGTCAGCAGTGCGACTCATGCCGCATTCATCCCAGATGAGTTTGCCGAGTTCGCGATGGAAGGAATCGACCGTTCGCTTTCCTTTGATGCTCAAGAGCTTCTTGATGCGGTCATTTACTTCTGCTTCGACTCGTTTGAATTCGGGGTGATCGGTCGAATAATCGGTCTTTTTCGTAGTCGCGAAGTAATCGCCGAGGGTGTAGGGGATGACGAAGTAGCCGTCGGCGAGCCCCTGCATGAGTGCACTCGCGCCAAGACGATTCGCGCCATGATCGGAGAAATTCGCTTCACCCAATACATGTAAACCGGGGAGATTGGACATCAGGTTGTAATCGACCCAGAGTCCGCCCATCGTATAGTGAACGGCAGGGTAGATGCGCATCGGCTGTGAATAGGGGTCTTCACCGGTGATCCGGTTGTACATGTCGAAGAGATTCCCATAGCGTTCTTCTATGACATGCTTGCCGAGTCGTTTGATCGAATCGGCGAAATCAAGATAGACACCAAGTCCACCCGGCCCAACCCCTCGACCGGAATCGCACGCCTCCTTCGCGGAGCGAGAAGAAATATCACGAGGGGCGAGGTTTCCGTAACTCGGATATTTTCGCTCGAGATAATAGTCACGTTCGCTGTCGGGAATCTGCGACGGTGGACGAGTGTCTCCCTCTTTCTTTGGTACCCAGATGCGGCCATCATTGCGTAGTGACTCCGACATGAGGGTCAACTTCGATTGATAGTCTCCTGAGACTGGAATGCAGGTCGGATGGATTTGCGTGTAGCATGGATTGGCAAAGAGAGCACCCCGTTTGTGGGCGCGCCAGGTGGCGGTGACATTGCAGCCTTTGGCATTGGTTGAAAGATAGAAGACATTCCCATAGCCTCCTGTGCAGAGCAAAACGGCATCACCGGCGTGTGATTCGATCTTCCCAGTCACCAGATCGCGGGTGACAATTCCTTTGGCGTGGCCGTCGATGACGACAATGTCGAGCATCTCGGTCCGAGCGTACATTTTGACTGTCCCCAATCCTATCTGACGAGAGAGGGAGGAGTAGGCACCGAGTAGCAACTGCTGACCGGTTTGACCTCTCGCATAGAATGTTCGTGAGACCTGCGCTCCTCCAAACGAGCGATTGGAAAGCTGTCCGCCGTATTCACGGGCAAACGGCACACCCTGTGCGACGCACTGGTCGATGATATTGGCGGAGACTTCAGCGAGACGATAGACATTTCCTTCACGGGCGCGGAAGTCGCCACCTTTGACGGTGTCGTAGAAGAGCCGATAGGTGGAGTCGCCGTCATTTTGATAATTCTTGGCGGCGTTGATCCCCCCCTGCGCGGCAATCGAATGCGCGCGGCGGGCGGAATCCTGAAAACAGAAGGCACTGACATTGTAGCCAAGTTCGGCAAGGGATGCTGCGGCAGATGCACCGGCGAGACCGGTGCCGACGACGATCACTTTGTACTTCCGCTTATTCGCCGGATTGATCAGCTTCAAATTGAATTTATGTTTGGTCCATTTTTGTTCGATGGGACCATCCGGTATTTTACTCTTGAATTCCATTAGCGCACTCCCTCCGAAAGTCCGAACATTCCAAGTATGACCGAGAGTGGAATTGAGGCATACCCGATGAACACTACAATTCCGAACAGAGTCGCAATGAGATCGAGTGGTTTACGCCAACGAGCCTGCATCAGACCGAGTGATTGAAACATGCTGGCGAGTCCGTGACTGAGATGCCAGCTTAGTAGCCCAACTCCAAGAAGGTAAAAGCCGACGAGATACCACTGCTGAAATCCGAGTACGACCATGGTATAGACATCAAGTCGTCCCTGTGAATCCTGCAGGAACTGGAATTCGGGATGAGTAACTTTGAACGTATAGTGACCGAGGTGATAGAATATAAAGACCAGCACGATGAGTCCGCTCACCCACATGTAGCGTGAGGCGAGTGAGGCCTGAATGGTTTTCTTTTTTCCGTAATCTATTGGCCGTGCGGCACTGTTCAGCGCGCGCAACTGAATGCCCAACACGATATGAGCAACAAATGCGATCAGGAGACCACCTCGCAGAAACCAGAGAACCGGGCCAAGTGATTGCAGTTTTTCGGCATAAGTGTTGAGTGCGTCAGGACCGGAAAAGATGAGGAGATTTCCGGCAAGATGTCCGAGAACAAATCCGAAGACCATCACTCCAGTGAGAGCCATGAGGAATTTCTTACCAATGCTCGAAGCCACGAGAGTAGTCGAGCTCGTTCCGGGACGAGGAAGAGTGTACGAATCGGTCGGCATGTCGACCCCTTTCATGAGGGCGAAGAGTATAGACCACAAGCAATTACCAGTCAAACAAAAGGGTCAGGAGAATCACACTCACTACTTTAGTAGGGTGACAGAACATTTCGACCTTGTAGCGGGACTCGTCGGAAGTGCAATATTTCTGTATAACCGAATGTGGCAACAGGATTTGACACCTCGGCAGGTTGTGCGCTATGCTTGGGATGTTACCAGCCCTCCGGGGCAGATTCACAATGACTTGCATCAAAAAAACAGATTGAACTTGAGATAGAGGAAATGAGCATGAGAAAATTCTGCGGTTCTGCGCTGCTTCTGACAGGCGCGATTCTGATCTTTAGTGGGCTGTCTTCGACGAGTCTTCAGGCAACAACCATTTCGATGAAGCTTTCCGGCCCGGGTGTGGTCAATGACAGTACCGTCAAGGCGGGGCAAAAAGTCTCCCTCGATATCTACTCAGAAAATGACGAAGAGTGGGGTGGAATCTCTTTCACATTCAAAATGACTTCCCCGACGATCAAAAAAGTTGAGTTTCCGTCAGATTCTACCGCCATTAATGAGAGAGGGAATGCTCACGGCTTTAACGGCTGGCAGGATAAGTCGATCTGGGATATGTTTGTCAAATTTCCTGAGTATGAAGTGAACGGTCAACTCCCGGAAGTTTTTGGGGTCGGTGCTCTTGTTGTGAAAAACAAATACAAACCACACCCGAAACAGAAAATTCTCTCATATGATGTTCGCTTTACAGAGGCAGGTTCTGTCACAATTGACTCGACATCAATTCCAGGAAGTGGTGGCAGCGTTTGGAAAGTTGCCCGTGCCCCTCGTATCACACCTGTCGGCAAGGAGTCTCAAGAACCAGTGAAATGGGCCGGTCCGGTTCGTTTCAAAGTGGTGAAGTGAGTTTCTGTCCCATTGATTTTTTCAACGGGCTCGCACATGCGAGCCCGTTTGTTTCTTGAACAAGGAGTCGCATTGAAATCTTTCCGACGGACCCTTCCGTCCCTGAGTCTTATCCTCGTTCTGTTCGGCTTGTTCATTGCGAATTATTCAATACTCGCCGCTGAAAAACCTTCTGTAAAGCCGACATCGAGAACGCAAAAGCAGAGCGATTCCTCATCTCAACGGATGGCAATCTACATTGAAGCGCTTGATTCCCTTCGGAGCGGGCAGTTCGACACTCTGGAAATGACACTGGATGCAGTCGGTCAGCAAGTTGCTGGATTTTCGCTCAAGATTGCCTCGACCAGTGAAAGGATTGAGATCGTGCAGATCGTTCAGGGGTCACTTCTCGATTCCTGCGGCTGGGAACTCTTTAGCGCAACTCCGCTCGTACAAGATGTCAATCGTCCCCATGCCGTCTGGAGAATTTCCGGTCTGGCAAAGATGAGTGCCGATACGGTTGAACCCGCATGTCTCGCTTCCGGTAAGCGTGGCTCGATTGCCAGAATCATTGTCACAGCCAGCCATTCGTCCGGAGACTCGGAGCCAATGCCGGTCTTTTTCTTCTGGGAGGACTGTCGTGATAACACGGTGAGTGATCAGGGCGGTCGTCAACTCTTCGTCTCCGACCGTGTCATAGACTATGTCCCAGTCGATTTTACTGCCAGCAACCAACCATTTCCGAATCGTACCGGAGCCCCGCCGAGTTGCATAAGTCCAAGGCATTCGAATGCCCCGAAGCGTCTCATCGAATTCCATAATGGCGGGGTCAGCAATGCAAGGCAGGAAGCACAGAAGTAGTTCGAGTTTCTTTCCCTTACTTTGAAGTACGATAAAAAAGAACACCTCATTGGCACTTTTTGCAGTGATCCTTTGTTTGATCAGTAGCAGGGAACTGTTATCTTAGATGCTGAAGTTCTTGCCACCCACCTTCTGGAGAATACATGCTGAACGGTCACTACTCCTTGCGTCACTTTCTCTCTGCTGCGTGCATCTCTGCTTTTACGCTGAGTCTTACTGTTCTGTCGGGTTGTGAAGAAGATAAGAAGCCAGTCGATCCCGACCCGGGTGAGCAGGTCCTGATTGTTGTAAATCAGGGGGATGGATCGATCATGGAATTCAATGCGAATACCTACGAACTCATGGATTCAGTCGGCTCGGGAGTCAATAAGCCGCACCACATTGAATTTTCTCGTGATGGGGAATATGCCTACGTGGTTAATCGTGACGCTGGCGGGAAGATCGCCAAATTTATTCTTTCTACGCTTGAATTTGTCGATACGGTCACGGGCGGTGCAAATGTTCTCCCCACTTCAATCGCAATTTCTGCAGATGGCCTTACAGGATGGACAACCGACTTTACCGGTGCAGGGAATGGGCGACTGCATAAGTACAACTTACAGACTATGGAGTGGGAAGATTCGACGGTTGCAACCGGACGCGGAACTCACGATATCAAAATCACTACCGACGGGAATACCATTGTCGCCTGCAATGACGCATCTGATGGACTGACTATCTACACCGTCAATTCCGGCAATGTTGAGCAGATCAATATCAATGATGCGAATCCATTTACCGGTGTACGAAATTACGGCCCGTATGGCGTCGCCATTGATCACGCTGATTCACTCGTCTATATCGCCTGTCGAGTCAGCAATGATGTACGAATCATGGATCTGGCGACGCGGACGATGCTTGATTCTATTGCAGTCCCGCCAAGTGGTCTCGGTGGGGAACCGGGTGGTCCCTGCTTGCTTCGCTTATCACCGGACGGGAGCAAACTGTATGTCACCACTCAACGTGATAATCAGCTGATTGTGATTTCAACGGCAACCAGGCAGATTATAAAGACGATCACATTTAGTACGCCGGAATCATTCGGGGTCTATACCAATGATGACGGGACCCGTGTCTACGTTGCGTGCGTGAACAATGCGAATCAGAACGGTCGTATTTATATCATGAACGGCATAAACGACACGGTGCTGGATTCGATTACGGTCGGCAAGAATCCGTACATGGTCCACTTCCATGATCATGAAGGGCATGGGCACGCAGAGTAGCAAGACAGAGGAGTCGCTTGGGTTTTTGTTAGCAAAATCCACTCCTGATGTTATAATTCCTCAGATGACTGCACCCATGCTCCATACTCAATCAATCTCTGCTTTGGCTTCCGAAAGCAACAATTCGCAGCAGTATGTTACATCCGAAATTGGAGCCGTAGTCGAACGCGGGAACGGAATTGAAGCCATTCATTACGCGACCATCGCAGTAGTCACACCTGATCAGGGACTAGTTGCATGGCTCGGCGATCCGGGACAGCTTTTCTATACTCGATCCTCGATCAAACCATTTCAGGCTCTCGAGTTTTTTCTCTCTGGCGCAGCCGATCACTATCACTTCGCAGATGAACAACTTGCCCTGATGTGTGCCTCTCACAACGGGACCGATCAACATAAAATAATTGCACAGTCGATTCTTGATCGCTGTCATGCGACAGCGGCGGACTTGCAGTGTGGGACACATCTCCCGACTCAAATGCGCTTGTTCAATCAGATTCCGTCCAACGGTGAAGATAAAGATCCTCTGCGACATAATTGTTCTGGCAAGCATTCCGGTTTTCTTGCGCTTGCTTCCTATTTGAAAGAGCCGCTTGCCGATTATCTGAATCCGAATGGAAAGCTCCAAAAACGGATACTCAAGAACGTAGCTCTTGCCTGTGACTATGATGTCGAAAAGATGCCACTCGGAATCGACGGCTGTAGTGCGCCGAATGTATCGATGCCCGTTGTCAATCTTGCAAAAGGATTCCTGCGTCTCGCAACAGGTTCTGGTTGGAATGAGACATCAAGTCGCGCCTTGAAAACCTATCGGGATGCGATGATATCTCATCCGATTCTGGTCGCTGGGGAGCGTCGATTTGACTATGACCTTATGCGAGCACTTCCGGGGCGAGTCGTGAGCAAAATTGGAGCGGAGGCCTGCGAGGGGATCGCAGTTATCGATCCGCCGATGGGGATCGCGGTGAAAATCCATGACGGAGCCGATCGCGCGCTTGGGCCGGTCTGTGTTCGTACGTTGATCGAACTCGGTGTTTTAGATCAGCTTGCAATTCCAGAAGCATTGAAAAACTACTTCGATCCGACAGTGAAAAATTATCGCGGAACAGTGACCGGCAAGATCAGCACGCCGTTTCACCTGCATCGAGAGCATTCGAAATGACAATCGACATGAATAGAGGGGAAAAGTGAGACAACCAGTTGAGCCATTTCGCATCAAGGCCATCGAATCTATTCGTCTCCCTGAACCAGCCGAGCGAATCGAACGACTCAAAGCAGCGCGATACAATCTGTTCAAGCTCGATGCGGAGGAAATCTTTATCGATCTGCTGACCGATTCCGGAACAGCTGCAATGTCGAACAAACAATGGTCACAGATGATGCTCGGCGATGAGTCGTACGCCGGTGCGCAGTCCTTCAGACGATTCGAAAAAGCAGTTCAGGATATCTTTGGAAAGCGATTGATCATTCCATGTCACCAGGGTCGAGTTGCCGAAAACCTGATCTTCAGCACCTTGATGAAGCCGGGACAATATGTACTTAACAATACTCACTTCGATACTACACGAGGGAATGTCCTCCATAAAGGTGGCATCCCAATAGATTTGCCAAGTGTGGATGCCCAACTTGATCGACCGGTTCCATTCAAAGGGAATATGGATACCGTGTCTCTTGAGTCATTCTTGACGCAGCATGGTCGTGATCAGGTCGCCATGGTGATTCTCACCATTACCAATAATTCCATAGGTGGGAATCCGGTCTCGATGGCGAATATTCGAGAGGTCTCGGAGATTTGTCGGAAGCATCGCGTTCTATTCTATTTCGACTGTGCACGCTTTGCAGAGAATTCTTACTTCATCTGGCGGGACGAACCTGGATTCAGAAAATTTGATATCCCTGAAATCGCGCGTCAGATGTTCAGCTATTGCGACGGCGTCATGATGTCCGCCAAGAAAGATGGCCTTGCCAACATGGGGGGGTTCATCGCCCTTGATGACGAAGACCTTTTCCGGCGTCTGACCGAACTGGAAGTGTTGATCGAAGGATTTCCAACGTATGGTGGGCTTGCCGGACGAGACCTTGATATTCTTGCCGTTGGATTGAATGAAGCGATGCAATTAGATTATCTTGAATATCGTGTCGGGCAGATTGCCTACTTTGGTCAGCAATTGAAATCAGTCGGGATGCCGATCATCGAACCAACCGGCGGGCATGCGGTCTTTATCGATGCGGGAAAGCTGCTTTCGCATCTTGGGCCGGATGATTTTCCGGCTCAGAGTCTGGCTTGTGCATTTTATATCGAGGGGGCGGTACGCCCGGTTGAAATTGGTTCACTCATGTTTGGTGGGATTGATCCGGAAACCGGGAAACGGGTGCATGCCCCACGTGAATTAGTCCGGATGGCGGTACCACGCCGAGTCTATTCGAATACGCATCTTGATTACGTCGTCAGTGTTGCGGAGAAAATCGTTCAAAAGAAATCTGAACTTCCTGGCTATCGAATCACGCGTGAATCTCCATTCCTCAGGCACTTTACCTGCGAAATGGAGCCGATGGAGCTTGTTCCGGCAGAAAAGTAGCGGGGGGTGTGCAGAAAAATGCCCATCCAGCGCACTTGCAGATGAAAAGGCACTTCCTACGCCAGTGGAAGCTGTTGTACCACAGCAGATTACACTGTTTCTCAGGATTCAGGCTCTTTTCGGCGTTCGATTTGCCTCTTTCGGGTGTTAGATGGTCAGGAGTAGATTTCCTGTTCCTGTCCAATTGACCCTGATGTGGCGAATCGGTATACTCAGCTCAAGCCACTTAACTGACTGACCGATAAAGGAGAATGACTATCGACCTGTAGCGCTACTGGATGTTGGACTCTTCAATTTTACACATATCATCTTTGCTCAAGTCCGGCCAGTTGTGCTGTCGATGGGTCAGCTTCGTTGCTGCGGTTTTCATCGCTGCCAGTTCTTCTGTTTCTTCCAAACCACTCTCTGTTCAGACTTCAATTCTCTCCCAGACTCCTGACGAACTGACCATCGCGGTCGAATTCGATTCTCTGTTCACAAGAGTCGAGATTGCAACTGCTGTCGCAGGGGGGAAGACTGCCATCTATCCGGTGCTGGTCGCCGTTCCGCCGACTGGAGAGGTGACACTCCGAACATCATTATTTGAAAATCCCCAAAGCTTACGCAACTCTACGGAGTATCTCACAGAAGTAAGTGCAACGATTCCGTCTGCATATCTCGATGAGATTTTTTCGGTTCGTGGGCAGCGAATGGCACGAGTGATTGTCTCTCCGTATCAGTCTGGCCAGTGGTATCGAACCGTTCGATTTACGCTTTCGTTTTCCGTCGAACGGGCGACAGCCAGTATCAACCGTTCGAGTGAAGGGAAACAATTCAGTCGCCTGTTCGCATCTGCGCTTCCGAATGCGGAGATGTTTGACCGACTTTCAGAACAAGCACAGAGTTCGACGGCGAGTGCTGCCGCGCTCCATCCCTTCGATCAGAATCAGGTCTGGACAAAAATTTCAATCAGCAATACCACCGCCGCTCTTCAGACCGATCTCTATCGTGTGACCGGAGCGCAACTCGTGCAGGCGGGATACACACTTCCATTGCCGACTTCGCAGATACGACTCTTTTACTCAGGCGGACTTCCGATTGAGGTCGATAACAATCGCCCAAGGCCGGATTTTCGGGAGGTCGCCATCAAGGTCGTCGATGGAAATGACGGTCAGTTCTCAGCTGCGGACTACTTTCTGTTTGCCGGTGAGAAGGTAGATCGCTGGATTTACCCGTCAGGTTTTCCGCCACGTTTCGTGAATAATATCTACACGAATACGAATGTCTATTGGATGGGAGTCTCTCCCAACTTTGAGGGAACGCCGCAGAGAATCTCTAGTGTGAGTGTTACTCCAAATGTGACCATCGACACCGCTTTTACCTCGGTTGTCGCACGAGTACGTGCCGAGCAGGACAATCTGATTTCAGAAGATATCAACGGCCATATCGAGGATTACTTCAACTGGCATTGGACAAACGCCAGCAGTTTAGCTGTTTCCTTTGCAACGCCGGGTCGCACACTGGGTGATACAGCGCAGCTGCTTCTCATTGGAAAAACGAACAACTGCTGCGATGCAGTCTCATTCATGAATGCAAGTGTGAATGGGTTGAGTGCGTTTTCCAAGAGCTGCAACCGTTTCAACTGCTCTTTCCGCACGACCAATCTGGTTGATGGTTTCAATAATCTGAATCTCTTCTTCGGTCGCCAGTTGACTAGTATCCCTGCTTATTTTGACTATGCCGAGATCATCTACAATCGGGAATTGCGACCGGATAATAATCAGCTTGATCTGGTCTTTCCGCTGAGTAGCCGTATCGCTCGACTGAATGTCGCTGATCAGTTCAGTGCCACGCCGCTGATCATTGATGTCACCGATCCGTGTGCTCCGGTGGAGCTGACTGGTGCAACACGTGCTTCTGGTTTAGTGAGTGCAGATTTTCCATTGTCTCCAGTCGTACAGAAACGACTCTTGTACACGACCGATGCGAAAATTCAGAGTCCGTCATCGTTGCAACTTTTTACGCTCAATAATCTCCGTGGGCAACGGCCGCAGGCCGATCTGATCATCGTCGCCCCACGTGCGTTCCTGGGTGCCATGCAGGAGTACGCGACCTATCGTCAGCAGGAGGGGTACTCGATGGTCATGACGCCGGTTGAAGAGATCATGGATAACTTTGCGTACGGGATGTATGACCCTATAGCGATCCGTGACTATCTGAAATTTGCGTATGAGTCATTTGATGCACCGGCGCCGTCGACGGCATTATTCGTAGGGGACGGGAATTTCGATTTTCTTGATCGTTTCGCTACTGGTCAGCCGAACTATGTGCCGGTTTCGATTCAGGGGCGATCACGAAGTTACAGTGACGACAACTTTGTCTATTTCGGCGATTATGGCTTGTATGTCGGTGACACTGCGGGCTATGTCGATGGACAGGGACCGGATATGGTAGTCGGGAGATGGCCGGTAAAATCGACATCTGAGATTCGCACCATTATCAGCAAAACCAAACGATATGAAGCAGCGACAAATGTAGGTGAATGGCGGAATCGTATCACTCTCGTTGCAGACGACCAGTTCTCATCCGACAGTGACAATGAGACTTTTCACGCCGTTCAGACTGAGCAGCTTGAAAAGCAATTCATTCCGTCGACGTATGAACGAAAGAAAATCTACGCCTGGGAATATCCGTTTGTAAATCGTGAGAAGCCGAATTGCAATGACGACATCGTTGCGGCTTTCAACGAGGGTTCACTGATTGTCAATTATGTCGGTCATGGGAACCCGGATGTCTGGGCGCATGAGCGAACATTCAAACGAACGACCGATCTCTCTCGTCTGACAAATCGTGATCGTCTTCCGCTAGTTTTTGCTGCTTCCTGCGCGATTGGCTTTTTTGATGATCCGAATCGTCAGGGGATGGGAGAGGATCTGCTCACCATGTCGAACGGCGGCGCAATTGGAGTTGTCGCTGCTTCTCGTTTGGTCTATGCCTTCGATAACTCAGAATTCAATAAGAAATCATTCGAAGTAATGTTTGATCATCCGGAGCTGACTATTGCTGAGCAATTCTACCTGTCGAAATTACTTCGCCAGTATCGAAACGGGCGATTTATCGCGATCACCAATGATCAGCAATATATCTATTTCGGTGATCCGCTTCTTCGACTTGGTCAGCCCGTTGATCAGGCGACGGTCGATCTGAATCCGTCGACACTCACTGCACTTGCACGGACGACTGTCTCTGGCACATTGACCGATTCGAACGGTGTGAAGCTTTCCGGTAGTGGAGAGGTGAGTGTCTCTCTTCTCGATGCCGACCGTGCGAAGGTGTTCAAACTACTCGCTGATTCCGGCGGTACGGTGTTGCAGCAGATCACGTACTTAGTCAATGGGCCATCATTGTTTAAAGGGACCGTCGCCACCACCGACGGCAATTATGCACTGACCTTTGTTCCACCGGCTGATTTGAGTTTTGGAGAGCAAGCTGCTCGTGTTGTGACCTATGCGACTATCGGAGGTCGTCAGGCGGTCGGATTGCTCGATTCGATTTTCATTGCAGATACCGTTGCAACGAATACTGACTCAACTGGCCCGATGGTTCTCTTCGGCATTGCCGGACGTGAATCATTCGCAGCGGGGGATCAGGTTTTGGAAACTGATACCTTGGTGATCACCGCGATTGATTCACTGGGCATCAATCTGTCCGGTTCGATTGGTCATACCATAGATGTAGTCATTGATGGTAATGAGTTTCAGCGACAAAATCTCACCCGAGATTTCAGCTATCTGAGTGGAAGCTATACGACCGGAACGGTTCGGGTGCCGCTGTCAAATCTCTCAGATGGTGAGCACACGATCAGCGTGAGAGTTTGGGACAATGCCAATAACTCAGGTTCCGGAACCACCAGTGTCAAGATTGTAGCTCCAACGTCGGCGGCAAGTTCGGAGATGTTACCGTATCCAAATCCAATGATGGATGAAACGACCTTTTACTTCACCCTCGTCACGCCGGTGGATGCGCTGAGTCTGGATATCTACACCCTTGCGGGACGAAAAATCCGCTCATTGCGCGCTACGAATCTCTCTGCTGACAGCTATCCCAACAGCCAGCTTACGCTAAGCTGGGATGGACGTGATTTCGCCGGTGACCGAGTGGCATCCGGTGTCTATCTCTACCGTTCTCAGACCAGTACTTCTGCTGGCAACGGTTCTGAACAATTTGGAAAAATAGTAGTAGTGAAACAATAAATGACGGAGATACGCATGAAACGAATGACAATCTGGTCGCTCATCGGAGCGATCATTCTGGGAACCCTCATCACGCAGGAAGTGGCTGCCCAGGTCTCACGATCTGCAGTGCTTTTCCTTCGTATCCCACAGGGGGCGCGTGCTATCGCGATGGGGAGATCCTATACCGCAGTAGCGGAAGATGCCTCCGCGACATTCTGGAATCCGGCCGGACTCGGATCTGCTCCACTTGCTGATCGTTGGGAATCGATTGAGGTGCCGAGCCAATTTCGCCCCATGAGTGAAGTGGTCTCTAGGCTGGATAATGCCGGAGGAGCGGATGACTTCGAACTCTGGGCAGTCGGAAATAATCGACTCGTGCGTTTTAGAAACGGAAGCTGGATTGATCGGGAAGTAATCTACACGAAAACCAGCGATGCATTTGATCAGCTGATTGTCAAATATGTCAGTGCCGATGATGCCACCACTCGCGATGCGATTTTTGACCGTATTCGTCAGGCGAACAATCGTAAGTCTTTCGAATCAATTTCAACCTTGAGGGACAGCATCAAGCTGGCAACTTCAAGTGTCGCCGGAAATGAATCGGTGACCAAATGGGCAGATTCACTTGAGATACTCTGGCGTGAGTGCCGTCTCAACTCCAGTGCGTCGGATGTGCTTTCGCGTGAGTTTGCAGCGATGAATGCTGATGGAAGTATCAATGAATCTGACCTCAAAAAACTGGGGACACTTCTCCAGGGATGCCGGAACAATTTTATTCCGGAAGAGCTGATCATTCCTTTCTCTACTCTCACCGGGAATTCGATTAAAAGCGTCGCGGCGAACGCACAGAGCGTGATGGTGGTCTGTGAAACCGGATTGCTGAATTACGTCGGAAACGGGTGGAGAGTCATCAGCGGCGATGCAGGCAGCTTACTTGGCACCGACAATGTGATTCACGATATCGCCGTTACCGGACCAAATTTCTATCTCGCGACTGAACGCGGCCTTGTCACGATCAACGGCTCGGAGATTGATTCGTCAGCGACCAAGAAAGGGCTCCCTGCCGGGGCAGTCACCCATATCGGCGGAACCTCCACGACCAACATGTTCGCGGTCGTGGACAATGATCTGTTCCGTTTCGACGGAATGGTTTGGATGAATACGGTGCCATTTCTCGTTCCCGTTGATGCCTCCGAAGAGAAACTTGCGCAGAGATTCTCCCCCTATCGCTCGCAGGCAGATCAGTCGATCTATCTTGCAAAGCTGAAAAACAAACAGGTTTCATCAGTGGCAGATTCACTTGCGTCGACCAATTCCGCTACAGAGAAATTTGCACTCGCTCCGGGGACGGTAGTTGAAGTGCCGTATCTTTCTCGATTGCAGGGGAAGGTGTATGATGTTGCCGAGGCCTATAGTGCAATCTTTGTCGCGACTGAGTATGGATTGCTTCGTAGAAATGACAATGGCTGGACACTGCTCGGGTACGACTCCACTGAATTTTCAAAACCACTCGACTCGATTGCGATGCTGGCCGGTGGCATTAATGGTGAATCACTTGATGGCTACCGAGCTCGAATCATGACGGTCAACGATTTGACGGAGGTATCAGTTCCGGATGGTCGAATGATCTGGTATCCGGCTCGCCTTGCGTCCGGTCCAGTCACTCGTATTCAGCGCGTAGAAGGGCAGCTCCTGTTTACTACCAAGTTCGGCGTCTATAGCTATGACGGAGTATCGTTCAGT
This sequence comes from uncultured Ignavibacteriales bacterium, assembly GCA_964518635.1. Classification (GTDB taxonomy): domain Bacteria; phylum Zixibacteria; class MSB-5A5; order GN15; family FEB-12; genus CAZFGK01. The sequence continues at coordinate 15,105 of CAZFGK010000019.1, forward strand.
CGCGCAAATATGGAAGGGCTTTCTGCAGATGAATTGCTCACCGCAATTCCGGCAGGAAGAGATATCTGGTATGCATCCCGTGATCAGGCGGTGACCTCGATTCCCGGCAATAGTGATCTGACGCTTTCGTATGTAAAGTGGTTACCAAACCTCGCCTCTGATCTCTATTTCATTCCGCTCAGTGCTGCGATCAATCTTGGAACAGCGGGCACTCTGGGAATCAATCTCACCGGCATCTCCTACGGTGAGATCGAACGTACCAATGAACAAGGGGTCTCGCTCGGTACTTTTAATTCGTATGATGCCGCTCTGACAGTTTCCTATGGGAACTCACTGACATCAAAACTCAAAGCTGGGATTTCGATCAAGCTCATCCAATCACGACTCTCCGAGCAGGGGGCCGGGGCCGAGAAAGGAAGCGGTGATGCTTTCGGACTCGCTTTCGACTTCGGGGGTCTATATGAAGCTTCCGAACGAGTCACCTTTGGGGCGGCGGTTTCTAACATCGGCCCAAAGATGTCCTATATCGACGCAGCACAGTCCGATCCGCTCCCGGCAAATATGAGTGTTGGGGCGGCGCTCTATCCCTGGAAATCGAATAAGAGTCATCTGCTGGTTACACCGGAAGCAGATTTGCAGCTGATCGGTCTCGGGCTAGGTGATATGATCTCAAACGCGACCCTCAAGGCCGGGCTTGAATTCATGTACGAAGATCTCTTTGCGCTGCGGGGTGGTTTTTACAATGACAAGCTCGGGAAGGTCACCTTCCTGACCGCTGGAGTCGGATTCCGTCCGATTCGGCAACTTGGCATTGATATCGCGTATGTCATAGACAACGAAGATCAACCACTTGCCGGAACATTCCCGATTACGTTAAATGTCCGTCTATGAAATCTCTGACCTCAACATTGTCTCTAGTTCTGCTCGCAGCCGTCATGGCTGCGAGTAGTTTTGCGCAGACCGATCCACCGGGGAGATTGCTGACCCCAATTGGGATGACACATAGTGATCCATCCCCGAACACGGTGGTCCATCGCTGCTTGACTCCAAAGCTGGATCGTCACCCGTCGCTGAGTTCATTAGGCCGCATGCCAGTGAGTCCGTTGGCGTCGGTGGCGGATACGGTTATCCGCTGCCTCGTCTTGCGAGTTGAGTTTCAGCCGGAGACACCGGATGATCCGAACACCACCGGTAACGGGCTTATGGATGTTCGTCGCCCATTTGATAACCCGACTGATTCAGCTGAATACTATAACAGTGTTGGCCATCTGATCGATCCGCCACCGCATGATTCACTTTATTTCCATGCGCACATGAGAGCACTGCGGGAATACTGGTATGCGGTATCAAAAGGGAAGATCGACCTGGTCTGGGATATTTACCCAGTTGGGAAAACGGCAGTCTTTCGTTTGCCTCAGAAAATGAGTTTCTACGGCAAATGTGATTTCGCAGAGGTGATCGACGGACTCGAAACATTTGCGCGGGATGCAATTGCAACAGCGGATTCGGCTCACATCAAGATTCCAGGTCATCCAAATATCAATTTCGCAAACTATCAAGCGGTCTTTCTTTTTCACGCTGGTGCCGACCGTCAGAATGATATCGGATTTCCAGAAACCTGCGCAGATCTCTTCACTGGATTCATTCGCTTTGGAGTACCGGTACGAGTAGACAATGGGGCTTACTTTATCCCGACGGCACTCATGATGCCTGAGACCGCCAATCAGGATAATCGTGCGACAGCACTCAATGCAGTGATGGCACATGAATTCGGTCATCAACTGGGACTCCCCGATATCTACAGTACTCGTGGATTTTTGTCGCAGCTTGGTGATTTCGAGTTGATGGACAACAACGGCTTCGGAACCGGGGTTGATTTTGGATTTCGAGCTGGGAATTCTTTTGGGACTGTTCCAGTCTATCCGTCCGCATGGTGTCGCGCTTATCTGGGACTTGATCCGGTGATCGATGTCCAGGCAGGGACAAATCTCCAGCTCTTTGCTGCGGCGACCAGATCAAACGTAAATCGTATCTACCGAATACCGATCTCTGAGACTGAATATTATCTGATCGAAAATCGGGTAACTGAAATCGACAATCAGCAGACCTTTCTGCTGCAGGACTCTGCCTCCAGCGTCATATTGGGGCCCGTCAATTCTTCACGTGTCTTCACTGGTGAATACGACTTTCTTATTCCCGGAGAAGGGGCGGCGATCTACTACATTGATGAATCAGTCGCGAGTGAAGATCGGGATGGGGATGGGTTTAATAATTATCAGGACAACCAGCTCCAGATTGTCGATTCAGACGAACCGAGACGATTCCTCTCACTCGTGGAAGGGGATGGTCTCCAGAATTTCGGCGGATTCTATCGCTCAGGATTTGGCAAGGCGACCGACCTGTACCGAGATGATGCCGGCAGAAATCAGAACTTTACACCAAACACAAATCCTCCATCTCGCACGCAAAACAGCACGCAAACCGGCGTGCGAATTACTGCAATCAACCGCACATCCAATGATCTGGATCAATTGATCGATAGTGTGATCAGATTCGATGTCTCGAATGAAAAGCGAGTTGGTTCGCCGATTCGTGTCGGACGACCGGTCTTTGGATTCTCTCCAATCGCCACTGATCTGGATGCCAACGGGACTCAGGAGATTATCACCGCTGCGGGGAATCTTCTTTCGGCCTTCACGACCGATGGGCGCGGATTTCTAGATCGGACTGATTCCTGTACGACTTGTCCTTCAGTCTTTGATAGCGCTGGGAGTGACATCTCCGGCTGGTCGGTCTTCAATGACCCGCGACCGTTTCGCGTCAAATTGTATGGTCGTTTTCCGAGTGACATGACCGCCAATCCCGTGGCAGGTACGATCGGTTCGGCGACTGTTCTTACTGCCGTTGGATATCCAGTTGCAAATCCGGGCGTACTGAACAATGGTCGGGTGTTGCTTCTGTCGCCCACCGATGCCAACAATGACGGCGAAGCGGATCGTGTCGATTCCATCACGGTCACTGGCTGGCCTCGGGCTCTTCAGATCAACGGTGCGCTCTGGATTGTCACTGATGCGGGGAACGTCTACTACAAGCAGGCAGTAGGCGGTCCGCTTCTTACTGCTCTCACCGGCATCGACTCGGTGCAGGGTCTGGTGCAGCTTGGTCGTGGGATCGGCGTGCTGACGGTGGCAAACAACATGACAAGTGTGAGAACTCTCACACCAGATAACTTTGCTCTTTCTGAGAATTACTCACTTACCGGACGCTACTCATTCGGTCCGGTGGCAGGGGACTTGAACGAAGACGGTCTCTATGAGCTGTATGTCTGTTCCGAAACAGGGATGGCCGCAGTTATCGAACTTGATACCATCGGGCTGCCTTCATCGACGAGTGGATTCACAACGGTTGATCTCGGGCATCCGGTGACAACCAATCCGATTCTCGCCGATGTCGACAACGACAACTCGATTGATGTCGTCCTCGGCGGAGAAGGTAAGATACATGCCTATGACCGTCGATTCATTACGCTTGAGAATTTTCCCCGACTGCTCAATGAAAAATTTCGCGGACAAAATCTGATCTCCTCCCCGATTGTCGCTCAAATGCAACGTGGGGATGAGGTCGAAATCGCGAGTATCTACCAGACTGGCTCTGGATCACAGGCCGGGGCACTCTATGCCATGAATGAACGCCCTCTGTCCGGCTTTCCATTTACCGTCGGGCGAATGGTCTCCGGCTCATCCGGCTCCCCGATCTTTGTGAATGGCTCACCAACCGGACGGTTAGGGCTTCATGGAGCGGATGGCTGGTTCTATCAGGTCGCCGTCGATTCTGCCAATGCACCGCAGTTTTGGCCGATGAATGGGGGGAATGCAGGGGGGAGCTTCAATGCAAATACTACGGCAAACGGCTCAGGGACACCTCGGACATTGAGCCAGGTCAGCTTCTACGCCTATGAAAACCCGACCGTTTCCGGCTCCACTCGTCTCCGCTTTTCCCTCCCAAATGGCGCAGCAGCGACGAGCTTGAACATCTACGACCTCTCCGGGCAGGAAATGACTTCCTTCACCCCTTCGGCTGGAGGGGATCAGACAACTGAGATCGTCTGGGACTGTTCCGGCGTCAGCCCGGGGGTCTACCGCGCAGTTCTTGAAATCACCCTCGCGGGAAAGTCGGAAACCGTGTATACTGACATCGCTGTCCTGAGGTAATGAATGAAACAAACGCAATCACTAGACCAGAGATTCATCGCCATATTTCTTGTATTGTCTGTTAGTATGACGGTGGTATCGGTTTCATTGGTTGCTTCTCCTGTTACACACTCGCAGTCATCGCGACTTGCTCCGACACAGGTCGGTGATGTTCTTGCAACTTCACTGAGATACAGTACTCCACACGAAAGAATCGCTCTGCAGCAGACTGCGCCTACTGCATCTTCAACTTCGAGCAATTCAGGAACGAAAGCGAAATCCCCATTCATTGCCCTCGGCCTCTCACTTCTCATTCCGGGAGCAGGACAGATGTACAATGGGGACTATGTCTATGGGGCGGGGTTTCTTGGAGTTGAAGCAGGGACCTGGATTCTATACAGCAAGTATGACTCAGACGGGAAAGAGCGGACTCAAATCTACGAGGATTTCAATCGAGCCCACTGGAGTGAGCAACGATACACTGACTATCTCTGGCAAGTGTACGGGAAGCGTGATGATGATAGCATTCAGGAAACCGAAATCTCGCACAATCTTCCCAGTGATCCTAATGCCCAGCAATATTTCGAACAGACCGGGAAGTACGATCAATTCTCTTGGGGCTGGGATGACACCTATCTTGATACAGGCGGTGTCTCACCTTTGCGATGGCAATTGGAATGGGGGGACTCCATTCCTGGCAAGTACGGAGTCCGAGCTGCAAAAGGGAACAACATCCCGTTTTCGGCGAATCGTCTGACCTATGAGACTCTTCGTGATGACGCAAATCGGTCGTTTGAGAATCGTGATCGGATGTATCTCGTCGCCGCACTCAACCGTCTTGTCTCAGGTATGCACGCATTCCTGGTTGCCTCCAGCCGTAAGAGAGCAACCAGCACAGAAGGCACGGGAGGGGCATTTTCACGATTGGAATGGACCCCATCCCTTGAGACACGTCACACTTTCGCCGATACTCCTGTTATGCAAGTGCGGTGGAGATTCTGATGCGAGCAGCGGGTTTGATGCTTATAATCATTGCGTGCTCTGCCCACTCATCGCAGGCAGGAAATACAGAACTGCTTGCTGCTCTGCCACGTGGCACACAGACTTTCGCTCAGCTCAGTCCTGTTCGAGATAGTGTCAAATCGACGAATCAAACAGAAAGCTCTAAACCGAAATCAGGAATCAAAGCTGCGCTTTTGTCAGCCGCTCTTCCCGGATTGGGTCAGCTCTATCTGGATGAAAAAGGACGAGGTCAGTTTTATCTGATCGCCGAAGGGGCAACCTGGGCGACATTCGCCGCATTCCAGATCTACAGCAAATGGAAAGAGGATGACTTCGAGCGACTGGCAATGACAGAGGCCGGTGTTGATGTTTCCGCTCGTTCCGATGAATATCTCGATCTCATCGCATTTTACAACAATGTCGATGAATACAATGCGCTCGGTCGTATTACTGAATCAGGGCGAGCTTATATCGATCCGAATGACACCGCCAATGCGTGGTACTGGAGTGATCCGGCGCAGCGAAATACATTCAGACAGCTGAAAAACAGCAGCCGTGAGGCATCACGCCGTTCACAGTTTGCTGTCGGTCTCGCCATTGTCAATCGTGCAGCATCAGTCATTGATGCTCTCCTTACCGACCGCCGTTCAATCAAAGAGGAAATTGATAACAAGTTCTCATTCCTGGAGGACATCAATATGCGCTTCTCTGTTCATCCTTCAAAACCGGAGCGCATCCTTCGCCTCACCTGGTATCCGGAGTTGTGACGAGTCGGTTCATTTTTTCAATAATCTCCTACTCTCTTCGAAGCACGACTGCTGTTTCATTCCTTTTTCTGACTTCCATTTTGATGCTACTCGGTTGTGGCGGGAGTGCAGGTCTGCGTGAAATCGCACCGCAGGTTGTCGGGATTACGGTCGTTCGTTCGATCGAAAGCCGATCACTCCCGATTCCCATTCGTGAGCCATTCTCGCTGATCTACTCTCAGTATTTGTATGTCAGTGATCGTTCCTCCGGTGACTTTTACTGGTGCGATTCGACCGGGAAACGCCTCGGCGGCGGCGGAATCAGCGGCATCGGCATGCGTGGCGGAGGGTACGTGAGCGCCTCTCGCTCCGGCGACTTTCTCCTCTGTGACCCGACAACCAGAAAAATCCTCAGGTTTGATCAGCGTGCTGCCTACCGTGGGATGGTCTCGCAATTGCAGGGGACAGAGCGAATAGAAATTTCCGGACCGATCTCTGCGATTGAGGCGGCTGATGGGACCATCTGGGTCGTAGATATTGTGGATGAACGTCTCGAATCGATTTCACCATTCAGTACCTTTGCAGACTCCGCTGAGACCGATGCCTATCGCCGCAGTCATCTCTCTTACCCTTCGAAACTCATCCGCACACGATCCTACGATATGGTGCTGGCTCACACCGGCGGCAATGAACTTGTCTTGTATGATGACCGTGGGGAAGAGCGCAATCGAGTTCCGATGCCAGCTGGTTTGCATCCGACTGCTGTCACCGAAGGGCGCGGTGGACAGTACTGGGTGCTTGATACTCAAAATACTCGCGTGATTCTCGTGTCATCTCGTGGCGAACTCAAATACATGGCGGGGCCGCTTCTGGACGGAGCATCACAGGCATTGCAGGAACCAACTGATATACATTTTCGATTTGGAAGTTCGCCAGCGGATGATCAGCTCGTGATCGCAGATGCACAGGCAGGGATGATCTATTTTCTCCGGCCGATCAGTGTGGCACCGTGACCTGTGAGGCATTTCCCCTGCGTCGCATTCGCATGCTCTCTGATTCTTCTTCCCTCTGAAAAGAGCAGTTCAGAAGCAGTAAGCGATTCTCTTCTTTCGCATTTTACCGAGCGAGTATCGTTCGGAGCCACTTCCCCCATTGTTCGACTCCCTTCTGGTTTTGTACGTGGGTCCGATACCCTCACCATTTCTGATCGCGTTCTCATTCGCTCACGTGATTACTCGGTAGATTCGTTTTTCATCACGCTTATCATCGATAGTACGCGATTTGTACCAGACTCAACACTGTTTACCTGCTGGGTGCTGAAACCGGAGTATATTCTCACTGTTCGCTCGAATCTACTGGGAACAACACCTTTGACGGTCATTCTTCCCAGGGAAACTACCCTACCATCTCAACGGGATAGCAGTGCAACGCCGAACAGGGGATCAACTTCGGATGAGCAGTCGAAGTCAGATTTTTTTATCAAGGGTTCCAAGCGAGTGACCGTCGCCGGAAGTAGCTCCGGCGGAAACAAACTCTCGCAGGGGCTCGAACTCACCCTCGGTGGGCATCTCTCCGAGCGAGTGACGGTTGAGGGGGAATTGTCAGATGACGGAAGCAGCATTCCCGTCAGTCGACATGACGCGCCTACATCATCTGAAAATGTCGCTCGATTGAATTCAACGCTGGAACAGTTAGATCGTTTGCATCTTTCGATTAAGGGGCCTGAAGTCACACTTCGTCTGGGAGACCTTGCAAGTGAAAAACGACCAGAATCTCGCGCAAGTGAACTCAACTCTTTTTCTCGATCTTCACTCCTCCAACCATCATCCCTGTTTGGCATCTCAGCAGGATGGGGAGGCCAGCGATCGCATCTCATTGGAACGGTTGCAAGACCACGAGGGAGACGGACAACTCTGCAGTTTCGCGGACAAGATAATCTACAAGGTCCGTATCGAATCACCGATAAGCCCGGCGGTTCGGCAATAGTCCCCGGTTCTGAGCAGGTCTGGCTCAATGGCGAACTGCTCACTCGAGGCGGATCAGCAGACTATACCGTCGATTATACCGTTGGAACGATCTTGTTCACGACGCGGCGTTTGATCGATTCCCGCTCACGAATTGAAATCGACCTGGAACTGACAACGGATGCCTATCGGCAGGAGTTTTTGGCCACCAGCTTCGGCACGGTTGTCGGAGATTCGAGCGCTGTCGTACAAATCGAACTGCAACGAGAGCAGGACAATAGTTCACGTCCACTTGCAGACTCTTCACTAAACAGCAGCTCGGACTTTGCACCAATTGGGGACGAACAACTGACCCGATCGGGAATATTTACTGACTCTCTCGGTGACTATGAACTGGTCGTCGATTCGCTGCCGGATAGCGTGCTCGTCTATGTCGGAAGAGGGAACGGTTCATTTTCCCTTCGTGCTACGTTTGTCGGAGCGGGAAGAGGAACGTACCGGTATCTCGGGGATGGCCGCTATCAATTTGTCGGCATCGGGAATGGTGATTATCTGCCGGTCATTCGCCTTGTATCGCCGAAGCGGCTTGATGAGTTGAATCTCTCAGGAGTCATTCGTCCAATTCAGGGGATTCAGTCGCAGATACAGTATGTACAGAGCAGTCGTGATCTGAATCTCCTTTCGAATCTGGATGATGCCGATAATCTGGGGCGCGCGTATAGTCTGACGCTGCTGAGTGATTCGAGTCTTAATCGATTATTTAAATTCTCCGGTGCATTTCAGTATCAGGAATTGCAATACTCTTCGATTCAACGATTCTTCGAACCGGATGTCGCTCGGCAGTATCTGATGCCCGGTGATTCGCTGGTTGGTGGTGATCGGGTACGACATTCATTTGAGCTCGGGATCAATCCTGCTACAAACATGAAATCTGAGATTTCAGTCGGTCGATATGCGCATCGATCACTTTTTTCCGCTTATGAGTTCGAAGCTACTTCATTGCTCGGATCGGAGAATGGTGTCTCATCCCGATTTGTTCTGAGATTTGTCGACGCGCTCTCTGAGATCACCAATCAGGGCGGGTTGCTGAATGAACAGAAGCTCAGCATTGAATCTGCTGCGAATCAAACAATACGCGGACAGTTAACTGGAAGACGTGAATCGCGGAAACATCGATACGATAGTACTCTCACCAATAGTCTGTTTTCTGAATTCACCGGAACGGCTTCGCTCCGAAATTGGGGTTCAGTTTTGTTTGCAGTTGATCAGCTTGATTCCGCTCGTGAGTCGGTACACAGCAAGCGTCAGTCTGTTCGTTCAATTGGTGGCATCAACCACGCCTTTGGATCATTGGCATTAGACGGTGATATTGGTTGGCAGTCGATTACTCTGAATAAAACAAGCGACGCTGCTGCTAGTATTCGAGTTCGTTTTATTGGTGACGAACTTCCGAAAAAACTAAGATGGTCGCTCGACTATAGACTGCAGCGTGAACTCGCCACGGCTCGTGGCTACGCCTTTCTGGAAGTCCCCAGTGGGGAAGGGGTGTATCGACGTGAAGATTCCGTCTATGTCCCTGATCCGAACGGAAATTTCATTCGCATCGAGGAGATTGTCTCGGATAGTGCAATTGTCTCACGAGGTGAGAAAAATGCACGAGTGGATTACAAGACGAAACATCTGCATTTCTACGCATCTTCTGAAGTGCTGGAGCGTCGACTTGATCAGTCTTCACGGTCGCTCCTCTGGCTTCTCCCCTGGTATTCAAGTGAAGAGGATAGCTTTCAGTCGGTCCTGTTAAATCGGGAGATTCGAACTGATTGGTTTGAACAATTACGGGGGTATCCGCTCACTCTCGCCTGGAGTGAGGAGCGTGAATCTCGCTCGGTTGTAGTTTCACGAGATGAACGTCATGACTGGCGATATTCAGCAACTGGGAGATTCTGGATTCACACGATCTCCGGTGAAATCGAAGGGGAACGATATGGCAACCGCCGCAACTCAGTCTATGGGCTTGCCGGCGACATTGACGGCAGGCGCGGACGATTGACCATTCGTCAGAATGGACGAATGCTAACTCCCCAACTTTCGTTCGAACTGCGACGAGCGAATGAATCGGCAGGAGATACTCTCACGCAGTGGCGCATCACACCGGGGTTGAAATTTCTGCTCTCAATGTCGAGCGGACTCCGAGCCGACGGGAATTTCTCTCTCGAATGGTATCGCAATAGTTCAGGCTCCGGAGCAGAAATGCCGTCGCTGCTTCTCACTGGAAATCGACGAGGATCACATGGCGCAGTACTCTTGTTGCAGGGAGTTGTTCGTGCAGAATCAGGGCTTTCCGCCCGATTGTCACTGACATCCAGTTTCGCGGATCAGTTTCGGCCTCTTGTCAGCGGACGAGGTGAATTGGTGGCATCATTTTGAAACGTATACGCTTGTTGATTCTACTCAGTCTCTTGATACCTGCTAACACGATTTTGTCGGCAACGGAATCGATCAATCCAGATCCACACCAGGTGCGAATTTCTATCTCGACAAAAGAGGTTTCTGCTGAACGAGTGAGAATAGAATTGCTGCGGATCGTTGCTGCATATGAATCAGCCGGATTTCTGTCTGTTTCGGTACAGGTGCTGGGGCTTGATACCATCGATCATCAGGTGCAATTCATGGTTCAGGTTGTCCCGGGGCCGATTTCTCGACTTGTTAGATTTGAAGTTAATGGTTTGAGCGCGGATGGGGAACGACAAGTCCGCCGCATGCTTCAATCGGATTCAAATATGACTCTGGATTCTGACCTCAAAACCCGGCTAGAGAATCGTTCGGATCGTTTACTCACCTGGACTCGCAAAGAATTGCCGATCTTTCGCGCTGACGCTTCCCCTGAAAATATCACGGCACTCCTTCAGTATCGCCCACGCCCTCCCCTTGGGTTCCGTGCACAAGGGGGGATCGGGCTTGGAAGCGAAGTCGTACTCGATGGATCCGCTGGGTTGACCATACGTCGAATCGGGAGTTGGGATGATCAGTTGCAACTTCTCGTTTCTCGTACGAAGCAGGAGCGACAGATTCAGCCAACCTACAAGAGTAGTATCACGCTTCTCGGGCTTTCACGGCTGACTATCGGGCTCCACTCTCGTGAACGAGTTGATGAGTTTACCGAATTTAGGGGGACAGCCGGGATTGAAAGTTTTGTTTCCGATCAGACACAATTTGGTGCGGCGGTTTCAATCTCACGATTGGATGATAACGATCCTCGACTTTCTTTTACTCGTTCCACCTTGCGTCTGTATGGAGGAATGGAGACTGCTTCCAGATCAAGGGGGAGTTCAGTCAGCTACAAGTGGCAGGTTGACTATCTCTCCCGTTCATACACAACGGCTGACCCAACACGAACACAGCGAACAAGCGATGCGGTGCAGGGGAATCTCTCCCTGCGAAATCGATTTCAAATATCGTCATCATACTTTCTGCGGAGTACTGCGAAAATTGAAATCAGAAATCTCGATCGTTTGACTATCCCCCAAAGTGAGTTGATACCGATCGGCGGAATGCATTCCCTTCGCGGCTATCGGGATGAACAGTTCTTCGTACAAAACGCAGTCACGCTGCAGATTGAACCAACGATACAACTACGTTCATCGAGTATGTATCTTTTCGCGGATATTGGATTTCTTGAGATTCCGGTTGGGGTAGCTTCATCGTCGAACGCATTGGAAATCGTCAAGAGATTTGAATACTCGTACGGGCTCGGTCTGCGACTGAGCGACACACGTCGACTGCTTGAATTTGGACTTGGCTGGGGGAGGGATATCCCACTTGGCGAACCGCGATTATTTGTAGAACTTTCAGAATCATTATGAAATCGCTGATTATTCTGTGTCGTCCGTTAAATTGTTTCATGGCGGCGGCGGCGTCGCTGCTTGGATCGTGGCTTTCGTTTCACGATCTTTCATCAATCAACGTATGGATTGCTGCACTCACCGTAGGTCTGATCACTGCCGGTGGAAATGTGATGAATGACATTTCCGACTTAACCGGAGATCGTATCAATCATCCCGAACGACAGCTCGTGATTGGCAAAGTAACACGTGCATGGGCGTTTGGGATGCTTTCACTCACTTGGGGCTTAGCCGCACTACTCTCTGCCTTAGTACTGGATTCAATTTCGGCGAACATTGTTGTTCTCGTACTGGTTCTTGTTACGCTTTACAACTTTTCTCTGAAAGGATTGCCAGTAATTGGGAATCTCACAATTGCCGCTGTTACCTGGTTTGTTCTTCGATTCGGTGCGTTTGCGGTTGCTGGTGAGAATCAGTCGTATTTTCCCCCTCTTCTTGAAGCGGGCGCAATTATTGCTGCACTGCTTCATCTTGCGAGAGAGATGGTAAAAAGTGTTCAGGATGTTGAAGGGGATCGAGCTCAAAAGCGATTGACTCTCCCCATGATTGTCGGAAATCGAGTCGCACTTGCTGTCGCGCTTATGCCGATTCTGGCAATTCCGCTTGTTTCATCCGCGCTGCTCAAAATCGAAAGCTACCATCTGCAATTTCTGTCGATAGTATCTCTTCTTACTGCCGCGCTTGTTTGGCTTGGTATCTCCTCAATACTCTCGCCGAAACCCTCGACACTCGCCCTGTCATCCCGCTCCCTGAAGATTTCCATGGCCCTGGGTCTGTTACTTCTTTTGGCTGTCGATTTGGTGTGGAGTTAAGATTTATGGTTCTAACCTTGACAGTCTCCCAGTTCCCCGTAGCTTAGCCCGCTCCAACCTATGAAAACTGCATCACTCTTTCAGCATCTCGGTTCACTTCGGCGGCTCAGCGCGGGGCTCACCGTTGTATGCGTTATCCCTTTCACTTTGGCTCTCTCGCAGACGAGCACTGATGGGGTTGGAGTCAGTTTAGGGCTCTCACGAAGCACCATCCCATTCGACTCGACCGTGCAATTGCGGATCGAAATGACCTGGCCCGGGGATCAGCTTGCCTATATGCTGGCGCGGCCGATTCAGCCGGAAGCCGAACGTCTCACCCTTCTGAAATACTCGACCACAGCCAGTACGCACGGAAGCGGAGACTCGCTTTTTACCACCCGAACTTACGAGTTCATGTTCCAGCCGACATCGGCGGGGGTTGGAAAAATTCTCCCGATGACTATCCTCTATCGCGCAGCATCGCAGAGTCCGACCGACTCCACCCTTGGACAATTAGTCACCGAACCGCTCAGTTTTACCATTCTTGAACCGGAGATACTCAACAGGAAGAAAGAGGCCCCTTCGCTGATTCCGTATCCCCTCGGCTATTGGCTTCTTGGTGTACTGGCGCTCAGTACCACATTTGTCGTGATTCTTATCCTCCGTTCACGTCGTCCGAAGACCGCACAAATCTCCCCGGAAGAGGGGCTTCTCGTTAAAATTGGTGAACTACGTGCCGATTGCCGGGACGATGTCAAAAGATTTCAGACCGGTGTGTATAAGGAACTCGTACACTATGTGGCGAAGGTGAACCGGCTTGATTTGAGTGGAATGATGACCGAGGAATTGGTCCAGGTGATCGACGCCAGCCAGATGCCGGAAGGGCAAAAGGTAAAAATCGGGGCGTGGCTTTTGCAGGCGCAGCGGCAGAAATTCAGCCCGGCGAGTTTCTCGTCGGCGGAAGTTCTCCGATTAGAGCAGGAAATTCGATCTCTTTTTGAACGCCAGTCGCCACCAACCGTCTGATTGAAGAACCGATCCCCCCTCTGCGGGGTACTAGTTGAATAACAGGAGTAGTATGCAGCTCGATGTCGCCCAGATTCAGGCCACGGTTGAACAAGAATCGGCCTTTGTAGAAAAACTGAATGCCGAAGTTGGCGCAGTCATTGTCGGTCAGCGATATCTCATCGACCGACTCATGATGGGTTTCCTTGCCAACGGTCACATCTTGATCGAAGGGGTTCCCGGACTTGCCAAGACGCTCTCGGTCAAAACCCTCGCTGATGCCATCCAAGCGAAGTTCCATCGTATCCAGTTTACCCCCGACCTCTTGCCGGCGGATGTGATCGGTACCCTTGTCTACAATCCGCAGAAAAGTGAGTTCACCGTCAAGCGGGGACCAATCTTTGCCAATATCATCCTCGCCGACGAAATCAATCGTGCCCCTGCGAAAGTACAGTCCGCTTTGCTCGAAGCGATGCAGGAACGTCAGGTGACTATTGGCGACACGACCTATCCGCTCGATGAGCCATTCTTGGTGCTCGCCACCCAGAATCCGATTGAGCAGGAGGGGACGTACCCACTTCCTGAAGCACAAGTCGACCGTTTCATGCTCATGCTGAAAGTAACCTATCCGACTCCGGCTGAAGAGCGTTTGATTATGGATAGGAACACATCTCCGACCACGGCAAAAGTTTCGAAAGTCATCTCTCCGAATGAAATTGTCCGTGCCCGAGAAGTGGTTCGGTCGATCTATATCGATGAAAAGGTCAAAGAGTATATCGTCAGTCTGGTGCTCGCCACCCGTGAGCCCGACAAGTACGGACTCAAAGACCTTCGGTCACTGATCAATTTCGGTGCATCCCCACGCGCAACTATTTCATTGAATCTCGCGTCAAAAGCTCACGCCTTTCTCAAACGTCGCGGCTTTGTCACCCCTGAGGATGTCAAAGCAATAGGTGCGGATGTGCTTCGTCATCGTATTATTCTCACCTATGAGGCGGAGGCGGAAGAGATTACGACCGAGAAGGTAATCCAGCGACTCTTTGACGCGATCCCGGTTCCATGATCAACTGGACAGGTAACATCCGGAATGATTGTGTGAATGGAGTTTCGCTCAGATGATCCCCCGAGAGATACTTCGAAATATTCGACGGATCGAGATTCGGACGACTCGACTGGTCAATGATCTCTTTTCCGGCGAATATCATTCGACCTTCAAAGGGCAGGGGATGGAATTCGAGGAGGTACGTGAGTATTTCCCCGGCGATGATGTCCGTCTTATCGACTGGAATGTCACCGCGAGAACGAGCGTTCCGCATATCAAGAAGTTTCGTGAAGAGCGTGAACTCTCGGTAATGTTCCTGCTGGATGCCTCCTCATCCAGTCAATTTGGTACTCGTGCACGATTCAAAAGTGAAACCGCGGCGGAATTGTGCGCCGTGTTGGCCTTTTCGGCGATCAAGAACAATGACAAAGTCGGGATGATCATCTTCACCGACGAAGTCGAGCATTTTGTTCCTCCGAAAAAAGGGCGTGGGCATGTATTGCGGCTTGTGCGTGATGTGCTCTTTTTTAAGCCGAAAGGGAAGGGGACGAATCTTGCTGGGGCGATTGAGCATTTCAACCGGGTCGTGAAGAAAAAGTCGGTGGTCTTTCTGATTTCAGATTTTCTCTCGGATGGATATATCAAGCCGCTGCAGGTGGCAAACCGTAAGCATGATGTGATCGGTCTGCGTATCACCGATCCGCGAGAGTCATCTCTTGAGAATTTCGGGCTGATTGAACTGGAAGATGCCGAGACCGGTGAAGTAGTACTGGTCGATACCGGCTCTCCATTTTTCCGTAAACAGTATGCCGCGCGTGCGGAACATGATGCAAAGCAGATCAGACGAAATCTACAGATGGCGAAAGTTGATTTCGTGCCGATTCGGACTGATCAGTCCTATATCATACCATTGGTGAATTTCTTTAAAATGCGGGAGAAGAGAGCATAGTGAATTCCTCTAGTTTGGTCCGAAATCGCTCTTTTCTGCTCTATCTTTTCCTGTTGAATGCAATCCTCTGGTCAGGATGCAGCACACAGCCAGGGACTGACATTGAAGCGCGAAAGAAAATCGCGCAGGAGCTGAAAGCGAACAATCTCTTCGCACAAGCGAAAGCAGAGTATGAATGTCTCATCGACGCCCAAGGGTTGACCAACGAACAGCGAGGCGCGATTGCCTTTTTGGTAGCGGATATCTGTTACGGCGACCTTCGTCAGTATTCAGAGGCCGCGGCCTGGTATATTCGTGCGCGAGAGTATGACTCAAAAGCATCTTACAATGACGATCTGAACAAGAATCTGGTTGCGGCCCTTGAGAAGAGTGGCCGCTTGATCAACGCCCAGCAGCAGCTGGCTTCATCGACCTCCCCTGATTCGACGGTCCGCTCTGCGAATGACAAAGTGGTCGCGACATTCGGGCAGACAAAAGTATATCTCTCTGATGTCGAGCGAACGATTCAGGAATTGCCAGTTGAATTGCAGCAGCAGCTCAAAACACCAGACATGCGGATTGCATATTTGCGTCAGTATGTCGGAGTCGAGATTCTGTATGAGGCCGCAAAACGTGAACAGCTTGATCAGGGGGATCGATTTGCAAAGCGACGAGAGCTCGCAGTCAAGCGATTGCTGGTTGATGAATATGTCGCCTCAAAATTGACCCCTCCGAATCGTCTGGATAGTGCCGATGTCATGAATTTCTATCAGGCGAATAAATCACAGTTCGCGGATCGCCCTTTTCCGGAGATTCAGAAGGAAGTCATGTCTGCCTACCAAAGCCAGAAAATGGAATCTGCATACAACGAATTGATAGAATCACTGGCGCAAGCGCAAAAGCTCGACATTCTCGAAGAGAATATGAGGTAATGCAATACTCTCTCCGTCAGCTCAAGTCGGTATTGAAGTTCATCTTGGCATTTATTTGTGCGTCTGGCTCTCTGCTTGCACAGGAGAGTGATGCAATCGCCGATACGGTTTCGGCACTCCCCGGAGTAGAGGTTCGCACTTCGGTCGATCCGCCATCGGCTTACATCGGTGATCCGATTACCTATGTAGTGACTATTACCTATGACTCAACGTACGAGTTGATCCCGCCACCATTGGGAGCGAATCTCGGTGCTTTCGATGTCAAAGATTATAATGCCGACTATGATTCTGTTCTGGCTGATGGTCGACGGTTGAATGAGACCCGCTTCATCCTCACAACTTTTACGACCGGCGACTACATCATTCCGCCGGTTCCGATTACATTCAAACGTGCTGATGGCAGCAGGAGTATCTTCTTCAGCGAGCCAGTACCCATCACAATTATCTCGCTGCTTGCCAATGTCACAGACACTCCGGATATCAGACCACTCAAACCACTGGTGGTTGTTCCCAATCAGACCTGGTACTGGTGGACCATTGCTGGCGGAGCGCTTCTCATTCTTGCCGCTATCCTCTTTTTCCTCTTCAGGAAGAAACAACAGAAGGAGTTTGTCGACAGCCGCACGCCTTGGGAGGTTGCTTACTCTGATCTTGCACAACTCGAGCAACAGTCACTCATTGCTGAGCAGAAGTATCGTGAGTTTTACGGACAGATGACCGACCTGAGCAGGCAATACCTCGGGGCGTTGTATCATTCGAATATTCCTGACATGACCACCGATGAAATTGTCGATTGGCTGAATCATGCCCCACGCCTTGAAAAGTGGCGAGAGGATATCTCTATCTTTTTCAAGTCGGCTGATCTCTACAAGTTTGCAAAAGTTGTCCCCGGGACGGATCGCCCGATGGCGGATTTCACATTCGTTCACGGGCTCATCGGCGAACTGCGTGATGAACATCTTTCATTTCTTGCCGCCGAGAGGCTTAAGGAGGAAGAGTCCCGTCGTTCAGGAAACTCAGCGCAAGGGGAGGTAGCACCGAAAGCAGATTCAACTGAAGCAAGACCAGCTGAATTGGCGGCTCCTTCTACACCTATGGAGAACGCATCTGTCAACGCGACCCATACAAAATCCACCGGCGATCAACTGGATGTCCGAGGATAACCGTTGAACGACTTCGCCGGACTCCGCCTCGCATTCTTTGAACTATTTTCATTTACACTTCCACCATGGCTGATACTCTCACTGGGCGCGCTAGTAGTTGCACTCATGGCGGTCTATTATTTCACGCGAATGCGTAAGCGATCTTCGGCTGTTCGATTTTCTGATATTCGCCTCATGGCGGGTGCTCGTCCGAGCCCAAAAAGGATGTTCCGGCAGCTCCTTCCGTTCCTTCGGATGGTTGCGGTTGCGCTTCTGTTTGTCGCGCTGGCACGTCCTCGCGCCGGAACACAGGTTGAAGAGGTGACTTCCGAGGGGGTAGATATCATGATCGTCCTTGATGTCTCCTCATCGATGCAGGCCGAAGATTTCAAGCCGAACAATCGATTGTTTGTCGCGAAGGAAGAGATCAAGAAATTCATCGAAAAACGAAAGAATGACCGAATCGGTCTGGTAGTCTTTGCCGGAAGTGCCTTTACCCAGTGCCCGCTCACTCTCGATTATTCCATTCTGATCTCCTTTGTCGATCAGGTGACGTATGGCGTAGTTGCCGATGGAACCGCCATCGGTTCCGGAATTGCCACGGCGGTGACTCGACTCAAAGATTCGAAAGCAAAATCGAAAGTGATGGTCCTGCTGACGGACGGTGATAACAATGCCGGACAATTCGACCCACTCACTGCCGCCGAGACGGCAAGCGTCTATGATATCAAGATTCATACTATTGCAGTCGGTCGATCGGGAAATGTGATGATGCCGGTACAGGATCCGATTTTCGGTAAAAGGTATGTGTATCAGCCGATGAAGGTCGATGAAGAAACCCTCACCAAAATTGCTGGTATCACTGGTGGGAAATTCTTTCGAGCTCGTTCCGGAAATGAGCTTGAGAATATCTACACAGAGATCGACAATCTGGAGAAGACCAAAATTGAATTTTCTCGCCATATGAAATATACCGAATTGTTCTACTATTTTGTCTTCGGCGGTTTATTGCTCCTGGTTCTTGAGTCGACTCTTTCGCATACCTGGTTGAGGAAACTGCCGTGAAATTTGCTGCCCCTGAGTATCTCTGGCTCCTGATCGGTTTGATCCTGTTCGGAGTATTTATCTTCTGGCGTATTTCGCAAAAGAAGGCACTGCTATCTCGTTTCGGTGACATTCCGCTGATCATGAGAACTGCCCCATTTTTGTCTTTCGCGCGCCAGCGTACGAAAGCAACCTGCATCATTATAGGTCTGGCCTTTCTCATACTTGCCGTGGCACGTTTACAGTTTGGGACTCATCTCGAATCGATCAAGCGGGAGGGGCTCGACATTGTGGTGGCGATGGACGTCTCTACTTCAATGCTTGCACAGGATCAGCAGCCGAACCGTCTTGAACATGCCAAGCGGGACTTGCGGAGTATCGTCTCACGGCTCAATGGTGATCGTATCGGTCTGGTCTCCTTCGCCGGGGATGCATTTGTGCAGTGTCCACTGACACTTGATTACGCGGCAGCAGAGATGGTCCTTGCGGCGATTGACCAATACTCGGTTGAAACACAGGGGACCAACCTCGGAGCGGCTATCGAAAAAGCGACGGCAGTATTCAAACAGCAGGATCGGAAGTATAAGGTACTGGTTCTGCTTACTGACGGGGAAGATAACGAAGAACAAGGTCTGGCTGCTGCCGAGGAAGCCCGGAAGCAGGGGATCAAGATTTACACTGTCGGCATTGGCAGTGCGCAGGGAGTGCCTATTCCGGAGTTTGATCAGCGCGGCAATCAGATTGGACTGAAGCGTGGCGAGGACGGAGAAGTAGTTGTGACGAAACTAGATGAACCGGGCTTGCAGAAGATCGCTCTCACTACCGGCGGAAAATATTATCGTTCAACAGGCAGCGAAATGGAACTCGATCGTCTCTTTACTGATATCGGCGCGCTGGAAAAGAAAGAATTGGAAGGTACGTTGGTCACCCGCTATGACGACCAGTATCAGTGGCCGTTACTCATTGCATTGATTTTGATTCTGTTCGAATTTTTCCTCTCAGAACGACGACGCCCTCGTCAGGAGGAGCTCGTAAATGCGTAAACTACTCTTCGGACTACTTTTCGTAATACTCATTTCGAGTGTGTCTGCTTGGGCAGACTATGCCGGCTATATGCAGCGAGGCAAGGCGGCATTCGATGCGAAAAAGTACGATGAAGCAGCCGAGCAGTTTCGGCTTGCCGAGACCGAGCGGCCGGGTGCTGCGGAAGTCGCT
The DNA here is from genome assembly GCA_964518635.1 of uncultured Ignavibacteriales bacterium. Lineage (GTDB taxonomy): Bacteria > Zixibacteria > MSB-5A5 > GN15 > FEB-12 > CAZFGK01. The sequence goes on from CAZFGK010000019.1 coordinate 35,008, forward strand.
TATAATCTCGGGAATACTCTCTTTGAAAAGCAGGATTATGACGGAGCGATTCAGGCGTTTCAGAGAGTAATAGATGGCCTCGATCCAAAACTCCATCAACAGGGATACTACAATTTGGGGAATGCTCAGTATCGCAAAGAGAGCTGGCCGGATGCGATCAAGTCGTACGAGGAGGCGATCAAACGTGATCCGAATGATGTCGACGCCAAATTTAATCTCGAACTTGCCCGGAAAATGTTGAAGGAAAACTCCAAAGCTGATAACCAGCAGCAACAACAGCAGGACGAGCAAAAGCAGGATCAACAGCAGCAAGATCAACAGAAACAGGATCAGCAGAAACAGGATCAGCAGAAGCAAGACCAACAACAGCAGCAACAGGACCAACAGCAGCAAAGCCAACAGAAGCCAGATCAACAGGAACAACAGAAAAACCAGGTTCAGTCCGGCAAGAAAATGTCCAAAGAGGATGCTGAGCGGTTGCTCAACGCGCTGAAGCAGTCTGAAAAAGAGGCGCAGGATAAACTGCGCAAAATGCGTGCACGGGCCAGTGGGAACGGGAAGGATTGGTAGTGATGCGCTCCGTCGTTCGCCTGTCGCGACTTCTTTTGTTGTTCGCCTCTTTGACGGTTTCTCTCTCTGCGACAAATGCACAGGATTTCGGAATCAATGCGACTCTTGAGCCGAACACGATTAGCGAAAATGATGTCGCGACTCTGACTGTTGAAATATCCGGTGACAATCAGAATCTACCCTCCCCCGATATTGCACGGTCGAATGACTATGAAATCTACTCGCAGGGACGTTCAACCAGTGTTCAGATTATTAACGGCGTGATTACGGCGACCAATATCTATCGTTTTCAGATACAGCCCAAAAAGACTGGGACTCTTCTCATCGATGGGATCAGTGCGACGGCGAATGGCCGTTCAGTTCGTGCCAATCCATTGCCATTGACGGTACACGCTGGTGGTGCCGCTCCAACTCAAAATCAAACGCCGAATGAAACACGCTCCGGGGAGAACAAGGATTACTTCCTTGAGGCGTCTGTCGACACAAAGAATCCCTATGTCGGTCAGCAGGTCACCTACACCATTCGCTTCTATTTTGCAGTTCAGCTCTACGATGGGCCAAGTCTGACCGAACCGACGAAAAATGGTTTCTGGTCTGAAGTGCTGAACAACAAGCCACCCGAGACAAAACGCATCAACGGACGCCTCTATCGAGTGCTTGAGCGCACCGAGGCACTCTTCCCGACTCAGGCCGGTGAGCTTGAAATTGGTCGGGCACAAATTACTGCGACGGTACAGTCCCGGACACGTCAGAGCAGAGATCCGTTCGACATATTCGGCGGAATGATCGGCGGTGGAGAGCAGATCACGGTCAGATCAAATCCGGTACGCCTCAATGTTCGTTCACTTCCTGATAGTGGTCGACCAGATAATTTTTCGGGTGTTGTCGGGAATATGACACTGACGGTTGATGTCGACCGTACGGAAGTGGTCATCAATCAGCCGATCACACTTAAAGTGAGAATCGTCGGCGAAGGAAATATCAAATCGATTGCCGAGCCGGAGATACCAACCTCCCCGTCGTATTCCAGTTACCTCTCGAAGACAAATGAATCTGTGAACAAGCAAGGGGATCGTCTCGGTGGTTCGAGAGATTATGAGTTTGCGATCATCCCGCGTCGCGCGGGTCAGCTCGAGTTTCAACCGCTGAGATATACATTTTTCAATCCGAGAAGCGGGACGTACGAAGCACTCACTTCTCGCGCTTTCACATTCAATGTGTTGCCCGGTACGGGTGATCCGAATGCACCGGATGGGATGCCAATTCCGGGTCCGAATGAACAGGTCGGCTCGCTCGCCGGAGATGTGCGTTATATCAAATCCGATCCGGGTACACTTCATACCATTGGAGCACACCCGATCTGGAACACGCCAGTGGTGCTTACCCATGTGATCGCCCTGATGCTTCTCGGTTCATCGATTGTTGTGCGTTCTCAGAAGAACCGCATGGCGAGTGATCCAGCAGGGAGTCGTGCACGGGCCGCGGCACAGGTGGCGAGAAAACGTCTGGCAGCAGCGAATGCGGTCATGAATCCGTCCACTGCTCAGAAATTCTACGCCGAGATTCGTCTCGCACTCACCTCATTCATCGCCGACAAAGTAAATCGCTCTGCGCATGGTCTGACGGATGCTCAGGTCATCGATCTGCTCAAAGAACGTGGTGTCAGCGATGAGATCATCGTCACTATTTTGAAGGTCTTCCGGGAGTGTGATGCAAGCCGTTTCGGCTCACAAGTCGTCTCTCTGGATACCATGCGGACTACTTACGAAAAGGCCGAAGGGATATTGAAACAGTTGCAGGAGATCAAATTCGTCCATGTTGCCTGAGCCAATACGACACAACACGAAGCAGGGACATCTGTCATGGTTTATGACTATTGTTCTCTTCGTTTTTTTGATCGGCAGGAGCGTCGGCGCAACTGATTTTGAGACCTATTTCTTGTCCGGAAACAAGGCCTATGAGTCAAAGCAATATGGAGCCGCACTCGCGGCGTATGACTCTGCGCTTGCGACCGGCAAGGAATCCGGTGCACTCTATTTCAATCGCGGCAACGCATTTTTCAAACAAGGGGAACTCGCGAGAGCAATTGCAGATTATCTTCGAGCCGAGCGTCTCATTCCGCAGGATCCTGACCTTATAGCAAATCTGGAGCTTGCCAAAGGGATGACCCGCGTCCAATTGACCGGCGACAGTCTCACTACATTTGACCATACGTTAGAGTCAACCATCGGCCGCTTGCCTCTTTCGCTCTATGTCTGGATGACTACTGCTGTTTTTCTCCTGCTCATTGCAGTGTTGATCGCCCGAATTGGCCTCCAGCTGCAATTTCTGTTCTTGCGTCCCTTGACGAGCGCAATGCTGGTCCTTTTTCTCATTGGGGTGACCGCAACCAGTGCTCGTCAGTATCTGGACTACGGTCGAAATCGAGGGGTAGTCATCTCAGAGGGGAGTGTATTGACTGGGCCGACAGCCAATGCAGATGTCGAATTGTCGGCGTCGCCGGGGCTGGTGGTCCGAGTACTTAATCAATCGGGCGATTATCTACAAGTCCGATTCGACAATCTGAGGCAGGGATGGATCGATAAGCAGCTCGTTGAGCTTCTCTAAGAAGAAGAACACTCCACACATCGGAAACTACTTCCCGATCAGCCAGAATTTGAAACTTCTGTTCTCCTGAGCACGTTCTTTCAAGTTTGACAGTCGATGTAATCTGGAGCTATCTTCGATTGTGAGTGTTCAACGTCCAACGGAGCCGGGAGATCAACCAGGTGTGGAAGAGCAAACAATTCTGGGGTGGATTTGTCGGCATAGGACTGCTGATTTTTTGCCTCAAGGATATCCGCCCCTCGACACTTGATGAGTTGTGGGCGAGAGTCAATCTCATCTATCTGCTTCCGGCGGTCTTCTTTTCAATCACCTATCAGATGCTGCGAACCTTTCGGTGGCGCGTGTTGATTTCACAACAGTTGCCACTTACTCATGTTGCCAGTCTCCCAATCTATGGAGTTTGTTCCTTTTTCAGTGTCGCCATGCCGGCTCTGACAGGGCAGGTCGGGAAGCTCATCTTTCTGTCAAAGCGACTGAATCTCAGGAAGAGCTTTATTTTCTCGACGATGTTCATGGAGATCCTTTTCGATGCTGTTTCGCTTGTCTTCTTTATTATCCTGACATCCGCTGCCTTTGTCTTCCCGAGTGAATATCGTGACATCGGGATTATTGTCTCGACGGTGACAATCTCGCTGATGATCATCATGTATCTTCTGCTCCACTTTCGTGAAGGTATCAATGGATTTTGTCGCTCTGCGCTGCGAAGCAAATGGCCCGGTGTCTATATCGTGATCAGGAAGTTTCTGCATTCATTTACCAAAGGGCTGACTCTGCTCAAGAATGCCCGCAACTTTTTCAGCACCATGTCATTCTCCCTACTCTCCTGGCTCGCACATTTACTGGTGATCTATTTTCTCTTTCTGGCTTTCGGTTTTGATCTGCCGATCGTGGCGACCTCTGTCCTGATGATTGTTAACACCATTGTGCTCATGGTTCCAGTCGCACCCGGGAATGCGGGGACATTTGAATTTGCAGTCAGTCGTTCGCTGTCACTTTTCTCAATACCGATCAGCGACGGCGTTCTCTTTGCAATTTGCCTCCATCTTGTCGATTTTCTTCCGATTATACTCTTTGGTAGCTGGTACCTGAAGACTCAGTCCCAGCCGCTCTCGAAGCTCTTAAAAGACGTGCAGCAGCCAGTTGAAGAGATCCGCGCGGACTCTCAGGAATCGACGGTACCTCGATGATTCGCTCGTATTATTCCGTTCCGAACGAAGGGGTCAAAGTAGTCGAGGGGATCTGTGATTTTGATCATCTGATTGCAGTCGAAGGTTCTGTCCTCTGGGTCGATATGTGTCAGCCGACCGATCAGGAACTCTTCACACTGACTCATGATTTCCGTTTTCACCCTCTTGCCATTGAAGATGTCATCGCTGAAAAATCACGTACCAAGATCGACGACTACGAACGCTATCTCTTCCTTGTTTTCCATATCGCCGATTACACCAGCAGGGAAGAGGGGCTGAAAGCAGTAGAGCTCAATTTCTTTCTTCTCAAGAATGCGTTGGTCACTGTTCGTCATCATGAGCACCGCATTTTTGACTATCTCTATTCACGCGCTACTCGGGATGAACGCCTTGTCGCGCGTGGAGCGGACTATCTCATGCATGCAATCCTCGATGCGGTGATTGACAACTATACGACTACTCTTGAAATGCTCGAACAGGATGTCGATAAGCTTGAAGAGGATGTCCTTGGCTCGCCTGATCATACAACCCTTTCGTCGATATTCACGATTCGACGTGATATCGTCAACGTGAAGCGATATGCCCTCCCGCAAAAAGAGGTCATCGGACAATTGACTCGTCAGCGGTACGATCTGATCAATCCGAACTTGCAGCTCTATTTTTCTGACATCTATGATCACCTTGTTCGTATTCTGGAAACTGCCGATACGCATCGTGAAATTCTGAATACGTCGCTTGAAGTCTATTATTCTTCTACAACAACGCGCACGAATGACGCAATTAAAGTACTGGCGGTGCTGACTGCCGCATTTGTTCCGCCGACGCTGATCGCCAGTATCTGGGGGATGAACTTTATCGATATCCCGCTCTCGCATCATCCACTCGGATTTGCGATTCTTTCGGTGATCATGATTCTGAGTGCTGTAGGTACGATCTGGTATTGTAAGAAGCAGAAATGGATATAGCGATTGAGCCAGCAAATTACACGCATGGCTGATACTGATTCTTCTGAAACTCAAGAAGTGAAGCAACGAATCATTACATATCCGCAGCTTCCGGGATTCAGCCGACTCTTTCTTGATAGCTGCGCTAACAAACTTCCACTGGAAATCTCTAAATCAAGAGAACTGAAAGAAGTCGCGGCAGAGCTTGGCAGCCGAGAGTATGATCGTAACGCACTTGTAGATATTCTCAATGCACAGGCGAAAGCATCAGGGAGTGATGCAGCGAGCTTCGAGTCGATAGAGCGTTTTCGTGATCCGCGTTCGGTTGTGGTCATCGCAGGTCAACAGGCGGGATTGTATGGCGGTTCGCTCTTGTCACTTATCAAAGCCCTCGCTGTTGCGAAGGCAGCGAAACTTTGGTCCAATTCACTGGGCATTCCAGTCATCCCGGTATTCTGGATTGCCGCGGACGACCATGACCTGGACGAAATTCGTAGCGCGACTCTGCTAAGTCGGACAGGACAACTTGTTTCAGTGGAATATCCGAATGATCAGCGTCATCTCTCTGCTGGTGAGACGATCCTGAGTGACGCTCAAGCTCTCATGACGGCAAGTACTCAGCTTGCCGAGTCAGTTGGTTCAGGTGAGTACGCGCAGTGGGGGACAAGTCTGATTGCAGATGCATACAAGCCCACTGAAAAATTCGGGAGCAGCTTTGCCAGACTCTATGCCAAGCTCACCGCACGAACGGGTCTCGTTATTTTCTCGCCGAGCGATCCTACTCTGAAGCGTCTGGCGCAGCCCTGGTTCGAGCAGGTCATCAAGCATCAGCCGGAAATGAATCGACTATTTCAAACGCAGTCAAAAGCACTCAAGGCACATGGCTACCATGCTCAGGTTGAAAAGCGTGAAGACGCAGCATTTCTGTTTCATCACTCTCCCGCACGTGAACCGATATTCCGTAGTGGCGAAAACTGGAAATCAGAATCTAACAATTGGTCGACTCCGGAGCTACTTAAGGCAATTCAGAATACACCTGAAGAGTTCTCTCCCGATGTCATTACCCGTCCTCTGCTGCAGTCATGGCTCTTTCCGGTTCTTGCCCAGTTTGGGGGACCATCCGAGATTGCCTATTTGCATCAGATCACACCATTGTTTGAAGAAATGTCACTCATTCGACCGCTCCAGATTGCACGTCCCGGACTGACCGTTATCGATAGGAAAACCGCAGACCTGCTCGACAGCGCACAGGTTTCACTTGAGCGGCTGCTGACAGAAGAGCCGGATGGATTCATTTCATCCATGCTTTCAGAGTCCTTTCCGAAGGAAATTCAACAGGAGCTGGAGAAAGTTCGCTCAGATATTCGTGATCAGGCCTCTAAATTATCTTCCATCGGACTCTCAATCGACCAACAGACTTCAGATTTTGCCGGTCAGACCGCCGGTAAGATTGACTATCTGATTGGTCAATTTGAAGAGAAGCTTCTCCAGGCACACCGCCGGAAAGAGAAGGAATTGCGCGAGCGTTGGCAGAAGACTTTGAACCTTGTTGCTCCGAAACATGGACTTCAGGAGCGGACGATCAATACCATCGCGCTTTATGCTAAATTCGGTCCAAAACTGCCCGATATGATTAGTGACGCCATTGATCCAGATTCCCCTGATCATCGATTATTGATTATATAGTAGCATGAAAATCGGCATCACCTGTTATCCATTGGCCGGAGGATCCGGCATTGTCGCCACAGAACTCGGTTTGCAGCTTGCCCAGCGCGGGCATCAAGTCCATTTCATCAGTTACGCCCTCCCATTTCGGCTCGATAAGTTTCAGGCGAATATTCAATATCACGGCGTCGAAACAACCAGCTATCCCCTTTTGCAAAATCCGCCCTATACGCTAACGCTCTCTGCAAAGATGGCGGAAGTCGCGCGCAATGTCGGGCTTGATATCCTGCATGTGCACTATGCGATCCCTCACGCGACGTCGGCCTACTTAGCGCGTGAGATGCTCAAGGTAAGTGGTATCACCCCGCCAAAAATTATCACAACACTGCACGGGACTGATATTACGCTCGTAGGTGCTGATCCCTCGTATTACGACATCACCCGTTTTTCGATCAACGCATCTGATGGCGTGACTGCGGTCTCGAAGTATCTTGCAGAAGAAACTGTAGATGTCTTCAAGATCACCAAAGAGGTGCGCGTCATTCACAATTTTATCGATACCACGCGATTCAATCCAACAGCCAATGACTGTCAGCGAAAAGAGTTTGCACTGCCGACTGAAAAGCTGATCGCGCATGTCTCGAATTTCCGCCCGGTCAAACGTACACTGGATGTAGTCGATACCTTTGACAAGATTTCGCAGGCGATGCCCGCAAAACTTGTATTAGTCGGTGAAGGACCGGAACTGGTACTGACACGCCGTCAGATCAGTAAGCGAGGACTTACCGACAAAGTCATCTTCCTTGGCAATCAGAGCCGAGTCGAGGCACTTCTTCCGTGTTGTGATCTGTTCCTGATTCCCTCTGAAGAAGAATCATTCGGACTTGCTGCTCTCGAGGCCCTCGCTTGCGGTGTTCCGGTGATTGGTACGGCTGGCACGGGGCTCGTCGAAGTGGTTGAGCAGGGGGTGAATGGATTTCTGCATCAGGTCGGTGATACCAGCGCGATGGCAAAATCAGCGATTGATCTCCTGAGCAATCAGGTCAATCTGCATCGTTTCAAACATGAAGCGCACACTCGCGCCCATGCCCGCTTTAACTCCGAAAAACTTGTAACCGAATACGAAACCTTTTATCAGGAAATTCTGAGTCAGGCATAATTGATGGCACACGCAGAAATCTTGCATGATGTTCTTGCCATCGCGGCCCATCCGGATGATGTCGAATTTACCTGCGGCGGTACGCTGATCTCACTCGCCGACCGAGGGAAGAAGACCGCAATCCTTGATCTGACCGCCGGCGAAAGGGGCACCCTCGGTGATCCGGTCACGCGGCTGAAAGAGGCGGATGCTTCTGCAAAATTGATGGGGATTACCACTCGTCGCTGCGCGCATCTTCCTGATACGGGCATCGCAAATTCAAATGAACAGCGCCTCATTGTCGCGCAGCATGTGCGTGATCTGCGACCTGATACGGTGATTCTTCCACACTGGGTGCAGCGTCATCCTGATCATCTCGCGACCTACGAGATGGGAGCGGATGCCTGCTTCTTTGCCGGCATGAAAAACATCGATCTGAAAGGGGAGCCATTTCGCCCTAATCGGATTGTCTATGTCTCCTATTTCAATAATCATGACCACAGCTTTGTGATCGATATCACTGCGACATTTGAGCGGAAACTCGCTGCGATTGCCTGTTATGCATCGCAGTTTGCTGGGACAACGCCACTTGCTGATTCGCTGGATGCTCTCAAGCAGATCCGTCCAGATATGAAGCCGGATCCGAATTTCATTTTTCAACCCGGCGTCTCGGTCTATGAGCAGACGCTTCTTATTGCGCGTTTGACCGGAATTTCAGCGAATGTTGCCGTAGCGGAGGGGTATAGTGTGAAACGGGGGATTGTCCTCGACGACTTCACTCATGTGGCGGTAGGACGGTAGGGGGGGCATCTTTAGCGCTTCGGAATTGGCTGGGTGGCGCACCCGTTTTAGGGTGCGAAGTCAGAGACGCACTCGTCACGTTTCTATAGTTCAAACTCATGGATCACCAGCGGAATATTTCGTTTTCCCTCATACCATGTTGCGCTCGACCATCGTCAATGGATCGAGTACTTCTTCAATTTCTGAAACGAGTATGCTACAATCAAAAGATGCAATATTGATTGAGATGTTTCCCACTGATTTCGCACCCTAAAACGGGTGCGCCACCCAGAGATAGTCGATGGTATTCGGATGTTTGGTGATATGTTATAAATCAACTGCCTGTAGAAATATATCACGGAAGGGGTAGGAATCGAACCCACCGAGGACGGTTCTCGCCCCCCACACGGCTTTGAAGGCCGGGATCGCCACCAGACGACTTCCTCTTCCATCCCCAGCATAGAACGCTGCGTCACCACTGTAAAGTCTCCTACGTTGAGATTGACCAATCCTTTGAAAACCATGAGACTGCACTGTGGCAAGCATTCGTCTCGACACTCCGCTCCAATACCTCAAAGGGGTCGGCCCCGCCAAGGCCGAAGTTCTGGCTCGAAACGGGCTTCACACCGTTCGTGAACTACTCGGCTATCTCCCTCGTCGCTACCTCGACCGCACCAGCATCACTCCGATTGCAAAACTCAAACCCGGACAGCACGTGACCATCATCGGTCGCGTTCGCACCAGCGGTGTGCTCTATGGACGCCGTCGCCGATTTGAAGTCATGTTGCAGGATGAATCGGGCGCGATCACTCTCACCTGGTTTGCCGGATTCAAATTTCTCGAAAAGCGTTTTCCCCGTGATCAGATTATCGCCGCCAGTGGGACGGCGACATTTTATCACTCGATGCAGATGGTCCATCCAGAAATCGAACGGCTCGATGACGACTCCGACCGAATGGTGCACGCAGGGCGTATTATCCCGATTTACGCGCAGAATGCAGTCATGGCGAAAGCAGGGATAACCAGCCGTGGGATGCGGGTGATGACCACGCAGATATTCGAAAGTCTGGTCGAGCAACTTCCCGAGCTAGTCCCTGATTCAGTTCGCGGAAAACTCAATATCCCGTCGCTACACGAAGCGATTCACTGGCTGCATTATCCGCCCACCGGGGAGCAGATCGATATCGCGCGCCGTCGTCTGGCATTCGAGGAACTATTGCGATTGCAATACATGGTCATCCAGCAGCGCGGCGACCGTAAACATATCACCAAGATGCATCGCTACACGACACCAACGGATTCTCTCAAGGAGATTCTCGCCAAACTCCCGTTTGCCCTCACAGAAGACCAGTCGCAGTCACTTGCCGAGATGCAGACCGATTTGCGCAAGTCACAGCCGATGTCACGCTTATTGCAGGGGGATGTTGGCTGTGGGAAGACAATTGTCGCAGTGGCAGCGGCGATAGATGCCGCGCGAAACAATTTGCAGACTGCATTCATGGCGCCGACCGAAATCCTCGCGCATCAGCATCAACGGAGTTGGGGGAAATTTCTGGAAGAGCAGGGGATTATCTCCGCGATTCTCACTGCAGGGACAAAGACCGCCGCAAGAAAATCGATTCTCTCTCGTCTTGCTGGTGGAGACATTCAGATTCTCTTTGGCACTCACGCTTTGTTATCGAGTGATGTTCAGTTTCGCAATCTGGGACTGGTTGTCATCGACGAGCAGCATCGTTTCGGTGTCGAGCAGCGCGCCAAGCTTCATGCCAAAGGGGACACGCCAGATCTTCTCGTTATGACCGCGACACCGATTCCACGGACTCTTGCCCTTACACTCTACGGTGATCTCGATATATCTACGATCAAGACTCTGCCCCCCGGGAGAAAACCGATTCGGACGGTTTGGCGTACTGCCGATATTCGCGAAAAGGTCTTCCAATATCTGGTCGGTGAAGTAGAAAAAGGGGGGCAGGCATATCTGGTCTATCCCCTGATTGAAGCAGACGAAGAATCTGATCTCCTCAGTTTGCAGGAGGATCACGAGCATCTGGTGGGAACGGCCTTCAAAGGGCTGCCCGTCGGGTTGGTGCATGGTCGAATCAAACCTGCCGAACGGGATGAGACGTTGAGGAAATTTCGGGACGGAGAAATCTCGATCCTGATGGCTACGACCGTTATTGAGGTCGGTATCGATAATCCGAACGCCAATTTTCTGGTGATCGAGCATGCCGAACGATTCGGATTGGCGCAGCTGCACCAACTTCGCGGACGAGTCGGACGAGGAGAGAAGGGGGGGACCGTCGTCGCAATAGCCCATCCCCCGGTCTCGGATATGGCCCGAAAACGACTCGACTATTTTCAGGAGCATTCGAACGGATTCGAGGTCGCCGAGGCCGATCTGGAACTTCGTGGTCCGGGGGAGCTTTTCGGGCAACGTCAGTCTGGGATTCCCGAACTTCGTATGGCCCGACTTTCCAGCGATCTTGATCTGCTCGAAGCCGCCCGTCGACTCTGCGAACGGCTCATCCATGAAGAGCCCGCACTAAGCCCCGACGAGCGAAAACTCTCAGCCCACCTGGCCGACAAGACCTCTTCCCAGACCCTTGCCGTGGCTGGGGGATAAGATCGCCGTGCCTCTGTATTTTTAGATAACCAGGGCAATTTCTTGGCAGATAGTTGTTGTCTGGCAAGCCATTACGGCGGATAATCGAAGCCATGAGTGAAGCCCACGATCAGTTGTTTATGGGGTTGGTGTTCTCCCTTCATGGCGCGGCATGGAGCCAGCTGGGGAAGACCGCCAATCCGATGACCGGGAAGATTGAGCGGGATATTATGCAAGCCCGTCAGACTATCGACATGCTCGAAATGCTCCAGCAGAAGACCAGCGGAAATCTGACCACCGACGAGAAGCGGATGCTCGACCATTTTCTCTATGAATTACGGCTCAATTATGTCGATGAATTGAAGAAGGAAGAGCAGACCAATTCCGGGTTAAAGTCCCCGGATGAGAGTATAAAGACTGATCAATGATCGCTATGAATCAAAGACTTCACTCAAATTGTCTACTCTCTTTTCAGGCATCCGTTATATTTCCGAAAGGAACGAAGTGAACCAGACTTTGACTCAGGCATCTTCAACTGCATATACGCACGCGGAGCTTCGCGAACTGTTTGGTTCGGCTCTTGAATTCGACCGTCCGCTTGCCCCTCTGACAAGCTACAAGACCGGCGGTCCGGCGAAGTATTTCATCTGGGCGAAAAGTGCGGTAGAGATTCGGGATGCAATTTCCAAAGCACGACGGATTGGGCTTCCGTTCTACATGCTTGGTGGGGGATCGAATCTTCTGGTCTCCGATCAGGGATATGACGGACTGATTATCAAGATCGACATTCGCGGCTTCGAGGTTCTTGAAAATTCCGTGCTGGATGCAGGCGCCGGTGAAGAGCTGATGGACATGGTCAATTTTTCGACCAACCATTCACTCGCAGGTCTAGAATTTGCCGCCGGAATCTGGGGCTCAGTCGGCGGTGCGATCTACGGAAATGCTGGTGCATTCGGCGGGGAGCTTGGCCCGATCATGGCCGAAGCAGAAATTGTGACTCCTGATGGGGAGATCAAGATCGTCGGTCAGGACTACTGTGGTTTCGGGTATCGCGATTCTCGTCTGAAGCGAACGAAAGATGTAATCATTCGCTGCAGGTTTCAGCTTCAGGTAGGGGAAAAAGCAGCGATTGAAGGTCGGGTGCGGGATATTCTTGCGCAGCGGGAGCAGAAACACCCATCGGAGTTGACGGCGGGCTGTTTTTTCAAGAATATACCCGATGCACGGGAGCCCTACGGCAAACTCCCGGCGGGACGGTTGCTCGAACAGGCCGGAGCCAAAGGAATGGCTGTTGGCGGTGCCCGCGTGTATGAGAAGCACGCCAATATCATTGTGAACTCAGGGAATGCGACCGCGAAAGAGATTCGCCTGCTGGCGGATCAGATGAAACAGCGGGTGTTCGATAAGTTTGGTATTCGTCTCGAAGAAGAAGTTCAGGAACTCGGCGTCATCAAGAAGGACTAAGTATTGACCTTTTCGCTCTTGCGTGTTTCAGAAACTGACATCATCTCTTCATCGTTCAATTCAGATAGCACTCGTCTGTGCTGTTGTTTTCATATGCATTCCATCGAGTAACAGTGATGCAACCGAGGGTATCGGCTTTCAGGCCCGATTCCAGCGATCAGTCTTTCTCGTTTCCGATCCCTACTATAACGTAGATGAAAGTGCCCCCCCGTCCATAGGTGTGAAGCTTTCTCTCCGAGGGGCAATTCGTCCAAAGACGACGATTGATAGCGCGACATTTTCTCCCCCACGGCTTCGATTTGTCACCACGCTCCGCAACAATTCGAAGCTGGTGAGTACCTCTGAGGATGCCTATGAGTTTGCGCGAGCAAGATTCTATCGCTATGCCCAGGCGAAACTCGATTCCCTCTCTTATAGCTCGCTACTCGAGTCCAAGAAAGACAAACGCCGCACGGGTGTCTCACTAGGAGTTGCTCTCCCCAAGAAACTGGATCGGCTCTTCGGCGAAGGGGGCGGAAATCTCCGACTGACCGGCTCGATGAGAGTCTCTCTTGGTGGAGAGGTTCGCTATTCAGATGGATTGCAGTCTTCCGCTGTTCAGCAGAGCAAGGGGCTCAATTTGAAGATGGATCAGGTGAGTCGATTTGAAATGAGCGGGACAATCGGTACCAAAATTTCGGTACGACTTGCTCAGGACAGCAAGACGACTATCCCGCTCGCGAATCGAATCCAGATCCGTTACAAAGGGGATGATGACGATATCGTCAAGGCAATTGAGGCGGGGAATACCAATCTCAATCTCCCCAACACGCAGTTTGTCGGCTATTCGTCTCAGATTCAGGGACTCTTTGGATTCAAGACCGAAGCGGTACTAGGGAATCTCGGACTTACTGCCATTGCCTCGCAGGAAAAGGGATCATCGGAGAAGGCCGTCATCGGTGCCGAGGATGATGAATCGGCTTCAATTATCCGTGACTATCAGTATGCTGAAGGGCGGCTGTTTGATTTTGCCTATCGGCAGTCTGATCCCTTATCGACTGGTGGAGTCTTCGACTTCCTGCCAGGTGACTCGATCACACGAGTTGAAGTTTACGAAACAATTAATAGACCCGATCAGGTTCTTACTAAAGCCGACATGTTCATCAATCCAGATGATCCGTCAAGATACCAATATCAAGCCCTGGATCAGAACGTAGTTCGACTTGAGTTTGATAAGGACTATACCTGGGAACAGATTCCCTCAGACAGCTTCTGGGTGATTCACTTCAACACCGCCAAGCAGGGTACTATCGGAATCTATTATGAATTCGTCCGTGCAAGATCAGGTGGTGGCTTCGATACACTGAAGGTTGGAGATCACTCAGGGTCGAGACTCATTCTCAAGTATCTTCGTTCGACAGCTCTCTATAATTCGAACGCAAACCCTGCCTGGAATCTGATGTGGCGCAATGTCTACTCAGTTCCGCGTGGAAGTCAGCTCAAAGACTTAAAAGTCAGAGTCTTCAAGGGTGCGACAGCAATTCAGGGGACCGATGCCGCACTTGATTATCAGATTGACAATGGAGGTCAGTCCCAGGGAAAGCTGATCGCGATTCTCGGACTTGATCAGTATACCGAAGGGGGGCAACGGCAAAAGGATGATCAGGTTGATAATCGTCGAGAGAGATTTCGTCCTGACTGGGGTCTTCTGATTTTTCCGTCACGATTTCCTTTCGCAGACGATAACATCACATTTGTCAACGAGTCAGGGATCGCAACGCCACCATTGAGACCGACCACCTTTAAGTCGGTCTTCTATGATAAGGATCCCAGTACGGTTGGAACAGCAAGTCTGTATTATATCCAGTTAGCTTCACGATCAAGAAGCAGCATTATTCGACTCAACCGGACGAACATCATCGAGGGCTCGGAGAAAGTGTTATTGGATGGGATCGCTCTCACACGAGATACTGATTACAAGATTCAGTATGACTTCGGTCAGATTACTCTCACCAGCGACCGCGCACTTGATCCCAATGCGAAACTTCAGGTAGAATTCGAATATGCACCGTTTCTGTCTTTAGCGAAGAAAACACTTCTTGGCCTGCGTGCGGAATATCGACTGAGCAAAGATGCCCGCATCGGCTCAACGCTGATCTACAAATCTGACAAAGCACAGGACAGAAAGCCGCGAATCGGGCAGGAGACCTCAAAAAGCAGCGTCTATGATCTCGATGGCGCTGCAACGTTCTATCCGAAGGCCCTCACCAAGGTAATTAACGCGATTCCGTTTGTCTCAACGACAGCAGTATCCACTTTGAGTCTTTCCGGTGAGTATGCCCAGTCAAACCCGAATCCGAACGTTCTGGGCGAGGCATACATCGACGACTTTGAAGGGGCGACCGAGCAGATTTCAATCGCGACCAATCACAGCACCTGGACTCGAGGATCAAGACCGCGTACCCTGCTTTATCCTGCTGCGCATGAAACGAAGATGCTCTGGTTTAATCCGGGTGGAATTCCGTTTGATGAAGTCTACCAGGGGGAACGTCAGGCAAGTGAGGGGACTATTATCCCACTCTATCTCATTTTTCGACCGAGCGACAGCACCTATATCCGTCGTGACTCGGTAGGGCCATCCTATGCCTCCATCATGCGCTATTTTGGCAATCGAATCGACGAATCCAGGCTTCAGTTATTCGAGGTGCGTCTTCAGGGGGACAGCGGACTCCTGCATTTTGATTTTGGCAATATCTCTGAAGATGTGAATGGTGATAATCAGGACAATACCGAGGATGCCAACTCCAACGGAATCAGCGATCCTGATGAGGACAAGGGACTCGACAAGAGATTTGATGCGGATGAAATCGGACCAGACTCAACGGTCTACGATCCTCTCACCAATCCCGATCCGAGCGGGGACAATTTCTATTTTCGTTCTGGTGATCAGATTTCAGGAAAGTGTCCGCTTGAACAGCAGGGGCTTTGCGATGATCCACGGTTTCGCTATGAGTGGGTGAATGGAACCGAAGGAAACATAAACTATCTTCCGGTCATCGGGAGAGTTGACCGTGAATCTCTCGGTCCGGGTGGATTCCTGAATGCAGACAATTATTTTAGTTTCACCATTGATCTTGGGGATACCAACAGCCTCAACTCATTTTACGTTCCCGGTTCGCGAAATGACAGCGGCTGGGCGACCTTTCGAATTCCGATTCGCGAACCGATTGCGCTCACCTCGACTGTCGGAGATCCTCGCTGGGACAACATAACGCACATTCGGTTCTGGCGCGAAGCGGCTATTGATCAACGAACACCTGATACAATTGCAATTGCAAACTGGTATTTCGTTCAGGCCTATTGGCAAGACACTCTCATCAGCACCAACCCGAATGCGACTTTTGTGGTTGCCTCTGTAAGCGAAGAGGAAAACACATTCGATCCTCCCCCCGGAGTCGAAGACTATACCGATCAGGTGACCGGTGTAACTGAATCGCAGCGGGCACTTTCCATGAAATACACCAATTTCCTCCCCGGTGATACCGGTTTTGCGATTCGTCGGCTTCTGCAAGGGGAGCGTTACACCGGTTATAATCGTATGCGGATGTATGTGCATGGCCCTGAACTTGACCCTGCGGATTCGATTCAGTTCCTGCTTCGACTAGGGAATGATTCGCTGAATTACTATCAGTTTGCCACTCAACTGCAGTCGGGATGGAATGAGCAGAATTATGTCGATATCGACTTTCAAAAACTTACAAGACTTAAGGACTCTCTGATTCTCGAACTACAACCGGGGGAGCAAGTGATCGGGACCGACGGACAGTATTCAGTTCGAGGAAGACCGAGTCTGATCAATATCGGCTACTACTCCCTTGGAGTAGTTAATACGAGCAGCGCGACCATCTCTTCCGGCGAAGTCTGGGTGGATGAATTGCGAGTTGCTGAACCAAGGCGGGACAAAGGGACGGCCTATCGCTATTCCATAAGCGGTACCGGAGCCGATCTGTTCAGTTATTCACTCAACTACGAGAACAAAGATGCTTTCTTTCGTTCAGTGTCAACTACGACGCGTGGTGGAGATCGGGACAACCTCGGAAGTGGAAGCTCAGCTGAGCAATACAGCTGGCAAGTCTCGATGAATGTAGAAAGATTTCTTCCAAAATCATGGGGTGCATCCCTTCCAATAAGTATTGGTCAGTCGCAGACGACAAATCGACCGCTCTTACGATCAGGAACGGATATTGTTCTTCCGGAGTCGATTCGAGAAGAGGAAAAGTCTGTCAGTCGATCAAAGCGATTCAGTATCACAGAATCTTTTCGTGGCCCAAACAAGAATCCACTTTTTGGAATTCTGCTGAATCGCCAGCGAGTCAGCTTGTCGATATCACAGTCAGACGGCTTTTCTGTTACACAGCCCTATCGATTCTCTGATGCCTACAATTTGAGTGCGAGCTATGACATGGGTATAAAGAAATTTCCAAAACTCGCACTGTTTAAATGGACGAAAGGGATTCCGTTCCTGAAGAGACTTGAAAAATCCCGACTGCTTCTTTATCCGGGCGATTGGACGTGGAATGCGACTTTTGATCGATCCCTGAGTATCACACAGGATCCCGGTGGACGGAGAACTTCAAATGTCACTCGCGGGCTTCAGGGTCGTACCAGTTTGTCGCTGCGTCCCTTTGACAACCTGAATTCGACATTTCGAGCAGGCTCCACTTGGGATATGTCGAGAACGGATTCCGTGAAATTCACTCTGCGCGGTATCAATCTCGGTCGGCAGACCGCCTACGATCAGAATGTTGCAGTCGATTACGATCCGAAACTGCTGAAGTGGTTGACCGCGAAGGGGACCTATACTGCGAACTATACCGAACGACTAGACAATTCTTCTCTGACCAGAAATGGAACAATGTCAAATGCAGTTCGTTTGAACGGCGTTTTCAGCCAGACTCTCTTGTTTGCAAAACCAAAAGCCCTAAAGATGCCACCACAAAAGCCGTTTGAATTACCAGGTTTTGTCATTGACAAAAACGTCTGGTACCCGCCAATGGCATTTGATTCCACCCTCTTCAAGCGAGAATGGGCAACCCCCATGCTACCGACTCGTTCGATGGTGGATGCCCTGCGTCCGCCCAAGCCCGCATATCCGTTTTACGATGCTCCTTTTTCTTTGATGCGCTCTCTTGTTGGCTGGCTCAAACCGCTGAGCTACTCCTTCTCGAGCGGATACAACAATTCTACGCCGGGGATGGTATCCCGACCATCACTGGGATTCCGCTTTGGTCTCGTTCAAAAAGCTGACGTTGAACTCAGGCAAGTAGGTGCAACGGTCGCACGTACGAAGACAAATGCAATGGAATTCGGCACTGGCACTCGCTTCTTCGGTGGTGGCGGGAATGGTCTTTCGGTAGATGTTCGTTATAAACGAAGTGAAAATGAAGATGTCCAGCGGGCGGGTGGAAATTTGACCCGCACAGTCTCACAGACGTGGCCCAAGGTCGATATCAACATTGGTCAGATGCCGAAATTCCCTGTCTTCCGAAAGCAGATCAACGACTTTATTGCAATTTTCGCTCCCAAGACCGGTTACGAACTGAGTGAGCGAACACAGATCAATCTCTCTCTCGGTGAGAAGGTGACTGCATATTCAAAGACGGAATCATTCAGTCCGCTCCTCAACCTCTCATTTCGCCCATCAAAATCAATGACTCTGAGTCTGAATCAAACGCTCTCAAAGTCGACCAGCGATCAGTACAACGCAGTCAACGCGTCGCGTCAGAGTCAGACCATCCAAAAAAGACGGACCACTGGTATTTCACTCAAATATAACTTCAGTTCCCCTTCCGGGTTTGTCTTCCCGATATTTGGTCGCATTCGATTCAGTTCAATCGTGTCGCTTAGTGTGGATGCGAGCTTCAATAGTGATCAGACGAGTACGCGAAGCGTCCTCGCCGGCACCAATTTTCTCCAGGATCCAGTCGAGACGGTGAACAAGAAGAGTCTGACCATCACTCCCGTCGTATCCTATCAATTCAGCAATCAGATAAAGGGTGGACTCCAGGGATATTTCCAGGACTCAAAGGACAAAACAAGTCCAGATAGCCACGCCAGGTCAGTGAACGCCTTTGTTGAAATCCAATTCTAAGGACACCGGTTGCCTGGGCGGCACTGGGAAAAACCAGGGTAATCGAGTATCTTGTCTGTATGAATGAGAAGAACGCCTCAAAAATAACTCTGCGGGATGTCCCTTCAGTCGATCTACTAGTCGCTTCGTTCGTCTCCTCAGGGACGCAGGGTCAGGATCCACTTCCATCACGTTCACTCCTCGTTGCCTATGCTCGTGACTTCGTTGATGGAGTTCGTGAAGAAATCAGAAATTCGCCGGAACAGGTGATCGCATTAGAGATGCATGCTGCATTTGCATCGTATATTGCCAAGAAGACTACTCATCAACTCCAAAGAGTCATCAACGCGACAGGTGTGCTGATCCATACGAATTTGGGACGCGCACCACTTCCGTTTGGTACTCTCGAAAGCGTCATCCCGTTACTCTCCGGCTATACAAATCTGGAGTTTGATCTGGCATCTGGCGAACGGGGGAAGCGTGGTGCTGGTCTTGAAACCTCTCTTTCAGTCTTGTGCGGATCAGAAAGCAGTACTGTCACTAATAATTGCGCCGCCGCCCTGGTGCTGATCGTCAATACCTTTGCGCAAAAAAAAGAGATCGTCATCTCTCGTTCAGAGTTGGTGCAGATAGGGGGAGGATTTCGCATTCCGGATATTCTCCAACGCTCCGGAGCGAAGCTGAGAGAAGTCGGCACGACGAATATCACGACCCTGGAAGACTACGCTTCAGCGATGACTGACAAGACTGCCATGATTCTGAAAGTGCATCAGAGCAATTTCACTCAACATGGATTTGAATCGAATGTCAGCCTCGCAGAACTCAGCACTCTTGCAGGGAAACGAACGATTCCGCTTGTGTATGATCTCGGCAGTGGTCTTTTGGATAATAGACTGCATCCCGTACTCGCTTCGGAGCCGACGACACATTCTGCGCTTCAATCGGGAGTTGACCTTATCTGTTTTTCCGGCGACAAGTTACTGGGTGGGCCGCAGTCGGGTATCATCATCGGAAGAGACATCTTGATCGAAAAGATTAAGAAAAATCCGCTCTTTCGCGCGTTTCGACTCGACAAATGCTCACTCGCATTGCTGGCAGCGGTGGTTCGACTATATCTCGAAAAACGAGAGAGCGACATTCCTATCTGGCGGATGCTCGGAATCAAGGAGTCCGATCTCTACACTCGCGCAAGAACACTGATAGAATCGCTGGGCTCTCCCAAAAATGTCACGGTGGAGAGTTGCCATTCGCAGATTGGCGGAGGAGCACTTCCGGAGAAAAACATCCCCTCTGTGGCACTTTGTATTCGTGGGAAAAAAGGAAAGCAGATCGCAACCGCCCTTCGACAGCAATCTCCACCCGTTATCGCGCGTATTCAGGATGAAACCGTCCTGCTGGATCTGAGGACGGTCGATCCAACTGATGACCATCATCTCGTCTCCGCGCTTAGCCGAATTTTGTCGACATGATCATCATCGGCACTGCCGGACATATCGATCACGGTAAGTCATCCCTCGTTCGTGCCCTCACCGGAACAGATCCTGATCGCCTGCCTGAAGAAAAAGCACGCGGGATGACCATCGATCTCGGATTCGCTTTCAAATCACTACCAAATGGAATTGAAGTCGGCTTTGTTGATGTCCCCGGGCATGAACGATTCGTCAAGACGATGATCGCCGGTGCAGGTGGCATCGATATGGTCCTGCTCGTAGTTGCTGCTGACGATGGTTGGATGCCGCAGACAGAGGAACATCTCCAGATCATTAGACTGCTTGGAATTGAACGCGGTATTGTGGTGCTCAGCAAATGTGATCTTGCCGATGGTGATCAAGTCGAACTGCGAATTGCTGAGATCAAGGAGCATGTCACCAATTCACCATTGGCAAACGCATCGGTTTTGCCGGTGTCGACCACCACCGGGGCGGGGCTTGATCATCTGATTGCCGCGATAGAAAAAACCGGTTCTTCAATCTCTCGTGAGTTAGCAAACGGATATGCCCGTCTTTCTGCAGATCGATGCTTCATACAGACCGGTATTGGTACTGTCGTGACCGGTACACTCCGAGACGGAAGTCTCTCTGTCGGTGATTCTGTTACCGTCTGGCCATCACTTGCAACCGGAAAGATTAAAACGCTACAGAGTCGCGGACGAGAAGTTCAGATGGCAGAACCAGGATTTCGCACAGCGATTTCACTCAGCGGAGAGGGAAAGGATTCACTCTCGCGAGGTGCAGTCATTACACGGCGGCCAAATCTGAAGCAGTTCACGAAACTCTCGACCATTGCACTTCTTGTAGATGTTCTTCCAACGAGTCCGATTAGCATTCATGAGCGCAGAGTACTTCAGCTCTTGTCAGGTACTGCAGAATCGACCGGGGAAGCGCATTTGCTGTTTGAAAATCAACTCAATCCCGGAGAACAGGGAATCATTTTCGTAGAGCCGGCTGAGCCAGTCTTTGCTCTAATCGGCGACCCAGTGATTATCCGCCTTGAGACTCCGATGGTGACTATCGGCGGCGGAAGAGTTGTGGCACGGCTTGAGTCAATGCCTAAGCGTCGGGATCAAGCGCAGTATCAGTTTCTGAAAGATGTTCGAGAATGTTCTCTTACGAACTGTGTTGAATCAGCGGTTCGACTCTCTGTCGCCTGCGAGGCGAGAAATGTCCTGCCGTATTCTCGTTGGAGTGATGCAGCGATTCAGAAAGAAATCGATACTCTTGTTCGATCCGAACAGTGTGGTGTGATACAGGGATTCGTCTACGAAAGGGAATCCTGTCTGAAGATTCTGGATTCCTGTGAGAAAGAGCTGCAAACGATTTTCGAACGAGAGCCACATCGGGATGGAGTTGATCCTGCGCAGCTTGTATCTATTCAGTCATACTCGATTGCATCACGTTCAGCAATCGTCTCTGCAGGAATAGTACTTCAGCGTCTTCGACCGGTCGGATCGCTCGTCGCACTCCCATCCACTCAGGAAGAGCTCAAGGGTGTGGTGAAGCAGACATACGAGCAGCTTCTTCGTGACCTCAAGTCGAATCCCTTTGAACCGCTCTCTCTCAGTGATCTTGCTTCGCAGGGGAAAATCATGCAACAGGTTATTAAGATCAGTCTTGATCGAGGTGTGACAGTCAAGATCGGCTCCCAATTCTTGATGCTGGCTGAGAAGTGGCGAGAAATCACGACATTCATCGCTCAGCACTTCTCTCGCGAATCTCAATTGACCATCACCCATCTGAAGAACCGTTTTTCCTTTTCACGAAAATTTGCAGTTCCGATTCTGGAAGAAACTGATCGGCTACTTCTTACCGCACGGCAGGGGGATGTCCGAATTGCAGGAGCAAAACTACATGAGATATCTGCTCAGTAACGGAACAATCATCTCCGACGGACAATCTGTTCGAACTGATATAGCAATCACGGACGGCAGCATTGTCGCTCTCGGACGAGAGCTACATACCCACCGGGACTTTCGCGGCTTTCGAAGAGTCGATGTGGGTGGAGCATTTGTTTTACCGGGGCTTGTCGATGCCCATGTCCATTTGTTCAATTATGCACTTACGCTGGATCGAGTGCGACTGCACGATTGCACTTCCATTACTGCCTGCCTGAAGCGCATCCAGAAATTCGCCTCGACTCGATCACCACGTGCATGGATAGTCGGCGAGGGGTATAATCCTTCGACATTTCGGGAAAAACGTGAGCCGAATGCAACAGAACTTGATGCGGTGACCGGCGGTCGCCCTGCATTCATTTTTGCGAAAGATCACCACTCTGCCTGTGTGAACAGCGCGACTCTGCGCATCGCAAAGATCAATCGGGAGACACCAGATCCACCAAACAGCACGATTGTCAGGGATGCCGATGGAAATCCATCCGGAATCCTTCGCGAGACCATTGCCTATGAGTTTGTCTTTCGCATGATCCCGTTTCCGTCTGCACCTATGCTGCTCAAACTCTTTCGTGAGGCGACGAGCATCGCACTTTCAAAAGGAGTCACTGGGGTACACTCATTTGATTCCCCCGAAGCACTTCCGCATCTGACTCGCTGGGCAGAACAGGGAAAGATTCCGCTTCGCATTGCGCACTATGCACGTCATCACGCCTTGGGTGAACTTGAGCGAGCAGGAATACGACGTGGAACGGGAACCCCCTTTTTCTGGTTTGCCGGAATCAAGATGTTCGCCGATGGAACCCTCGGCAGCCGTACGGCTGATTGTTTCGCTCCCTACAGTGATGATCCGGGAAATTGCGGACTTCCCACGATGAGTGTGATGGAGATGTTGCTATTCGCTCGCCGCGCGGCAAGACTTGGCTTCCCCTGTGCGATACACGCCATCGGTGATCGTGCCGTTGCAAATGCACTCACGGTCCTCGAATCTGTTAAGAAGCTGAAGCCAGGGGTACGACACCGAGTTGAACATGTTCAGCTCATTCGACCAGCAGATATCAAACGATTTCATGCCTCCGATATCATTGCGTCTATGCAACCTACACATCTCCCGTCGGACATTCCGATGATTCGCACACGCTGGCGTGATCGTCAGTATTCGACGTATCGATTCCGGTCAATTCTTCGATCCAGCGCAACATTGGCGGGTGGCTCAGATCTACCTATTGAACCAATCGACCCATTAATGGGAATTGCAACTGCGATCCGTCACGGGAACCCAAATGGTCGAGCGTTCAACCGGAGCGAATCACTGACTCCGGCGCAAGCCGTGGCGGCATTCACCAGTGGTCCGGCATACACGCTCGGAATGGAATCAAAGCTGGGGCGGATTGCCCCCGGATATGATGCCGATTTCAGCATTCTTGAGCGAAATCCACTGACCTGTCCAACTCGTGCGATTCCGGAGATCGGCATTCTGGCGACAATAGTCCGCGGAGAAGTAGTCTATTCGAACGGTTTCCGATTCTAACCGCTTTCAATTGACAGTCAGGCGGGGGCTATCTATGCTATTCGCATGCCTGACCCCATGCGTTCTTTCTCCGGATGGAGCGTAGCACCATACGCCCCGAAATCTCCAGATAGTTTTTCGTACATCTCTCGACTTGTGTCATTCATCACGTTGATTTTGATCGTCGCAACTTGCTTATCTGCTGAAACAACATCGCAGACTCTGCCAACGGACAGCAATGCAGCCAAGGACACTCTTCCGTTCAGACAATTTTCTTCATCACAGCCAATTCTGATCTTTGACATAAACGGTCCAATCGGTGCGGTGACTGATGATCGTCTGACCGACGCCTTCAAAGATGCAGCACGGGAGAATGCCCAATTACTCCTGATCATGCTCGACACACCGGGTGGTTTCACCGGACCGACCTTCTCGATGATCAAGCAGATATTGAATTCAAGTGTGCCCGTCTGTGTCTATATCGCCCCGGATGGCTCCCGCGCCGGATCGGCAGGAGTCTTTCTCACCTACGCCGCCCACTTTGCGGCAATGGCTCCGACCACCAACATTGGCGCGGCACATCCCGTCTCTGGCGGAAAAGAGATGGACTCGATCATGAATGAGAAAGTCACGAATGATGCCGTCGCACAGATTCTCGCGACTGCTGAAAAACGTGGACGAAATCGAGAATGGGCAGAGAAAGCGGTTCGTCAGTCGGTCTCGATCCCTGCCTCACAGGCAGATTCACTGCGGGTCATCGACTTTATAGCCAAAGATACGGCTGAGTTGTTCGCACGTCTGGACGGTCGCATCACTGAAACTCCACAGGGGCGGGTGCAACTCTCTCTTCGCAATGCGCCGGTGCGAGCAATCGAGACCAGCTTCCTCAAGAAGCTTTTGACTATTATCACACACCCAGATATTGCATTTATTCTTCTCTCGATCGGCGGATTGGGAATCGTGATCGAACTCTACAATCCGGGGGCGATTCTCCCCGGAGTGGTAGGAGCAATTTCACTGATTCTCGCCTTCTACAGTTTTCAGACTTTACCAATCAACTGGGCGGGGGTATTGCTGATCGCACTCTCTATTGTCCTGTTTATTGCTGAGATAAAAGTAGTCTCGTTTGGACTTCTGACCGTCGGTGGTGTCGTCTCTCTCGTCTTGGGCGGCATGATGCTCATCGACACCCTTGATCCTGCTCTGAAAGTCTCCACTGGCGCGCTCACCAGTGTTGCTGTCATTGCGATCACATTTCTTTTATTGCTGGGTTGGGTTGTCGCAAAATCGACACGACTGAAAGTCTCGACAGGTCCTGAGGCATTACTCGGAAAGGTCGGACCAATTCGTGGCAACGGCTTTGTGTTTATCGAAGGGGCGCTCTGGCGTTATCGCGCAAGCGAAACACTTTCGAGCGGGACGATGGTTCGCGTCGACAAGATTGACGGGCTGACATTGATTGTCTCCCCCGTAGAAAAAGGATAATTCAATATGATAGAGCTCATCGAGCAGCTATTTGGAAGGATGTTTTCCATGGGATTTCCATTCATGGCGATTCTGGTATTTTTCATTCTCATTATTCTGTTCAACATGATCAAGGTGCTGAACGAATACGAACGGGGAGTGATCTTCCGGCTTGGTCGCATCATCGGGGCCAAAGGACCGGGACTTATTATTCTGATTCCGCTGATCGATAAAATGCGCAAGATCGATCTTCGTACGATCACCTACGATGTCCCGCCGCAGGATATTATCACCCGCGACAATGTCTCACTCAAAGTGAATGCAGTGCTTTATTTCCAGGTCGTCGATGTCAACAAAGCGGTCTTGTCGGTTGCGAACTACTTTGAAGCGACCTCACAGATTGCACAGACCACTCTTCGTTCTGTCTTGGGTCAGCTCGAACTTGACGAACTCCTCACCAGTCGTGAAAAGATCAATCAGGAATTGCAGACTATTATTGATACTCAGACTGAACCATGGGGGATCAAGGTCAGCATTGTTGAGATGAAAAATGTCGATCTCCCGATTGAAATGCAGCGGGCGATGGCGAAACAGGCAGAGGCCGAGCGTGAACGCCGCGCCAAAGTCATTCACGCCGACGGTGAATTCCAGGCCTCACAGAAACTCGCCGATGCCGCCGAAGTGATCAGCAAGCATCCGAGCGCGATGCAACTGCGATTCCTGCAAACATTGGTAGAAGTGTCTGCCGAAAAGAACTCGACGATCATTTTCCCAGTCCCTGTCGATCTGCTAAGCGCCGTGACGAAGTATCTGGAGAAGAAGAGCCAGTAGGGGGGCGCAAAAATCGCTGGATATCGATTTCCAGCTTGTAAAGCGTTAGACTAGATTCTGCCAGAAGACATGTTGTCGTGAAGAGGGAGTGAGCAACAGACGGTGCGCAGAATAGTACAATTTACATGGGCTGCGAGTGCGATCTTGTGGCTGTATGTATCGACTTCTGTTGTTGCACAGGATACAGTCAATCCTGTCTACCACGGTCTCTATCATACTCAGAACAATTTCGGAGTAAGCATAGGGAATACTGGCGGTGTAGGCGGTGCTGGTGGTCCGATAGTTGACGAGATAAGTCGAGTAAAGTTCATACCCGGTTATCCAAAGAATACATGGCATGCATCAAGCTCGTTTTCAATCGGTCTTGGTTGTATTCGTGAGTACGATACCCTTGTAGTATTGTCA
>CAZFGK010000020.1:0-60766 GCA_964518635.1 uncultured Ignavibacteriales bacterium
GATTTTTGACTTGAAGATACAAGAACGGGCCGACGAGGGCGTCTGCCGCGCACAGATCGTGTTTCACTGATCCACACCCTAAAGAGTGTGCCACGAAGACTAAGAATGCTTATCTGAGAATATACTGCAGATCAGGGCTGGTACTGTTGGAGACCTTTTCGACTGCATTGTCAACTTTCGTCGCGACTTTATCAAGCAGATCAAACCATCTCGTCGTCGTGCGATAGCGGGCACGAGCGATCACCGGTTCTCCGCTTACGGAGCCAAGCTCACCGGCGAGATTGACTGCCTCATAGAGACCGCCGAGAGTGTCCACGAGTCCCAGGTGGTATGCCTGAAGCCCGGTGAAGACCGAGCCATCGGCGACATTCAGAACTTCTTCTTTGGTCATTTCACGCCCTTTGACCACGGCATCTACGAACTGTTCGTAGGAGTCCATGACAACGGAGCGAAGCATCAGTTCTTCTTTTTCAGTCATGTCGCGGGAATAATTACCGACATCTTTGAGATCACCAGATTTTATTGTGGTCAGGGTGATACCGACTTTCCCCATCAGATCTTTGAAATTTGGCATTTGAAATATGACACCAATCGAACCGGTGATTGAACTTGGATTGGCAATGATTTCATCTGCTCCGGAGGCAATGTAGTAACCACCCGAGGCGGCAACTGATGCAAATGAGGCCACCACCGGTTTTTCCTCTTTGGCGCGCATTACCGCCTGATAGAGTTCCTGCGAAATGGAAGTTCCCCCACCGGGGCTGTTGATATGGAGGAGAATCGCTTTGATGTCGTCATCCTGGCGCCAGTGTTCAAGCTGCTCGATCGCATCCCGACCGGTACCTTCGTCAATAGCACCATAAATTTCGACAATCGCGACATTGCCGCTGCCGTACGTCCAGTTACTATTGCTTATCGACATCCGAGCCATAGAGCCCGTGTCGTTCATGACCATGACAGAACAGGTAAGCAGTCCGGCAAGAAGGAAAAAGGTGATCACCAGACCAATGATCAGGTCTCGGTTCTTTCTGCGGGACATCGTGTCGTTCATCGAACATTCCTTGTCTGAGCTGCACAGCGCAGCGAAAAGAGCACTATCGGTAAATTTTCAGCTTCGCACCGACTCGTACCTGATTCGGATTTTCAAGCTGATTGGCTTCGAGGATTTTGTTCACGGTCGTTTCATACTTGGCAGCGATGGAAGAGATCGTATCGCCACGTTCAACACGATGCACGACGAACTCCCCTGACTGCTGAGAACCAGAGACCTTTAATTTCTGCCCCGGTATAATCGTACTTGAACGGCCCAGCCCATTCATTTCTCGTAAGCTCGTCGCCGACATGCCGAACTTGCGGGCAATCTCCCAGAGATTGTCACCAGACTGGACGGTGTAAGTCGAGGTAGCGCTGGGTGTGCTGTTTGCTACCGTCGGCTTCTTTGGTGCTGTTTTCCCTTTAGAAACCGGCTTCTCTTCCTGATCAGAGTTAGCAGTCGAGGCGTAGGTTTCACTTGATGCAGGATTTCCGTCACGCGGAATGCGGATTTTCTGACCGACGTAAATCCGTGATCCAGACTTGAGGTAGTTTGCCTGACGAAGCTCTTCGACTGAAACTCCAAAGGCCTTGGCGATATCCCACATCGTGTCGCCGGAACGAACGCGATACATCGATTTGTTGGTCGAATATTTCGCAGAAGACTTCTCTGACTTGCTCGGTGCCGGTTCAGATACACGACCATGCGGAACGGGAACGATGATTGTCTTCCCTGCAAACAGCTTCGCCCCTTTTTTCATCTTGTTTGCTTCGAGAAGGGCGTACATGGAGATGCCGTATCGGGAAGAGATAGAACCGAGTGACTCCCCTTTACGAACGGTATGATTCACCCAGGTCCCTTGACTGGAGGCGGCCATCGACTCATAAGAGGCGTAGAATGGCGCAGCCAGACCTTTCGGAACTTTCAGACGGTACTCAGCCCGATTCGGCGGGGTGACTCCACGAAGCAATTCCGGATTCAATTCCTTCATCTGCTCCGCAGGGACATTCAATGCATTCGCGACGGTCGCCAGATCAAGTGTCTTGGTAATGACCACTTCATCCCATTCAATAGGTGCTTCGTACTGGATATCCACGAAACCATATCGCGCAGGGTCTTTTGAAATTATCGACGCCGCGTAGATCAGCGGGACGTAATCCATCGTCTGTTGACGAAGTTTCAGTTTCCAGAAATCATCAGTCTTCTGTTTCGCAATTGTCCGACTCACTCGTCCGGGACCGCCGTTGTAGGCGGCCATGGCAAGTTCCCAATCGTCGAACTTTCGATTCAGATCGCCGAGAAATCTCGCAGCCGCGTAGGTTGCTTTGATCGGGTCTTTTCGTTCATCGACCCACCAATCACGCTGGAGTCCATACTCTTTGCCAGTCGAGGCGATAAACTGCCAGAGCCCCATCGCGCGTGCCCATGAGTATGCATGCGGGCTGAAACCGGATTCAATCATCGAGAGATAGACGAGATCTTTCGGCAGACCATGCTCTTCGAGTACTCGCAGATAGAGCGATTCATAGCGTGGTTTACGGGAGAGGAACTTCTTGAATGCTTCTTTAGCGTGAGTCTGGAAATAGACAATCGATCGACGGACACGGTCATTCATGACCACTGGAAGGTCATGGGTGATCTCACCATTCTCTTTTGGTATTTCAAGCAGTGAGTCGCCGTCTAAACGGGATTCCAAATCCATAAATCGATCAAGCAAGACACTCGCCGGTTCATCCCCTTCGAGACGCCCCATCGAACGAAGTGTCACGCGATAATCAGAGACGACATTTTCAAGCAGGGTATTGTAACGAGCGGCTTCGGGTGTCTGAGCGGAGTCGGTTTCGACATCAAGTTCGGCAAGAAGTTCGAGTGCTTTTTCGAAGTAGTATTGTGCTTCTCGCCAGCTTCCCTGCTTGTTCGCCGCAACACCCATCTGGTGATAATCTTCGGCGACATCAAAATTACGCCAGACTTCATCATCGATTGCTTGGGCTGTTTCGGGATCTTCAGATTCGCTGGAGCTCTCTTTGCTCCCCAGGATTGGATCATTTGCGTCGATTGTCTTCAACGCGCTTGACCCAGCCCGTTTCTTTCGATCTTCGGTAGTCTGCGGGCGAGCAATCTCACGTTGCACCAGCGCCTGCGCTGGTCTGCTGACTGGTGCGGGCGGGATACTCAGGTCGATGACTGCGATTGAATCAGCATTGGCTCCATTCGTCTTCGCCAGCTGACCTGATTTCTCATCTGCCTTTTTTGCGTCCTGCTTTTCAACATGTGATTTCAGGGCATCAGGATTCTCCACGACTTTGACGTTGGTGGTGTGCCCACCACAACCAGTCATCGTAAATGAGAAGAGCATAACAAGTGCAGCGACTAACCCGAAGGAGGTCGCGAGACGATTTTTGAAGCTCAGAAAAACAGAGCCAACGGAAACGGTAGCGGAGTTTCTCATGCCGTTTGATGGTTCCTCTCGGGTTAGAGTTCCTGCCTGGAACTCGTTACAGTATCGGCAAAACTGGCTCTTGTACGCAAAAAAGCCCGGCCAAGACTCATACAATTAGGGCGAAAATCGTGCCAAACAGGAGAATTGGCTCGTAACTCGTTGATAGGTAAGGCGCGCCCCGTACCTGGTCAAGATAAAAGGGGGTCAAGGAATCGCGTTTTCGAGCGCAGCAAGCGCGCTTTTTGGGTCGGGAGCCATAGTACCAACAGTTTGATGCCGAAACCAGGTCTGCTGACGTTTGGCATACTGACGAGTCTGTTGCTGGATTAGCACTATCGCTTCGGACAATTTGAGTCGTCCGTCGGATACATCAATCAATTCACTATAGCCGATCACGGAGGATTTTCGCACTGAATCGGCAATCCCTGATCGAACGAGTCGGGAGACTTCATCCATCCAGCCGTTTGTAATCATGGCGAGTACCCGTTCGTTCACTGAGCGATAAAGATCATCCCGCAGTGGATTCATGATCACAAAGTTGAATTCGAAAGTATCCCCTGCATCCTGACGAGTACGCATGAGCTCTGTTTTGGTCTGACCGGTTGAACGAAGAATTTCAAGGGAGCGCAGCAGCCGATACTGATTGTTGGGATGAATCTTTGATGCATCAAGCGGGTCACGCCGATAGAGTTCCTCCCAGAGTGCATCTGCGCCACGAGAGATGAGCTCTCCTTCGAGTTGTTCCCTGATGGACATATCGAAATCATCGAGCTCAATCAGACCCGCCGTGAGAGCTTTCAGATAAAGCCCGGTGCCACCGACAATGAGCGGTTGTTTGCCACGTGCGAAAATCTCCGAAATTATCTGTCGCGCTTCCCGTACGAAACGGGCTGCGTTGTATCGTTCTCCCGGTTCGATCAGATTGATCAGATGGGTCGGAACAAGAGCAAGCTCTCCTGCCGTCGGTTTACCGGTTCCGATATCAAGCTGACGATAGACCTGACGGGAATCGGCTGAGATAATTTCAATCGGGAATTTTTCGGCAAGCTGCATCGCAACGGCGGTCTTGCCGGAGGCGGTCGGACCGCAGAGAATCGGGATCTTCTTACGAACTGATGCTGAATCAGCCACGGCCGAACTGATGATCTAGCTCCTGTCCTCGAATCCGAACGAAGGTCGGTCGACCATGCGGACAGGAGAATGGATTCTGGCATTTCAATAACTGTGCGACAAGTGCGCGGGCTTCATCATCTGAAAGACGATCTCCGCGCATCACCGCCGAGCGACAGGCAATCGACTGTGCCGATGCCTTGCGGACATCATAGCCGGAGGCGCGAAGAGAGGTGATATCATCCAGAATTTTCAGAAGCGCGACTTCTGGTGAGAATCTGCGAAGAATCGCCGGAACGGCTTCAATGAGAATCGTCTTGCCACCAAATGGGGACGCGATAAATCCACCCTGTTTGAGCGTCGGTTGCGCCTCTTCGAAGACCGCGAGCTGATCATGCGTGAGCTCGACATGGGATGGCAGGAGAAGCTGTTGCGCAAGCACCCCATCTCGCTCCATGCGTGCGAGCACCTCTTCAAAGAGTACTCGTTCATGCGCAGTATGCTGATCTACAATCAGAAGTTCGTAGCCGTGCTCAAAGAGAAGATAGAGATTTCGAAGTTTTCCTAAGTAACGAAGGTCATCACTTTGAAACGGAGTGGAGGTTCGCTCGCCGTTGGTTGGTGATTCAAGCACTTCCCCGGTGCCGAGATCAATCTGTATGTGCTCAACCGATTGTTCAAAGGGATGATTCTCACTTGATTGATCTGAGTGGTGGGTGGTATCTGGATGTACTGCCGCTGAATCACCGTACAAGAGATCGGCAATATTCACTCTTGGATTCTGATTTTTACCAGCAGTTGAAGGATACGATCCTTGATTTGCGTGGCGGGCTGAATGCCCCCCCTGCGAGAAATTCGGTCGAGGTGATGATGAGACATTCGATGATTGCGAACGAATATCGAACTGATTCCCTGACGGGTGAAAATCGGGGATAGAGCCTGATGAACGCACTGCCCGTTTGACAATCTGGTAGAGGGCATCATGGATCTCGCGCTCCTTCGCAAGACGGACCTCGGTCTTGGCCGGATGGATATTCACATCCACTTCCCGTTTCTCGACTTTCAGATGCAACGCCCCGACCGGCTGCATTCCACGAGGGAGAAGCTCGCCAAAGCCGATCACGATGCCGTGCGCAAGCGTCTGCGACTGAATCCAGCGACCGTTGAGAATTAAGAACAACTGATGACGATCTCTCACCGCCTTATCAGCAGTGGCGAGAAATCCCTCTACTGCGAGTGGCCCTTCTTCGTCCGCCAGATTCACCGCAACCGCATGTGAACCCAATACCGATTGTACCCGTTCACGAAAAGAACCTGATGGGCTGTCGAACAAAAGTCGGTCATCGTGCTGAAAACGAAAACTGACATCAGGGCGCGCCAGTGCCATCGCCGTGACCACCCGCAGGATTGTTCGGTATTCGACATTCTCTGATTTCAGAAATTTCTTACGAGCCGGTGTATTGAAAAAAAGATTGGCAACTTCAACCGATGTCCCCGGCAATGATGTCGTCGCACGAGTATGGGTGAGCACTCCCCCCTCATAGACAATCTCGGTTGCGACCGCCTGATCGTGTGGACGGGAGATCATCGTGGTGTGTGAGACTGATGCAATCGCAGGGAGTGCCTCGCCGCGAAAACCGTACGATCCGATCTCGTCCAGATCATCAAGTGATGAAATTTTAGAAGTGGCATGACGGGCAAAGGCGACTTCCAGTTGTTCAACCGGAATACCGACACCGTTATCGGTGACACGTATCGAGCGCATCCCTGATTTTTCAATCACAATCGAAATCGCGGTTGCACCGGCATCGAGAGCATTCTCGACAATCTCTTTCACCACTGAGGCCGGTCGTTCGACCACTTCACCAGCGGCGATCTTATTGACAAGTCGTGGTGGAAGTGGACGAATCCATGGGCGAGCAATAACCGTCATGAGGTCGCCTCTGATTTGAGACGGCGAACCAGTTCGAATGCCTCTAATGGAGAAAGACGATCAATATCCAATGCTCGTATTTGTCTTTCGATTTCTGACTCTTGTGCTTCAAAGAGATTGGTCTGCTGCTGTTCGGCAAAAAGCCCACGGCCGAGTTCAGACGTCGCAAACTTTCCGGTTTCGAGAAGTTTCAAAATCTGTCGCGCCCTTTTGATCACTGGGGATGGCAGCCCGGCAAGACGAGCGACATCGACACCGTAGGAATCATCACACGCTCCGGCGACCACCTGGTGCATGAACAACACCTGATCCCCAATCCGAGTGACCACTACCTGCAGGTTAAAGACCGTCGAAAAAAGTGATGCCAGCGCGGTCAGTTCACGATAATGCGTCGCAAAGAGAGCGCGGCAGGGACGATTCGTGATCAGATATTCCGCGACCGACCATGCAACGGAGAGTCCGTCAAAAGTTGACGTCCCGCGACCGATTTCATCGAGTAGCACCAGTGATCGATCGTTGGCGTGATGCAGGATATTGGCTGTTTCAAGCATCTCGACCATGAAGGTCGACTGACCGCGAGAGAGATTATCACTGGCACCAACACGAGTAAACACCCGATCAACGATCCCGATCTCCGCCGACGCCGCGGGTACAAATGAACCGATCTGCGCAAGAATGACAATCAGACCGATCTGGCGCAGATAGGTTGATTTCCCTGCCATATTGGGGCCAGTGAGAACAGCAAAACGCTGCTCGGGGGACATCAGGACATCATTGGAGATAAAACTACCGGATGGCAGAACAGTTTCGATCACCGCGTGACGAGCCCCTTTGACAATCAGACGGCAATCATCATGCAAGAATGGCTGAACATACTTCTTTTCAACTGCGGTCTGCGCGAGAGAGAGAATCAGATCGAGTTCCGCGATCATATTCGCCGCCAGTGAAAGATCAGCGATCTGGTTGGCGATCGATTGGACGAGTTCCTGAAAGAGCCGTTCTTCAAGGGCGAAAATTTTCTCTTCGGCAGTACTGATGATCTCTTCTTTGGCTTTCAGCTCCGGCGTGATGTACCGCTCGGCATTGACTAAGGTCTGTTTTCGTATGTAGTCGGCTGGGACTGCATTCTGATTCGCCTTGGTGACTTCGAGATAGTAGCCGAAAATCTGATTGTAGCCGACTTTCAGCGTATTGATTCCGGTTCGTTCCCGTTCGCGCGGCTGCAAGGTAGCGATGTAGCTTTTTGCATCGGCGATGGATGCCACCGCATCATCTCGCTCCTGAGAATATCCACTTGCGATCATGCCACCACGATTCATCAAGATTGGCGGTTCATTGACCAGCGCGGTAATGAGACGATTCCCAAGATTTGTCAGGGATGGAAGAGAGGAAACCAGCGATTTGCAGACCGCTGAACTCACTCCGTGCATCTCCCGTCTGATCTGCTCAAGAGTAAGGCAGGCGTCCCCGAGATTTCGCAGCTGCCGCGGATTGATACGACCGGTGCCGAGTTTGCCGACCAGCCGCTCCAAATCTGGAAGAGTCGCAAGTAGTTCCCTGACTTTGAATGATCGTCCGCGTTCACGCACAAACTCCGCGACTCCATCTTGTCTGCGCTGAATTGTCTCTTTCTTAATCCAGGGACGAAGGATGGCGCTCTGGAGACGTCGCCCTCCCATCGGCGTTGCGCATCGATTGATGACTCCGAACAGAGTGTGAGATGGGTCGTCATCATTGGCCTGTACGAGTTCAAGAGTGCGAACCGTCGCGGCATCGAGATACATCTCATCCCCCTGCTGTCCACGCGCAAGGGAGAGAATATGTCCGAGTTTTTCTTTGTGGGTGAGGCGAAGATATTCATAAATCGCACCAGTTGCACCAAGAGCAAGGGGAAGATCGCTAACACCGAATCCATCCAGAGTGGCGACATCAAAGTGACGCTCCAATAGTTGCCTCGCCCGTTTGGTATCGAAGGCATGATCGCCGATATCGGCGACGGCGATGCTGCGAGGGAGAGTGGCAACAGATGGCCAGGCGTTGTTCTGTTTGCATGATTCGGGGATGACAATCTCAGCGGCGCGACGGACAAGAATTCGATCAGCCAGTTCGGTCTCATCACACTCTTCCAGATCAAGATGTCCGGTTGTGAATTCTAAAATCGCCAGACCGAATCGTCTTCCATTTTGAGAGGCAATCGCGATAAGGGGACGAGAGTCCAGTGGATCGGCCTGATCAAGAGAGGCAGTCCCCGGAGTGATAATATCAACCACTTCCCGTTTGACTAACCCCTTGGCGGTTTTCGGATCTTCAACCTGCTCGACAATTACGACTCGCTCTCCAAGCGCGACAAGGCGTGCCAGATAGCGATCAACGGCATGGTACGGAACTCCGGCCAGCGGGACTCGTTCACTGTTTCCATGCGAGCGACTGGTGAGAGTGATCCCCAAAAGAGAGGCAGCTTTGCGAGCATCCTCACCGAACAGCTCATAGAAATCCCCCATCCTGATCATGAGAAGTTTATCAGGATGTTCTGCTTTCAGCTCATAGACCTGCCGCATGAGCGGAGTGACCGTAGACAGATCGAGCGGCTGATCCATCGGGCTATCGCGTGATGACGGTGAAGGTGGCGTTGTGGGCGACTTCGAGAGAGTCACGTACACGCTGGGCATCGGTCAGATTGGTAAATGAACCGACCAGAGCCGCGAAGTAGTTTTTCCCTGAGACTATTTTCTTTTCAATGCTGCCGGGGAGTATCTTGCTGGAAACTTTCACGAGCATCGCATCAGCGTTCCCCTTCGCACTGAACACACCCAACTGAATCGAGTAGCGGGTATTCGTCGCGCGATTCGCTGTCTCGTCCGTTGATGGAGCAGACTTTTTCTTAGGTGGAGAATCTTCAGAGGTTGACTCATCCCCCGCAAGAAGATCGATTAGCTGTTCTTCGCCAACAGCTTCGGGATAGGCATCCCGACTGAGATTGAAGGCAAGGGCGGCCCCATCAATGTTGTCGACTCTCGCCCGTTCGACCGCAAGCGTGTGAAGTGCAATGGGCGCGACAGAGCTGCTTGTCGAATGGCTGAGTTCTTCTAGGATTGTGATTCCCTGTTGACGTTTCTTTGATTGGGTAAGCAAGAGGCGGGCTTTTTCGAATTGCAGCCACTGACGAGCTTCCTCAAGTTCAGGTGTGAGTTTGGTGGGCTTTTTCTTGGCGCCAGATTTGTCCGTACTTGACAGCTCTTTTGATGCCTTGTCGGCAAGAGTTAGTGCGTCTGTTTCACGACCTGTTTGACGCAGAGCGATAATCTTGTATCGTGCGACCGATGCGCGAGTGAGGGGATTGTTGCTATCGAGTGCATCGGCGAGGGTGATCACCTCGCGCCATGATCCCCGCAACATCGCTGATTCTATGGCATCCAGATCACCTGCTACCGCGACCAGTGGGAGGACGCTGGTGAGCAGAAACGTAGTACAAATGAGAACCGGTGAGAAGAACTTGATGGTGGCGTTCACGCCGGAAGATACACCTTCTCAGGGCGTGGGCAAGCCAGCGAATCTCACTTTTCGATTGATGGGGAGAATGAAGATTGAGGGAGATTGATCCCCCCATTGAATGTTTGAATGTGTGACTAGACGAACAACGGAGTCTTGGTCGAGTCGTTCAGATTGACCGGATTGGCCGAGGCCTTCGCCGGACGTGAAAGCCGTCTGACGAGCAGGTCAAGCTTGCGGGTATCCCCACGTTCCATATAGAGTCGGCCAAGCTCAAGAATGGCGATAGCATCAGACGGATTGTCTTCGACCACTGCTTCCAGTAGCTCCAATGCCTGCGAGTTGTCCCCCTTTTTCTCGTAATAACGGGCGAGTGTTTTCCGTGCTTCAACACTCTTCGGTGCTTTAGCAAGGATCGACTGACAGAATTCGACAATGTCACCGTATCGACCAAGTTCGAAAAGGGTTCGTTTCATGCGATCGACCGCCCGATCGGCCTGCTCTGGCGCGACAGTCAGCAGTTTCCCCCAGAATTCGAGGGCATCTTCAAACCTCCGCTCTTCGACATAGGCATCCCCGATAGCGAGATAAGCATCGATCTGCATCGGATCGAGTGAGATTGCTTCTTTGAAGATGATGCGTGCCTTATGATATTCCCGCTTGCCGGCAAGTGACATTCCTTGACGAAGTTTGATCTTCGCGAGTGGACGCTTCGATTTGTTCTGCTCGATTTTCAGAATTTTTTCGGCAGTGGCGTAAGCATCTTCCCACCGACCGGTCTGCTCCTGAATTCGCATCAATTCGGCCATGACCGTGCGGTCATTCGGATCAATTGAGATGAGTTCGACCAATGCCTTCTCGGCAGTTGAAATGTCACCTACTGTACGATAGTCGATTGCCAATTGCCTGAGGATCGCGCTTTTCTGCGATTTGGTAAGACCTGAACGCAAGGTGAGGTCTTTGTGAATCTGCAGGGCACGTTCCGGTTGCTGATAATTTCGGAGAACCTGCCCGAGACGGAGGTAGGCATCGACGTTGGTGGTGTCGTCGGCAACGACTTCACGCAGTTTCCCGAAAGCGGCTTCTTCGCGGCCATCCAGCAGATCACGCAGCGCCTGGACATAGAGGGATGAGTCCCGTTCCCCCTGACGTGCCTTGAGCCGCTCGAAGACAAAATAGAATGCGCTGGCGCCGAAGAGCAGAAGGATGAGCAATACTAGGGCGTCTGACATTGTCTAAAGCTCGT
Source organism: uncultured Ignavibacteriales bacterium (assembly GCA_964518635.1). Taxonomy (GTDB): domain Bacteria; phylum Zixibacteria; class MSB-5A5; order GN15; family FEB-12; genus CAZFGK01. The sequence continues at coordinate 11,255 of CAZFGK010000020.1, forward strand.
CGAAGACCGAAGTCATCTTCGGTGTCAGTTGCAGAGTTCGAAGAGAGGTCGCCGATTCTTCGACAGGACGATTTCGCAAAATGGAAATCTCCTGCTCAAGAGCGCGGATCGATTTCTCGTGGGTTCGAAGGAGAACCGACTGACGAAGATAGACCATTGCAAACATGATCGTCGCGATCAACAATCCAGCGATTACGGAGATAGCCACGACCGTCAACAATGGAACCTGCGTGTAGTTGTAATACAGGGGCTGCAGATTGACATCGACCTTTTGGTGCGGGTAGTTATTCCCTAATCCGAAGAGAATCACCAGCCCAACCAGGGCTAGACTGAGCAGCAGCCGAACCAGCCACATAGAATCCCTATTTCCCTCCGGCGTCGGTGGAATTTTCAACAGCACCAGTGGTGAAGGTCAGGGATGAGATAATTTCGTTCGCCTGTGACATCACCGATTCATGAAACGGAGTCTCAGCCATGACATGGAACAGAAAGATGGTCTTCTCTTTTTTGACGGCGACAATTGTCCCGGTCAGGGAGCCAGTCACCCGTGCGCCACCGACGGATGAAGCGGAGGTTTGCACCTCTTTAACATACTTCGCGTTGGCATCCCAGCGGCTGCCGTTGACGCCTGCAACCGTTACAGGCCGTTTCCCTTTTTGAATCGTGTTATTCTCCTGCAGAATATCGAACTCTTTTACGATGGTCGATTTCTGCTTTGACTTGAACGTACGACTAAGCAAAGAGTCGATGAACTGTGATGGTGCAAGAGTGGTCGTGTCCACATACAGCACCAGGCGTGGAATTTTGGTATAACTTGGGGCATCACGATAGTCGACCGGAATGTCATAGTCATTCTGCGTGACAATGATCCGGTAGCCATCCTTCCCGTCCCCGATCCGAGCCCGCCAGTTTTCACGAAGAGTCAGACTGAAATTATAGTCTTCATCAACAAACTTGCCGTTCTCCAGAGAACCGGCTTTTTCCCGTTTTCGACCAGCTGATGCGTCCGGTGTCATGAGCGACAACAAAAACGCGGCTGCGAGTACGACATGCATCCCACGAAACATATTCAAACTCCTCCGATATGAAACTTCGCCGCCTGAATGCTCTGAGTCAAGCAGTTGTTCGCCAATGATACGAAGTTGACTGATTCTTGTACTACTCAGGAACAGTTTCGGTCCGCCGCTCGAAGCCGATCGTTGTGCGAATCAGCTCCTGGGCATACTCGCCGAGAGTAATAAATTCCCCTTCGGAGAGGAGACGGTCGAGTTTCATCTGGAGAATATCAGTTCCGGCACCACCGCGGATACGAGACATGAGTGAAATACCGCTCACCTGCGGCGGGTTGGGGTCGAACTCCCAGGGGTGGAGGTAGACGTTGGCCGGCAAGTTCTCTTTGTTGAGCTGCCGAATCAGGGCTCGCGAGTACCAGAGCGGGGCATGTCGGAAATACCCCCCTCCTGTGACCGGCAGATTCTGGCCGAAGAGTCGCACCGTCGAGGCCGGTATCTCCTGCAATGTACGTCCGGAGGAAGTCGTGATCTTGACTGGCTTGCGGGGACCGTGCGGGACGCCGTAGAGATCATGCTTAATCGGGAAAATCGAGCTGTCGTAATTGAAACCAAGTTCAGCGAGAATATCGAATGCCCACGGGGTCGCGTCCGAAATGGACCAGGAGGGGGCACGATAGCCGCGAGGACGGCGTCCAGTTGCTTTCTCGATGCTGCCAATCGCGAGAAGGGTATCCTCCCGAAACTGCTCCGGTTTGAGTCGGTCGACTCGACGATGCCAGTAGCTGTGACAGGCGATCTCATGACCGCGACGAGCTATCTCTTTCATTAGGGCGGGAAATCGATCAGCACACCAACCCAGAATGAAAAAAGTGGCACGAGTCTGATGGGTATCGAAAAGATCAAGCAGCGGGAGTGTCGTTCGCTCAAGAGTCGAATGCAGTGATGGCCAGCTGTCGGTAGGGAATTTTGACTGTAGGACTTCGACAACAAACCACTCCTCAAGATCAACACTTAAGAGATTCGTGGTTCGTGTCATAACTGAATCGCAGCCCTGCGCTAGGACTTTCCGGTTTTTTCCGGTCGGCGAGGGTCTGCGCTAGATTTCGATTTCTCTGATTTCTCGTGACCCGATTTTGCTGTTTTGGTGCCAGTGGTACTCAGGTCATGTCCTGTTAGATCGTAATACTCCCCATACCGCTGATAGTTGAAGGTCGAGGGAAGACTCGATTCCATATTATTGACAATCACTCCCATGAGTTGTCCGCCACCGGACTGGAGGATATCAACTGCACGTCTTGAAATATCGCGCGGAGTTGCACCCGCTTTGACAATCATCAGGACGCCGTCGACATGGGCTGACAGCAACATCGGATCAGCAACCGGTACGACCGGGGCGCAATCGACGATAATCAGGTCATAGGCCGTCGTTTGTTCAGAAATGAGCTGACCAATCGCTTTGGGATCAAACAGTTCACCTGCTTGAGCCCCAAGGGTTCCGGCAGTGATTACGTTGAGTGAGTTATAGCGTGTTGGCTTGATAATTCCCGCAACCGTCGTTGATTTTGTAAGCCAGTCAGTCAGCCCCATTTCCAGCGGAAGTCCCAGATAGGCGTGGATCATCGGTCTTCGAAGATCGGCATCAATCAGCAGCACGCGGCTATCGCGAGCTGCCGCGGTGAGGGCCAGGAAAGAGGCGATAGTCGACTTCCCTTCTCCTACTGCAGCGGAAGTCACCAGAATGCTCTTGGGAGGACGCTGTCGATATCGATTCCTGATCGCGGTCAGAATTCGTCGCAGCTCGTTTGCCATCGGAGCTTCAAGAGAGAAAAGATCTATCAGATTTTTGGGCGTCATGATTTCCCGGGATTTCGCTCCTGCGTACGCAGATCAACATGCAAATGCTGTCCGGCACTTTGCGCAATGGTCAGCGAGTGCTGCAACCAGGTAAGTGACGGATTCGTCTGGGCTGCGCGGCGATATTGTTCGACCCCTTTTTGCCAGAGTATACGCGCCTGTTCGCAGTAGCAAGTACCAAGATCCGCCATCAGATCGACATACTGCGGATTCTTTTTCAACTCCGCCTGCAGGTACGTAATACGATCACTGAGGGCTTCTTCTGAAATCCATTCCGGATGGAGGATGAACTTCATGTAATAGCTGGCGGATTGCTGGCGGTGATGATCTCTGCGTTGTTTTTGCAGTTTTGTGAGCGAATCGAGTGCGTCCTGCCATCTCCCCTGTTCAAGTTGCTGAAGTCCTTCTTCAAACAACCGACCACGAAGATCGGCCAGAATCAGTCCCGCCTTGTGCACACAATCGGCTGCCCGTGTTGCCGGAGCGGTATCTTTTCCGTTCGGAGATTCATGAATGGCCTGCCTGAGAATCGCCACGCCGAGATTCAGATAGGCATCGGCATAGTACAAATTGATCCTGATTCCCTCTTTGTACTCTTTGATCCCCTTTGCCCAGTTGTGCGAGGCGGTGAAGACATCACCGAGTGCATTCCGATAATCAGCAAATCCGGGGCGAAGCTCTACTGCGCGGGAGGCCGAGGTCAGTGCTTCTCCAAAAAATCCGAGGGAAAGATAGGCCTGACCAAGGGCGTGGTGCGACTGATGATGATCGGGCTGCAGTGTTGTCACTCGTGCGAGAATTTCGGTTGATTCTTTGTAGAGTCCCTTGTAGAGGCAGACCGTGCCGAGCTGATGCATCATTGAAACATCATCAAGCTCGATCGACTTCTGATAGGCCTGCAGGATCAGTTCCAGTTCCTGTCGTTTTTCGGCGTGAGTCATTTTCACCAATGACAGCACTTCTTCGGGGAGGATATTGGAGGGATGCGGGCTGACCATTTCGTCCGCAGGAGTGCCATCAACCACCACCGTGGTCAGCACTGCGTTCTGCTGAGAGTCGTTAAATGTCTGGATGACATATTCCCGATTTGACTCCTTCAACCGACTGCTGAGACGATACGTTTCCATGTGCGCTTATCCCTCTGTTTTCGCTGCTAGTTGGAGCCCGACGAGTTGTTGTTATTATCCAGTTGATTCACCAGAAGTACGACCGAAGTAATGACGCCGAGAACGACTGAGGCATTGGTCACGGTCAAGCCAAAGATACCTGCCCCTTTTTCCGGAATGATCATCGTATCTTCGCGGCGTATGTGATACCGAGGGGGAGTGCTACTGGCGAATTGTTTGGTCAGATCGACTTTCATCGACTGAGTGTGGGCCCCTTCTTTCGTCATGATTCTGGCTCGCTTCAGATCTGCATTCGCAGACGGCCCACCCGCAAGAGCGAGGAGTTCCACCACGTCGAGGTCATCCTCAAAAGCGACCGGTCCGGGTTTCGAAACGGCACCGACGACGTACACGACAGACTTATCCGCCGCAGAACGGGCAAGATCACCGGACGGAACTAATCCCGGTGTACGGGGAATCTCGATGGTGTCCATTCGTCTGATCTTAGGAAGCTTATCGAGTTGCTGCGTTGCGAGGGCATCACTGACATTCACCACTTCAACTTTTCCGACGTCTCCGGCACCACGAATAATGGTGACTCGACTCAGATCCCCAATCTCGCTGACACCACCCGATTCATTGATGATTGTCCAGAGATCTGGAATCGTCTCAAAGCTTCTCTTCCCCGGTGTCCGCACCTGCCCGCTTACAAAGACATAGTTGTAGTTGTACGCCACCACTCGAACGACTGCCTGTGAGATATCTTTGCGGAGTCGGGAGATTTCACGAATGATATCACTTTGGAGATCATCGGTGGTCTTCCCTGATGCCGTGATCTGTCCAATTACATCGAGGGCGATTTTCCCGTCGAGTCCGACTTTGACCTGGGCATTCAGTTTTTCATCCTGCCAGAATCTGATTTCGAGAACATCCTCTGTCCCGATCTTGTATTCCTCGGACAGGACAACACCCGGAACACAAAAAACCAGTGCCGAAACAAGCACGGTAAAAAGAGCCGCCGGGTGGAAGCGATAGCTCAGAAGTTGGATTGAAAACGGGTAGTTTGGCATAACCTTTTATCCTGTATCGATTATCGGCATCTTGCCGATGAGGTTTACGACTCCTTCGTATTCAGCTGAAGCAGCCAATGGTATACGTACCAGTTCAGAATATAGATCGGGGGGACCGAAGGACAATCTTCAATTCTCTCCTGCTGAGCAGGAAAATCGAGTTTACACGCTCTTCTGGGTGGAATCCGCCAGTACGAAAGTCCCTCGAACCTTTTTCGCTTCGCGGAGGGCATTGTCCGCTGCACGAAGGAGAAATTCAGGGTTTCTGGCATGCTGCGGGAAAACAGCCCCCCCCATTGAGATAGTCCCGGTCGGGCATTCCTTCTCACTCTTGCTCAGATTGAGTGAAAGATGGAGTCGACGCAGAAGTGCCTGACAGGTTTCGCATCCCGCATCGGGCATGATGACGCAGAATTCATCTCCGGCATAGCGGCAGACGGTGTCTATCCGACGTACTGATTGCCTGAGACGAATGGCTATTTCCCGAAGTGCTTCGTCCCCAGTCTGGTGACCGAGAGAGTCATTGAGCTGTTTGAGATGATCAAGGTCTAGAATGATCAGAGCGAGTTGGCGACCGTGCCGTTCCGCACGATCGACTTCTTCGGCGAGACGACGCACGAAATAACGTCGATTCGCAAGTCCAGTGAGATCATCGGTATAAGTCTGCTGCTGAGCAGTATCGAGTAAGTAAAGGGAAACGACCCGTGCTTGCATTGCACGGTGCAGGAGTTCCCTCTTGTTTATTGCTGATTCGGCTCGGGTATGCAAGAGATAGACTGCGATCCCGTCGGTGTCTTTCGGCGCGGAAAGAAACAGCTGATTATGATCGACTTTCTCTGCTTCAGGTAGCGTGGTGAGAATACCTCGTAAAGAAGAAGGGACGTGTGAAAATGGGATTGTGCCCGGCGGCAGAATCGGGAGAGTCTGCTGAATAGTTGTTAGTCGAAACGGAGCATTTTGTGTTGCAGCAGCACAGATAACCGCATGAGAAGGCAAACGTATGAGCATTGTCGCATTACAATTCCAGTTCTTGAGTGACTCAAGAAAAATGCTGGCGACTTGTGCGATTGAATCGGCTTCGGCGATTTCGACCAGCTTCAGATTAAGAAGAGAGAATGACTCATCCTGGCTTTCCGATTTACACATAGAAAGCCCGTGAAGATCAGCTTTTCGGCGACCTGCTGGCGATTTCGCCGAATGTCGCAGTGGTGACATGACGTGAATATAGTCAATTTGCGAAAAGATCAAAATCGACAACTTGAATCCTCAGTACCGGCTTCATGTCGAATGTGATGCTAGGAGTAGATCCCTCGGGCGAGTCGAAATCGGGCTTTTCGGCTCAGGAGGCGGCTTTTTCTCAATACTGTGAACACGCGCCACCAGGTCGCTTCCTGAAGCGGCCAGCGACGATTCACGGCCCCGGCAATCTCGCCGATTGATGCAAACGGATCGGCTTTTACCATGGCAAGAACTGCGGTATTCAGGTCTGTTGGTGAGATCGAGTTGAGATCGGTTGTAGCGGCCGCATAGTGGCCATTTGACTGATGTTTCGGATGAGACTGACGAGATGGATCTAAAGCTTCGATGATGACGAGTTCTTCGTCATCTCTTTTTTTTTTGACCCCTCGGGTGTATGACCAAATTCACAGAGGGCATCATCGACCGAAGTGTGCACTGTCAGCACATTGTCAAATTCCAAAAGTCGAAAGACTTCGAGCACATCCGGCAGAAGATTGACAAGCTTGATATCCCCTTCATGCGCGCGGACATCCCGAATGTGGGCGATAAAAATCCCCCAGCCAGCAGAGCTGATATAGTCTACCCCAGCAAGATCAATGACGAGTCGATAGCGAGAGCGCTGCAGAAGTGAATCGAGTACTTCCTCCAGCTCAGATGCGGTCATCGTATCGATCACACCATCCACACGGATATGTGCGATACGAGGCTCCTGCCCGACTTCCTTGAGTGATATCTGAATTGAACTCACAATTGATTTCTTCGCATTACTTCTTCATCAAACGTTTTGCTGGATCGCAATCTATGTCAGCGAGGCGCGCTTGGCAACTCAGCTGGCCTGAATAGTTAGGAGGGTAAGATCGTCAACCTGCTTCTGGCGACCGGAAAAACTCTCGACGGTTTCAATGAGTGGTGCAACCAGATCACGCCGAAGGTCTGCAATCGGCTGTTTGATAAGGCGTTGCAGCTCTGATTCCAGTCGTGGTTGACCATAACGTTCCCCGTCCCGACCTACCGCATCGGTGATGCCGTCGGTATAGAGCAGCACGATTTCTCCCGGATGGAAGGAAATCACTGAAGTTTCAAGGCGACCGCCGAATGTCGATTTATCCTGACGTGGGACCCCCATTGGCATCCCATTCGGATTGTGACTTCGCACTTCCCCGGTCTTGGAGCATACCTGCAAAAGAGGTGTGTGACCACAGCAGACATACTCAAGCTCTCGGCTCTCCGGATTCAAAAATCCGACGATAGCGGTAATGAACATGCTGGTCGGGAGATGGGCCTGAAGATATTCATCCGCTCGAAGGACCGTCTCACGAAGAGTCCCGCAGGTTTCGGCGTAAATCTGGAGAACGGTACGAAGCATCGACATCACCATCGCCGCTGGAAGCCCTTTTCCTGAAACATCTGCAACCACCAGACAATAGCGATTCCCGACTTTGAAAAGATCGTAGAGATCACCACCGACAAGTGATGCTGCCTGATAATAGCAATCAACCGAAAATCCGGGGATGGATGGTAAGACTGATGGCAAAAGCGTCTTTTGTATTTGTGAGGTGAGTTCTATCTCTTTGTTCACCCGTTCTCGTTCAAGCGCGAGACGTTGCTCTCGATTGACACGAGTCATCATTTCGTTCAAGGCACTGGAGATTTCAAGAAACTCATCCGCCCCTTCGAGAGGGAGTTCGGTGGTGACATCACCGGCACTGAATTTTCTCACGCGCTGAGAGATTTTCACAATCGGATCGACAAAGTAGCTCGAAAGTAGATAAATCCCTGCGATGCCGACCAGCGCCAGAAGAGCTATTCCAGATGCAACCCGTGCACGAGCCTCAGAAATCTGACGTCTGAGTTGCATCGTCGAATAAGTGAGATGCACCCGTCCGGTTACATTACCTGAAGTACCAATAGGGAGGACGAGGTAATAGCGCGAGCCGTCCCCGACCGGTTGAGGCTCATCGAAGAGGGTAGCGGATAGTCCGTGTGGCGGCGAATAATCTCGCCGAATCAGACCGATATCATCCGAATGCGCCAATATCTGATTCTCCTGATTGGTCAGGACGAGCTGAGTGATATCTGGATTGGCACGACGATAGGAAACGATCAATTCGTCGAATTCGACATCACTTCTTTGATTAAGAATGAAACCGGAGGCCTGATCGGCAACTGTTGTCCCTAACGCAGTCATAACCTCTCGAAAATGATGTGTCAGTCCGCTGGTGGTCCTATCATCGACATACAAATAGGCAGCACCAATGATGATCGCCATGATGCCAAATGTATAGATCGAAAATTTTGCGCGAAGAGTTGTGAGCCGTCGGAGCAGTGGTGGTGAGTCATTGTTCTGCGCTTCGAGACGTTTGAGCATGCGAAGTTCATTGACACCAGCGACTGAGAAATACTCGACTGAATCCATGATCTTCTGGATCATGTAGAAGCCAAGCCCCCCTTTTCGGCCGGTCTCCACCAATTTTTCCAGACTGATCGCTTTTCCCGGAGGAGTAAATGAGCGACCGGTATCAATCAGGGAGAATACGACAAACTTTTTATAGATGACTACTCGTAAGCGAACTGTCCCTTTGTCATACAGGTAGGCGTGCCTGATAACATTCGTTGCCCCTTCTTCAACCGCAAGGAGGACCGCCGTTGTCATCTTCCTATCCATACCGGAGGCGGTGCATGCTTCCCTGGCAATATTCTGAAGCTGTTCAAGATAGCGAGCTTCTGCCGGAAACTCTGCGTTGATCTCTCGAATGGGGGCGCGGCGCATCGGAACGACCGCTACTTGTTTGAGCCGGAATCTGATTGTTTGCGCAAACGCGCCTGCTTGATATTTTCAAGTGTGTTCGTCTGATTCGGATAGACCGCCAGAACCTGCTGCCAGAGCCGGATGGCTTCGTCATACTGACGATCGCGCATGAGCTTGAGCCCTTCAACATACATGCCCCAGGTCGCACGATCCTGTTGCAACTGATCAAGAGTCACTGATACGGCTGGAATAATTCCTGCATCAACTGGCCGTTGTCGGAGTGAAGTGATACGAGCAATGTAGTCACTGGCGGTTGCTTCGCCACCGGGGCTGGCCTCCAGCACGGCGCGGAAGCGACGTTCGGCGTCATCTAACAGCCCCTTATTGAAAGCCTCAATTGCCAGATTCAGCTGCACTGCCTTATCGAGTCGAGCAATTGCAGTACCTTTGCCGGAGATCGCACGGGCATTTTTTGGATCAAGATCAAGGATACGATTGTAGGTAGAAATCGCATCCACGTTGCGCCCATTTGCAAGTGAAGAATCAGCTGCGACAAGATCATTTCTGACCACCGAATCAATCGCCGCCTGAATCGACGAACCAAGATCGAGCGCCTGTGCATTGTCCGGCTGAATTTCAATCAGCAGATTCAGCAATTCCTGAGCCGCACGGTAGGAGCCCTTCTCGTAGAGAAGATTTGACTGGTCATAGTAAATTCTGATTTGCTGTCGAGTCTCCGCCTGAGCTGCGGCGATCGCAATGTCGGTCTCCCGTTTCGTTGCAATCGCGCTCTGAATACTCGAGATAGAGCCGATCAACTCCTGATTGGTTTCGTCGAAGGCAAGGGCGCGTTGATAGTAGATCAATGCGCTGTCGAGCTCAAATTTGTCAAAGAACTCTTTTCCTAAGATTCGATTTTGCTCGTATCGACGACGACGTTCCGCTTCGATCTGCGCGGCCTGTCGTTCGAGTTCGCGCCGTTGCAGACGATCCTGTAGAGAAGAACCAATCGCGAAGGTGATCGACACGCTATGATGATCACTGATAACATCGACCAGTTGCAGGGCGTAGTCGATGGTGATTCGCTTGTTGCGCACGCCAAGACCAAAAGTCAATTTCTCCGATTGATACCCCGCACGGAGACTGAAAAGACTGTCAATATCTGCTGAAATCCCTCCGAAACATCTTCCAGCGTATCCATCAAACCACTCAACCGACCCCTGTCCGGTGAGCCAGAATCGCGGGGCAACTGGAATGGACGGGATCGCAAATCCCACCCCGAAAGACCGTTTCTGCGCTTCAGCAATCTGATTGAGTTGTACTTCCGGCTCGATAATATTCAGTGCGTTTGCTCCCAGAGTGAAATAGCGGTGTAATCGAGCCGCTGCACCTAGATCGAACCCGATTCCATAATCAGAAAACTGATCAAGGGATTGATTCAGAATATGGAGCGAACCTCCGAAGTAGACCGGTGCACCGAATCGACGGCCGAAAGAAAAGGTCGCGAGGGTTGTCGAATACTGAAAATCTCCTGCCGGAGCATAATCGATCACGCGATCAATATCTCCGGTCGATAGACCCGAAATCGATACGCTAACCCCTTGATTATCCGAAATGGGATGTACCCAGAATGCATTTGCCAGATAGGACTGATTCGCAAGGGTCGTGACGGTGAGTGAGACCTCCTGATATTGCAATGTCGAGAGGAGTGCAGGGTTTATCATGGCTGAGCCCGGAGAGGCAAACAGCCCGATTCCTCCCCCACCTGACCCGAGGGTCGTCGCGTGAAAACCGAGAGCAAACTCCGAGGCAAGCCCTCCGGCGGGAGTAATTTTGGCGAAGCTGGTGGTAACAAGAAGAAGCGAAAAGAAGCAGAAGCGAATGAAGAATTTCATTTCACCACCGCCACTTTGATTTTCCCTTGCTGTTCGCCGCTGTCGCTCGTTATTGAAACGATGTAGACCCCGATTCGAACCAGATCGCCGCGGCTTGTACGTCCATCCCAGTGCACTGTTACGAACGGAGATGCTGATCCAAATTCCTCAGGTGCTATCTCCCGCTCATAGACAATCTCGCCAGTGATGGTGTGGATGCAAAAGTGTACCGAACCACTGGACGGAGGAAGAAAGCGGAACTCCGCCGCCTCCAGAAGAGGATTGATCGGATTTGATTTGACCCGCAAGGAGTTTGCAAACTCATCTCCTCCGCCGATGTACTCTTCCCAGAGAACAGTATCCCCGGAAGGTGCACGCACATCAACCTTCTGCCCGACAAACGGTCCCTCGGTAAGTTCGGCAACGATGTCGGTTGAGGTAACCAGGGCACTGAATCTCCCCGGCAACAACGGTTTTAACGTAGCAGAGAATGTCAGTTCGCGGCTTTCGGATGGGTCGACTGAGAAATCAGGAAGTTGAAAGATCACTTTCCCTTGTGAAACCGATCCGGAACTGACCTCACCAGTACTGTCGGCCAATCGTAAAGAACCGTTTTCAAACAGCGTCGTAGGATTGAGAGGGGTACCGTCCGCATCTTCGAAACTCACACTGAGAGATTTGGTCGCGATGGGACCAAGCGTCAGCGGCCCCTCATTTACAATGCGAAAATGCGCTAATGACTGCACTTCCCCTGCCGAAAAGAGATTGCCATCCGCTTCCTGTCCTTCAGCAAAGAGAAGCGGATCACGATTGTTTGCAACATCAAGATCAAGGGTAAACTCCCCGTTGATGACTTCCGCCGGAAGACCGGTGTTTCTGTCAATCGGTGGAGTAAGGAAACGAAAGGATAGCGTAATGGTCTGTGGTTCATCCGGTGCGGTGAAGGCGATGGTCGGAGATTGTCCGACCACAATTTGACTAATAAACGGATTTGTCACACCGAGAAAGACATTCGACTCAAGTGAATAGATCGCAGTGTCGATTTCCCCTTCACCGTTGTTGCGCATGTCGATCACCAGCGAGAATTCTGATCCGGTGGTCACGATCCCGCCGGCCGCACCCGAGAGAAATGCACTCACGTTCACGAGTGGTGGGCGAGAAATAATGATCAACGCGGTGTTATCAATCGGCGGAAGATCGGAATCGACCGGGTCGATGATATCGACGCGAAAAATCTCGCCGGATGTCGATTGCTTGGATGCGACAATATCGAGCACGACGTAGGTGGTGTCGAATGCAGGAAGATTCGCCACGATGAGTGAGGTGTCGTAAGATGACGCGCCGTCCGATTTCAGTCGCAGCAGGACATTGGTGACTGGAGCATCGGACAGATTAGCGATACCGCAACTGAGCTGGAATGCCTGCCCGGTGTTCACTTTTGGCGCGTTCGGGGCGGTGGCATCGAGTGAGATTATTTGGAGGATGGGTGCTGTGGCGATATAGACTGAATCTGGAGGAGTGATTGCTTCAACTATCTTATTGATCGCAGTCGGTCGTTGCATGCCGAGGAGCAATGACCATTTGCACGAATCTCCAGCTTCGGTCGAAGCTATCTCAAATGGCACAAGCTGAACTCTGTTGACTCCGGGGAGTAGAGAATCAGTAGAGTGCAGAAACGAACGTGCGATCTGCGAGCTTCCCTGTCTGACAAGAAACTGCGTCTTTTCGGAATCAATTACAATCGCGTCACTTCCCAGCACCAGTAAATCGAATGAAACATCACTATTGATTCCGGAATGCAGGAGTTTCGGGCGAAAAGAATTCGGGACCAGTGAAAACTCCGTCGGCGTGATTCTGGTGAGTGAAAATGGCAACGGGGAAGTCTTTTCAAAATTCACGTTCGAATTATCAAAAAAGTCATAGATGATATTCGACTTCAAGTTCGTCAGTTCCGTCGGCAGTTGATTGCCCGGAAAATTGGGGAGATACAACGAATGACGAAGATAACTCTGTCCTTCGCGTTGCTCGATGAAAAAACTGAGAAACCCGATTGTGTCAATCTGGCTATTAGGATCATCCATTAAGACATTGCCATAAGATGGAATGCCGGTCGTTGAAAGAGCATTCTCTGGCAAAGCAGATTCGAACCAGGCAACATCCCCATCTGTGTAGTACTCTCGCTGTCCGGTCGGATAGTTGAAGACAAATTGTGGAGGGGGAGAAATAATCCTGAAGCTGTAGCTGGAGGTTAGTTCGACTGGTACCGTATCTGCAATTCCGCCGGTTTTCCAGATGCGACCAACAAAACTTCCGGAGAGAGTATCAAGTCCAACCGGGCTCCCTGCTATTGGAAGAGTTAGTGTTCTGTAATAGGGGGAATCGCAGCTTCTCTTTCGAACGAATATCTTCCTGGAGCCGCCTCCTGAGGAAAGAACCAAATCTATCTCACCTTCAAAACTGTCAACTGAAGCTGACATACAATTCAGATACAATCGATAAGTAAGACTGTCGTCTTGCAGCGCAACGTCCGGATACGGATATCCGCCCCATGAATCCAGGCGAAAATTTATACCTTCAAAAGCAACCTGAGTACTGGCAGCGTCGAACAGTGATGAATTTGCAGTCAGCGTCCTTGTAGAAACTTCCCCATCGTATTGAATCTGAAAGATTGTGAGGTCAAGTATCCCACCCACGATGATTGCAGGTGAGGTAAGTGGAAGATGACGCAGTTTTCCCTGATTCACGCTCATGGTTAGCCCGAGAGTACCCAGCGGGATGGTATCGACCAGTTCGTTGTTCGCATCGAGAAAGAGAAGATTCGCTCTTCCACGAAGCGGCGCTCCGGCAAATTGGAGAGGTTCGATATCCCAGACCATTCGCGCGATCTGGCGGGAGGCAAATACTTCAGAGCTGAATGCGATGCTGCCAATCGCAGCAAGCAGACAGAATGCGACAATCCGGCAAGCGAATGCGCCACATCTGGTCTGTGCGTTTGTCATCGAGTGTTTAAGCCAGAGAAAACGTGCCAAGAACGTGCTCAATCTGCTACTGGTTCATCAACTTGCGGGTATCGCCTGAACGTCTGCCCAAGACACCCTTGTTCATCTGCGTATAACGTGCAAAGTTCGTGCCCCGTTGACAACGGCTAATTCGTTGGCAGAGGCGGCTTTTAGAGATCAGCCAGCAGAAGTCTGGAGTTCGGCGGCGGTGACCGTGTTGGCCATGAGCATGGCGATAGTCATCGGACCGACTCCCCCCGGAACCGGACTCAGCCAAGAGGCCTTTTCGCGAACCGATTCGGCCTGGACATCCCCGACGAGGATCCCCTTCCCTCCACGCTCGATACGATTGATTCCGACATCTATCACTACCGCTCCTTCCTTGACCATCTCCCCAGTCACGAACTCCGGTCGTCCGATGGCGGCGATGACTACGTCCGCCCGTTTCACAATTTCATTCAAACCGACGGATTGACTATGGACTACGGTCACTGTCGCATCTGCCCCACGTTGCAGAAGCAGCGTCGCCATCGGTTTGCCAACGATGTTTGACCTACCTAGTACAACTGCCTCATTCCCGACGAGGGAAATTCCAGTTTCAGAGAGCATCCGCATCACACCCGCTGGTGTACAAGAGACAAATGCTGGGCGACCAATCTGGAGAAGCCCTACATTGTGGGGATGAAAGCCATCCACATCTTTTTTCGGATCAATTGCGATGGTGATAGCGAATTCATCAAGCCCGGGAGGAAGCGGAAACTGAACGAGAATGCCATGCGTGAAGGGATCGGCATTGCACTTCCCAACGACGGTCATCAGTTCCTGCTGACTGGTCGATGCAGGAAGATGAATCAATACCGAGAGAATCCCCAGCCGTTCGGCAGCTTTCTGCTTGTTGCGGACATAGGCGATACTCGCGGGGTTTTCACCAACGAGAATGGCAACCAATTTGGGATGAATTGACCGCGCGCGTAGTTTCTCCAGACGGGCAACAAGCTCCTGCTCGACTTTCGCCGCGACTGCTTTACCGTCGATCAACTTTGCAGTCATCGAACCTTTCGCTCTCTAATCATCAACTTCGACATTCTCCTTACTGTCGACTTTGCTGATATCAAACGGGACGGAAATTCGTTCAATCCCGAGGGCGAAACCATCTTCTTCACGAACCGTGATGAGACACCCTTGCAAGCGGACATCATCGGTGGCAGTAGTAAATCGTTTCGGGAGTCCGGTAATAAATCTACCGAGGGCAGGCCCTTTTTCCATACCGAGAATCGAGTCATGCGGACCGGTCATGCCGGCATCGCTCAGGTAAGCCGTCCCGCGGACTGAAATTTTTTCGTCGGCGGTTTGGACATGGGTGTGTGTGCCAATGACGGCAGTCACTCGTCCATCCATGTAGTGCGCGAAGGCCTGTTTCTCGCTGGTCGCTTCCCCGTGAAAATCGACAAAGACGATGCGGCAATCTTCGGGAAGTGCATTGAGCATCGAGTGCGCTTTTCGAAAGGGGCAGTCGGTGTTGCTGGACATGTAGGTCCGACCCATCAGATTGATCACCGCGATCTTGTGGTCGCGTACTGTAAAGATGTATTCCCCATTCCCCGGTGCGGCGGGAGGATAATTTGCTGGTCGTAATAATCTTGGCTCACGGGCGATATATTCGAGAATCTGGACCCGATCCCAGATATGATTCCCGGAGGTCTGTACATCGATCCCGTAGGAGAATGCCTTGTGGGACATCTCCGGCGTAACACCGAATCCACCGGCGGCATTTTCGATATTGGCGATGACCATATCGATTGATCGCTCGACCCGCAATTTGCGAATCAGATGGGCGGCAGCCTGACGTCCGGGGCGACCGCAGATGTCGGCAACAAAGAGAATAGTGATGACTGACACGAGAGAGCTTTCTACGGACGCGATTCGATCAAGGCAGTGATCGTGCGGTGGTCCGATACCGCAGGAGAGAAAGTAATCTTGAACGGATCGGGACGCAAATCCCGATTCTACGCTAACTAGTTGGCAAAAGCCCCTTGTGCGACCAACCAGTCGTATGCCGACTTGCTCTGTGATGCACGAAGACGCGTGCAGGTGTTGATTCGTGCTTCGGTCCGTTTAAGGGCTGGCAAGATATAGTCACTCAGATCGGTCTTGCTTCGGTAGAATTCTGCAACTTTGGCGAATCGCTCACTTGAGCATCCCCCAGCTAGGCCGATAGGGTTATCCAGACTATTTGGTGGTACTCGCTTGCGGAGTTCATCAAAGTGCTCGATCACCCAGTCGAGAGCATAGTCCTCCGGCAGCCAATCAACCCCGCCGAAACCAAACACGATGCTGAAAATCTCCTGAGGTCGGACATTGGAGGTTAGAGAATATGCCAATGCCCGGTCGGCGAATGCACGACTTTCGAAATCACTGAGCGAACCGAGATAACGGTTCCGTTCCTGAGGATTACTCGCCCGTTCGAATCTGGCGATGCATGAGTCAAACAACTGAGATTTTGCCAGATAGACATTTAATCCACGTGAGGTGAGTGAAGGGTACGCTGCTTTCCCTGTTGTGAAATAGTTCTCGCCGATAGTGTAGAGTTCTTTTGTCGTAACACTGTCTTTCGCGTCTGTATGCAGAAACTCTACGAGCGAGGGCCTCAGAAATCCGATTTCCGCACTCTCTCCCGGTTTTGGATAGATACCGACTTTATCTCGAAGCCCGACCACTTTGCCACGCAGCCAGGTGGCGATGCTGTCCTGGGTTGGTCGTTCAAACAATTCTCCCAACGCACTACTCACCCGTTCAACTGCCGCCGCTGCAACGCCGACATCTGGATCATTGAGGAATTGAGTCAGTTGATGCAGATACTCCCCGCCTTCCAGAGTTCCGCTGATAAACTCTGCGCGAAGGTTGAAAAGCCACTCGATCCTCTCATTCGGAGTCAGACGATCAGCTGCACTAAGCAAAGACTGTGCAACCGGACTGCAGAGTGACCAGCGATAGTAGCCATGCCCGACAGTCATCGGATAGAGCCAGCTATTTTTCTGATAACCCGGCAAAGTCGCAGTCCGAGATTGTTGATCAAGCAGCACAGTTCGGCTCACGCGTGTAGAGGCACTGTCGTAATAAATGGTAACAGGAGTTGACCAGAGTTTTTCAGTCGAGGACTTCTCCTGTCCTGACCAGTCGACATAGGCATGACGCGCGGGCTGTTGCGAGAGATAGACAAGTCCATTGGCAGTTGAATCGATTCGTATCTGCGGCAGTCCGGATTGAGTAATCCAAGGCCCCATGATTCTCGTCATGTCCTGTCCGGATGCCTTTGAGAGTTCTGCCCAGAGATCCTCTGCAACGGCGTTCTTGAAAGAGTATTTTCGCAGGTAGCTCTGGATTCCTTTTCGGAAATTCTCTTTGCCGACATAATCCTGAAACATTGAGAGGATTGCCATCCCCTTGTTGTAGATCGAACCCAGATTCGACAAAAGATTGTCGTCGCTTACTGATTTCGGACGTATCGGCAACGATTGCGGGGCCATGTCACCCCGCCGTGGAGATTCGATTTCGTCAATGCGGTCTTTTGCGATCTCCATCTCTGGATACATCGGCTCGATACACTCCGAAGCCATCCACTCGGCGAATGATTCATTCAACCAAAGATCATCCCACCATTTCATCGTCACCAGATCACCAAACCACTGATGAGCAATCTCATGGGCATGGGTCAGCAGGAAGTAGCGGAGTTGTGACTTCGTGGCGCGAGTTGTGTCAAGCAGAAGTGCACTTTCACGGTAGGTGATCGCTCCGGCATTTTCCATCGCCCCTGCCCAGAATTCCGGAACGGCGATAAAATCAAGTTTGTCGTAGGGGTACGAAATGCCGAAGTAATTCTCCAGCCAGTCAAAGATCGGTTTGGTATGACGAACTGCGGTGCCTGTCAATTTCGCCCCTCCGCGAGGAGTGATCACTCTCATCGGCACGGGCATATCCGGAATCGGAACTTCATCGAAGGGGCCGACGCAGATCGCGATCAAATACGTTGGCAGTGGTTTGGTTGTTGTAAATCTGACTTTTTTGAAATCGCCAACCATCGAACTGTCGCGTATCAACGTGTTTGAAACGGCGAGATTGTTCGTCGGCACGGTCAAGGTCATATCGAATGGAATCTTGAACTCCGGCTGATCGAAACAGGGGAATGCACGACGAGCGTCTTTTTCCTGAAATTGTGTGAAGAGATAAGAGTCGGAATCCACTTCAACTTTGTACAGTCCGACTGCTTGCCGGTTGTAAGGACCGTGAAACCATGTCTTTAGTTCCCCTTTTGATACGCTGATCTCATTAGCAGCTATCAGATCAACCTTGTCGTCTTTGACCAACTTGACCGAAAGAGGGATTTTGTTTTTCCCGCTGATGAGAAAACAGGAATCAATGGTGAGATCTTGAGCATGAAGTCGAATTGTTGAGGTCCTTGTTGCAGAGTTCATTTGCAACGTGGTGAATCCCGTAAATCCGGAGTCACGAGGATCGGTGAAAAGCTCGATTGATTGTGAAGTGGGGCGTACCAGTGTATCGAGGCGATCGACGATTTTGGTTTCGGTGTTTTCGGCACGTCCGACTGAAACAACGCACGACACAAGAAACAGTACCAGCATGAATTGCCGAACATATCCAATCATGTTGATCCTTTTTTTGTGTAGTACGTTGAAATATTCTGAAACTATGACGATCTACCGGGGATTTTATCCATTCGCATGTAGGCGATTTGCGCGATTGCGACCAACTTTTGACGCTCGTCAAACATCTCGACTTCAACCGGACAAAGTAGTTTCCCGATCTTGATCGTCCGCGCCACTGCGGTGACATCACTCAGGCAGGGCGCAAGAAAGCGGATGTTCATATCGGTTGTCGCCATGGTATCTACAACGCCGATTTCGGTCATAATCGCAATGCAGGCGATGGTATCGGCAACCGTCATTAGCAAGCCGCCGTGGAACGACTCGAAGATTCCATCGAAGCGATGATCATGTTTCCCTGTCGCGACACAGACCCCCTTGCCGAGTCTGTCAACCGTGATGCCGAGGCCGTTCACAATCGGAATTCGGGATGCGCGTTTACGGATCACCGCATCCAGTTCAGCCGGAAGAGGGAGTATCTCCCTCTTCACTAGCGCGCAAACTCCGTGGTTCGAGTCTCCCTGATGACCGTCACTTTCACCTGCCCCGGATACTCCATCTCTTCTTCGATCTTTGAAGCAATGTCTGCGGCGAGAATCTGCGCGGCGAGATCATCAACCTTTTCCGGCTCGACAATCACACGAATCTCTCGTCCGGCCTGAATTGCATAGGACTTGTTCACGCCGCGGAATGACTCAGCAAGTTGTTCGAGTTGTTGCAGTCGTTTGATGTAGGATTCCAGCGGTTCGCGACGAGCTCCCGGACGTGCGCCGGAGATTGCGTCAGCCGCCTGACAGAGATCGACATACGGAGAAATTTTCGGAACGTCATCATGATGCCCTTCGGCGACATTGACGACCAATTCCGTTTCTTTGTAGCGACGCAGGAAATCGGCACCTATCTGCGTGTGGGTCCCTTCAGTCTCACGGTCAATCGCCTTACCGATATCATGCAGCAGTCCGCAACGCTTGGCGACGACATCATCCAGCCCCAGTTCACGAGCCATTAGCCCGCAGAGCATGGCGACTTCTTTGCTGTGGGCGAGTACGTTCTGACCATACGAGGTTCGGTATTTCAATTTACCGAGTGTCTTCACGACATCTGCATGCAGACCATGAATACCGAGTTCGAAACAGGCCTGTTCGCCGGCCTCACGAACATGGACATCAATCTCTTTTCGGGCTTTTTCTACAACCTCTTCGATCCGGGTCGGATGAATTCGACCATCGGAGATCAATTTATCAAGAGCCAATCGAGCAACCTCGCGTCGGACCGGATCATAACCAGAGAGAATCACTGCTTCGGGAGTGTCATCCACGATAACATCAATACCGGTCGCGGTCTCAAAGGCGCGGATGTTTCTTCCTTCACGTCCGATGATTCTCCCCTTCATTTCTTCTGAGGGGAGATTGACCACGGCGACAGTTGTTTCAGTGGTATGCTCTGATGCGCAGCGATAGATGGCGCGAAGGATAATCTCTTTCGCTTCCCGGTCGGCCTCACGCTCGGCTTTTTCTTTGATTTCCTTGATCTGGACTGCAGCACCGAGCTTGGCTTCACTGAGCATGTTGTCCATGAGCTGACGACGTGCCTCATCGGCGGTCATCTGAGCGATTTTCTGAAGACGCTCATTCTGCTCAGAAATCAGACGAGTGATATCCGCTTCTTTAGCGGTGATTGCTTTATCGCGCCCCTGAATCGACTTATCCCTATTCGTAAGTTCTCGTTCGCGGTCTTCGAGAAACTCCTGCTTTTTCTGGACACCGGCATCTCGTTCGTCGATTCGTTTTTCGACCCGTTCGAGTTCACGCCGCTTTTCGTCCATCTCCTTATCAAAGCTGCTGCGAACCTTGTGGGCCTCTTCGCGTGCTTCGATTGCCGCCTCTTTGCGGCGCATTTCGACCGTACGGTCGGCTTCGGCTCTGATTCGTTTTGCTTCCTCTTCGGCACGTTTGACACTCTTCTCACCGACCTGGTGAGCGAGAATCCATGCCAGCACAAATCCAACAATCCCTACAACTACGGCCACCAGGACCGTTACCGCCATAGCGCTCATACTACTCCTTCTCGGGCCAGCGACAACCCGAGGGTTCTCACACGTGATTGATATGGAAGGGGGTGTCAGGCGGCGTGATCGGCAAGAACAGAACTGGAGGGGCCGTCAGCCAGAGCGAGGTCAAGTCGATGCGACAGTTCGGAGAGCCGATGATCGAGCTGATCGGACGGATTCCCATACTGTAATTTGAGTTCGACTAATTCTGAAGCGAGTGAAAGGGCAGCCAGAAGGGCTACTTTATCACGGGCGAGACGACGATTCGTAGCGGCAACCTGCCGCATCCGTTGATCAACCAGCGTAGCAAGTTGTTCGAGGTGAGTATCCGACTCGCTGCTCACAATCGGGAGCGACTCGCCGGCGATCTGTACCTGTACAACTCGAGTGTTCATAACCATCACGAGCCCCATCGGGGACAAGAAAATCGTCCCGTCGGAACCCATATCCTCTTTTCCTACTGTGATTTGTAGAGAAAAATGAAAGCAGGGTCAAGGAAAAACTAGACCTTGGGGTACGCAATGGTTGGCTGGCTGATCAGGTGAGTTCGCTGTCGAGACGGTCGAGCAAGGCAGTCAGATTCGAAAGACGGTCGCGGACATCACTCGCCTGGCTCTGTTGGGTAAGTTTCAGGGCGGCAAGTTCTTTGGCGAGACGGTCATTTTCAGTGCGAAAAGACGCCAGATCGGACTTGAGTTTCTGATTCTCTGCTCGCACCGTCGTAATCTGACCGAGGAGCTTCTCCATTTTCTGCTCAAGGGACTGGACGATGGCGTTCATCTGATCAGAGGACACGGTGCGCTCCTGAGTGTAACCTGTTCACGCTCAATGGTCTCGAATCTCTGCCTTCAAGTGCTGCCTGAGACGTTCGATGATCTTGTTCTGCATCAGATCGACCTCTTCACTGGTCAATGATGCGTCCGGCTTTCGATAAGTGATACGCATGGCGATAGACTTTTTCTCGGCGGGAATCGGCTTTCCGCGATAAAGATCAAAACAGGTAATCTCTTCGGCGAGGGATTGGGCGACCGCCTTAATATGCTCTGTAATCTGACCGACCGTGACCTCTTCGTCCACGACCATTGCAAGGTCGCGCGGTGCCGCTGGAAACTGAGGGAGGGTTTTGTAGGTCGGTCGTTCGCTGAGCTCTTCAGCAAAGAAGGAGAGGTCGAGCTGGGCCAAATAGACCGGGAGCTTGATATCGAATTGGTCGGCGATTTTTGACCGTACACGCCCTGCTTCCCCGACTGATTTCCCGTCTATTAGTAATTCAAATCCGGTTCCGGGTTCTGTCCATGAGAGTTTTGACGACTGATAGCTGATTGAGGCAAGATGGAGAGAATCGGAAAATGCTAACAAGCCGCTTGCAAGGTCATGGAAATCGATGACTCGTTCCTTCTCTGATCCAGTCGCACGCCAGTGAGCGAGTTCGTTGCCGCAAACGGCGAGAACAAGTGTCTGACGTTCATCAGGAGTTCCGTCTGTGCCCGGATAATAGACCCGCCCAATTTCGAACATCCGAAGAGCGGTGTTTCGCTGCGCGAGATTATGGCTTAGTACTTCCATCGCCGTGACGAGGAGTGAATCTCGCATGATATTCAGATCATCCGCGACGGGATTGAGAATTTTCACCTTGGGACCGGAACGGAAGAGGAGAGCTTTTTTTTCATCGGCCAGACCGGAACCCATCATCTCATCAAATCCGGAACCGTTGAGGGCGCTGCGAATCGTCCGATCAAGCAGATCGGATGGATGCAGTGGCGTAAAGAGTGGCCCTTTGGTGCGGGTTGCTTCCGGGATACAGTCGTAGCCGTCGATACGGGCGACTTCCTCGATAAGATCAATCTCCCGTTCGATGTCAGTGCGAAATGAAGGAGTGGAAACTTTCAGATCATTCCCCGCCGATTCGACGTCAAAGCCGAGTCGAGTAAGGCGGTTGGCAATTTCTTTTTGATCAAGTGACGAACCAAGAATTGCATTGGTGCGTGAGACTCTGAGAGAAATTGCAGAACGAGATTTTTTCGCGGGGTAGGCATCGACAATCTCCCCCACTACCTTTGCACCAGCCAGTTCGACAAAGAGCTGTGCGGCACGGTTGGAGGCACGGATCAGATTTTCGACATCGACCGTTCGCTCGAAGCGATAAGAGGCATCCGTCGAAAGATCGACGACCTTCCTCCCCTTTCGCACCACCGAGGGATTGAATGCGGCGACTTCCAGCAATATGCGAGTTGTCCCCTCATGCACTTCACTTGATCCGCCACCCATCACTCCGGCGAGAGCACGGGCCTGCTGCGGATCGGCGACAACGAGGAGATCGGGGGTCAACGTCCGTTCTTTGTCGTCGAGAGTTTTGACTTTCTCACCTGATGTTGCACGTCGAATAATGAATGAGGGGGTACCGAAACGGTCGGCATCGAAAGCATGCATCGGGTTCCCCATCTCATGCATGATGTAATTCGTAATATCGACCGCCAGCGAAATAGGACGAAGACCCAGCCGCTTCAGGCGTTGTTGCATCCATGCTGGAGACTGACCGTTGGTGATCCCTTCGATCAAGCGAACGGTAAACCGCGGGGAGTCGTCGGATGACTCAATACTGATGGACGGCACCGCTGATGCGGTGCCGCGAACGAATGATAGACTCGAAGATGTAACGATTTCTGAAAGTCTCGTCGTCTGTGTTCCAAGCGCGGCGGCAAGTTCGCGGGCAATTCCAAATGCCGAGAGACAATCACCACGATTCGGAGTGATCTCGAAATGCAGGATCGTGTCGTTGTAGCCGAGTGCTTCAGCAAAGCTCGCTCCGAGAGGATACTCCCCTTCGAGTGCAATGATTCCAGCATGGGCATCAGAGAGACCAAGTTCACGCTCAGAACAGATCATGCCAAACGAATCGACACCGCGAATCTTCGCCTGACCAATAGTCAATGGTCCAGCGACGGTCGCGCCAATCGGTGCAAAAGCAACCAACAGCCCAGCGGCAACATTTGGTGCGCCACAGACAACCTGAAGGATCTCTTTGCCGGTATTGATCGCAGTACGGCGAATTTTCGCCCCTTCGATTGCATGCACTTCTTCTACACGGGCGATGATCACTCCGGTCATATGTTGATCGACCCGTTCGATTTTCTCAACCGCGATCCCGTTGCGAGTGAGTAGTCGAGCTGCTTCGGTCGCATCGACCGTCGCACCGGATAATTCTTTGAGCCATGAATATGGGAGTTGCATGGTTTAGCGAAACTGCTTCAGGAAACGGACGTTACTTGCGAAGAAAAGACGAATATCCGGGATACGATGGCGCAGCATGGCGATACGCTCAACCCCAATACCAAACGCGAAGCCGGTATATTTCTCAGTATCGATATTCGCTTTTTCAAGCACATTCGGATGAATCATACCGCAGCCGAGTACTTCAAGCCAACCCGCCTGTTTGCATAGCTGACATCCCTTGCCATCACACAAGAAACAGGAGATGTAAATATCCGCTGACGGCTCCGTGAATGGAAAAAACGAAGGCTGAAAACGGAAACGAAGATTCTTACCGAAAAATGTCCGACAAAATGTCTGCAGACAACCACGCAAGTCAGCCATGCTGACCCCTTCGTCAACGAGGAATCCATCCACCTGATGAAATGACACGTGGGCACGGGTCGAAATCGCCTCGTTTCGGAAAGTCCTGCCCGGCGTAATCACCTTGCAGGGGAGATTTCCTTTTTCTAATACTCGCGGTTGCACAGGTGTCGTGTGGGTGCGAAGAAGACGGCCGCCCTCGACGAAAAATGTATCCTGCATATCTCGCGCCGGATGATCGGGCGGAAAATTCAGGGCTTCGAAATTGTAATAGTCGGTTTCGATATGCGGGCCGTATTCAGTTTTGAATCCCATCCCATAGAAGACTTCGCAGATTTCCCCCATGACCTGATTGATCAGATGGGTGACGCCGAGTTGTGCTTCAGTGGGGGGGAGAGTTGGATCGATTCGTTCGACAATACGTGTTGCCTCGAATGATTCAATCTTGGACGAAATTTTTGCATTGAGAGATTCGCGAAGTTTATTGGCCTGATCACCAATTGCTTTTCGTTCATCGATGGGGAGGTCTTTGAGAGATCGGAGAAGCTCAGTCAGCTCCCCTTTCCGACCCAGATATTTGATTTCCAGATCGCGGACTGCATCCGAGGAAGTGGCTTGTGCTATTGCTGCAGATGCAACTGAAGCGAGTGAATCGAGATGCTCACGCAAAGACATCAGATCACGCGACCGGGTACGCCGCTCGCGTTACCTAGGCCGCTTTGGCCAGTTGAATCAGTGAGTCGAAGGCGGCGGTATCACGAGCGGCCAGATCAGCAAGGGCCTTCCGATTCAATTCCACTCCGGCTTTCTTGAGTCCTGAGATGAAAGTCGAATAGTTCATGCCTGCATTATTTGTGGCGGCAGAGATTCGGATTATCCAGAGGCGACGGAAATCACGCTTTTTCTGACGACGATCCCGCCAGGCATAGCGAAGACCACGATTAACCGTCTCAAGGGCAGTACGATAGAGCTTACTCCGGCCATTGAAATTCCCTTTGGCTCGGTCGAGTACTTTCTTGTGACGGGCGTGGGCAGCTACGTTATTTTTCGCGCGTGGCATGGTCTTCTCTCAGTTCCTTGTGACTTTCGTATGTTCGCGATGATGCCAATCTACCAGACTTATAGTCTAGTAGGGCATCATCATATTGACGCGTTTCGTATCCGACTTCGAGACGGCTGCATCTTTACGGAGTTTACGTTTCCGCTTAGTGCGCATCTTGGTCAGAATATGACTCGTCATTGCCTGGCGACGTTTCAGTTTGCCAGCGGCATTTTTGCGAAACCGCTTCGTGGCGGCCTTTTTGGACTTAATCTTTGGCATCTTGTTTTCTTTCTCGGCGACCAGCCCAACAACTCAATTCTGACTCAGTTCAGTCCAGACGAGCTCATGCGGTTCTGCCGGAGTCGTGGAGGATAGAACAAGATCGGGGAATGCGCAACCGGAAAAATAGCGGGTACCGAAACTTCCCTATCCGGTTGCCCTGCAAGGGCTAGGCGTTTTCCGCGTTTTCCGACCCTTCGACCTCGGAATTGGCCGCGACTGGCTTCTTGGCAGAACCGGTCTCGGCGGCTTTCGGTTTGGTGGTTGTCTTTGAGGCCTGCGCCTTTTTGAAAACTTCCGGCTTCGGGTTCAACGTCACCGCCAGGGTGTTCCCTTCCATTTTGGGGTTCCCTTCGGCGTTTGCAATATCGGTGATCGCCGCGAGTACGCGATCCATGATGACATGCCCGAATTCCTGGTGGGCCATTTCACGACCCCGGTACTGTACCATCACCCGGACCTTGGAACCATCCTCGATAAATGACCGGAGATGCTTGGTCTTGAAATCGAAATCATGGTCATCGATCTTCGGACGATAGCGCATCTCTTTCATCTGGAAGACATGCTGCTTCTTCTTGGCGATCTTATCCTTCTTGGACATTTCGTATTTGTATTTGCCGAAATCCATGATTCGGCAGACCGGTGGGCGTGAGTCGGGGGAGACTTCCACCAGATCAAGCTGAAGATCCTGCGCTCGCTGGAGGGCATCATTGACAGCCACAATACCAACTTGTTCCCCATTCGCGCCAATGAGTCGAACGGGTGAAATACGAATACGGGAATTAATCCGAATGTCCTTCAGGTTAGCGATACATTCCTCCGGGGAAGTAAGTGGGTGAGTCTGCGTGGACGGTATGCAGAGTCATCACGAGGCCGCTCCGTGCAGCGCTCGTGATTCAATTTCAGTTTCAATCATTGAGATGGCTTCAGTCAGTGGTTTCACTCCTAAGTCCCCTTTGCCATGCTTGCGTACGGCAACTGATTGCGCGGCGGCTTCGCGACCTCCAATCACAAACATATAGGGGACTTTCATAACTTCGGCATCTCGAATCTTTCCATTTACCTTATCGGAACGGTGATCGATTCCGGCGCGAATTTTTTTTGAGCGAAGCATCGAGACTATCTCTTCCGCGTACGGAATCTGAGCATCGGTAATCGGCAGCACGCGCACCTGTTCAGGGGCAAGCCAGAGTGGCAGATCTCCTGCGTAATGTTCGAGCAGGACGCCAAAAAATCGCTCAATCGAACCAAGCAAGGCGCGGTGTATCATGATCGGTCGTTTTTGCTGACCGTCCTTATCGACATAGCTCAGGTCGAAACGCTCTGGGAGACTGAAATCGAACTGAATCGTCCCGCATTGCCAGCTTCTGCCGATGGCATCCCGAATCATCAGATCGATCTTGGGGCCGTAGAATGCGCCGTCCCCTTCGTTCAAAGTGTATTTCAGTCCTGAAAGATCGAGTGCTTTCTTGAGACCTTCTTCGGCTCGATCCCAGTCTTCACGCAGTCCGATTGATTTGACCGGACGAGTCGAGAGAAAAAGATCGTAGTCGGTGAAGCCGAAGACTGCGAGCAAGTTGGTACAGAAATCTAGGAGCCAGACTAACTCCTCTTCCATCCGATCCTGCTGAACAAAATGGTGGGCATCATCCTGCGTAAAGCCGCGAACTCGCATCAGCCCATGAAGAACACCGGCGCGCTCATAACGATAGACCGTTCCGAGTTCTGCCCAGCGCAGCGGAAGATCGCGATAGGACCAGAGACGGGATTTGTACATCTGGATATGGAACGGGCAGTTCATCGGCTTGAGCTGATATTTCCGTTCATCGACATCCATCGGTCGAAACATGCTGTCGGCATAAAAGTCGGTATGACCACTTTTGTCCCAGAGGACACGATTGGCGATATGCGGGGAGTAGACCAGCTCGTACCCTTTTTCGATATGCCGCTCTTTCCAGAAAGATTCGATCTGGTGGCGAATTCGTGATCCACGCGGCAGCCAGAGAATCAGCCCCGGACCGACATCTTCGGTGACGGTGAACAGTTCGAGCTGTTTGCCGATGACCCGATGATCACGTCGTTTTGCCTCTTCCTGACGATGGATGTAATCATCAAGCATTGCCTGCTTTGGATAGGAAACGCCGTAGATTCGCTGGAGCATCGCCCGTTTTTCGTCCCCGCGCCAATAGGCACCGGAGGTGGCAATCAGCTTGATTGCCTTGACCATTCCGGTACGCGGAAGATGAGGACCACGGCAGAGGTCTTCGAAGCGAGAGTCATAATAGAAAGTCACCGTCTCATCGGTGAACCCTTCCAGAAGCTCTACTTTGTATGGGGCGTTCTGCTTGGTGAAATAGTCAATCGCCCAGAGCCGGTCTTTGACCTCGCATCGAAACGGCGCGTCTTCGGCGACAATTGCCGCCATACGCTCTTCGATCTTGGCGAGGTCGTCGGTAGAAAATGGCTTGGGGACATCAAAGTCGTAGTACCAGCCCTCATCAATCGGCGGACCAATAGCTAGTTTCACATCGGGGAAAAGCTCCTGCACCGCCTGCGCCATAATATGGGAGCTGGAATGCCAGAAGACTTCCTTCCCCTGCGGGTGATCGAAAGTGAGGATTTCCAGACGAGCATCTGATTCAATCGGGCGAGACAGATCGCGTAGTTCCCCATCGACCTTGGCGATTACCGCCTCTTTGGCGAGTCGCTGCGAAATCGACTCAGCAACTTTCTGGCTGGTGGTACCGGATGGGTACGTGCGCTGAGAACCGTCGGGCAGCGTGACCGTTATTTCAGACATGAGATATCCTGATCATTCGAAGACATTATGAGAAGTACTGGACGTCGCGAGCGACGCAGGAGAAGACGAATACGTTCATGACCACCATTGACTGTTGTGTAAACATGGTGGGCGATAGTGGAATCGAACCACTGACCCCTTGCATGTCAAGCAAGTACTCTAACCATCTGAGCTAATCGCCCAAGCAGATCAACATTATGCGTTGTCGAAGAAGATGCATGGATTGGCAAGCTACCCAGTCGGCTGAAACCTGTCAAGGGTTCAACCGCTGACGATTTCAGAATGCGATTTTCTGGTGAGCATCGAGGGCAGTTCGGTCAGGAAGTCGCCGAGACGATCCAGATGATGGGCAAGGGTGTAGCCGGACCAGACACGGCGCATCCCCCGCTGCGCGATGGCAAGTCGTTCTTCTGGATGCTCAAGGTAGTAAGCAAACAATCGATGATAGTCGGCCGGGGTATCGGCGATAACGATCTCATCTTCCGTAAACAATTTCGAGAGTGCTTTGGCCCGGTCGACGATCTGGAAGCAACCGAGAGCGGGGATAATGTAACAGCGTTCGTTGAGTTCGTTGTACTGGTCAAGCTGCCCCTGCATATGGAAATTGGGGGCAATTCGAGCAGCTTGATAGCAAAGTGCTGCCTCTTCGACTGAGACTTCCCCGACACCATGATTCCAGCCTACTCCGGCGAGAATGCCGCGATGATTCCTCAGAATCGGTTCCAGATAGGCAGAAGTTTCTGTGACCTTGTTATGGGAATTGGTGCCGACGAAGAAATAGTCCCAGACCATGGGAAGATCATACGCAATGTGCTTGAGTGGATTGGCAGCAAAGGGGACGGAGATCAGTGGCTTGTCGAGGTTAAGAAAACGAGGATCACGGGCGGGATCGAGATGAAATGTCAGATAGAAATCTGCTGGTTGGTAGGAATGAGAGAGGGTGGTCACCCAGCCGACAAGAAGACCGCTTTTTCGTTTGTAGCTTTGCAATGCAGAGAGATCAAGCTGTTCAACAAATGCAGGATCGGCGACCGAGAGGAAAACTGTCGGCTGAAATTCTGTAAGCGCAGATTGCATCGAAACTCCCCAGGGGAGGAGTCGAGTCTGAATCCCAAGATGATTCAGCATATCCGCCCAACTCTGGAACAGATATTTGAGAGCACCATTACTCGGAAGATGCAAGAGAAGTCGAATTGCTGACGCTGCGTGCTTCTGAGCGAATGAATCGAGGCAGTTCCGACGCAATCGACGCTGCTCTTCTACTATTCCACTTCGATCAGACTTCCCTGCTCGATCGGCAATAAATGCGAGGGATTGGATCAGGGTCTGTTGTTCGTCGACCTGAAAAATCCGACGAGAGGAAATCTCCGGCGCAGTTTCGAGGAAATTCAACTGCGATTCAAGTGATCCGCCGTTTGCAATAGACTTTACGAAGAGTGCAAAGGCCTGTTCATGTTCCCCCTTCCCTGCTATGAATACTCCTGCCGTGTTGAGTACTCGTGCATCGGAGGGTGCCGATTCAACGAGTGTGCGAACGAGGGTCTCGGCATCAGATGATTCAAGAGCGACTGCCGCATCTGTCATGACGCGGCTCGCTTCAAAGAACTGAGAATCACTTTTGAGCGCGGCTTCCGCGAAAAGTCGGGCGCGCTCATAGTCGGCGTGATCGAGGGCAATCTCCGCTTCGACCCATTTCTGACTCGCTTGATATGATTTTTCGAGTCGATTCGTTTCAATCTGAAAACGTGAACTCAGGAGACGCGCCTCAGCGATCCATTTATCGATCAGATGATCAAATAAATGAAGTTGCTCATGTATTTCGATGCTGGTTTGTGCGGCAGTGAACATCCCCGGAATGCGAAACTGACGTTTCGCTTTCAAGAGGTCTTCCGCTTGCATGAGGCGAATCAAACTTTGGCGATCCCTTTCAACATAGGTGCCGTGAGAGGGGAGACTCAAGTAGAGATACGGGTCGATTTTTTCAGCGAAGTACTCTTTGACTGCAATCACTAGGCCGACGCGACGGCCGACATCACAACTGGTGTTATTCCCGTGTGTTCGCCAGTTGAAGAGATGTCCGGGAATGAGTTTGGCATTCACTCCAGCTTGCAACGCGCGAATGGTGAAGAGCACATCCGCCCCCCAGCCATAGAGGAAACAGTTCCAGTGCAGCTTCTGTTTTCGCAGAAAATCGAGTCTGAAAATACCGTTATGTGGGAGCGGTACCGAACAGGTCTGCCAGGCACGTTTGAGTGCGGTCGATCGTTCCGTAGACCATGAAGTGTAGTCCCACTGATCGGTAATAACGCCTTCTGCATTGACAACATTGAGACCACCACAGACCCAATCAAGTGCGGGATTTTCCCGAATCGCCATCACCATCGACTCAAAATAAGTCGGCTCAATGTAGTCATCCGAATCAAGGCGATACCAGAAATCGCCGGGGGCAGTGTCGATCTCCTGATTGATCGTGCCGGTGTAACCCGCGACTCCATGATTCACAGTGCGAGCTGTAATACGAATTTTCTTGCCGTAGGACTCTAAGATTTCAAGGGAGCCGTCGGTCGAGCAGTCGTCGATGACATGGATGTCTATCGCAGGGTAGGTCTGCGCCAAGACCGAGTCGATACACTGACGGATAAACCGGGCGTGGTTGTAGCAGGTGATTGAGACACTAATGCGCGGCGACATCTGCCTCCTCAAAGAGCTCTTCCATGGTGATAATCTGGGTGGAAGCAGATAACTGCGGCATGAGTCGTGCGGCAATCTGTTGTCCAAACGTCTGCGACATTACCAGAAGAAGATCGGTCGGTCGCTTGATCAAATTTTCGGTTGGTTCAACTGGAATATTGAATGGAGGATAATAAGTCCCATGTAAGGCCGTGTTATCGTCGAAGAAACGAATTGAATGACTTGATTTGTTGAGCATGGTCAGTGCATTGATCATACGACCGGGGACAATGACGCCAATCTGCTTTCCCTGCTGATTCATTTCACTCATCAACTCGTCGAGTCTTGAGAGGTTGCTTTCAACGCGAGCTTTATGGTCATGAAATGAACAAATATTTCCACAATTGCTGGATTGAATCTCTATCGGAGTCTTGAGAATCGCGGAGGCATAGAGCATTCCGCCGAATCCGGCTTTCTGGATGCTATCGGCATGAAAACCAGACGCACTAACCGTTGCCGAGAGTGATTCAGCTGTAAAGTAGGAGTAATGCTCATGGACGAGCATCGACGGATCACCGAGAGCTATTGGACCGGAACAGTCGGGGACGGCGATGAGAAGGGCACCTTCTGGCGTGAGATATTCATTGAGCGAAGCAAGAAATGCGACGGGTTCTTCGATATGCTCGACGAGCGCATAGGCAAGAATCAGGTCAAACTTCCCTTGAATCCGCTTTGACGGAAAGAAATCACGGATGAGTTGCAGATCAGCAGTCCTTGATTCGATTAACTGATTTCCCGGATCAATTCCGATCACCTGGTGACCCAGTGCCGCAAGCTCTCGCGCGAGATACCCATTGCCGCAGCCAATGTCCAAAAATCGAAGTTTTCTCAAGCCAGTCTTTTCAATGTGCTTGAGTACTGAATGTAAAAAGTCATCCGCATACTTTCTCCCAATCCCCTCTTCACTCATCGCTCCGGTGATTACTGAGCCAGTTTTATAAGCTAGGGAGAGCGCATCTTGAACTTCGGGATTGACCATTTGTAGAAAACGGCCAGTGTTTGAGTCAACATCGAGCCAAAAAGGAAGCGTGTCAGGAAGGGGCGCATTCGACGGAGTCGGACGATGCGACCAAACAAATGGTAGTTTCTCAATCTGCCACATCAGGAGACCTGTGACTCTGGGATTACGGCTTCAGCCAGCCCTCGTGCGACAATGCCGTGACGGTAGGAAAAGCGTTGTTCACATTGCTCTTTCAAGTGATATCTCCGAATAAGCAATTCTGGCTCGTTATAGCCAAGCAAGGCGCGCATGGCACTGGTGCCGCTAAATCTCGGATTGATCTCAAATATCCACACCTGGTTATTATCGTCCACTCGGCACTGGATGTTAATCGCAGAACGGGCATTCAGCTTGAGTGCGACCGCCTCACACACAGATCGAAGTTCTGGGAATTCCCGCACCTCTCCTTGTGACAGCCCGGAAGAGACCACCAGATACTCCCCCAGTTCTTTTCGATTTGTCCGATTTGGTGCTTTCAGGCGAACTCCCAGCGGGGTGTCAAGAAAACGTCTCATGGCGATTGATTGCCAGATGACACCATCCGGACCACACAGCACTCCGACGGTGAATTCCTTGTCTGCGCGACCAACGTAGGGCTGAACCAGAAGCTCTGAGCAAAATGCACCAAGATAGTCGCGCAGTGATTCTAGCTCCTCTTTCGATTGAGCGAGATAAACATGCGCCGAGCCGCCACTCATCCGATACGGCTTCACAATAACGGGGTAGTTGAGAGACGCGAGGTGGAAGTTATCCTGACCGAGTATCATTGATGCAGGAGTATGAAATCCGTGCGACTCCAGCCAACTCGTGAGTTGCATCTTGTCGAGGCAGCGATTGACCACCGCAGCAGGATTGACCGGAACGAAAAGCCCGGCGGATTCGAGTTTTGATAGTCCGTTGGAAATCACCCTCAATTCCGCATCTGATCCGGGCAAGATGACTGAAATCTCATGCTGCATGCAGACAGCAATGAGTTCGCCGAGGTAATCGGGATGTGATGCACCGGGCAGATCGACGATCTGGTCAACCAGTGTCAGCGAGTAGGCGCGGCGGTCGAGATTGCTTCCGTAGATACTGCATTGGAGTGAAGAAAGGCGCAGTGCCTTGACAAGCTGCTCCCCCACTGTTCCGCCACCGACGCCGGTGACCAGTACTCGAAGCTTCGGATGAGGAATGCGTAAAGCTGGTGATTCCATTCGCGGTCGAATATCGAATCGAATCAGAGTTCTCGGCTAGCTTAAAACTGCACTGGTGAGAAGTGACTCTGCTGCCTGCTGTTTCCGATAGAAATCCGCGGTGCGACGAATCCCTTCATCGAGATCAACTTTAGCCTGAAAACCGACGAGCTCTTTCGCTTTGCTCACACTCGGAACACGCAATTCAACATCCGGTCCACTGCGATCAATAAACTCAATGGAAGATTTTGAACCGAGTACTCTAACCACGGTCTGCGCGAGACCGTAGATGGTAATCACGGCCCGTGCATTTCCGATATTGAATGATTCCCCAACTGCATTCGGATGCCAGATGGAAAGTTCGAGGCCGTCGATGAAATCATCGATATAGCACCAGGCACGAATCTGGTTGCCGTCCCCATGAATGAGCAGCGGCTTGTTCTGCAGGGCACGCTGAATGAAGACAGACATCGCCCCTTCCCCAACCTGCCCGGGGCCGTAGACATTGAACGGACGCACACAAACGGTCGGGAGATTGAATTGAGTATGATAAGCCGTAGTCAGATGCTCAGCGGCAAGTTTGCTTACGGCGTAGGTCCAGCGGGCTTCACCCACCGCACCGATGTGCGTGGTGTCGGTCTCTTCCGAACGAAATGCCGCACTCCCGAAGACTTCACTGGTGGAAAAATCGATGAAACGTTCGAGTGAATTCAATGAGGCGGCTGCTTCGAGTGCTTTGGCGGTCCCAAGCATGTTGACCCGCATTGTCTCGACCGGCTTCTTGATGACCGTGTCAATGCCGGCTATCGCCGCACAGTGCACTACGATCTGCGAGCCACGCATCGCCTGTTCTAGTTGAGGATAGTCGAGGATATCCCCTTCGATGACGGTCAAATTTTGATGATTCCGCCATGATCGGGTGCTGAGTGAGTCTCTGCGGAAGCTATCGAAAATAGTAATGTCGTTGAATTCAATCAGACGTTCGATCAGACCGGTGCCGATGAATCCGGCACCACCGGTAACAAAAATCCGTTTCCCCTGAATGGGACAGGATTCAAAGATAGTTTCTCGATGCACGTTGCGACCTCCTGGTCAATTGCTGTCGCTACATCCAGCAGCGACCGTGTGGGGATGGGCTTAGCTCAATCCCGCCATTTTCATAAATGTCTCGGACTTCAGATATTCTTCACGTAAAGCGTCTTGAATTGGTTCTAGTTCTTCGTGAGTAAGACCAAGCCGTGCCGGGACAGCCACATCCAATTCACCAACGAGATGTGCTTCAAGCGGTGTATAGAATGTCGATTTCGACATCCAATTCGCGAGGTTGACCAGCGCGCACAGCGGCTCGGTACTCTCTCGTGGGGTGTGATGATTCGCGATCGACTCGATAAGCATGGAGGGAAGTTTCCACTGGGTCGTCAATACGGCTCCGATTTGAGCATGATTGAAACCGAGGACTTCGTTTTCGATCACATAGGTCTCTTTGGTCTTGTCCTTGAGACGAACTTCATTGAAACGGATGTACTCGTTATGCAGGTAGCTACAGACCACGATCTTACCAATGTCATGAAGCAAACCTGCTGAAAAAGCAGCGTCTGGGTCTATGGTCACGCGTGCCGTTGCCTTGCGAGCAAGAATGCGACTGCAAAAAGCGGTCGCAAGAGAGTGACGCCAGAATTTTTCGGTGAATTCTTTGTCTGACTTGTCTCCACGAAACATATCGAGAACTGATGCAGAAAGAACCAAATTCTTAACTGCTTCCATCCCGATTATGACTACGGCCTGTTTAACGGAGTCGATTTCGCGAGAGAGGCCGTAGAAAGCCGAATTGGTCAACTTGAGGACCTTGACCGACATGGCAGGATCTTCCGCAAGCAACGATGCTACTTGTGCTGCTGATGCATTTGGTGAGTTGATAACTTTTTGAATTTGATCAAATACAATCGGAGGGGTAGGCAGATTACGAATATTCGTAACTACCTGCTTGACCTTGTTATCTATAGCGACGGTCGTCATAACTACTTAGTTCGTTTCTCCCGGTTTTCTAAGAAGATCATCGGCAATTTTCTCCAAAACCTTTTCGGCAATTTTCCCGTCTCCGTAGAAGCCAGTAGACATCTTTCGGCGAATGTCAGAATACTTTCCGCCGCCATACTGTTGCTCTCCGAGAACATGAGGGGAGAGATCGCTGGCTGGCTGATAGCTTTCCGGGTCATAGTTTACAGACCGCAGAGACTGATCACAAAGTTCACTGAGACGTGCTAATTCGGACATCGGTTCATCTTTCGACACCATGCTGGCTCCTCGTTCTGAAGAGTACATAGTAGCCAATTACCCATTCTGATGTCCATCGAGGAGTGAGGTCGAAGCCGGTTCCCCATCCGATAGGTAGCGGACGATTTTGTCACTGTGCTTCAGGTTCTCAAGTTCCACCGCTAGCTTGCGCTGACGGTCACGAACGTACTGTTCGTTTTCCTGCACAAGGTCAAGGTTCTTCTGAATCAGCACGCTGATATTGGTAGCGAGTTTCTTGACTTCCGGTAGGACTGCTGCAATTCGGAATGCCTGTGGGTGCCGTTCTTTGAGCGTTTCGATACGGGCTTCAGATTCACGAATTCTGCGCTGGCATCGTTCGGATTCGGCGTAAAGATCGAGCAACTGCTCATCCTTGTCGTATTTTACGAGATCACGATGCTTATCGAGGAGTACGTAGAGAGATTGATAAAAGGAGTATTCGTCACGCAGAATATTGACGAGTTCTTTTTCAAGGGCGGTGATTGCGTTGGTTGTCATTGTTAGCCTGCAAAGTTTACAGCAGCAGAGGTTTCGGCGACTCTCGCCGTGACAGAATGGGTGCCACGAAGTTCCGTCCAGGCGGTACGAAGATTATCCAGCACGCGACGGGCTTCACTGATTGGGGCAGTCTGACCGCTACTTGAAGCCGACTGAATACGATTTATGGCGAAGACATAGAGTTGCCCAAGTGAGTGAGCTATCTCCCCGCCCTGTTCGAAATCAAGAGTCGTGAAAAGATGCGCGACCCCTTTTTCAGCTTTGGCAAGTTGTTCACGGGCAACTAGCCCCTGGTTTTTCTCAAAGGCATCAGAGGCGCTATCTAAGGCGGTCATGACACCGTTGTAGACTTTGATGATAAGCTCCAACTGAGTGTCGCCAAGGGTGCTGGCGGTTTGATAGGCCTGAACTTCCGGTTTCATGTCACCATCCTCTGGTATGCGGCCGATCAGTGACCGGCGGTCGGTTTCTTAACCAAAATTCGTTTGCAATCCTGCAAGCTGATTCGACAGGAACTGTCCATTCGCATTCAGACTGCCGAGGCGATCTTCGAGTGCGAAGAACCGTTTGAACAGCGCTTCCCTACGGAGTGCGAGTCTTTTGTCAATATCGACCACACGCGCTTTAATGTTAGCGACCTGGTCCTGAACTGACTTGATGCGTCGGTCGAGACGTCCATCACCCGACGAGGTTATCTGATCGATGACAGACAACAGACTCGCCGCCACACCACGTGTCACCGTGACATTTCCCTCAGCAAGCTCCTGAAACTCAGACTCCTCAAATTTTACACGGACTTTTACACCAGAAGTCGTTCGGTTCTTTTCATCACCGGTAAGAATCTGACCGGAACCAGTTGCTGGTTCACCGTTAATCGTCCCTTTCACGTCCTTCCCTGCCGTAGCGGTTCCGCCGATGAGTCCAATTGTATTGAACGGTGTGCTTGCGGTACCTTCACGAATTGAGATCGTCGAGCTTGAACCGTAGGTCCCGTTTTCAAGCTCGAAATATCCGTTATTTCCTGTGGTGTCCACCCAGCGAAACTTTGGGGTAAATGCCTTGACGGCGGTATCGGAGTCTAGTTTGGATTGAACTTCTGCTACAAAGTCTTCAACAGAAGTGTATGATCGCTCAGTCAGCTTAATGTCCAGAGAATCAGCACCATTGACGGTGATGCGAAAGTGGTTATTCGTTGCATCAAGCCGAAGTGGTGATGTTACCGAGAGTTTTGGAATGGTAAGCCCACGATAGGTCCCCTTCGTCGCCGCTTCGATAACATCTACCCCCATGGGGGTTCCGGCCTTTGCCTTTGCGCCTGATGAAATGTATTCGATCTTGTTGGAGGAAGATTCTCCCGACTCTACGAACAATCGACGCACTGCTTCTGGATTAGTGCGAAGGGCTTCTTCAAGTCGAGCTGAGTCGCGAATCGTGAGTCGACCGCCTGAATCGCTGCGAATGCCGATGCCGAACAACTGTGAGTACTTGCCATCCAGGGCACCGACTTTAGAACCAGTGGTATTACGAATTGCCTGAGCAATCGATTGTACAATGGGGTCACCAAACAGGACGCCTGTTTCTGTGGCACCCGGCTTGTATTCGTTCTGGTCGTCGACAAATTTGACCATTTCGTTGTACGCCTTGACAAAGTTCGTCACGCGATCACGCATCCCGGCGACATTTGGCTCAGCACTTATGGTGATATTCTCACCCGGATCAGTTAAGGCCTTGATGGTGATACTCAATCCGCCAAGAACGTCTGTAAATGTATTTGTCGCCGAGGAAATGGTAATCGGCGAGCCGTTCCCGCCGGTATTCCCAATGGCGATCTGCGCATTAGCTGCTTCCTGAAGCAACGGCGCGAAGGTCTGCACTTGAAAGGTATCACCAGCGTTGAGTTTCCCTGATCCAAACGAAAGCTTGAGACCATCCGCTCCAACTCCGGCTAGTGCGACTTCACTGTCGGCGGCTGAAACGACGATTGCGCCGCTGTTAGTCCCATCGGTCCAGTTCACGGTGATGGTATCGGTGCCAATTGTCTGTTCACCGTTGCCAGAAACGGTAAATGAGTAGGTTTTGTTGGTGGTGCCGCCAAAAGCAGCAGTAGATCCTAACGAGATTTTGCTGTCTGATGTCGCGGCTTTAGAAACAGTCTCTGGTTGGTCAAAACTAGCGGTCGAAAAATTGAAATTGTTTGTACCAGTCAAGGTCGATGAGACTTCTATTTTACTGTCTATTCCGGCAGTATCTGACGAGAGAACGAGTCGATAGCTGTTAGATTTGCTCCCGTCGAAAACAATAGAAGCGGTCACCCCTACTTTGGCAGCATTGATGGCATCCTTGATGCCATTCAGCGAATTATTGGTCGTGTCAATTGTGATGTCTTTAGCAGCGGCAGCTCCGACGCCTATCTTGATAACACCGGTTCCCATATTCAGCGAAGTCTTATCGGTGTACCCCTGCGAGGCAAGCTGGTGATTCCGTGCCAGAGCGCGAACCTGCACCTGATACGATCCAGAACCGACCGAACCGCTGCTGACAACGGCCGAAAGCTTTTTTTCGTCTGAGACAGAGATTGAGCTGAGTGACCAGGTGGTGGAGCGAGCGAGGGCGGCAACTTCGCTTCGAAATGCCAGAAGTCGTGCCTGAAAGGCCGAGAGTGCGCTGATGGCATTGGTTTTTTCGGCCTGTTCGGCTTCGAGGTAGACCGCGCTGCGACGCTCAAGCAGCATGATGTTATTGACAATATCAGTGGTCTTCAGACCAGAATTCAGACCGTCGATTGATGATAAACCGGGCATTCTTCACACTCCCTGTGTGACGGACTCTCTTTTTGAGACTCCGTTACTCATGTCACGTCCGGAGAGAGCTTTCGCTCCCTCCGGACGATCAATTACTATTCTACAGAGACGTTAACTCGCTACTATCGGAAGAGCGAGAGAACGCTTTGCGGCATCTGGTTGGCCTGCGCCAGCATGGCGGTACCGGCCTGGACCAGAATCTGGTTCTTCGTGAACTCTGACATTTCTTCAGCCATATCCGTGTCACGGATCTGGGATTCAGAAGCGGTCAGATTCTGCGAGGCAATACGCAGGTTACGAAGGTTGGATTCCAGCGTGTTCTTCTGGAATGAACCGAGCGTACCACGGGTCACCGAGACTTCGTTGATGGCGGCATCAATGACAGACTGGGCATCCTGTGCACCCTGCGAAGTGGTCACGTCAATCTTGGAGAGCGAGGCAAACGAGTTCCCGGCAAGATTCTTTCCAAGGGATGAAGCAGCCATGCTACGGATGGCGATGCTGGCAGTCTGACCAACGTTTCCACCGATCTGGAAGATCAATGACGAGTCAGAGTTGTTGATCGTTTCTGAACCACCCTGTGAGGTCAACGCATAATTGACGCTGACAGACTGGGTACGATCAGCATTGAAGACATTGAATGCCTGACCAGCGGTCACCGCAGTTGCCGGGCCACCGTCAAGACGGACATCAAACTTCGCGGCCTTCACATCAAGGAGCAAGCTACCAAGCTTGACACCGGTCTGTGCATTGGCCACGGTGAGTGAAGCGGAACCGCGCGTCGCATCGGTTGCAGCCTTGTTATACAAGGTTACGTTTGAGGTCGAGTTGTACTTCACCGAGGTAATCGTATTCGTGAAATTATTGAACGATACAAGAGCATCGGTGCCAGCATTGGCAACGCTGTCCGGAGTCAGCTTCAGTACATTCACGAGGTTACCAGTACCAGCGGCACCAGCATTCAACTTGATCGAATAGGTAGAACCCTGATCACGTGTTGCGAACTGGATCTGGTTGGTGTTGACCACGTTCGAAACCAAATCGGCAACACCGGAGGTATCACCGGACACGGTACCGAAACCACCAGCGCCACCAGCTGAGGTCGCAAGGGCGTTAGTAATTGCTGTATTCAGAGCCGCAAGTGAATTGTAGGTAGCTGCAGCGACGGTCGCTGTTGCCGTACGGCCCGAAGTCCACTTGGCTGTGGTAGCGGTCAGGTTCAATACGTTTGACGAAGTTCCACGAACACTGGTACCACCGGTGATCGAGAACAAAGAAGTCGAAGCGGTTGAAGTGCTGGCAGAAGTCTGAATGGAGAACTGTGCACCGACCGCAGTCTTGATTCGAAGCGAACCTGCAGCAGTACCAGTCGCAGTCAACTTTCCGGAAAGCGCGGTGTTGTTCGCAATAGCTGAGTTCAACTTCGTTGCGATGGTCGCGGTGGTGTCACCGGCGACAACAGCGATAGTCAGATCCTGTACACCGGAGGCGGATTCGCCATTTTCCTGATAGTTCAGTTTGATAGTGTAGGTTCCAGCATGCGAAGCCGTCGCGGTAGCGACAACAGCAGCTGAAGAGACCAAAGCAACCGTCGCGGTAGCAGCAATGGTCAATCCGGTTCCGAACTGATCGGTCAGATTGATTGCACCAGAGGTCTTCTTTGCAACAGCTGAGGCCTGCACGATGTCAAGATTATGAATCTTTTCATCAAGGTTGTTCGGGTCACCATCAACGTTGGTCAAGGAGAGACCAAGGGAGGTCGTGTTCAATGTCGCAGCAGAATCAGCAACCTTGGTAGCTACCACAGAGTGCTGTCCGCTCTTGAGGTTCGAAGAGCGAATGGTCAGGCTGGAGCTGTTGGAGCTGGTGATGGTCGCGATGTTGTCCTTGGAACCATCCAGAATCTTCTTCGTACCGAACTGGGTGTTCTGGGAAATACGATCGATGGTCTTCAGGGCATTGGTGATTTCAGCCTGGTCAGCAGCGAGCTGATCCTTGTCGTTGAAACCTTCGTTGGCGGCGTGGATGGCCAGTTCGCGCATCGAGATCAACAGGTTGTTGATTTCGGTGAGGGCGCCTTCCGCGGTCTGGATCATCGAGATCGAACCTTCGGAGTTCTGGATCGCACGGTTAAGACCGGCAATCTGGCTGCGGAACTGTTCCGAGATCACGAGACCTGCCGGATCATCAGCGGCAGCGTTGATGCGATAGCCCGATGAGAGCTTCTGCATTGATTTGTTGACGGCCTCGGTCGTCATCTTGAGATTGCGATTCGCATTCAAGGACGACAGGTTGTGGTTGATGCGGAGAGTCATGTTCTACTCCTCCTTGGAGTGGGTTTCGGTTTCCGTACCGGTTTGCGTTCTGTTCACTCTATTGGAAAAACATGACATCCTATGTGCGCACTTCTGCCGATCACAATCCGATTGATCGGTATATCTAGCTCCCGTTGCCTCCTTTTGAACTCCTCCTTCTGATTTTTTTCCAGGTAACTTTTTCATCTTCCTGCCTCAAAACATCGGCAGATTCTTTCTGGACTCCAGCTTCAGGGCTGGTTCCATCAATAAAAATGAAGCTGAATCATTGCAAGACATTCACTTCGCTACATTCTTCAAGATATCTTCAATGCACCTGTTCAGATTCTGAACAGCGTTCCAGGAGTTGTCCATATTTTTTCTCGATCTGAACATCGTTCGGAAACTGACGAATCAGTTGCTGCATCCCGAGTTTTGCAGCTTGCAGATGTCCAAGGGCTTCATATGCCTGGCAAAGCCCGAAAAGGGCGTTGCGCGATGTCTTCTGCACTTTCAGGACTGATTCAAATGCCTCAACCGCAAGCGTGTATTCAGCGAGCTTGTTATAAATGTCGCCGAGAATCTCCCACATACCCTGATCTGACTCGGGTTGCTGCAGATATGCGCGCAGTGTTGTCGCTGCTTGATGTAGCTTCCCTGCTTTCAAGACAGCAATGGCATAATTTCGATGTATCGTATCATCCTGATGGCCTGCGGTAAGAGCCGCCTGATAGGAATCGGCTGCTGTATCAAAATGGCCAAGCTTAAATTGCGCATTTCCGAACTTCACCATATCACTAGGAGTCAGTCTCTTCGTTGACACTTTCTCAAACAACTCGACCGTGCGCTGGTACTCTCCCAGGGCATACCATCCTCTTGCTTCGGCCAGAGTCAGTGAATCTTGTGCGATTCCCGAGAAAAGAGCTTTTTCATATAACGCAGGTAGTTCCAGTGGACGACCGGTTTCGACCAGAAGCTCTACCAGCAATTGAGCAGCGGCTTCATTCTTTTCATCGATTTCAGCCGCCTGAATTGCGTACTGAAGAGCACGTGACAGAGCTCGTCGATCACGTTCAATATTCGCAAGAGCTACTGCGGCATGTACTGTCGGCTGCTCGGTTTGGAGTTGTGCCTCCAGGAATCGAACGGCTTCGCTCTCGTTTCCGGCCTCCAGTTCGATTAGACCAAGGAATTGGTTTGCTTCATGATATTCGTCATTTTCGCGAAGAGTCTCTCGATAGTGACGTCTTGCTTCAATCGAGTTCCCGAGCGCATGAAAGGCGAGGGCAATACCGTAGAATGCGGCAGCACGATTGGAGACATTGGCGACAATAATGTCATCAGTCTCCTGTTCGGGGCGATAGCCCTGCTGAACTTTGAGAAATTCCCGATAGGCATCAATTGCCAACTCAAATTGTTCATCTTTGCTATACAGATGCCCGCGCAGCATGATCGGATCGAGATAGTTCGGCTTATGCTTTAATGCACGATCAAGATATTCACGAGACTTCTGATGATTCCCTATCGCAAAGTATGCCCAGGCCAGTTGATTCAGGGCCATGAGATGAATATGCCGCTGCTTCTCTGGTGATGGTCCGGTCAATTCGACCGCGCGACTAGCCGAATGAATGATCTCTTTCGACCGTTCCTGCTGTACTTCAATCGGAGCTCCGCGGAGAAGCTGAGCATAATTAAAATGAGCGAAGGCGTTGTTTGGGTTGTCTTTCAATTGCACTTCAAGGAGAGCCTTTGATCGCAGAAATTTCTGCTGCATCTTTTCAGGAGAGAGATCATACCCAAGATGCCAGAGACGAGTGGTCAGACGCAGGACCGGCTCCGTTGGCGGTACGTTCAAAACGTTGTGGACGGTCCCTTCGTAGCGAAGGCCGAATGAGCGACGGAAGAGACGTACCGACGGAAGAAAGTTGTGAGATTCCCGCTTTTTACCGTAGAGATTGAAGACATTAATCGAGATAACTCGCCGGTCGGTCTGCGCCAGTACTGATTTCAACTGACTAATATCTTCACTTTCAATTCGTTCGTCGGCATCAAGGATGAATATCCAATCCCCTGTTGCCTGTGCAATTGATGTATTCCGATGTTTCGAGAAGTTCCCTTCCCATGGCTCATCGATGACCTTTGCACCAGCTGCGCGAGCAATCTCCTTGGTACGATCAGTTGATCCGGTATCAACAATGATGATTTCAGTAGCAAGTTGCTTAACTGAAGCCAGTGCCTCAGGGAGGAGCTGCTCTTCGTTCTTAACAATCATGCAGACAGAGACTGTTGGATTTGTCG
Source organism: uncultured Ignavibacteriales bacterium (assembly GCA_964518635.1). Taxonomy (GTDB): domain Bacteria; phylum Zixibacteria; class MSB-5A5; order GN15; family FEB-12; genus CAZFGK01. The sequence goes on from CAZFGK010000020.1 coordinate 54,655, forward strand.
AATCGGCTCCCAAGAACTGGGCGAATTCGGTAACTCCAGGGCAGGCGGCACGAGCTTCAACCACAGTCTTTGCTATTTCACTCTCTCGATTCGTGCTGCTGAGGAGATGGAGAAGATTCAACCAAGCAAGATGAAGCACAGGATCAAGTGAGATTGCCGTGCGAAATTCCTTTTCGGCCCTTTCAATCTGCCCGATTGCACGGTAAGAGAGACCCGCCATATTGGCAATCTGAGAAAGATGTGAGCCACTCAGGAACGCCCCGGGGATCTGTCCATCGATAGATTCACCCGTTCCAAAAATCGAACGAAACTCATTGGTCAGTTCGAGTGCTTTCGAATACTCATGGAAAGAGATGGCGACAAACAATTTGAGATAGATAATGTCCAGAGCTTTTGGAAATAGTGACAGGGCCTCTTCGATCGCCTGCTCGGCGTCGATCAGCGCACCCGAGTGGGCAGCAGCATAAGCGGTCAAGCGAGTGATTCGTGCTCGGTCGGTCCTGTTTTTCGCTTCAATTGACTTTGGCAACTTGTCTCGAAGCGATACCAATTCCTGTTCTTGACCTGCAGCGATTAACTTTTCAGCCGCAGCAAGTTTATTCTCCAGTGACTCCGTTTTACTCTTCAATATCGAAACCGTATGGGAGATATCCACATTCAGTCCCTGCAGCTTCGATTGTTTAGCGTGACGTTGCGACATGCGCCCCTCGATTCGACTTCTGAGACAGGTTCTGATTCATCACGCCACACATCGACTGCAGCATACGTTTTTCATCGAAATGTCTTTCTACGTGGGCACGTGCAAACCGAAGCAATTCGTTACGATCTGTTTGCTCGTATTGACGAAGCAGACGAACAGCGTCAGATGGATCGCTGAACAGTAGCTTCTCGGGATAGAGATTATTCGCGCCATACCAGTCATGTACTAGTGGCAACAGCCCCATTGACATCCCCTCTGCGATTGAGAAATGGAACGATTCAAAGAGTGAAGTCGAAATCACGAAATTCTTGTCAGCGTACCATGCCGGCATATCTGCAATCCAACCATCGAAAAAGACCGGAAGCGGATGTTTCTGCAGAAAATGAGTCATGTACAGCGCAATTCGTGGATCCTGATGTTCACCCGCAATATGCAGCGTGTAAGAAGGGTCATATTCATGGATTGCTTTGAAACAATGCAGGAGCAGTGCCGGATTCTTCTTGTAATTGATATAGCCGACGGAGGCGATTTTCTTGGTCTGCTTCCTATGCGGTTGCGACCTGAACGCTTCCAGATTCAGTCCGTTGGCGATGACTTCGGTCCGAACGGGAGTCTTGACTGCCTGCTGGAAGAGTTCTCGAACGGAGTGGTTCACAAAGACCACCGTCGCGACCTTGCTCCAGTCGACTTGGGACGGCATTTCGGTAAATACCTCGTAGGAATGACAGCGCGCAATAATCGGACATGACTTTTTCTGATGAGTCGCGAAGGCAAGGAGATCATCGGTCCAGTCGAACCAGGCAACATCCGCCCACTCAAGCCCCGCAGCAATCCTTTCAGGAGAGTCACCGTTGAGCAGAAGCAATTCGTTGCTTGCCTGAAGCGACTCAACCAGAGGCTTGGCAAACATCTGGTGGCGAGCAACAACGAGAATTTTCTTCCCGGACGGCATCTCGCTTCCAGCAATGGTGGTGAGAGGATATTGGGGAGTGAAAGCAAAGAGCGATGATGCTGACTCTGAATCTGACTTACTCGTAAGAGCGTTTTCCAATTCATTAAGTGCACTCAGAGCGATCTGGTTTTCAGCATCTAGTCTCAATACCTGTTGATAGCAATACAGTGCTTCTGAATTCATGTCTGCGGCTCGATATAAGAGTCCGCAGTCATTCCAATGGGAAACAGGATCAGTTGCAAACGAATCTGCGCGTCGGAGAATTTGCACTGCGTCTTCGCTCTTCCCCTCTTCGTGAAGAATCAGGGCGAGGTTGAAGTAACCATCATACAGCTTCGGCGAAAGTGTGAGCAGTTGACGGTAATGAGTTTTGGCTGCATCTCGGTCTCCAGCTGCTAGTTCAACCCCAGCGGCGATGATTCTGACATTCGGTGATTGACGGTATAGTTGAACGAGCTCTTGAGTGATGGAAAGTGCCCGTGAGATATCAGATTCTTTGAGTGCAGAAGCGATCTGCTCGACCTGAAAAGAAATATCTGGATGGCCGGGCTTGGTCGACCCTGGCTCGCTGCTAGACTGACGTGATTTCTTTGACTTGTTCGCGAGACGAAGCATCCTGCTTCATTCCATTTCTGCTGCGTCCTGCAGCTTGTTACATTCACTCAGTAGTGAGAAATCTTAGACGGTTTCCAGCTCCTCAACCATTTCGGGCATAGCCACCTGCGCTTCTTCTCGGCGTGCCGGAACCAACGGATGATTTACGTCAAACTGGCTGTTGCCGAGGACGAGTTGCTTTGCGAGACGTGTTTCAGGATTAATCAAGAGTGGTCCCTGCAGATTCGCAGTTGTTCCTTTGTCAGATTGACCAAGTGTCACGATGACATACGTTTCAATTCGATTCGCGCTGCTCACGCCCAGCTCGGCGATTTCATTTGAATGAATTTTTATACGGTACTCCGGGAAGAAAATGGCTGGATTCACAACCAGAAATGCAATAGCCGGTTCGTCTATTGATTGGAACCAGCGAAATGGCAGGAGATCAGGTAGTTCCAGGAGAGTAAATGTCCGCAACATCTCGAAGCCGAGAATCGGACGAGCCATCGTGATCATCTCACGTTCAGGAATTTCAATCCGGCCAAAGCGTTGGGTCATGATGAGCATGGCAGGTTCACTATCCTCTCAGAAAGTTCACAAGTGATGGTTGAATTATTTTCGAACTGGCGATCAACGCCGCCTGATATCCTGATTCAAGAGATGAGAGCCGCGAAATGACATCCGGAAGATCGGCGTCCTCTACTGCTGAAAGCAGATTCGTGAAGCTTAGCTTTTTGTCACTCAATCGGCGATCGGTACTTTCAAGGCGAATGACGCGCGCACCTACAGTCGCGCGTTCGCTCAGCAGATGAAGAATTGATCCTTCGATATTACCGAGAATCTTCCCTGCCCCTTCATGGTCATCTTTGAGAAGGGCGTTATTGAGACCGATTAGGCTGGCAGCAAGATCAGCCGCTCCGTACAGTCCCATGTTTTTTGCAGAGCGACCAGCAGTCGTACCTTCTTCGATCAGGAAGGATCGATTCGGATCAGTATTGCTGATCTGAATACCTTTTCGACCGGGATTAATTGTCGCATTTACGGTTAAGCCACTTGAGTTGATACGATCAAGCAGATTTTGTACGGTCAGCAGCGTTGGGTCATTCAACTGTAGAGAGTATTGACGCTCCCCCTGCGACATCAGGATTGCATCCTGTGTCAAACCGAGTCCATTCATTAGAGTGGAAAGTGGAGTGGCTCCGGTAAGAATCGGATTCAGGTCGGATCCCGTGAAGTCGCTGGTAAGAAGACCGGCGAATCCAAGATCCCTTGCAACGGTTCCACCCTGCTCGCTAACTCGAAATGCGACCTGTGCCTGGAGGGAGGTGCCGACCATCTGTGCGCCAACTGAACCAAGTATGCCGAGATCAGCGCCTGTCGTTTGAAATTCGCCGTCTTCGCTGATGTTCAATCCGAGGGGGACCGCATTCGAGTCGACGATTGTAAACCCGTTGCCAGCTGCATTGATAGTCATAGTAACATTGGAGATTCCTGCATTAGCGACTTCTGTATTGAATTTCGCAATGAGATCAGTGACATTCGTCACACCACTCAGATCGATACTGACATCAAGTGCCGCGCCATCAGTAATCTTGATTTTACCCGGTGAGAGATCGGCGCCACGTCCCTGATTGAATCGAACGATGGATGTCTGACCACTTATCTGACCGGTTTGGGTTGTGTCAAATCGGATACCGTTCCCTTCAGGGGCAACAATCGCTGTCACATTCGTCATACCGGCAGTTGTGAGGGCGGTATTGATAATTGCAAGAGCTCCGCTCACAGTGGTCGCACCCGTGAGGTCGATATTCGCAGTCAGCCCAAGATTTTCATCTGCGACAGTAAACGTCGCCGGTGTAAGGTCGACACCAAGGCCGTTGTTCAGATCGGCTAAGAGCGTCGCTGCGGTGACTCCGCGGTTCAAATCAGCATTCGCACCCAATACATTGATCTGCTTGAGAAGTAAGTCAGCAGCATTTGAATTGATCTGACTTTTCTGACCGGTTTCAATTTCAAATTCCATCTGACCGAAATCGCCACGATAAATAAATCCGTTGCTGCCTCGGTCAATCGGCTGTGTTTTCGTCTGGTATCCGCTCAGAATCGAGCGATTTTCAAATTTCGAGTTTCCAAGCTGTACGAACTGCTCGATTATCGCCTTGATCTCTGTCGCAGAGGCAACTCGTGCGTTAGTGTCATAGGTGCCGTTCGCCATTGAGGTCGCAACTTCTCGCGCGGTGGTCATGAGGTTGTTCATATCCCCCATGATTGTCTCGTACGTCTGATTCCAGTTCTTCCCCTGCTCAATGTTTCGTTTTAGCTGATCAATATTGGCGAGTTCATTACGATAGCTAAGATCACGGACCGTCCCGGTCGGGTCATCGGATGCCCGATTGATACGACGCTGGGTCGAGACATTCGTCTGTAGATCAAGAAATCTCTTGAGCGATCGCTGAAGATTGAAGGTAACTCTCTCGGAGATGACCTGATTCGTGGCTCGCATTGGCATGGGGCTTGGTGTCCTCCAAGAGTGTTTCTCTTAGAGTTCCTCCTCATTCGATTTGCCGTTAGTTCGCGGAGGACGTTGCTTGTCCTTGTCACTGAAATTGACTAGTCCGCCAGCAGACTGATCTTCGCCAGTCAGCTTGCTCTTGATCATGCGCACCATGTTGATCACATCCGAACCGGATGGGTCAGTGGCACGACGATTCTCCGACTGAATCTTGACATAGATTTCTTCACGGTGAACGACAATCGTTGACGGTGCTTCAATTCCGAGGCGGACTTGCCTGCCGCGAACACCGAGTACCGAGACGCGAATTTCGTCACCGATGGTGATCGATTCACCCAGTTTTCGTGTGAGTATCAGCACCAGACCCTCCGTGGCAGTGGTACAGCGATTATGTTCATCATTTACCTGCCTACTACTCCCATCCCGTTGATCACTGTATCGAGGGCCTGATCCATGGCCGTGATCACTCGGGCGGCAGCGTCATAGGAGTGTTGGTATTTTACCATGTTCGCCATTTCTTCATCGAGCGAGACTCCTTCGACTGACTGACGAGCTTCATCCACCTGCTGCCTGAGCAACTGGTAGTTTGCAGTCGACGAGTTCGCCTGATTGACCTCCACACCAAGTGAGCCAATGAATCCGTTGTAGAAATCATTGAGAGAAAGCGTATTCCCTTCCATGACTTGTGAAGTACGGAGTCCGGCAATCGCCAGTGCGATCTTATTGTCGCCGGTAGTGACTGATGCCGTGGCGATCTTGTTCACGTCGATAACAACTGCTTCATTCAGCTTGATGGTTGAAGCGGTTAAACCGCTGATATCAAAGAAGGGGACATCAGTCGTTCCGTTGACTCCGTATCCGGAGCGATGCAGAGAATTGACCTGTTCGACAATTCCTCGTGCAAGTGCGTCCAGCTTGCTCATGTAGTTCGGCAGGAGGACGTCACGGGTACGTGTAAGCCCGGCCATTTCCCCTGAGCGATTGGTCAGCTGGATATTAGTCGATTTCCAGACCAGCTTGTTGGTCGATACCCCGTCTGCATTGAGTGCTTTGGTGTCTATTGCAAACTGTGAGGATTCATCAACCAGCACCATACTCCCCATGGTGACCGATACTGCGCCATTTGTTTTCTTGATGACGTTGACATCGATGACCTGTGAGAGCTGATTGATCAGAAGATCGCGTCTGTCACGAAGATCATTGGCGTGGTCATTCCCGATTTCGACACCCTTGATCTGCTGATTCAAGATCGCAATTTCAGAAGTCAGTTGATTGACTTCATCGGTCATGATCACCAGATCCTGATCAGTCGAATTGCGAAGATCGGTCATTTCACGGGACAACTGATGTAGTC
>CAZFGK010000021.1:0-53119 GCA_964518635.1 uncultured Ignavibacteriales bacterium
ACTGTAACGGATGTCCTGACACAACTTGTAACGGATGTCATGATACTGTACATGGAAACCAAGGCCGCCCTACAAGAGAAATACAATATGTTGGAGGGCGGCTCCGTCTTCGGTGCCGCCGCCAAAGAACCCACCCGCAAGAGCAGGACGGGCCACCCAGAAGGAGAAGATGGCGGGAAGCCCGCCTTCGGCGTGACCTATCCCGCCCTACAAGATTTGCTTCTTGGTGTCCCACCATTCGGGTGGGTCTTTTCTTGTCATGCTGATCTTGTCGAAGCATGACTTCCACCTTGAAATGGAATTCATGATGTCGCCCTTCGACAAGCTCAGGGTGACAAGAGGGGCAGACCGGGAGGTCTGTCGCCCACGAAATCTCTACTATCAAGCAAAGCATTTTTCCCTATGAAAATTGATGGAAACTTGTGGGGAATACTATTGTTCTAGCTCTTGTCTGCCGTATATTGTGAATAAGGAACAGAAGAATACTGATGTTCAGATACAAATTTCAATTCTCACTCATTCTCACAATCAGCTACCTCTGGTTGCTGGTAAGTCCGATTGCAACTGCCTGCCAGTGTTCTCTCAAGCAGACAACTTCCTCTACTGAATCTTCATCTCATTGCGCTTCTGCAACTGTTGCTGCTGAAACATCTGATGACTGCTGTGCAGTCCAGGAAACAAAAAGCTGCTGCGCTGCTGAATCGTCAGTAGATCAATCCGTTCAGACGACTTCCTCATCCTGTGATTCGCATCAGTCAGCTCAGGAATCAAATTGCTGCGTACAGAAAGTCGATAGTCTGGGTTGCCCGAGTTGCAATGTCCAGTCGGTGCTTGTCGCGGCAGTCGAATCACCGAAGCAGATAGTCGCGCCACTTGTTGTGCATCCCATTGAGCACGTTCTTTTCTCAGATCATTCATTCACTTCAACTTCCCGAGTCGATCATCCACCCGATCGACCGCAACTCGCCCTTCATATCTCAACTACTGTCCTGCGAATCTGATTCGCGGCTTTGATGCCGTACCTGTCACGGGTGTCCCTCCCTGTTTTGGATGGGAGAATTTCTCGTGATTCATTCGCATAACAGAAATTGAGAGATATATGAAAAAGTCAATTCTACTCGCCGGACTTGGTCTGATCCTCGTCGTCGCCGCTGTTGTTTCAAGCAACAACCTTTTCTCAAATACAACAACTGCCCCGACCGCCGCATGTGTCTGTGGTGATGGGTGCGCCTGTGGTGACAACTGCACGTGCAGTGATAAATGTGCCTGCGGTGATGTCTGCAATTGCGGCGATGGCTGCAGTTGCGGCAGCTGCGCGCATCAGGCGAAAGCCGAAGTCACCTCTGCGGTGACATCGCATACCTGCGCTGATGGGAACTGTGCCTGTGGTGATAATTGCAGCTGTGGTGATGCCTGCTCTTGCAGTGCATGCGCCGGAAAAGGAACAACTGCCACAACGACCACGACCAGTGCAGCAGTGAAGACAGACAGTCACAAGTGCGCTGGTGATGGTTGCGCCTGTGGTGCCAACTGCGGCTGCGGCGCGAATTGCGCCTGCTAGTCTGCTTGTCTGTGATTTCTTAGAACATGCGATTGCATAATCGAACCGCCCTCGAAAGAGGGCGGTTTTTTGTTTTGACTACATACGCAAACGTGCTCGTCTGCAACCCTCAAGAAAAACGCCGTACGCAACCTGTTACCTATCTCATCGGTCTATTCTGTATACCATTTCGCCGGTCTGTACCTGAAGAGAAGTTACCGCACTTGAAGAGAAGATACCGCACCCGAAGCGGAAGTGGGGCAGCAAGGCGATGAGAAGGAAGCCACCCTTCGACAGGCTCAGGGTGACAAGAGAGTGAGCTCCGGGTGACAACAGGAATCCATTTCTTGTAGGGACGGTCCCGCTTCGGAACCGGCCTCCTGTTCTTGCCATATGGGAAAAGATGGAGGGAAGCCCGCCTTCGGCGGGACCTATCCCGCCCTACAAGATTTCCCCCATGTCCTCACTCTGATCCGCCGCGGCGGATCGAAGGTTCTTCTTGAAATCGCAGGGCGGATTGGTTTCTACCTCGCTGTCTTTCGGTCCCCCGCTTGCCGAGGGGGGAACCTCTTCGTACATTTACCGTTTACCCTCAAATCCGGCAGCAGAACGCCCGATTTCAGGAAGAGGAAGGCGAAAGTGGCGGAATTGGTAGACGCGCAGGACTTAGGATCCTGTTCAGAAACGAGTGAGGGTTCGAGTCCCTCCTTTCGCACCAGTTTTTCCGTACAAAAAGAACTCCAACAGCTCGATGAAAGGGCTTTGAACCAGCGTGACTGATACCAACGACCACACTACTCACGATCATTCACACCATGATCATCATGACCACGATCATGCGCACGATCACGATCATGAACATCATCATGATCATAATCCGAAAGTCACCCTGAAGACTCTTGACGGACTCGTACGAGAACTGGTCATCGAAATCTCCGCCGATGAACTCAAAAAAGAGATCGACTCCCAGCTTCGCCGTGCCGGAAAAAAACTGACGCTCAAGGGATTTCGCCCCGGCAAAGCCCCCGCCGAAATGATCCGCGCTGCCTACGGCGAAGAAGCAAAGACCGAGGCGATTGATCATCTGATTCGTCACACTCTTCCGGTCGCTGCTGCTGGACAAAAACTGCGCGTCGCCTCGACTCCGAGCGTAACCGCATTCGACATGACCGACGACGGCGGCTTTACGTACACTGCTCGTGTTGAAGTCTTTCCGGAAATTACAAAGGTCGCACTAGATGGTATTTCTGTTCCGACGATAGATATTGAGCCAACTGACGAAGAAGTGAATGCTGCAATCGAAGAGCTTCGTTTTCGTCGCGCCGAATATAGAACGGTCACTCGTGCCGTCACTGAGAATGATATCGTCGTCGCCGAACTCCGCAAGACTTTCGATCCGAATAAGGTTCTTGAGAAGGATCATTTTCCGGATGCGGCAATCGATTTGCAGAATCCGAATACTGCGCCGGAGTTCAAATCGCAGCTTCCCGGCAAATCAGCCGGTGATGAGTTTGAAGTAGAAATCTCATTCCCGGATGAGCATCCGAACCCGAAAGCAAAAGGGGCGAAGCTCCGCTATCAGGTGAACATCAAGGAAGTCCAGGAGCGATTGCTGCCGGAGATGGATGATTCTCTCGCCAAAGCAACCAATCTTGGCACGACCGTGCTTGAAATGCGTCTGAAAGTTCGTGAAGAGCTGAAAGGCGGCCGTCAGGCACAACTGGAACGTCAGCAGAAACGTGAGCTGATTCGTCTGGTGACCGACAAGAATGAAATCGATCTGCCGCAGGGGCTTGTTGACGACTATCTCGATAATGTCATCGAAGATCTGAAGAAAAAAGACCCGAAACTGGATGAAGCCGCCGCCCGTGATGAGTATCGCCCCGGAACGGTCGCGAATCTGCGCTGGGAGCTGATTCACCGGTCGATTGCCGATCAGGAAAAGATTGAGGTTTCTGCCGCGGAGACCGACAATTGGATCAAGGGGTATGCCGAATACCACCGGATGACCGCCGAACAGGCGGCGGACTCTTTCGCCCGAAGTGGGCAGCAGGATCGAGTTATCGATTCTATTCGTGAGGAGAAAGTACTCTCCTGGTTGCTTGAAAAAGCTGCCAAGGTACCATACACCCCACCAACAGCGGGGTAGGATGAGCGATCCCGACCGGTGTGATGGTCGGGAGTCGATTTGAAAAAGAATGGATCACTTTCGGTGTACCGAAAGTTTGCACGCACAAGGAAAGGATCGCCATGAGTGACATGTTTCGGAATCATCTCGTCCCGATGGTCGTTGAACAGACCGGTCGCGGCGAACGGGCCTATGATATCTTCTCCCGACTGCTCAAAGACCGGATTGTCTTTGTCGGGACACCGATTGATGATTCCATTTCAAATTTAGTCATCGCCCAGATGCTCTTCCTCGAAGCGGAAGATCCGGAAAAAGATATTTTCATGTATATCAACTCACCGGGTGGTTCGGTGACTGCCGGGATGGCGATCTACGATACGATGCAGTTTATCAAACCGGATGTCTGCACCACCTGCATGGGGCTTGCCGCTTCGATGGGGGCATTCCTGCTTGCCGCCGGTGCTGCCGGAAAACGTGCGGCATTGCCGAATTCACGCATCATGATCCACCAGCCACTTGCCGGAACGCAGGGGCAGGTTTCTGATATGGAGATCATGGTGAAGGAATTTTCACAGACAAAAAAGCGTCTGAATGACCTGCTGGTGAAACATACCGGCCAACCACTGAGTCGAATAGAGACCGACACTGATCGCAACTACTTCATGGGACCGGATGAAGCCAAGAATTACGGCATCGTCGACAAGGTCTATGAGTTCAAGCGACAGGAAAAGAAAGCTTAAGCAGCGAGACACATTAGTGATTCGTCCGCCAGTTCAACTAAACTTGTGATAACTGCATACCGAGATAGGATTTCGGCCTGATGTCCAACGATTCCTCAACGCGCCTTCCACAACGTTGCTCCTTCTGCGGGAAACCGTACGGACAGGTGAAGCGACTCTTCTCCGGTCATGAAGCATTCATCTGCAATGAATGCGTGGTTCTCTGCGCCGATCTTTTGCAGAATGTTACCGAAGAGGGATCCGTCGAAGAGATTCCGGATCTTCCCCGTCCGCAGGATATCAAGACTTTCCTCGATGATTATGTTATCGGGCAGGAAAGTGCCAAGCGGACAGTCTCGGTCGCGGTTTACAATCATTACAAGCGAATCAATCATCAGCTGCAGAAAAAACAGAAATCACGGATCACTGCCGATGGCGCAGTATCAGTGAATACATCGAATGCAGTGCATGATGATATCGATCTTGAAAAATCGAATATCCTGCTACTCGGTCCGACGGGAACCGGCAAGACATTGATCGCGAGATCACTCGCCCGTTTTCTGAAAGTCCCGTTCACGATTGCCGATGCGACGGTACTCACTGAAGCGGGATATGTTGGTGAGGATGTCGAAAATATTCTCGTTCGTTTGTATCAGGCATCGGGTTTTAATGCATCACGCACTGAACGCGGGATTATCTACATCGACGAGATCGACAAAATTTCTCGCAAGGATGGGAATCCATCGATCACACGAGATGTCTCCGGTGAAGGGGTACAGCAGGGCTTGCTGAAAATTCTCGAAGGAACCGTCGCGAATATTCCGCCGAAGGGGGGACGTAAGCATCCGGAGCAGGCCTTTGTGCCGGTCGATACGTCGAATATTCTCTTCATCTGCGGTGGTGCCTTCGAAGGGCTTGAAAAAGTCGTCGCTCGTCGTTTGGGGAATCGTGTGGTGGGCTTTGATTCTGACAAGCGAAAGATCAGCGTGAACGACCAGGACATTCTCAGTCATGTGAATCCGTCTGATCTGATTGAGTACGGACTCATTCCGGAGCTGGTTGGTCGTCTGCCGGTGGTGGCGACCCTTGCCCCGCTGGATGAATCAGCGATGCTGAATATTCTCACTCAGCCGAAAAATGCGCTGACCAAACAGTATCAGCGGATGCTTGATCTTGAGGGAGTGCGGTTGTCGTTTGAGCCGGATGCTCTGACAGCTGCAGTGAAAATTGCTTCTGAGCGAAAGACTGGTGCACGCGCATTGCGTTCGATTTTTGAGAAGGCGATGCTGAATGTGATGTTTGAAGTGCCGAGCAATCCGTTGATCGCGGAGGTGGTGGTGACAGCCGAGACAATCAATGGATCGGCCCCCGCCCGCTATGTAATGAAAGCCCCCAACCGCAAAGCGGGGTGAGTTTAGTTTTCTATTTCGCTCGCAGCAACTGCTCGTGCAGTTCGCGGGCGATACGTTCGCAGTCGACTAATGGGGTGCGAGTAAATTCAATCAACTGATACAGCGTGCGATATGTCTCCGGATAGCGCGCGGCCATCTCTATCTCTTTCGTAATCACCGATTCAGTCGAGTTATCTGCCGCCGTCACTGCCAGACGTTCGAAATGTGCGCGTGACAGTTTTGTAAGTGCAGAAAGATCGGGCTGGCGAATTTCACTGAAACGTCTGCTAGCAGTATTCCAGTCGTGGTTGTTCTCTCGCACTAGCGTAGTCAGGAGATCGACATCTTCCAGCGCGGCATTCATTCCCTGACCCAAAAACGGAAGGATCACATGGGCGGCATCACCGACCAGTGCGCCATTTGCTCCTGCTATCCAGGGATCGACCGTGACCATGTTCAACTGCCTGAGCATCATGTTCTCGATTCGTGACCAAAGCTCGGGCATGAGTTCGACCAGATCGGGAAGCTCTGCGTGAAATCGATCCTTGCAAAATGACTCGACCATCCGCCTTGGGGCACGATCGGGGGCTTCCTTGAAAAACATCGCACCAACGAAAGTATGATCGGGGAGTGGGAAGCCGATGACAAAATAATTTCCGCGTGGCCAGAGTTGCAGATAGCCGGGAGTAAAATGTGAACGGGTTGCTTCTGTATCTGGAATGATAAACTCCAGAAATCGAAATTCTGAGGGAGTGAATGTCTCGGTCAATTCCTGTTTGGCAGCAAGGAGTGAACGCACTCGTGAACGAGCCCCATCAGCTACGATCAGGCAGTCGTAATGCCAATCGAGAGCTGCGGCTTCCTCCTGACCACGTGAACGCGAGAGATAGACAGTCTGTGTGGTCAGATCGATAGCGGTGCATTCGGCATCATGGCAGATGGTAATCCCGGAAACCGATGAGGCGACATTCAGAAGCAGCAGGTCGAGTGCCTCACGGCTCACACACCAGAGCTTTTCACCGAGATGGCTGTAGGGGAGGAGACGAGTTTCAGAATCCCCCTGAAGATGCACTTGTTGTCCAGAAAGTGGCATTGCAATTCGCTCTATCTGATCACGAATGCCAAGCTTATAAAAGGTGATTAGGCCGCGCTCAGAGAGGGTCACGGTTCCTGAGACAAAACCTGTACGGGCCTGTTTGCGTGGGTCGGGGAGTGCATCGTAAACGTCTATCTGATAACCATCACGGCGCATCAGCAGGGCACTGACTAGCCCTGCAGTTCCGGCTCCAATAACGGTCAATTTCTTCATGAAAAATGATCCCCAACTGTCGGTGAGATTCTGTTATTCTACTACTATTACTTACCAGATAAGCAAGTAACGTTCCAATTTTTGAACAGCCGGTCAGATTGATAGACAGCATCGACTTAAGAGACTTTATCGAATTGTCATAAATGAGAAATGAGTGTGAGAAATCCCGCAAAAAGAAAATGCCGTTCTCACGGCACTTTCGCAATAATCGTCAAACTGTTTTTTTGAGCTGATCTATTTGAACGAAGCCAACGCTGCGGCGCGAGTATCGAAATGCTCGAAGACCGTGATCAGTCTGGTGATAACCAGAATCTGTTCGATCTTGTCGATGTTCCCCAGCACCAGTCGACCGCCGGCATTGCGCACGGTCGTCAGGGATGAGATCAGCATACCCAGCCCGACCGAGTTCATCCACTCGACTTCAGCAAGGTCCAGTACAAAGTTGAGCTGTTTGCGGCCAATGTACTCATGAATCGCATTATGAAACTGGGTCGATTCATCACCGCCCATGATCTTGCCGGAGATCTTAAAGACCACCACGTTGTTCTCTGTCGAATGCTCAAAACGCATCGTATGAATCCTCTTGCCGTCCTGCGGCGTTGAAGTGGAAGGGACGCCCGTCCCGATTTACTAAAGGGGCTGACACTCCCTCTCATTTGCTGGTGTCTCCTTTGCGAAACACCCACAGAGAACTAATTAACTGCCGTCAGAGAGGAGCGGCAAGCCCTTTTTGCCGGTCGCAGAAGCGGCGCAGTAATTCACCTCAACCCTTTCACTTCCTCCGGATTCGTCGTTCTTTCGGGGATGCTATTTGAAACCAGTTGTGTCACCGCTCCATTCTGGCTGCCAATCCTTGTCGCATTCGGGATTGCGACGGTAACCTCAATGGGCGGGCTTGCCGGATCGGTCCTTTTGCTGCCGTTTCAGGTCTCATTTCTTGGTTTCGTCTCACCGGGCGTGACCCCGACCAATCTCTTTTTTAATATCATTGCCACCCCGCCGGGGATTTACAGCTACCATCATTCGGGAAGAATGATCTGGCAGCTTGCTGCTTTACTTGCCATCGGAACAACACCGGGGGTGATTATTGGAACATGGATACGACTCACCTGGCTTGCTGATCCGGGTCACTTCGTGACTGTGCTGGGGGTAGTATTGTTGATTCTGAGTCTTCGCGGCCTGTACGACACCTGGCAGAAGCGAAAGAGTTCGAAGCATCGCAATGCGCCAACTGCCGGGTCACGTGTAACTGATATTTCGCTTGGAATGACTTCACTGAAATTTCAATTCGATGGACATCAGACCGTGGTATCAACGATGACCATCATTGGTATTTCATCAGTGGTAGGGTTAATCGGCGGAACGCTTGGTCTTGGTGGGGCGGCGATTGTCGTCCCTATACTCGTTTCGATACTGCATCTGCCGATTCATGCCATTGCCGGATCGGCACTGTTTGGAAATTTCGCAACGGCGGTGATCGGTGTGACCACCTATGCCCTTGCCTCGCTGATCTTTCCGAACGCGCCGAATGCACAGCCGGACTGGATGCTCGGGACGTTGTTCGGAATAGGCGGTGCGGCGGGGACATTTCTGGGAGCAAAACTGCAATCAAAAGTTCCTGCTTTCTGGATTGCGGCGATGGTGAACCTGGTCTTGTTGACGCTGGCGTTGAAATATTTGATCATCTGGTGAATTCCCCTTTTCGCTAATTAATTTCAGAGTAGAAATGAACTGAATGCGTGATTGATCGTACGAATTGAACGGCTATATTCGCCGCCACCATGTCATGGCTCTTAAATGAACTCAATCCCGAGCAGCGGACTGCGGTCGAAACCACCGAAGGGCCGCTTCTCATTATCGCCGGAGCAGGGTCAGGGAAGACTCGCGTCCTTACCCGACGGCTTGCCTACCTCTTATCACAACGTCTCGCTGAACCGCATGAGATATTAGCGGTCACCTTCACCAACAAAGCCGCCGGTGAAATGAAAGAGCGTGTCGCCGAACTTCTCGGTGGCGGCATTCCGTCGTTGTCACTTTCCACCTTTCACTCCTTCTGCAATCGTCTCCTGCGACGGGAAGCGACCGCCATCGGCTACGAGCGTGATTTCACGATCTTTGATTCGCAGGATAGTCAGTCACTGATCAAGTCGATTATCAAGTCGTTGAAAATATCTGAAGAACAGTTTCCCGCCAAAGGGCAACATGGCAAAATTTCAGATCTGAAAAATCAGCTGATTTCAGCAGAAGATTTCCGTGTACGGGCTGCCGGATATTTTGAATCACGCACCTCTGAAATTTACACGCATTACCAACAGCGGTTGCGTCAGTGTCAGGCGATGGATTTCGATGATTTGCTCACCAATGCGGTCTGGCTGTTGCGTGACAACCCTCGAATCGCCGATGGGTATCGTGAACGGTTTCGCTATCTCATGGTCGACGAATATCAGGACACCAACCATGTCCAGTACATGCTGCTCAAGCTGCTGCTTGGCGCGCATAATAATATCGCGGTGGTTGGGGACGAAGATCAGTCGATCTATGGCTGGCGTGGTGCGGATATTCGAAACATTCTTGAATTTGAAAAAGATTTCCCCGGTGCACAGATTATCAAGCTCGAACAGAACTATCGCAGTACCGGATCGATTCTGAAAGCAGCATCAGCGGTAATTTCGCACAATATCATGCGAAAGAACAAGAAACTCTGGACTGATGCTGGCAATGGTGACCCGGTTCGTTTGTTGCTGGTCGACAATGCTGAGGGTGAAGCTGCGGCGATCACCGACCTGCTTAATGCCGGTCGCACTGATGGCTCACTCAAAGAATCAGTCATCTTGTATCGCACGAATGCTCAGTCCCGTCCGTTTGAAGAGCAACTGCGTCGCAGAAATATTCCGTATCAGATTATCGGCGGTCTTTCGTTCTATCAACGCAAAGAGATCAAAGACCTGCTTGCATATCTGAAGCTGATGATAAACGCCGATGACGATGTCGCATTTGAACGGATCGTAAATTATCCGAAGCGTGGGATTGGGGACAAGACCGTCGAGGATATCCGCACCCTTGCTCGCGCCGAGCAGACCTCAAGCTACAAGATTGCCCTGCAGGCGGTGATTCGACCAGAGCTTGCTGCCAAGTTCAAGCGACTCGAAGGATTCACCACTCTCATTGAAAAACATAAAGCGGCGTTTTTGCCGTCTGATCCAGCCGCGACGCAACCTCTAGATGTCCTCCTTGAAGAACTGATCACTGATCTGCGATTTATCGAAGAACTTCGCAGTGAAGATGAAGTCCAGGGGCAGACTCGAGTGGAGAACGTCGAAGCATTTATCGAAGGGGCGGCGGAATATGCCCGCGAACATGCGGAGGGGTCACTTGCCGAGTATCTCGCCGAGATATCACTCTTCACTGATCTTGATTCCTATCGGGAGATCGAAGACAAAGTCACCCTCATGACGATTCACGGCGCGAAGGGGCTGGAATACAATACGGTCTTTCTGGTTGGACTCGAAGAGGGGCTTTTCCCGATGCAGCGGGCGATCATCGATCCGCGTGAACTCGAAGAGGAGCGCCGATTGTTTTACGTCGGTGCGACACGAGCGAGAAAGTTGCTCACGCTGAGTGCGGCATCAGCGCGTCATCGGTTTGGTGAGGTCGAATCACTTCCGAGTCGTTTCATTCGAGAGATACCGGCGGACCTGCTTGAAAAACGTGATCAGCGGACGTCCAGATTGTTCTCCGCAGGTACTGGATACAATGCTGCGCCTGCCTCAGTCACACGCACCACCTATGCGGCAGCGAGTCGTGCGAAGGAAGGGGTGCATTATGAGTATGATCATGAAGAGAGTATGGCGGTGGGGAGAATTGTCGCGCATCCGACATTCGGGCGCGGGAAGATCATTCGCACGGAAGGATATGGCGAGAGCTTGCGACTGGAGATCATGTTCTCGGCAGTGGGGGTGAAGAAGATCATGGCGAGATTTGCGAAGTTGAAATTGGTGGGGTGAGGATTTATTCATCACAAACTGAAAGAGTTCGTGGCCCGACGATCCTCGCCGGGTTTCTTTTTTTCTATAGCCCTGAGCACCCGCTCAGGGTTCTTGTTAACGCATCAATAATATAGACCAGGAACCCACCGCTGGATTCGCTGCGCGAATCTGCGCAGTGGGGCACCACAGATTAAGAAGACCCTTCGACAAGCTCAGGGTGAGATTAAGAAAATTCGAGTGTGAAGATTTGGATTTGTAGCCTTGAGCACCCGTTCAGGGTGACAAGATCGGACTCCAACTCTTGTAGGGCAGTGTCCCGCTTCGGAACCTGCCATCTTGTCCTTCCCCTACGGCTCGGTGACAACCAGATCAATCTCTGAATTCACCAGCACTTCCGCCCCTTCTGGTTCCGATTGTTCGAGCACTGATTCGGGCAAGAGCTCTTCATCTTTGCGATATTTCAGATTTCCGACACGGAGCCATTTTTCGGTCAGGCGTTTGGTTGCTTCCGGCAGCGGCAGTCCAATCACTCGCGGTACAAATGTAAAATCAGAGGCACGTCCCCGGTTGACCATGAGATTCACCGTCCCTCCAAGCAATACTTCCGCGCCAGCTGCGGGATAAGAGAAAACCACCACCCGTTCTGGAATCGTATCGCTGAATGCCCAGGCAATCTCTCCGAGAATCAGTCCGGCTGACTCGAGATCGAGCATCGCCTGACGAACTGATTTTCCGGTGACTTCCGGTATGCGAACCATCTTCGGGCCAGCCGCGACGACAAACTTCACGGTCCGTCCTGATTTGACCTTTGTTCCGCCGACCGGATACTGTGAGAGAATGATTCCCTCCGCTTTTCCGGGGGCATACTCTCGGCTGGCGACTTCGGCTTCAAGCCCGAGTTCATGGAGAGTAATCTGAGCATCGGCGAGTTTTTTGTTCACCATCACCGGTACTGTAAACTCGGTCCCGCGACGGACGACGGTTGGCATGATCAACTGATCAAAGACAACAAGGAGAGTAAAAAGAAGAGCAAAGGGAACGAACAGCCAGAAGAAGAGGCGTCGTTTCAACGACCCCAACGGGAGCCATTGACCGAGAAGAACTCGGCGTCCATCCAGTGATTCAAGAATGCGGGTTGCGCGTGGTACGTTCATGGGTTCAGGGAGTGAATCGTCTTCATTCTACGCTGGCAAGTTGAATATGAACCGAAAAAAAAATGAAAAACCAAAATCAGCTGGTCCGCCGCAGACGGGCAGCGAAACTTCCGTCAAGACCGGGGATGCCGGGATAGGTTTTCAGATACCCTTTTTCACTCACCACCTCAGGCGGCAGAAGCTCGCCAGCCGGTTCCAGTTCAAAATTCTTGTGACGTAGCAGGAATTCCTCGACAACCTGATCATTTTCTGCGCGCATGATCGTGCAGGTACTATACACGAGTGTCCCGCCCACGCGGACAAATTTCGCGGCTTTGTCAATCAGTCGCGCCTGTAACTTCGAGAGGTTCACAATATCTTCCGGTCGTTTCGCCCAGCGCAGATCGGCATGTTTTCCGGCGGTCCCCCATCCGGAACAGGGAGGATCGAGCATCACACGATCAAATGGGCCCCCTTCAAAATCGGAGAGATCAGCAACCATTGGTTGTATGATCTTGATGCCGAGTCGTTTTGCATTCTCAGCGACAATTTCCAGTCGATGATTTGATTTATCGAGGGCGATGATCTTCCCTTTGTTTCGCATGCGTATCGCCGCGTAGGTGGTTTTGCCACCGGGAGCAGCAGTACAATCGAGAATCTGATCATCCGGTTTCGGATTCAGAAGTCGAACGCAGAGTCCCGCCCCTTCATCCTGAACGAGCACTTTGCCAGTTTTCAAGAGTTCCGCTTCAAGTGGTAATCCTGAGGCATGCAGATGCAAAAATTCCGGCAGAAATTTTCCCGGAGTGAATTCTATTTTATGCTCAGCCAGAATGGGGAGTAGCTCTTCTGTTTTTTGTGAGAGAAGATTTACCCGATAGGTGACACGCGGAGGGCGATTGTATTCAGCCAGTAACTGTTCTGTTTTTTCAAAACCAAATTCAGCAAGGCAGTATTCTACGAAATAATCCGGATAGCTGTAGAACTCTGCCAGATACTGTACCGGTTGTTTTACTTTATCTGGAAACTGAATCCGTTCCGGTTCACGAAGTCGTGCGCGCAAAACGGCATTGACGACCTTTGCGAGTTTTTCATTCGTGTAGCGATGAGCCAGATTGACCGCTTCCGATATCGCCGCCGGTGGTGGGACACGATCCATAAAAAGGATCTGATAGAGACCAAGACGTAATATGACAATGAGCTTGATCGGTGGTACCTGTGAGGGCTTCGCCAGAAAGAAGCGAAGTTCGGCATCGAGGCGACGTTTCGCTTTCACGCAGCCATTTACTAATTGCAGAAAGAAACGGGTATCAATCGGGCGAAACTCACGATGGGAGATTTCGTGATTGACGACAACATCAAGCTCTTCGCCGTTTTCAACACGTAGCAGGGCTTCGAGTGCCGCGCCACGAACGGCGTCATACTTGTGGGTTCCCTCAGGAGTTGGTCGCAGTGGTGTCTGGGTCATAGTTGCATGCCGTCGGTGATGATACCATCTGATGATTCACGAAACATCGAGACGCGGTGAATAGTCAGAGCAGGAATAGGATAGATCCAGGAATCACTCAGAAGAGAAAGAACCTCAGAGGGGCGCGCATAGCGACCCTCTTCAAGGCAGAGTGTCATTCGCAGCGATTCCTGCTCGATGTTGAGATCACGAATAGCCGGTCGAAGATCGACCGCTTTGATCCCTTTCTTACTCTCCCGCTCGATCATGATTGAACTTTGCAGCATCAAACCTTCCAACTGTTTCCCAAGGATAGCAGGTTCAATGCATTCCCCCAACGGTACTTGATAGACTACCCGATTGATGGCCGCGGAGAGTGATTCCTCTTTGCCGAAGACAGTCTGTGCTTTCATGACGCGAAGCCCGCTCGGGAGTCCCTTGGCAAATTGCTCCATCATGGCTGAATTGGCGATTCCTTCGAGGGTGATCTCAAAAAATTCTGCGTCGGAAGTCGCACCGACCGGCAATGGCGGACCGAAGGAGAGTTTCATCAGACGATGCTCCTCCCCTGAATAGGCAACCGGCAGCTGCGCCCTGCGCACGGCACGTTCAATCAGCCGGAGGAAATCGAGATGGGAGAGGAATCGAAGCTCATCACCTCGCGAGAGTTGAAATCGAATACGATTACGAGTTGGTGCCGAGAGGGTACGGCTGGGGAGACGTTTCTTGTCTCTTCCGAATCCGACGGTGGAAGCAGGTGAGAACTCTTTGCTCTTCGAATCAACCGTTTTTGCCTGTGACGGCGCTAATGTCGATGCACCACTGGTGCGCAGCCGCTGCAGGTCGGTACTGCTCAATTCTGTCTGCACCACACTCCAGGGAAGATCAGCAGAAAAGGGGATCGCCGCGCAGAAGACTTTGAGCTCCTCTTTTTCTTCATTGCTGATCAGACGATCGAGCGGAATGCCGATCAGCTCGGGGGCATTGAATTCAGAGTTGGGGAGATTCGAAAGATATCGGGATGTCCATCTTTCGATATACTCAGCCCCCTGTGTTGCGGAGAGTCGTCGCAACGATGTCGCAAGCAGGGAATCATCACGGTCATCAATGCGAATCTGCACTCCGGACATTCCCTTTTTTCCAATCCGCTGGGCGAAAGTTTTCAACTGCTCGCCACTGGTAAGTGGATCCCATTGGTAGGCCGTATGCGGAATCGGAACAAAGGGACGAAGATTGATCACCAGATGCCGTTGTCCGGGGGCATTGACAATTGCAGCAAGGGTGTGAATCAACTCGATGGTCGCTCGCTGGTCATCTTCGGTTTCGGTCGGAAGTCCAACCCAGATGGAGAGACTGATCTGACGCCACCCTTTTTCGAAAATAATTTTCGTCGCCTGAACCAGTGATTCTGTCTCTCCGAGTCCGAAAATCTCACGCACGCGTTTCGAGCCGCAACCGGCCAACAGGTGCAGTGGTACACGCTTTGATCGGGAGAGGGCATCCAGAAATTCAGTGGTGCAACTCTCGGGATTAATCATCGGGAGTGCGACGGTCGTATCAGTTGCATCCAACTGCCGGAGCAGAGATCGCACCGTGGTTGTCACCTGCGATGCCGGAGTATCAAGACAAGAAGCGATCTCCAGTTGTGACATCCCTGATTGACGAAACTGAGCGAAGAGTGCACTTGATGCGGGAGAGATTCGTTCAGTTGACTGGCTCTGAATATTTCCCAATGGAAAGAGTCGATCAGCATTGGATTGCCAAAGCTCAACCGGATAACTTTCACGAGCGGTGTCGACTAGTGGGACAATCGGCGAACTCTCAGTTATCTGATCTAAAGCAGCAACCCATTTCATCTGAGAGGACGCACAGTTCTTTGCTGTTATCACCAGTTGAGATTCTTCGAGTAATTTCTGTTGTTGTTCACGAGAGGTTGCCGCGTTCAATTCAAGCAGTTGTCGTGCGATCTGATTTATTGACGAAGTAATGCAGACTCCATCCGCCCACTGCAGCGGCAACGCCGGTGTTCTGCCGATTGAACCAGCAATTAGCAACAACGGGTCTGTTTCTTTTCTATCTGATGGATGAAGCGGAATCGACGCCACTCTGAGCATGGTCAGCAATGCGACCAATTCGGCTGGTTCATCGACCCAACCAAGAATCATTGATGCACTCCCTATCGGGCGGCGGGAATTCAAACTGACCGGACTTAGTGATCGTTCTCGAAGACGGGCGAGGGCATCTGATTCGTACAGAAAACAGCGATCAAGTTGCAGGCCGAGTGAGAGTGCTTGGGATATCAATAGGTGTGTTCGGGCATGATGATACCCTCGCTCATACGACCGTGGAACGAGCAGAACAACTGGTGAAGAGGATGAAGCGGAACTTGGAACGGATGTATTTGACCGATTGCCAAGTTGATGATCCCCCCAATATCGTCCCGGTTTACGCACAAACGGGAAAAACAGCCGCGTGTAGTCTGGAGAGTCGTTCACCGACCCCTCCAACCCGGCTTCATCTCGCGCGACCTGTATTCCGCGCATAGGAGAGAGATGTTTCTCTTCATGTCCGATCTGACCATCCTTCTTCGCAAGGACTGCCGACCGAAAAGGTGCGATGTCCAATTGTTCAAGTCCCTTCCAACCAGCCCAAGTATACGCTCCACCCCATTTGAGAGCAAAAGTTTTGCGGGGGTGAACTCTGTACGCCAAATCCGTGTTTTCAGGAGAGTCATCTTGGAGATTTCCGGGAAATGGGTATATTTCTGGCAGGTCGGGAAGATACCCACCAGATAGAAGAAACAAGCCAGTAGTCTCTTCTCAGAACACTGAAGGATTGGAGTAGCCAGTCGTGAACAATAAGCGCATTTCAATCCTCGTGAGCCCGGACGAGCGAGTTCGTACAACTTTTGCCCTCTTACTTTTCTTTCTGGTTCATCTCTGCATTTCATCTTTCAATCTTCACGCAGGAACTGTCCAGCAGTCTCTCGCTCAACGAGTGCTGGATCAGCCGTCAAAGCCGGTCCCTGTCTGGATCAAGGTTCGTGATCTCGAACCCGCACAATCCCGCTCTTCACGAGCGATTGCAGCTGCAGAAGCTGAAAAACTGGATCGACCGACCGCCTACCGCCGAGCCATTAGTGATATGACTCGTTCCTACGAAGATGCCCAGTCAGGGGTACTCTCGGAACTTACTCAACTCGAATCACAAGGTTTGGCGAAAGAGATCAAACCGCGCTGGATCGTAAATGTCGTCGAGGCAGTACTCTCTCCCGATGAGATCGCACGGCTTGCAAGTCGGGATGATGTCGAGCAGATTCTTCTCCCTCCGGTTATTCAGCTGATTGCTCCGGAAAGTGAAGCGACCAATGTGACTGGCGAACGATCGGGCTCCTCTGGATCGATTTCATCCGTCGAACCGGGGGCAGATTATGTCCGCGCGCGTCAGGCATGGGGAATGGGTTACACCGGAAAGGGGCGGCTGGTCTGCTCCTTTGATTCCGGCGTTCAAGGCGGTCACAATGCCCTGAAAAATTCATGGCATGGAAAGAACGGCGACACCGCCGCCTCCTGGTTTGATCCGGTCAATAAAACCAAAACTCCAAATTATTTTG
Organism: uncultured Ignavibacteriales bacterium; assembly: GCA_964518635.1. Classification (GTDB taxonomy): domain Bacteria; phylum Zixibacteria; class MSB-5A5; order GN15; family FEB-12; genus CAZFGK01. The sequence goes on from CAZFGK010000021.1 coordinate 17,267, forward strand.
GTGCTGGAATTGTGCAACAGCATGGGACACACACGATGGGGATCATGGTTGCACGGAACGGAACCGATTCGATCGGAATCGCGCCGGATGCTCACTGGATATCAGCAGCGGTGATCGATATTGTCGGGGCTCCGATTCTCGCCGCCTTCGAATGGGCGGCGAATCCGGACGGTGATCTCAACACGATCTCTGATGTCCCTGATGTCATTAATCATAGCTGGGGGGTGCCGGAGACTGTCTGTGACAATATTTTCCATGATGCCATCGACAACACTGAAGCACTCGGCATCGTGAATATCTTTGCTGCGGGAAATGAAGGTGGAGTGTCCAACGCCATTCGTGATCCCGCGACTCGTGCGCTCGACAGTCTCGATTGCTTTGCAGTGGGGAATCTTTCGCTGGTGGTACCGGTCGGAATCAATATCAGTTCCTCTCGTGGGCCATCGGAATGCAATGGCGGCATCAAACCGAATGTCTCCGCACCGGGAACGAGTGTGCGTTCGACAATCCCGAACAATGCTTATGGTCAGTTGACTGGGACCTCTATGGCTGCGCCGCATGTCAGTGGATTAGTTGCTTTGATGCGCCAAAAAAATCCGAATGCAACGGTTCGTGAGATCAAGACTGCGATTCTCAATTCTACCAAGCGAGGTGGATTCAATCCGACTCCAGTTCCGAATAATAGTGCCGGATGGGGGGTTATCGATTGCGAAGCAGCTCTCAATGCCCTTGCCGCGCCGCCAGCTGCAGGGGTCATGCGCATCCATTCATTCGCTTCAAATACTGTAACCGCTGGTGCATCGGTGAATGGGAGTGTGATCCTGAAAAATCAGGGGGGAGTGACAGTTAATAATCTAACGGGGACGGTGACAAGCGGAAACCCTGATGTCACCGTCATTGATGGTTCCATCACCTTTGGAACTGCACCCGCTGGAGATACCGTCCGTTCAACCGATCAGATTGCACTGGAAATCTCTCCGACTGCTGTCGGCGGCATGGTGATTCCGCTCACGCTGAATCTTACCGGCACCGGGTACGCAGGTTCTCTTACTCTCTACATTCAGACTGAGCCAATTACTGAACGTCAGCGGCGAGTCATCCGGAGCAATCGTGTCCGATTCACATTCACGAATCATGGTGTCTTCGGTTTGGGGCCACTTTCGATGATGCCGCTCGACAGTGTCGGCTACAAATTTGAAACGGGAGGAAATGAATTGTATGAAGCCGGGATTATTATTCCACGCTCAGCAACTCAGGTCTCTACAGGTGTGCACTCTTCTTTGTACGAAGCTCTCGATGATTTCACGCCGATGCCGGATGGAAATATCCGATTCAAATCACCTGCTCGATTTGGCGGAGAGGAAGCACGCTCCAGATTCACCGACACCAATGCGACGATCCCAACCGGACTGATTATCAATCAGGAACTCTTTACCGCCCCTCCACCGAATGATGACATCGTGCTAATGCGCTACATTATCGAAAATCCCACCTCGACAAATCTTACCGGGACTCCGTTCTCAATCTTTCTCGACTGGGATGCCAACGGACAGTATGACAAGAATGCCGGTGGCTATTCCACCAGTGATACTATTCTCTGGACTGCTTTCAATACCGGCTTCGGGCTGAGTGATTTTCGTGGAGTGACCTTCATCGGTGCGCCGCCGACTTCTGCATTGACTGCATCCAGTTCCTCACTCGTGTATCCGGCATTCAGCGGCGTAGGAGCAAATGGGTTCACCCTTGCGGAAAAATATGCAGCAAGTCAGTCCGGTTTTTCGACTGCTTCGACATTTATAAGCGGAAGTCTTGACCTCTGTCAGGTTCTGACCACGACGATGACCCTTCCGGCATTCACCGGTCGTGATACGATTATCGTCGCACTCGTGTCAGGTGAGAGTAATAGTGCGATGACCAACGCGTCGGTAAGAGCACGTCAGATGCTTTTCACCTGTTGCAGCGGGACGACAAGTGATGTCAATTGTGACGGTAGCTATGCTGAAATTGATGACCTGACAACTCTGGTCGATCATCTTTTTATCACCTTCCAGCCACTTTGCTGCGAGGCAGCTGCCGACACCGATGCGAGTGGAACGATTGACATTGGTGATCTGATAACGTTAGTCGACGTGATGTTTATCACCTTTTCTTCACCAGCAAATTGTCCCTAGAACATCAAGTCTGTGGCTTGCTACAAAACGAGCCGCAGAGGATGCCGTATCGATTTGATAGCGCAAGTGCCTCCTGTGCGTGATAGGTGATGGCAACAAGTTCCGGTGACTCTGATGGTAATCTCAAATCACCCTGCGCCCGATATTCCCGCTCTGGCGACCATTCAAGATTGCGACCTGCACCTTGCAGAAGCCACTCTTCTGCGTCATTGACTTTCTTCGAAGCATTTCCCTCTGTGTATTGTACTTCTCTCACGCCCTGACTCGCAGCCCAGGATTTAAGAATCCCAATTCCATACGGCTCGAATGACATTTCGCGATATCTCTTTCGCCAGTTCATGCGACTGATCATCTCTACCGGAGCAAGCGCAGTGATAGAAACAACAGAGCAGTTTTTTCTCATGTGGCGTGATGATGCAAGAACAAGTCGTGAAGCAAGTATTCGTTGGAGTGTGTTGATAGCTGTAAACGGAAAACTATCCGAACCAATGATCTGTCTGAAATAATCATCACGATTCAGATCTGGCCATCCACTGCGTGCGGTGCGAGTCCAGTGATAGAGATATTGGTCGGCCTGAAATGGAAGTGAAGGCGTTCCCTTTTCGAATTGATATCTATTTTCTCTCGGTATCTCTTCTTCATACGGAACAGAGAAACGGTGATCTGTTTTTCTATCGCAGATTGGTGATGAGAGAATCAAGGCGAGTTTTCCGTAGGGGCGAATCGAAACAGGCAAAATGATCTCTGCATCCAGAATCATCCTCTCATGCAACCGAACAACAGTTTCACTTTCATTCTGAGGATACAAGTCAACCTGAAGTTCTTCTTCTCGTGCCAGATACTGCAATAGCTCCCATGTTGGCGCACCGGTTGTCAGTATCAGGCGACAGTCTTGACTCTTCAGCCATTTCACTGCTGCGACGGTCTGCTGTATCCAGCTCTGTCCCCCATGAGGGTAAAGATGCTGCTGTGAATTGAGAATGAGTCCCCTGCGTGTCATGCAGAGAGTATGCAGTGCGGCTATTGCCCGGGCAAGTCGCTGATGAGAGTGTCCGCGTTGGAATTTGTCAGGGACTCGCGAGCGGATACGCGCTGACGTCGTCGGTGCAGCTTTGTCAGCAACCAGGTGCCGAGCATGACGAGAGCAAAAATGACCCCAGCGCAGACTGCGATAGCACCAGAAATCGAACCATCCTGCGCTTCGGCGAGATAGAATCCGGAGACAGAAGAAAGAATGCCAACACCAAGTGCGATCAGAAAGATCGAAGACATTCGAGAGGACAACAGAACAGCCGTTGCGGCCGGAATGATCAGGAGGGCAACGATCAAAATCGCACCGACGACTTCAAAAGCCGCGACGATAGTGAAGGCCACGAAGATCATCAGCAAGTAGTGCCAGAGTCGTTCATGCATACCGAGAGTGCGTGAGAGTCGTGGATCAAACGAAGTGATGAGTAACCGTCGATAAGCAAGACCGACCAGCAGGAGATTCAGTATTAATGCTCCACCCAAAATCCAGACCGCTCGTGGGCCGATGCTCTTTCCGCCGACAGTAAACAGATCCCATGGGACATAGGCGATTTCGCCGTACAACACACACTCCTGATCGAGATCGACCATGCCGGTATAGAGGGTGACCAGAATGACACCAACTGCAAACAGAAATGTAAAAACGATTCCGAGTGCGGCATCTCGATAGAGACGCCCGGTCCTGCTAAGCAGATCAGTCAGAAATACGGTGACAATTCCGGCGGCAATCGCGCCGAGCAGCATCGGAATGACCGAGCGTGAGCCAGAGAGCAAAAATGCCAGAACCAATCCGGGGAGAACGGCATGTGAGATCGCATCCCCAAGCATCGCCTGCTGACGTACCACCAGCCAGACTCCGACCATCGCACAGGCGGACGAAGCAAGAATCGCAGTGAGCAAGATCCAGAAATCTGCGCTCATGACTTTGTTCCGTGCTTCTTGCTTTCAGAAGTTTGTCCTGCGTCTGCGTAGGGAATCGGACGATCATGCGGATCAGTCTGCGGCTTCTCAAGAAATTCACTGAGGGCTTCTTCCATCTGTGGGGTAATCAGATGTTCCATTTTTTCAGCATCACGATGCAGGTGATCTGTAGGAAGTTCAAAATGACGTGAAAGATAGACCTCCCAGAGACGGTGTCTTCGAATGACCTGGGCTCCTTCAGCGATTCCAAGCGGGGTGAGCTGCACCATTCCGGCGCTCTGTCTGATCAATCGTTTGAACTCTAAAATCAAAAGACCAAACCAGACTGATCCGGGAGTGAAAGAGCGTTGCATGCGCAGTTCATTCAGCGGGACATAACTATCAAGAGGCCCATTCTTTTCAGCCAGTCGATATGACTCTTTCAGCAGATGATCTTGATTCATCTGCATACGCAATTGCAATGCACGTCCGAGTGAGGTAATGATTCCTCTTCGAGGGGAGATTAAAACGGAAATCAGAAAGATTGCCGAGATGACCACCACCACCCAGGGTCCAGTTGGCATCGCCGGAGCGAGAAATGAAACAAGTGCGCCACCGACTCCGGCAATCATCCCAAAGAGTGCGGCGAGGAGAATCATCTTACTGAATTGATTGGTCCACTGACGAGCTGATGCAGCCGGTGCAATCAGAAGCGCGGAGATCAGTACTACTCCGACCGACTGCAAGCCAACCACTACGGCCGCGACGATCAGTGAGGTAATCGAAATCTGAAGAATCTTGACCGGAATCCCAATACTGCGAGCAAAGCCACTGTCGAAGACCACCACCCCAAGTCGCTTGAGTGAGAAGGAAAGAATCAGAACGAGCAATCCGAAGATTGACGCAATGGCAACCACATCCTGGGTGGTCATGGCAGCCGCTTTCCCGAAAATGAAACTTGCCAGCCCTGCCTGATTGCCGGTCGGTGAATTTTGCATGATGGAAAGAAGCAAAATGCCAAGGCCGAAGAGTGCCGAGAGAACAATTCCCAACGCGGTATCTTCCTTGATCCTTGTCTGCGCAGTGATTGCCTGCACCGACAAGGCGCCGAGCCAACTGGTCAATCCACCGCCAGCCAGGAGCACGATCATCTGTTTTTCACCAGTCAGCAGGAAGGCAAGCGCGACACCCGGAAGAGCGGCATGCGCGAGCGCATCCCCCAAAAGAGATCGCCGCTGCAGATAGGCAAAACATCCCATCGCACCGGCAGTCGCGCCCAACAGCGCAGAACCAAGGACTACGCTTCGGACGTTATGATCGGCGAAACTAAAGAAGCGAGCGATGAGATCGAGTGTATCCATGAATACTTAGTATGCTCCACGGCCTGTTTGTAAAACTACGCGAGAGGAATTCTTTATCCAGCAATTCCTCGTTCGGCGGCTTCGGATAGGAGGTTCAGCTTACCTCCGTAGGTTTTTCTCAGATTTTCGTCGGTGAACAATTCATTCGTCGGACCGCAGCCCATGAGTTTCAGATTCAGAAGAATAACCCAGTCGAAATATTCTTTCACGGTATGCAAGTCATGATGCACGACCAGGCAGGTTTTTTCCTGTGCACGAAGTTCTTTGAGGATTTCGATAATCGCTTTCTCAGTGGCGGCATCGACTCCGGCAAACGGCTCATCCATCAGATAGAGATCCGCTTCCTGTGCAAGCGCGCGCGCCAGAAAAACCCGCTGCTGCTGTCCACCGGAGAGTTGACTGATCTGTCGTTTCCTAAAGTCAGCCATCCCGACTCGTTCCAGTGCATGTTCTGCTTTGGCACGGTCCTCCGCTGCGATAGTCCCGTACCAGGTCATGCGGTGATAACGCCCCATGAGAACGACATCAAGTGCGCTTACCGGAAAATCCCAGTCAACTGTCTCTCGCTGCGGAACATAGCCGATCTGCCCACGAACTTCGCCGAATGGTTTCCCGAAAATTTTGACATAGCCAGAGAGAAGTGGCAACAATCCCATGATCGCTGAGAGGAGGGTCGATTTTCCTGCACCGTTTGGTCCGATTAATCCGACCAGATGTCCGATCGGTATCTCGAAATCGATGTTCCAGAGAACCGGCTTTCGACGATAGGCAACAGTCAGATCATGAACCTCAATCGGCGGCGGAGTCTGCAACGTAGCATGAGACAGAGGTGATCTTTTGTTCGTCTCTTCGGCTCTCTTTGTGGTCAATTCATCGAATGGATTCATTTTTTTCTCGTTCACTCTATTTCAGTGCATGAGCAATGACCAGAGTGTTGTGGCGTACCATGCCGAAAAAAGTTGCGGGATTGTTGTCGAGGAGTTGCGCCGCCAGAGTCGTATCAGTGATTGCGCGTTCATCATCGGGGCTTCCCATTGCGTCAGAGTACAACTGACCGCCGATGCGAATCTCATGCCCTTTCTGGATACATCCTTCGATCACCGCTTCAATCGTTTTAGGTGAGACCGATGATTCGACAAAGACCGCCTTGATCTTCCTTCCGACCAGAAAATCGACCATCGCGGTGACATCGAGAAGTCCGGCTTCCGTGGCGGTTGAAATCCCCTGAAGTCCGCGAACCTCCAGACCGTACTTTTTTCCGTAATATCCGAAGGCATCATGAGCAGTGACCAGAACTCTTGAGGAGTCAGGAATGGAGTTGATCGTCGCCATGATCCAGCCATGCAGCACATTCAGTGAATCGAGATATCTGGCAGTGAGTGAATCATACTGCGTTCGATTTTTCGGATCGACTTCGCCAAGCTTCTTGCCGATTCCTTCGACTGCATAACTCCAGATACTCAGATCGAACCAGATGTGTGGATCGGGGTTTCCTTCAAATTCAGCCGGATGACGAAGCAATGAATCAGGCACAAACTCTCCGACACTCACCCCTCGTCCCTCTACTCCGGTAGAGCTGAGCACATCCCCCATCTTTCCTTCGAGATGTAGACCATTGAACATAATGAGGCGGGCCTTGCCGAGTTCATCAACATCCCCTTTGGTTGCTTTGTACAGGTGTGGATCAACACCCGGTCCCATGAGAGTGACAACTTTGACATTATCTCCGCCGATTGCCTGAATGGCATCGGCAATCATCCCGGTGGTCGCTACGATCGGAATGCGACCATCCGCAGTCGGTACTACTTTCTCTCCGCAGCCGATGCATGCGATCAGCGCAGTTATCGTCAGGGCAGAGATTGCAAAAGAAGCTCTAATTGAATGCGTTGTATTCATGATCTCCATATCAGTGCTCATCTCGTGTGTTCGTTATGTCTAAGAGTGGTCTTATCCTCGCCAACCCGGTACTTTTTGATCGGGGATGACTTCGAATGGTCGTTCGCTCTGAATCGGTCGTGTGGCAAAGCGGAAAAAGCAGTCCTGTGTCTCTTTGGGAAGCTTGTCGATATACTCCAGAAATTCATGGAGCCGCTGCGCGGACATCTCGGAGAGTCCATGCTCTATCTGGCAGGTATCTCTCTCGGCCTGTTCCTTTTCGAGTCCAAGTATCGTGATGAAAAAGCGGACGAGATCTTCGTGACGATGCACAAATGCACTCGCCAGCAATTCCCCTTTCGGAGTGAGTCGAACCCCTTGCCGCAATTCATGCAGGAAGAGTCCTCGTTCGGCAAGTCGAGCAACAGTACGCGTAACGGTCGGCAGCCGCGTGCCCAGGGCAGTGGCGATATCGGTCACCCGAACTGAGGTGCGTTGTTCAGCGCGAGATGGATCATGCAGCAGACGATAGACCGCTTCGAGATAATCCTGCTGCGAAGCAGTGAGAGATTCATCCGGCGAGGGACGAGAACGCTTGGTGCGATTTTTTGCGACTTGCAATGAAGATTTGGTCGACGGGGGGATCGACGATCGAAGTCGTGCATGTTTCTGTGTCATCATGAATCGAGTTCCTCTGGCCGGAGAGTCTTTCGTTACCCAAAAGTAATTACCTTATGCTAATACCAGAATCGACCGCAGACAAGGGATTCTTGAGCTGCCCACCCGTTCTCTTGACCTTGTAAGGGAGTGAATAGTAAAATGCTATGTGACACAACGAGTTATAATTCTTATTCCCGCGTTGCCTTTGGCTGGTCGGATGTGTTTATTTCGCTGGTGATCTCTCAGTTCTTCCGATTTCAGCTCAAACCACTTTTGTGCTTCTCTGGGTTCACCTGGATATTCATCGGTGTGATGGCTCTCATTTCCCCAATGCTCGCTGCGCAGAGCATCGACATGGATGTGATCAGCGACTACCGAACAATTCGGCTCGTCGCCGCAAGTACCGAGTTGGTTTACTTTCTCTCGACGAACGGGATATTGCGATTCGACAAAGGATCGGATGGTTGGGACAAGCCCTTGCCGAAGCCATTGTTCTTCCGATGGGATGAGATCACTGCGATGGAGGGATCAACTTTCGGTGATCTCTTCGTGCAGACTGACAATGGCTGGTATGTCTTTGATCCGGTCACCAACAACTGGTTTTCAAGCGCGGCTCCGAATGGTGAGAAGATATATCAGATCATCAGCCCACCGGATAATCTTCAGGCCCCCAACGGCGCGGTCATGATCAGTCGAAACCAATTTCTTGATGTCACTGGCCGTACGGTTATGATCAATCAAGTCATCGATGACCGGAGCGGTACCTATTGGATTGCAACGAGCGGAGCCGGACCGGCACGAACACGATTTGCATCCGGCGTGATTGATCTGATCCGTGTTGGGCTTGCGCAGCCACGTGTTGATGTGATCACAAGAGCGGGGGATTCATTATGGGTGGGAGGACTTCAGAGTTTTGCACGCGGCGGGATCACCGCCATTTCGAATACACTCTCATCATTCAATCAAATTGTCACCGGTTCAAGAAATGCCCTTCCACGTATCGATCTGCAGTCACTACTGGTTGCCGGCGATACCCTCTACTGTGGGACAGAGCAGGGGATACAGGTAGTCCTTCCGGAAATTCAGCAAGTGGTGAGAAAGATTGGCAAAAATTATGGTCTTCCCAGTGAACGGGTGACTGCTCTTGCTCGTTCGGGGGATTTCCTTTTCGTCGGTACTGATTTCGGCGTTGCTCTTTTGTGGTCGATGACCGATTCATCCCGTCTGATTCGGCCATCCACCATCGGCAATTCCTTTGTCTATGATTTGGAACTTGTCGATGACCGTCTCTGGATCACCACCGATCGCGGAGTCTACCGCTGGAGATCTTCGGATGATCATCTCCAGACATTTCTGGACAGCAACAAGACACTTTTTTCAAGAGTCTATCAGATGAGTGTCACGGATGATCGGCTCTGGTTTGTCTCTCAATCGTCAATTGTCTGGCTCGACCGTACGACCGGAGACCAGGGCCTCTATCGTGAAGCGGCGAACCAACGTCGGTATCGTGCTATTGCAGCAAATGATCGCTTTGTTGCGGCTTCAACCGATCGTGGTGTGATCGTGCTTTCCTATCGTGCGAAGAAGCTGGATAGCCGTGAGGTATTCGTCGATGACGGTCTCCCATCCTCGCAGGTGATCGCACTTGCCTTTACTGATGATCATCTCTGGATAGGGACCGATGATGGTCTCGCACGAATCGACTGTTCACAGTTGGGGCTTCGCTGAGCATGAAATTTCTCCTCACAAATTTCTGGCTAAAGATTCTCGCGGTTGTAGTGGCGGGGCTCGTCTGGTTGCATGTGGCGACCGATCGAACCTATCGAACGACCAGAAATATTCCGGTTGGACGGGTCATCGTTCGAGAAGGGCTAGTCGCTCCTCCTGAATTTCCGGATACCCTGCGGGTGGTCGTTGAGGCGACCGGCAAAGAGTTAATCCTTCTCGGTACCGAAACACCTGCATTGCAGATCAACGCGACCAGCTATGATGTCGGCCGGCGCGTCATTGGTCTGAGTGCTGAGCAACTCCGATTGTTGGGAACTGAAACTGACGCACGAGTCATTCGTGTCGTCACACCGGAGTTTGTAGAGGTCGATTTTTCCGAGATGGCGCATGCAACCCTGCCGGTGCGCGCGGTGTTTGATCCACTTACCGAGGATGGCTTCATGGTCGGATCAGAGGTCGATATCTCTCCGCGAAAAATTGCTGTTCATGCACCGTCGAAGTATCTGAGTGAAATGACAGAAGCACTCACCGATTCAGTTCCTATTCGAGGGCTCCGCAATGAAGTAACCCTCTGGTTGCCCCTTGCAAATCCGGATCCCCGTCTTTTTCGTCTTGAGCCGGACTCAGTGAGAGTTACACTGACCATTTTGCCGACACAGAGCCTCCAATTCGATTCGATACCGATACAGATTTTTAATCTTAGTTCCGAGATGCTGACCCGAGTGAGCCCGTCGTTCGTCCACATTGAGTTAATTGGCCCGTCGACGCTTTCTTCAAAGCCGGATGCAGGAGAGATTCGCGCGACCATTGATGCCGATCGTCTTGATTCCCTCAAGCAGGGAGTCATTGAATTGCACGCACCGAACGGCTGGCTGATCAGAAACTCTTCGGCAAAAACGGCTCAGGTTTTGATGGTCAAGAGAGTGGACAGTGAGTAAGGTGAATCTTCCATGTTAGTACTTGGGATTGAGACCTCCTGCGACGAGTGTTCAGCGGCAGTAGTCGAGAATGCGGAGATCATCCGATCCAATGTCATTCTCACACAGCTCGTGCATGAAAAGTACGGGGGGGTAATTCCGGAGCTCTCCAGTCGTGAACATATCAAGACCATTACCGCAGTCGTCGAAGAAGCACTTCAAAAAGCGAACTGCACATTCGACGATATCGATATCATTGCCGCCACGCATGGCCCCGGACTTGTTGGTCCCTTACTGGTCGGATTGACTTTCGCCAAAGGGCTTTCATTTGCACTGCGCAAACCATTTGTGCCGGTCAATCATATGGAGGGGCATATCTGCGCGAATTATCTGGCGCATCCGCATCTGCCAAAAAAACATCTCGCCCTGATTGTTTCTGGTGGGCATACGATGCTCGTCGATGTCCGCGGGGTTGCGGATTACGGACTGATTGCTCAGACTCGTGATGATGCCGCCGGGGAGGCGTTCGACAAGATATCCAAACTGATGGGGCTTGGTTATCCCGGCGGTGCAGTGATCGATCGGCTTGCAAAAAACGGGAATCCCGAGTTCGCACATTTTCCTCGAGCGGTGCGAGGGGAGGATGATTCCTTTTCATTCTCCGGTCTGAAAACTTCGGTCGCACTCTATCTTGAGAAACAGTCTCATGAATTTATTGCACAGCATCAGGCCGATATCGCGGCCTCATTTCAGGAGGCGGTCGTTGATGCGTTGGTCGATAAAACGGTTAGTGCAGTGAAAAAACTTGGCGTGCAGCATGTCGGTCTCACCGGTGGAGTTGCGGCGAATTCAAGACTACGTACTCGACTGACGGATGCACTCAAACCGTACAACGCGAAACTCTACTATCCGCCTCTTTCACTTTGTACCGATAATGCCGCCATGATCGCAGCGGCCGGCTACTATCGTTTCGAGACATTCGGTCCGGGTGAACTGGTGGCGAATGCGATCCCCTCTCTCTCACTCTTCGATTAAGAAAATCTCGAAGATTTCGCCAGACTCGATTTCCTCTGACAGATTCTGACACCTCTTGATGGTATCTCTGCATCGCGCTGCTACTTGTAAGCAGCAACCAGGGAGAGATCATGAGTACAGAATTGGTACTACCGAGGAGCTTTTCTCGCGGCAGCAAAGGGCGTTTTGTTCGAATCGCGCAGGAGTGGCTCTGCCTGCACGGTTTTCAGACACCGATCGATGGGATCTTCGGTTCGGCAACTGAACGAGTCATTCGTGATTTTCAGGAAAGGCGTCAGTTGAACGTGAGTGGAATTCTCACACTCTCTACCTATGATGCACTGATACAGCCATTGAAACGGGCGATTCAACCGATTCAATCAAGTGGCCTGACACTTACCGAGATGATCGCACGTCATGCCATTCAGCATCTCGCCGAGCATCCGCGTGAAATTGGAGGGGAGAATTGCGGACCGTGGGTTCGACTCTATATGAACGGGAAAGAGGGGATTGTAGATCGTGTTCCTCAGGCATGGTGTGCCGGATTTGTCTCGTATCTCGTGAAGGCAGCGAGTCGGGACTGTCGCTTGACTGCTCCATTCGATCTTTCTGCATCCTGCACCACCTTTGCACGAAATGCCAGACGAGCAGGATTACTACATACAACAGAAGCAGTGCAGACTCGCCAGCAGATGATTCCTCCGGGAACACTCTTTCTTCAGCGAAAAGGGGAGCGAAGCTGGCAGCACATTGGCGTGATCACTCAGGCCGATACACATGTCCTGCGAACGATTGAAGGAAACACGAATGACAACGGAGATCGGGAAGGATATGAAGTCTGCGCACGCACACGAGACTATCATAGGAAAGATTTTGTGATTTGGTAGAAATAGATGAACTGCACACTGCTGCAGTGACAACGATATGGCAGTGAAGTCAAAGTTTTGTAGCCCTGAGCACCCGCTCAGGGTCTTTTCTTGTGCGCGGCATTCGCCGTGGCGGGCCGGTCTGCCTGAATTAGTCGTAGCCAGCTCAATAACTGGTAGCTAAGCCCCTTTAGGGGCGGTCGGATGATGCGCCACTGGAACCCGATTGGGACAGTCGGGACACCCTGCCCGACCCACGGGGTCGGGCAACTATTTTGTTCGCGGCAGGCCTCCCGGCCTGCCCGTCTTGTAGATACCTCAGTAATCTTCTCTTGTCACCCTTTGCATTTTCCTGTCACCCTGAGCTTGTCGAAGGGGGAGATCATCACTGATTCGTTGAAGTCATGCTTCGACTGGCTCAGCACAATAGGAAAAGAACTCACGGGAACCCGGGGCAAGCCCACGGGCCACCCAGCCTCAGTGATCTTCTCTTGTCACCCTGAGCTTGTCGAAGGGGGACATCACCACAAATTCTCTGAAACAGCCGCTATCCCTTTCCCACCATAAACCAGATTCCTGCATGAATACTAGGGAAAAGAAGAAGGAATCTCCCTCTTGTCTGAAATTCTTCAAATTCATCGAAACCGGGATCGGTCGAGAGTACCGCATCCAGCTCCGTTCCAATCTGAATTCTTGCCGAACCAGACAGCACTCGTGAATAGGCAAGACCAAGAAAGGAGAGTGGATCAGTCTCAGCTGGATAGGAAAGGAGTCGTTGTTCGAGGATGGTACCGTACGAAAAGAGATATCTCGCCTTGCCCGAGACTCGATGAACACCGAATCCAAGTGAGAGTGTCAGACGTTCGTTCCGCTTTGCATCCGATCCAATGAGCCAGTCATGATTCGCGCTCACGGTGATGACCTGGGTACTAAACTCAGGAAGATCAATAGCAACACTTACCAATCTGCCGAGTTCATCGACAAAGACTCCCAGTTGTTGTGCCTCACCACTTGTTTTCGCAATGAAGGTCGACAGTTGCAGCGACGTCCGATTTCCAAGATGATAGCGCGCCGCCAATCCCGTGCGGATGGTACCGTCAAGATAGTCGAGCGGAAAGGGACGGGAACCTCCAGGCCACTGATACCCGGGGAAAAAACCAAAACTAAAGCCGCGATGTTGCAACGAGCTGTTTTCGCTCGTCGAGTTTCCCTCATCAGCACTTGCGGATGAGAAACAAATCAAGACGACGACAAGCAATCGGAGATAAAATTGAAAATTACTGAGCATCTATTCCCTCACTGTATATACGAAACAGTTATTACTTGAAGTGAACATATCCATGAATTCACCGACTTTTCAAGTGTTCTGTGTCTTTCCGGTCAAACCTGCGCAATCGGTGTGTCGTGCACGTTCATCAGATGCACAGGGATAACCACACACCGAGCAGCGAGACCATCGATCAATCTGGTCGGGTGACATCCCATATTTCTCCAACAGTAGAGATTCGGTTCTGGTGACAATGCCAATACATTCATCCGGATGCAATCGCTGATAGTTCGCTGCCCAGCTTTCTCGTTCGGCATAGAGGGGAAAAACCGGTGCTTCCCCCCATTGTGTGCGAGGATTCGTTGAGCGCGGATTACGGCCGAGGAGATGCAGATGCATCGTGCGATGCTCGCGAGCAAGTTTTCGTCCCCTTGGCTCTGCGTTGTCATTGAGTCCCCAGTTTCCCGCCTCCCAATAATTCAGGCAGCCGCCTTTAAGTTGTGGAAGTGTCTCGATCATGGCCGATCCCGCTGCCGCAACCAAACAAGAGAATGCGATCAATTCATCACGTGTCAGTTCCGACCGTTCCCAGACCGGACGGGGCGGGTTGATTATCAGGTTCCCGCCATCAGCGCGATCGATGAGAACTGCGTTTGAATCTGGCAGCACAATGGTGCCGCCTACACATCGAAAGAGAATTATGCTCATGTTCTGTTTCTCAGATAGCTGCTTCGTGGTGTTGGCAGTAGGCATTCATGAGTATTCAACGAAAGATGTATTGAAGTCCGATCTGGAGATTAACAGAACTACTCGTTGCTGACTCTATTGTTCCATACACCTGCGTTGGCGCTTGTCCGAAGGTAACCCCGGCTCCAAATTCAAGAGCGAGGTTAGCGAACAATTGTGTGGTGATTCCTGCAAAAGGTTCCACCACAACAAAACTCTTTCGGTAGAGAACGCTTTCAGGAAATAGAATTCCAAACGATACCTGTGGGTTTCCAATCAGGCGAACAGAAGAGACTCCCACTGAGAGTCCAATCTGAAAGTTATCGAATCTGGTACCTTGTCGATTCAATGGGAAAAAGTAGAACAACCCGACCGAAGTCTGCTGCTGCTTCCAGTCTGCATCCAGCGAATCCCGCTCAAGCTCCTTCCCGTTCAGATCGTAAAGAATTCTCGCCAGCCCTGTTGCACTGTTCGACCCCGAACTGAGTTGGATTTTTCCGACTGCACCCTCGCTGATGTTGTACAATCCTGCCACCGAGAGCCGAATACCTTCGTTCGCGTAGTCAAAGTCCCCGCCACTCAGGGAAGACTGTCCGCCGGTCAGACTCAGTGCGAATTTCCAGTTTCGAGCGCCCTTTGCTGACTCCTCAGAAGAAGCAATATCATATACTGTCAAGACCAGAAATATTGCTGCGATGGCTTTCAGGGTGCGCATACTTTCCGAACATAGTCTGCTGAAGCGAATGTGCGCAATGAGTGTAAATGCATACAAAGGAGTGCAGGGAAGCAAAGTTGTGAGGGGGGCACCCGCCGCGTCGGGCCGGTCTGTCCCGAATACTGAGAGCCACCCCTTTAATTGGTAGCTAGCCCCTTCAGGGGCGGTCGGGTGATGCGCCACTGGAACCCGACTGGAGCCTGCCCTGAGCTTGTCGAAGCGACCGTCGGGCCACCCTTCGATGAAAACAAGATGTTCCGCTAGGTGATCGATGAATTTGAATTGTAAAAACGTGACGAGTGCATCACTGACTTCGCACCCTAAAACGGGTGCGCCACCCAACCAGTGTGCATAGTCAACTATCTTACAACTTCCTTAGACGCGTCAATAATCGCCCAAAGCAACTTTTCAAAGTTTTCCCTCAAAGCCTTTTGAGCTTGCAATTTATTCGAGTGATGGATCAGTAAATTTCTCAAGGCAACGATCTGTCTCAAACCATGAATAACTCTCTTATCTGAATAGTTCGGCATCTGAATAGTCTCGAACACACCAAGCAATTGACCCATAGTCAGCTTTTCTATTGCTGAATTTGTATACTTACGAGGGGGCTTACCACTTGACTGAAATACAATTCGACCGGATCGCTGATGTCGCTTCAAGTAATTTCTCGACTCCTTTTCAAACTCACGACAAGCAGATTCATATGATAGTTGAAATTCGGATTTATCAAAGTGGTCATACGCCTTTCCAAGTAATCTTCGGACTTTCGTAGGCATCAATCCCAATTTAGGCAGTTGGGCAGAAATCGATACATCCTTAGGGGCGACCTTATTGCGAATACTGTTCGAGTCTGTAACAAGTATCCCTACTCCGCAACTACTAGCGAGTTCTTCATCTAAGTTCGTTAAGCTTGTCGCGTCACATACGCCAAATACAAAATACGTTGGCTGGGAACGTTCTAATTTGCAGAAATTATTCCAATCTGCAATGCTATTTTTTTCGCGTGTTGTGATTTTTTCAACAACTTCGATTAAGAGAACTTCAGGTTTTCGAACGAATCGAAAAGTAGGTGAATAGGGTGCACCGTTCAATCGTCCCTCTACTAGCGCGGTATACCCTTTTGAAGTAAAGTGCTTTCGAACTATCTCTGCGCATGACCAGAGAGAAGGCTGCAATGCTATGTATTTTGGGGCCGCCACGCCTTTAGTCTCTAAGTAACTTGTGAATAATAGTTTCTAAATCTCGGAGTCTCAATTTGAGAGCCGCTGGAATTTGACCATCATAGTCACTTAGAAGTGCAATCATTCTCGCTATTGACTTGTCGAGTCGATCTCCTATCAACTGACTTTGAATTGAATCGCCTAGAGCATCATCAATTGTATATGATGGATCATTCGTGAGCTTATTAACAACTCTAGCAATAACAGTCTTAGTCATTTTGCCCTCGTCCACTGACCGCGCAATCATGACAATTTTTCTTGGAGCAACCGTGCTCTTAATAAGACCGTTTCGAAGTTTTTGAATTAGTGCTTCTGTCAGAGTCTCAGCTGCTGCAGTACTGATTATGTTTCGCTTTCGTAACGATTCGCTTGCGGCAAATGCTTCAACTACATGATCAACGGTGAGTTTCTGTTGGGATCGTGGCTTAATAAGCTCATCCTGCAAACTTGAGCGATATTGTTCTGGAAGATTGAGGATCTTTTTAAGTCTTCTCACTTCTCCTATTCCCAATGAAGAAAGCCCTGCTAATTCTTTTTCTTTTGGTGCCCTGCCATTTCGTTTCTCAAAGAGCGACTCTATTTCCTTTAACTTCATTGCGGTTGGAAGTGGGTCCCAGTCTCTCCTTGTGTTGTGAATTGCAAACATCATCATGAGATTTGTCAATTCGTTTGGTTTTGGAAGTATGATGACGGGAACTGAGTTCATTCCAAGTTTAACTGCGCAACGCCATCGCCTTTCACCATCCAGCAAGAAATACTGTTTACCGTCTTTATAAACTGTAAGAGGTACAAGGATACCCTGACTATTGATACTCTCTTGCAACTCCTGCAATTCATCAGCTCTAAAAATTAGTCTCGGATTGTGAGGATTGGGGTGAATTCTAGAAGGATCGATAAGTTCTATATGTTCTGACATTTATGGTTTCTTCCTCCTTCCTAATTTGTGAGGGGCGTGATATAGAATAGACAAGCAACTCAGTGACAGGCCCACGTTTTCCCTTATCCGAAGCAAGAGTAGAGTTGCGGTGAAGTACTACAGAATTGAACGACTTATACAGCCGTCGAATAGCCTTATGGTTTGGTGAAGTTATGAGAACACTCACTCCTCGTGCCACGAGTTCCCTAGCACAACTAGCAAGTCTCTCTTGGTCGTACCAAGAAAACAGCTGTTCGTTGTAGTCAATAAAACCATTGCTGAGATGTCCCGTGATGTAAGGGGGATCAAGAAATACAAGATCGCCTCGCATTGCGTCACGTAAGCACACTTCAAAATCCTCGTTCGTCAGTTCAATTCGGGGTTCTTGAAGAACTCTGCTGCAACTCTCCAGATTCTTGATATCAATTATCTTTGGGCTTCGAGGTAGGCCATAAGGTACATTGAATTTTCCTGACTTATTGACTCGATATAGCCCATTCCAACATGTTTTGTTCAAGTAGATGAATTGAGCAGCGCGTTTGTACGCAGACTTACTCATATTTTCTCTAATTTGATAGAACAGCTCTCTATTAGGCGTCAAACCTTCCAAATGTTGGAAAACTTTCTTGTAGTTATTGCGCACTGCACAATAGGTAGCGATCAAGTCCACACATCTGTCGTTGAGTTTTGCGGAAGCAGGCTGGAGGGAGAAAAACAACGATCCGCCTCCCAGAAATGGTTCAAAATAGGTGCCGAAGTTTTTTGGGCAGTATTGAAGGATGTGTTCAACTGCAAATTGCTTAGAACCGACCCATCGTAGGAACGGTTTGACACGTGTATCAATTTGTTTCTTTGTCATCATCTATGAGAATGTGGTTGATTTATCGACCAAAGTCCACCCCCCCCGCCGCTACCTCTCTATCTTCTCACCCGTCATCTGCTCGATTTCATCGAATAATGCCGTCACAAGATCCGCTTCGCTGACGCGGCGGGTGATCTCACCCTTCTTGATAATCATCCCTTTTCCATCACCACCCGCGATGCCGACATCAGCAGCGGCCGCTTCACCCGGACCATTCACCGCGCAACCCATCACCGCGACTTTCAGTGACTTTTTAATATGTCGCGTCTTCTTCTCGACCTCCTCCGCCATCGGAATCATGTCGATCTGACAACGTCCACAGGTCGGGCAGGCGATCACTTCCACGCCGTCTGTTTTTAGCGCACAGGCGGTGAGAATCTGACGACCTACTCGTGGTTCATGCACCGGGTCGGCAGTGAGTGACACACGAATCGTGTCGCCAATACCGGTCATGAGCATCGAGCCAATCCCGACGGATGATTTTATCGTTCCAGTCTCCAGCGTTCCCGCTTCGGTGATTCCAAGATGCAACGGATAGTCGCATTTCTGTGCGAGGAGATGATACGACCAAAATGCAGTAGTCGTGTTGGTCGATTTGACTGAGATCACGATATCACGAAAATCCATACTCTCGAGCACGGCGATCTCACGAAGTGCCGCTTCGACAAATGCTTCCGGATTGTCATGCCCGAACTTTTCAAGCACATCAGCGGGGAGTGAACCAGAGTTGACCCCGATGCGAATCGGTACGCCAGCATCCTTTGCGGCTTTGGCGACCTCCCGCACTTTCCACTCTGCGCCGATGTTGCCGGGATTGATGCGTATTTTGTCGAATCCAGCTTCGATTGCTTTGAGGGCGAGTTTGTACTGGAAATGAATATCGGCAACGAGCGGTTTTGAGACTCGCTGGCGAATCGCACGAAGCGCATCCCCCGCCTCATGATTCAGAACTGAAATACGAACAATGTCGCAACCCGCATCGAAGAGCTGATTGATCTGCGCGACAGTGGTGTCGACATCACGGGTGTCGGTGGTGGTCATCGACTGGACGGCAATCGGGAATCCGCCGCCGATCAGGACATCACCAATTTTGACCGAGCGACTCTTGCGACGTTTTATCGGATAGGAGAGTTCAAGCATCATGTTACTTTCATCTGAGAATGTCGTGGCCAGTGTCTCTTCCCTTGCGGGTGGGAGTTGTACACCCAATCTTCCGATCTGGGTCCGGTTAATCTATCGGCCCAAACGGCTGGCGCAAAGGAAAGTTCCACGGCGAATGAACACTCTCGCCGGGCTGAAAATAAGGAAAGTGATGTCCATTCATTGAAACAGCTCATCTGGTTTGGAAAACGTCTGATTCCGCTGGTGGTGGCAGGTGCGGTCATTGCCGGGGTGGTGACTGGGAATCAATGGCTGAAAGAACAGGAAGCTGCAAAACAGACCGAATTAGCCAAAACGGTCGCGATTCTCTGGGTCGGGACTGCTACCTATCGGGCTGATCCACCGGGGTATGCCATGTTTCGGGATTCGGTGATTGCGGCGAGTCCGTTCAAGAAGAGTGAGATCGAGTCCCAACTCGCCACATTTGCAGAATCGCCGGAGCGGACGCTGCCGCTGATTTCACGGATCAACAAATTCGTCGATTCGATCTCTCGTGTGAGGGAGGGGAGAGCTCCGATTAATGTCGAACTTGATTCTCTTGGCAACCTGATCGAATAAAATTTTTGGCTGGGAATGACTAATTTATAGTGGGCGGCACCCGCCGCGGCGGGCTCGCCTGCCCCTTTCATCACATATGTGAATCGTCTTAGTTTCCTAAAGTTCATCAGGTGCAGGGAAGGCATCCGGATAGTGCTCCAATTTGTCGCCGACTAATGTGACTACATCCAGTCGCAGATCGACATCAGTCAGTTTCTTTTCAATCAGGTATTGCCGGGCAACTGCGATGATCCGCTGCTGTTTTCTTATATCAACTCGTTCCGCCGGATGACCAAAGGCGGGACCGGAGGATGATTTCACTTCGACAAAGACAACCAGGTTATCTTTTCGAACAATGATGTCGATCTCATTGCGACTTGCACGGAAATTCCGCTCCAGAATAGTGAAGCCCTGATAGATGAAAAACCTGACCGCGGCATCCTCACCCTTGCGCCCTCGTTCTTTCCGGCGGGCATCGGAGGATGATGGATCAACTGTTTTCTTCGCTGAATCCGATTCAGACTTCTTCTGCGATTTGGCCATGACCTAAGTATGCAGGATTGTTGACGACAATGATTCCAGTATCTCCGCCACCGGTCGAAATGATTTCCGGTGGATCGGTGTCGGGCCGTGGGTGTGAAGTTCGTGCAGATGCTGTTTCGTCGGATAGCCGACATGTTGCGCGAATGAGAATTTGGGATACTCCCGCTCTGCCTCTACCATGATTCGGTCACGGGTGACCTTGGCAATAATCGATGCTGCCGAAATCGCCGGAACAATGGCATCCCCGCCAATTACCGCTCGTTGTCCGCCGTTTGAGAGCTTCAGATTTGGAATCTCTCTGTTTCCGTCGACAAAGAGAATCTTCGGTTGAAACGTCAATGACTCGACTGCCTGACGCATCGCATTCAGCGAAGCCTGCAAGATATTGACTCGATCGATTTCAACTTCAGAGACAATCGAAACTGAATAATGGACTTTATCTGAGTGAGTCAGCACTTCGAATAGCTCCTCCCGCTGTTTTCGGCTCAATGCTTTCGAATCGGTGAGTCCGTTCAGATCGAAATCTGGCGCCACTGCCACCACTGCCGCAACCACCGGCCCCGCCAACGGGCCGCGACCGACCTCGTCGGTTCCGGCAATCCAGCTGAAACGCTGGCAGTTTGTTTCGGCTTTGAGAGTTGCCCATGTGGGGGGTATCTTCTGTCTCACGGTCAAAGCTGACTTGGGACTGATCGCCGAACAAGATAGAAGAAAGTGCTGATGAAATGGTCGTACAGACAAATGGTTGAAATTTTGAAAGCCGCTATCTATCTCCGCGAGCGTGAAACCGGTTCGCTATATACGAGCGGATGTTGCTGCCATGCGGGCACTGGACGAGTGGATGGCTGAGGATGACGGCTTCGAATCAGCTGCTCCCGTCAGCCGCAATCGATCCCGTGACGATCAACCCGGTGGCGGGAAGTACGGCAAACGGGGAAAAGAACCCCTCGGACGATTTGGTGGAGTCAAAGCAACCAAGCGGGGAGCAGGTCGCCCGGGGGCGACTTCAAAGACTTTTGAATTCCATGTCATTGCTGGTGAACTCAAAGGACGGGCAATCCACGCACCAAATTTAGGAGTCACTCGACCACCGCTGACTCGTGTGCGACGGGCGATCTTCGATTTTCTTGAACCGTACATCGTGGGGCAGCGCTATCTCGATCTCTTTTGCGGCACGGGATCATATCTGTTTGAAGCAGTCTCGCGCGGCGCGGGATATTGTCTTGGAGTCGAGCTGGAAAAACGACTGACCAGTGCGCTCGAGAGTGAATCGCTGCGTCTCGGAGTCAGTCGACGGCTGCAATTCATGAATGCCGATGTCCTGAAAACACTTCCGATACTCGGCGACCGTCAGCAGCCCTTTGATGTCATCATGATCGCCCCGCCGCAGTATCAGGATTTGATCACGAAGACGCTGGCAGTCCTTCCCGATTCACTGCTGGCACCGAATGGGGTTATTCTTTGTCAGTTTGATCCATCTGAAAAATTTGTCGCCGATCCCGACCGTTGGGTAACATTGCAGGAGCGAAAGTACGGGAATACGATTTTTGCGGTGTTGGAGCGGAAGAGTTAGACTTACCCGACATATTTCCACTGGTTCTTTCTAACTAAACTCATCGACATCTTCATACGTCTTCACATTGTTTGACTCTTCTTAACTGATAAGATTGATCGAAGTATGGTACCATACCGCTGAAAGGAGCATTCATGCGCACGCGACTATTTCTTCATCCGATGACTCTCGTCCTCACCGTGGGATTACTTTCCATCCTGCTTCATTTCGAGTCATCTCTCGCGCAGACACCGACTGAGCTCTCTTCGCGAGCACGTTTTCAGAAATTTTGCCGCTTTGTGACCGACCACACTGGTTGGTGGGAAGCACCTACTGACGCGGCCGATACGGCGAATCCGTTCTCGGCATTTTATTACGAATCGAAACTGCTCCCGACTCAGTCCGGCATACACGTAAGCATCCACGGCCGTCACCGATCCGGTCGTCTGATCAGCTTCTGGGACGTGATCGCTTACTGGAATGAGAAAGAGCAGCGAGCCGATCATCTGCAACTCGGTAGTCGCGGTGAAATAGGCACCGGACAGGAGAAGATGATCGATTCAATGATAACGGAGATCATTACAAAGATTGTTCCACCATCTGGAAGTGACTACACTTTCCGCGACTATCACACCAGAATCTCAGATTCCACCATGCAGTCAGAATCCTCGATCCTTGATTCTCTCGGTCATTGGTTGCCGCAGGGAATGCTGAATTGGAAGAGGTGCATTGTTCAAATTGATAAAACCGCGAAACAATGATCACATGAACATTCAAAGCACTGCACCGGAGAACAAAGAGATGATGAAATCCGCACGCCTGTTCCCATCTGCAATACTACTCCTCATTGGAATGTTTTCGTTCGGTGTCTCCAGCGCATCCGCTGGCTATCCTGAAAAGATCAATGGCTTCCTTGATCGACTTTCATCAGAAGGGCTTTCGGCAGCTGTACTGGTGATCGACAGCAGTGGTCGCGTCGCTCGCGGCTGTGGGATGGCAGACCGTGAAAACAATCGTGCAATTACCCCGCAGACTCTTTTTGATATCGGCTCTGTCACCAAACAATTCACCGGTGCGGCAATCGTCGCCCTCGTCGAAGATGGGAAGCTCTCTTTTACTGACTCACTTGCAAAATTTTGGCCAACGATTTCGAAAGAGAAGGCCGGAATTACCCTGCATATGCTGCTGACACACACTTCCGGATTTCGAGATGCCCTGGGGGATGACTATGACTCTCTTGACCGGGAGACTTTTCTCATTCGAGCATTAGAGCAGCCGTTGTCCTTTCAGCCGGGCGATAAATTTCAATATTCAAACCTCGGGTATAGTGTTCTCGCTGCCATCATTGAAAAAGTCACCGGCACTTCCTATGAGAAGTATCTTCGCGAGCGACTGTTTCTTCCCGCTGGAATGGAGCGCACCGGCTATTCACTCATGAACACGCCAGAGTCGTTGATTGCTATCGGATATCGCGCCGATGACCGCTGGGGACGACCAACCGAAAAAAGATGGGGGAAAGATGCGCCCTACTGGAATCTCGTTGGTAATGGCGGGATTCTCAGCAGTATCGAAGATATGGAGAAGTGGCATCTTGCTCTTCGCAGTACAAAGGTTCTCTCAGAAGCAAGCAAGAAAATCTATTTGCATCCGCATGTTTCAGAACAACAGGGTGGCTCTCCCTGGTACGCATATGGCTGGGGTGTCGTTGAATCTCCACGCAAGACGATGCTCATCACTCACAACGGGAGCAATGGGATATTCTATGCCAGTATGCTTCAGTATTTCACCGAAGGTCTTACCATCGTTGTCCTGAGCAATGCTCTGACTGATGAAGTACGAAATCTCTCATTCGAACTAGCCAAACAGCGATTTATTCCGGACTACATTTCCGAATTGAGTATTGCCGGATTGACTGATGTGGCTGATCCATATTCGGACTCGAATGGAAAAGTTTTCATGGATCTCGTGCAAACGTTGCAGGATGGTTCGATCGAAAAAATAGTGAGGTTCATTGATTCCTTCATGCACGATCGTCTGCGACAGGCGGCAGATCTGCAAGGGCATATCAACGTGTTGCAACAGATCGGTTCAGAAGTCAGAGGACTGAAAATGCAGCAGGTACAGAGAAAAGGGAGTGAGTGGAGCATCCGATTTGCAGATTCACCCGTACGGTTGGTTGCTACCATGCAAGACGGAAAACTCGCAAATCTGGGAGTGAACTAGCACAGCATTCAGCGCGTACGCGGCACGCCATCCGGCCCGACGATTTCGTTGTCCGGATCGCGCGGCTTGGTCAC
Source organism: uncultured Ignavibacteriales bacterium (assembly GCA_964518635.1). GTDB lineage: Bacteria > Zixibacteria > MSB-5A5 > GN15 > FEB-12 > CAZFGK01. Next base: position 41,584 of record CAZFGK010000021.1, read on the forward strand.
TTCCAGCATCCCATCCCCGGTGATCAGTCGCGCACCTCGGTCGAAAAAGAGATATGAGAATATCCATGAAAGGGCGACAGTCAGACGATTTCGAAACTCAATCAGAAAATAGATATGCACTCCAGCCCAGAGTAGCCACGCGGTCCAGCCGGAAAACTGACGACCGGCAATCACCGCAACCGCGCAGTTTCGCCCGATTGTCGCCAGATCCCCTTTGTTCACATACACAAACGATTGCCGCATGGGGGACTTACTGTCTGTCAGGTATGCGCGGGTCTCTTCCTGAATAACTCTCCCGACAAAATTCCCCATCTGCAGCGCCGCCGGACAGACTCCGGGGACTCGTTTTTTCGTTTCCTGATTCTCAACATGCGCCAGATCACCGCAGACAAAAACTTCGGGATGATCAGGAATCGAAAGATCCGGCTGCACCAGCACACATCCGGCATTGTCAGTCGGCACACCGAGCATCTTTCCAAGTGGCGAGGCCTTCACTCCCGCAGCCCAAAGAATATTTCTTGCACCGATTCGCTCCGTACCCGCCATCACACCAACGGAGTCGATTGCTGTCACACGCTTCTTGAGCATGACTTCGACTCCGAGATTTTCAAGCTGACGAAGTGCCGCCTCGGATGATTCCGGCGGATAGCTGGTGAGCAGACGTTCATTTCCTTCAATCAAGATCACTCGTGCCATGGCGGTATCGATAGATCGGAAATCCATTGGAATCGATTTCCGTGCAATCTCAGCCATCGCACCGGCAAGCTCCACTCCGGTCGGACCGCCACCAACTACGACAAAAGTCAGCAGTGCTTTGCGCGCTTCCGGATCACTTTCCAATTCAGCAGATTCAAAGGCGAGTAAGAATCGTCTGCGAATTTCGGTCGCATCCTCAATTGTTTTTAGTCCCGGTGCTTCATGCGACCATTCATCATGCCCGAAATAGGAATGCGTCGCACCTGATGCGACGATCAGATAATCATAGGTGATATCAGTCGATGCGAGTTTCACACTGCGTGCAGCGACATCAATACTGGTGACTTCGCCCATAATCACCTGCGTATTGGTCTGACTGCGCAGAATTTTTCGAATGGGGGAAGCGATATCAGCAGGGCTGAGTGATGCCGTCGCGACCTGATAGAGCAGCGGTTGAAAGAGGTGATAATTGCGACGGTCGATCACAAAAAGATCGACATCTGTTTCGGCGAGACGTTTCGCGGCGGCGATTCCGGCGAATCCACCACCGATGATGACCACACGGAGTTTTCGTTTGAGGGGCATAGGTGGGCGTAGTGTACAGAAAAATTGAGGGGTTGAAAACAGACTCCAGACTAAAGGTGCCGCACTGCGCAGGCGGCGGAGCCGACCAGCGGTGGGTTCCTGGTCTGTATTACGAGAAGATGCAGGAACCCTGATCTGGTGATCAGGGGCACCTGATCCCCTGTTGCAATTTCAATCGACAAGGCTATTATTTACAACGAAACATCAACACAGGAGTGCCTATGGCTGTCATGGTCATCGCGACGTTTAAACCGAAACCTGGAAAGCAGGATGCTCTGCGCGCAATCGTACGGGAACATCACGGGTATCTCAAGAATCTCGACCTCGTGACTGATCGTCCGGCGTATGCGATGGAATGCGCGGACGGGACAATTATCGAAGTCTTCGAATGGAAATCGCAGGATGCAATCAATAAAGCGCACACGATGCCGGAAGTGCATGCATTGTGGGCGCGGTTTGAGGACTGCTGTGAGTATTTGTCACCAAATCAGGTGCAGGAATGTTCTCAGATGTTTCCCGGTTTCAAACCGCTGTGGTGAGGAGCTAGCAGTCTTTTCTTGTCACCCTGAGCTTGTCGAAGGGTGATATGCGGATGTCTTGCTAAGGCACTGGTACTGACTGGTCGTATCTTCGGTGCCCCACTGCGCAGGCGGCGGAGCCGACCAGCGGTGGGTTCCTGGTCCATATTTCCTCAATCTCTATTTTCACTGACAGGTTCTGACAGACTCCCCTAACATACTAGTTCATGCCTTTTCTCCCGCGATTCGATGGACTTACTACCGTCCGACTTCTGACGGTCTCGACATTTCGACGACTCCCTTTACTTGCTCGTCCACAAGACTGTGATCTGGTGGTCACATTGTTGACTGAATGGTGTGTGCGTCGTCGAATACAACTCCTCGCCCATGTCGTGATGCCAGAGCATCTTCATCTTGTGCTCTTTCCACCTGACACGCTCCATCTGACCAGAGAATTCGGCGAACTGAAATCAGCTATTGCAACGGCACTGTTTCGAAGATGGGAGCAGGAGTCATTCGATCTGAAAATCAACACAACAGATGAAAAAGGAAATCGGCATCTGTGGCAGCGCAGGTGCTATGATCATAATTGCCGAGATTGGGAATCGATAATTACGAAGATCAGGTATTGCCACGACAACCCATTAAGGAGAGGACTGGTGTCGAAACAGTCTGAATGGAAGTGGTCGAGTGTGCATTGGTATGATCCGGTTGATCTGACTGGTGGACCACTGGACGAACTCATCAAAGGTATAGAAGGAGAATAAGGACCTGGAACCCACCGCTGGTCGGCTCCGCCGCCTGCGCAGTGGGGCACCGAAGAGGAAGAGTTAACACTGAATTCTTCTTATTCTTGTTAAAGTGACTATATGGAAAGAAAGTATTCTGGACGTCGTGTTGCCGACACCTGATAATGTCCCATCTTTGGTGCCCCACTGCGCAGACTCCGCAACGCGGAGGCAAGCGGTGGGTTCCTGGTCTTTATAACGCGAAGATGCAGGAACCCTGATCAGGAGATCAGGGGCACCGCAAAGGAAGAACTAATCCAGAGGTTCACTGAAGAAAACAAATCCTGGATAGTGGCAGACTTCAATATTCGCATTCTCGAATTTGTCTAAGAACCAATCAATCTCTTCTTCAAATCTAAAAGAACTCGAATTGTCACCACCGAACACTCCAATTCTTAAGACAACCACCCTTGACCAATCTATCATTGATCCGATGTTATATTCTTCATACTGTGATATGACTGACTTTAGATGTTTTTGGAGATTTGCTCCATCTGGCTCAATAGAGTACAGTTCTTGAAACTTACCTATATCAGTTTCTTTGTCACTCAAGTCCAGGGATGTCCAGCGATACAGAGCGTCTGGTCTTAAGAAAAAACGGAGAGAGACTGCCCACCTTCTTCCTGTTTCGTCTCTCGCGAGCTCTTCTTCATTCACTTGTTGGCTCAATCTTAACTATTGTGCTTTCATGAAGAACAACTCTCGGAGAAAAGCACATTTCTACAAAATGGGCTGGATACACCTCTCTTAACTCGCGTAATGCAGCAAAAGGTGTGACCGACTCAAAATCAAATCCGTCACTCCTGTAAAATCCTATCCATAACCGACCAGTTACCTCCAAATCTATCGCTCGAGATATTGTACTTTTCTTTAACTGTTCCGTGACATCACGAATTGCATATCCAGCATCGTAAGTGTCATAAACTTTACTCTCGTACCGGTGACCGATACTCCAGGGAGTAGTCCGTTCATCTTCGTTTATTCGTTCATAGTGCACATCTAGTAGTGCAACAGTCCAAAGATGACTCACCCCCTCCACTCCCTCATAAACTCCGCGAGCGCCTTCGTTCCTTCGAGCGACATCGCGTTATAGAGCGAGACACGGATGCCGCCGACATCACGGTGACCTTTCAAGCCAATGAAATCATTCTTCTTGGCAGCATTCAGGAATGCAGTCTCCTTCTCTTCGTTCCCCATGCGAAGATTGATATTCATCCATGAGCGAGAGTTTTTCTCAACCGTCCCGCGGAACATATCCGGACGGGAATCGATGACATCATGAATCAGTTTCTGCTTCTGGTCGTTGACACTTTCCATCTTCACGAGTCCGCCATTGCGTTTCAGCCATTCGAGTGTCAACCGCACCATATAGACCGCAATCACTGGCGGGGTATTGTAAAGCGAAACATTCTTGGCATGAGTGCGATAGTCGAACATGGTCGGGTTGTTTGCCTTGCAGGTTTCTAAGAGCGACGTCCGCATGATCACAACAGTCACACCAGACGGGCCGATATTTTTCTGTGCACCTGCGTAAATAATATCAAACTTCGAATAGTCGAGGACCCGCGAACAAAAATCCGAAGACATATCGCAGATTACCGGAATCCCTTTCTTGTTCGCCTCACTCGGCCACCAATGCCCAACAGTTCCATGCCCAACTGGCGCGCCCCAGTGCCACTGCGTTCCATAGATGGTGTTGTTCGAAGTGAGATGCACATAGGCGGCATTCTCAGGAATCGGATCCGCACTGGTCGGAATGAAGTTGTAGGATTTCTCTTTCGATGAGGCGACGACTTTGACTTCGCCGAACAGCTTCGCTTCTTTAATGGATCGCGCCGCCCAGACGCCGGTGTCGGTGTAGACTCCGACTTTCCCCTGATGCAGGAAATTCATCGGGATCATCGCAAACTGTGAAGACGCCCCTCCCTGCAGAAACATTACGGTGTAGTCGCTCGCCGAAAGATTCAGAAGTTCAAGAATCAGATTCGCACCGGCGGCATTGATCTCCTCGTACTCTTTCGAGCGATGCGAGATCTCCATCACCGACATCCCGGTCCCCTTGTAGTCGAGCAGTTCGGCTTGCGCTTGTTGCAAGACTTCGAGAGGAAGTGTCGATGGTCCCGGATTAAAATTCCAGACGCGATGAATAGTCGAACGAAAATCAGTCATGATCTGTGGCATATCGTTACCCTGCCCTGTGTGGGAGATTGATGAAGTGAATGAACTGTCATGCGAAGTCGCATTCTATTTCCTGTTGTCACGCGGTGGGAATCTATCTGCGATTCCTCAGCGTGGCTTGTGTTGAATATACTCTTCCAGCAGATGTTCCACCACTGTACCGATCCGCTGCATATTCTCTTTTGTCGATGCCCCCAAATGTGGGAGCAAGAGCGTCCGTGGTGATTTCAAGAGTGCCGAGCCGACTGGCGGCTCCTGCGCGAAGACATCTGCGGCATAGCCGCCAAGTTGACCGGATTCGAGCGCGGCGACCACATCGGTCTCGTTGATACATTCCCCGCGAGCGGTGTTGATCAGATAGACACCTCGTTTGCATTTCGCCAGGAGTGCGGCGTTGACCAACCCCTTTGTTTCGGGCAAGAGTGGAAAATGCATAGAGATATAATCCGCCTCAGCGACTGCTTCTTCGATCGTGTCACGCATCTCAGCAAACTCTGAAAAAATCGACAACGGTTTCCATCCGATCACCCGCATACGAAATGCACGAGCACGCATGGCGAGAGCGGTACCAATTTTGCCAAGCCCAAGTATCGAAAGCGTTTTTCCCGATAACTCAGTCCGGGTGAATTCACTCTTCGGCCATTTTCCGTCATGGACGGCATAATCAGCTGCGGTGATATGATTCGGCATGGCGATCATCATGGCGAAGGCGAGTTCCGCAACGGCGACGGTAGATGCTTCCGCGGTATTCTTTGCGATAATTCCTTTTTCGCTACAATAGTCCATATCGATCGTGTCCATACCGACACCACCACGAATCACCAACTGCAACTGCTTTGCTTTGTCGATAAAATCTCGATTCACTTTTGTCTTGCTGCGCACGAGCACGACTTCCGCATCGTCGATACGGCCCGTGTCGCTGGTGACTTCACCAAAGCGAGCGAGTCGTTTTGGCATTGCCTCGTCAAAGGCGTCTGCTATAAGAATTAACATAACTACTCCTGTAGGGTCGAGACGACCAGTCCGCTTGCCAATTTTGGCTCGAACCAGGTCGATTTAGGGGGCATAACTTCATTTCGATCAGCAACGGCAAGTAACTGTGCGATGCTGGTCGCATTCAAAGACAGTGCGAGAGCAAACTCACCACTGTCGACCAAACGCTGCAGCTCTTTCGTGCCGCGTATTCCACCGACAAAATCGATTCGCTTGTCGGTGCGTGGATTACTGATACCGAGAATTGGCTCGATCAGTAATCGTCCTAGAATCGCGGCATCAATCGAGCCGACCGGATCGCTGTCATTCACCAGACCTGTTTTGGTACGCAATGCGTACCATTGTCCTTTGAGATAGAGACCAAATTGATGCTTTTCTTTCGGCTGGAACTGTCCGGCAGATGGTGTAACATCAAATGACTCTTTGATACGAGACAGAAATTGCTCTTGAGTCATTCCGTGCATATCACGGATCACCCGGTGATAGGGCATGATAAAGAGATCACGATCAGGGAAAAGCCCATTTAAGAAAAAGCGGTGCGGGGCATCCGCGCGTGAGTCTTTCGCTTCCAGTCGTGCGCAGACTTCTGAGGCCGCTTCACTGCGATGATGTCCATCCGCGATATAGAGCATCGGCACGGCGGCAAATGCTTTCGTCAGTTTTTCAATCATGCTCGCATCAGTGACAAACCACATCTCATGACGAGTGGCATCAGCCCCCACAAAATCGACATCTACTTTTTGCACGGCGATTTCTCGGAAGAGAGCATCGACCGCTGCATTCCATCGAAATGTCGAAAGAACCGGACTTGCTTGTGAGCCGGAGCCGAGAATATGGTTGGCGCGGTCATTTACTTTTTCGGGGCGGGTATGTTCATGTTTCCGAATCAGCCCTTTACGGTATTCATCAACTGATGTCGCCGCCATCAGTCCGGTCTGTGTCCGTCCCTGCATCGTCTGGCGATAGAGATAGAACGCGGGAGTCGCTTCACGCACGAGAGTTCCCACCGTTCGAAACTGCTCAAGCAGTTCGCGTCCTTTGGCATAGACTGCTGGTGCGTAGGGATCGAACCCTTTTGGAAACTCGATCTCCGGTTTGTCGATGCGCAGAAATGACTGGGCATTGCCGTTCGCCATTTCGCGGGCTTCCTGAGTAGACAATGTATCATAGGGGGGGGCGGCTACCTGTGCGGCAGCGAATGGATTGACGCGCAAAGCGCGAAAGGGGCGTATCAACGACATGGTCTCAATTCTCTCCTGTTGCATCCCATCCGGGTTGCATCTGCACCGTAATGGTACGAGGTCTCTTGAAGCTGCGAAACGAGAAACTCCCAAACAATTGCAGGCAAAAAAAACGGCCGGTTGCGAACAACCGGCCGGCCAAGGAGGCACGAAAAATTCAACTACTTCAGGTGCTTCGAAATCAGCTTGGTCATCTCGAACATCGAGACCTGCTTCTTGCCACCGAATACCGCGCGGAGTTTGTCGTCCGCGTTGATCATACGACGGTTGGCATTATCCTGCAGCTTGTTCTTGCGGATATAGTCCCAGATCTTCTTGGTGACTTCGGTACGCGGGAACATGCCGTTACCGATCACTGCGCCGAGGTCGGCGGAGACGGCGAGTGGCTTCATGAACGCCGCATTCGGTTTACGCTTGGTCGCTTTCTTTGCCGGTTTGGCTTTCTTCACGGCTTTGCGTGGAGCTGCGGCTTTCTTCTTAGCGGCCTTCTTGACAGTCTTCTTCGCCGCTTTCTTCACGGTCTTCTTGGCGGCCTTCTTGGCTTTCTTCACAGCCATGTCTGTTACTCCTCTTTCCTCTGCCTTACGGCAGCCTGTGTTGATGGTCAACGCTTGTGTTCATATTCGTTGCAGCGACTCTTCAGCACACCAGTCTGAGGAGCCGTTTCGTATCATGCGGTTGCTCATTCGATACGATTTCGCTGCTGCTACGAGGGGGAGATTAGAATGACACAATACACGAAACAAGCATAAAGCCGCTTTTTTCCCTCTGAAAACGGGAAAAAATGCAGCCTTGAAGCTCGTTTTTCATAGGGGAAAGTGAAAATCGGGGGACAGACGAGCGGTGTGACGGTCGAAATACAAGAGTGAAAACAGGGGGAATCAGCTGCGAATCAGTTCGCCGCGACTCTCTCTTTCAGAGGAGAAAGCGGATTTCTTTCCGCTGGTGAGTACGAAGAGGGGGGCTTCCTGCGGACATCCCAGACGGAAGGGGAACCAGTGCCCTGCCCCGCAGGAGGTGTAAAGTGCGGCGTTGTCGTTCGTGTAATAGCCCCAGAGATATCTTCCCGGAGCTTCAAAGATAGAACGTCCGGCGATCCCCATCTGTCCGCCGTGGGTATGTCCGGCGAGGGTGAGCATGATCTTTCGACGGGTCGATTCAGTAAAAACATTCGGGCGATGCGACAGGAGAATAGTCGGCAGGGTGTCATCAGCGACCGCCTGCCCCACACTTCGCTCGTAGAAATCCCCGACATAGGCGCGCATCGTCTGGGGATCGTCGATCCCCGCGATTCGAAACCGTTCCCCCCCGTAGGTCAGAGAAACCGATTCATTCACCAGGAGCGGGACTGGGGAGGCATCATAGGTCTTGAGTACCTGACGAATGCCACGGAAATATTCATGATTTCCGAGAGTGGCGTAGATACCGAGAGTTGTCGGTATCCCATGGAGTATTTCAAGAGCGGGGCCGAGCTGATTGAGGTCGTCGGCAAGATCACCAGTGATGGCGATCAGATCCGGTTTCATCGGGGCAATCGCAGCGGCGAGGGACTCGATATCTTTGACCCGGACATAATGATAGAGATGTGCATCCGATAGATGCCAGAGCCGAAGCCCCTCCAGGGCTGACGGAAGACCGGGGACAATCAACTGCTCTTCCCGAATCGGAATCGGGCGATAACTCTCTGCCATACCTACTCCCGCGAGTCCAAGGGTGACTATTGGAATCCCCGCGGCGATCTTGCCGAGGGCAAGACGACGAGCAGGATCAGGGATATCATCGGCCTCGGCTGCCGGGTTATTGACCGAGAGATTTTCAGGGGAAGAAGTTGACAGGGTCGGGGATTGCTTCCCAGAACCATTCCGTTTTCGGGCGATCCAGCGAACCAGTTTCTCTCCCCCAATCAGCAGGGCTGAAATCACCACCGAGAGGAAGAGTGCCATCGCGACCATGGCAACGATCAAGCCGACTACTCGGAAAGTAGTCTCCATGAACGGGATGTCGTAGAACGTCCCAAAACCCCCTATGATGATGACCAAGTAGGAAAGAACCACCAGCCCCAGAAAGCCGTATCGAATCCAGCGCAGCCGCCACCATTCCGTGAGCACCAGTCGCAGGCAGAGGGCGATGATCCCATAAAAGAGGGTGAAGCTGATCAGACTGGCGATAATCGGGAAAAATGAGTTGATGGGATCGTCCTTCGTGACGGGTTTTCAGGCAATTGAAGTCTAGACAGTCTTACCGAATCTTCGACTATCTCCCCTTAATATGTCGGAAAGATGCCGGATGTTCCCTGAAGAGAATTCGGCGGCTCCATTTTCATTCAGATGAAAGTCGAATCACCTTGCCCGGATATCGTTCGGGATTCATCTTCCCCTTCGTGTCCGACCCTAATCTCGATATTACCGAACCCCAGCGCAAGGCGGTCACTCGCGAATCGCTGGCGGGAGCAGTATCCTCAACAGCGACAGTTGCAGCGAGCAGCGACCTGACAAATGCTTCATCTGATTCAGCCAAGTTGCCGTTTTTCAGACGTCTTCGAAATGGTTTTCGTTTTCCGCGAAGCTGGAAAGAGGTGAAGGCCCTCGGTTGGAAAGCGATTCTCGCATTTGTGATCTTCTATCTGATCCGCGACTCGATTTTGTATATCCTGATTCCGTATCTGATCTATCGGGGAGTGATCGGGTAGGAGGGGAAATCTCTGATGATCAGAATGACCTCTTGCAGTATATTGAGCCATGTACTTGAGGCGGCTTGCTCTCAAATTTCTTGCAATCGTAGTTGCTTCACAGATATTCTTTAGCATTTCTCAAGCCCAAGGTCGGTTATCCCTCATCGGAACCATCGACACTGATACCGTCAGATCGCAGTTTGGATATCGGATAGTCGGGGTAGGTGATCAGAACAATGACGGCTATGATGATTTCTTAGCCTCCGAGCTCGTCAGAGGAAACTGGCTATTCTTGGGTGGCCCAATGGTCTCACAGACCCCCGCAATGCAGTTCAAGGGCATGGATCGCCAAATGAATGCCTACTTCCCTGTAGGACAAACTCGGGCCAAGAATTTGATACTGTATCACCGACAAGTCAGTCCCTTGCGGTTTCGTCTCCACCTGTTCGACGGCGGTACTAATCTAGATACGATTCCTGAGGTTAAGCTCGGTTCAGTCGCCAGCCACCCAGTTTTTGGCGGACTGTATTGTGGTGATCTGAATGGTGATGGAACACCTGAAGTTATCGCACAGGAATTCCAGCAGAGAGAACTGATGCTTTTTGCACTCACTGCGAATCCCGACTCGAATGAAATATTACGAATTCGACCATTCACTTACCCTGGATACGGTACATATGGCGAGGCAGTTATTTCTGGCGACTTTAATTCGGATGGTTGGCCAGATATCTGTACGAATGTTCGGTATGCACCCGCTCAGCAACAATCCGGTCGTGTCTTGTGTTATTTTGGCGGACCAGCATTTGATACTCTACCTGACCTGACAATTCTTCCTCTTCGACCGTACCAGGAGCTTTTTGACCTATTTGGAAGTCTCGGACGATTAGTATCACCAGGTGACATCAATGGTGATGGCATTGATGACATCGTGGAATACTCTGGTGGAGGTCACACAGACACAACTGCCTTTATCTATTTTGGTGGTGCGGGGATCGACAGTATCCCTGATCTGGAAGTGTTTTATCGTCATAATCGATGCGGTTGGGCCGGGGATGTGAATGCAGATGGTCACAATGATATCCTGTTTGCACTTGCTCCGAGCGTCGGTGGAGCGGTAGGTGTCCTGCTAGGCGGTCCGAATATGGACAACGTAGTTGATTACACGTTTGGTGAAAGTGGTGTACCAGGATTGCAGGACGAGTTTGGACAGGGTATTACAGGAATCGGGGATTACAACGGGGATGGCGTGAATGATATTGCGTTTTCAGCAGTTGAGTCGAATTCACAGAGTCGGATTTACATTTTTTCCGGAATACTTCCCCCAACAGATGTCGAAGAAGACGAGATAGTGCCGACTGCTACCTACTTAAACCAAAACTATCCGAATCCGTTCAATCCATCCACGACGATTTCATTTTCTGTCCCCTCTTCATCGCACGTAACACTTCAGATATTCAATTCAATCGGTGAAATCGTGCGCACACTCGTTGATCAGCGGCTATCTGCCGGAGGACAGACAACCCAATGGGACGGCACAACCGATTCTGGCTCGCGAGTCGCCTCCGGGACATATTTCTATCAGTTGTCGATTGATGGAGTTCGCAGCGCGAAGAAGATGGTGTTGTTGAAATAGATTCACGAACTGAACGGGCAGACGATGGCGTCTGCCGCGCACGAAGTCTCTCTGTTTGGGCAATTTCACTGGAGGTCGGCTCTGTCTTCGGTGCCGAAAATTTCTTGTCACCCTGAGCTTGTCGAAGGGTCTTCTATCTTCGGTGCCCCACTGCGAAGATTCGCGAAGCGAAGCGAGCGGTGGGTTCCTGGTCCATATTTTCTTATCTCTAAAGAAACTCAGACCGGGAACCC
>CAZFGK010000022.1:0-10292 GCA_964518635.1 uncultured Ignavibacteriales bacterium
TGAAAGAGATAGCAAGAGTAAGAGCTAGAAGTGACAAAACTGGTCGAATGAACATCATGACTGTTTCCTCCGTGTTCCTGATATAAACATAGTCAAAAAAAAACGGTCGGCAAGGCCGACCGTTTTGAAATCGCAGCTTATGCGAATTACTTCAAGAGCATCATCTTCTTGGTCTGGGTGAAACCCTTGGTCTCGAGGCGATAGAAATAGACGCCGGATGCGACCGCACGTCCTGATCCATCACGACCATCCCAATCGACGGTATAGCTGCCAGCCGGCATTTCCTGATTTACCAGGTCATTGATCGACTGACCGAGTACGTTATAGACACGAAGGGTGACATTTGACTTCTCCGGAAGGGCGAAGTTGATGGTGGTCTTCGGGTTGAACGGATTCGGATAGTTCTGATCGAGGGCGAAAGAGATTGGCAGATTGCCGCTGTTGTCGTCGGCATCAAGCGGGTTCGCCTGAATGATCTTGCCCGTATAGACTGGCAACATGTTGGAAGTATTCCCAACTCGTACAAACTTGTACAACGCACCGCCGTTGTAGGCGTTGGTGTCAAAGGTCACGTTCGGTGTGGTCTGCACTCCCGGCGTAGTTGGTAGAGTGAACCAATACGTCGCCACAAGACGACGTGCCGGAGCGGCTTTGAATCCTCTGGCTGCAGTCAGACGTGCACCTGCATAGATACACTTATTCTGCGTATTTGACTGTGCGATGTCACTCCCAAAGTAAAGAGACTTGGTAAAGTCCCAAGCGAAATCCGCTTCAGCTGAAAAAGCTGCACTATCAAGATTCATGTCACCCGGTTCCCATTGAAAGCCGGTTGTTGCACCGGAAAGGGTATCGGCGTCGACATATTGCCACATTTCGATTTTCACCTGACGGCTTGCGCCAGCTCCGGTGATCGTCATTTCAAGCGCAACGGTGTCCTTGTTTCCTCGGTCAGCCTGGGCAAAGACAGTGCTGGCTCCAAGAGCAACCAACACACAGAACATTTTGAACAGTACTTTCATGCGGCGTATGCCTCCATTCTGCATTGTTTATTCGCGGTTTCCATGTTTCGCAAACGAAGTAGACTACTCCCCGATGATTATTTTTGGGGCGTATCTTTCCAGTATTGAACAAGCTATCTGCCCAAAAGTGCACTGGTCAAGATAAATTGTCAGACGATTTACACAAAAACCACTTAAGCACTTGTCAGACATACTGTTTCTGCGTTTGTGATTCCTCAGGCTCGGAGCAGAAGCTGCTTCGAAAAGTGGCTTTGTTTATGAAAAATGCGGAAGAATTGACCCTCTCTGTATGAAAAAAACCGCCGCCCCTTGTGAGGGCGGCGGTTGGTGATTCAAAATCACTGCTCAGTCAGACTGAGCGATTCCTTCAGATCAGCAGGGTGGCTGCGGGGTGAAGGAGATGAAGAGGTGGTCAACTAGGAAGGTCAAGTCACCAATATCAACGCTGGCATCAATCACCATGTCACCTTCTGTTTCACAGATCAGCGGGGTGAAGCTGATGAAGAGATGGTCAACGAGAACGGTCAGGTCAGCGATGTCAACCGACTCGCCACCGTCACCATCAACGTTACCACGCACTCCAACGCAGCATCCGCAGACCGTACAGCCGGGACGCAGATTGCTCGCGTACCAGGCGCAGGCCGCGGCAGCGTTCCCCTGGAGGTTGGCAAGTGTGCCATTCTTAACGGTTGTCAACGCACTGTAGGTGAAGAGTGTGTCACCGGCAGGAAGGGTTATGTTGTGCTTCCAAGTAGTGATGACGCGCATGTCAACCGAGTCCGCACCGAGGTTGCCGATGGCACCAAAACCACCGCTGCGATTCCAGGAAGTGTCGGGATCAATGATACCAGTGGTGATGTCATTCGTCAGATCAGCAGTATTGTTGATCGAGTACTGACCAAACGGATCGTCATTAGTGCAAGCTGCCTGCGAGGTGAAATACTGACCAAGCGGGACATTTGCGCCAAAGCGAGTCGCCATCGGAGCGCAATTCGCAGTGGCACCTTCGGTACCACGGAGCCAGACAAAGCTCGCTTCTGCGCCGTCTTTGTTCTGAGATCCGTTGATCGACGGAATATCCAGATCGTGAACATCCCCAATCTGGACACTTGAAACTGATCCAGTAATTGCCCAGTAACGAGTGCAGATGACAATGAAGTCAGTCGAATCGGCAAGCTTCGGAGCGTACCAGACACGTTCTGCACCAATGGTGGTATCCTTGTTGACGATGAGACCGGTTGAGAAACGCTCACGGGTTCCAGTTGACGTGAATCCACGATCAGTCGGTCCACCGATATTGTCGGTAAGCGGCTTGAAAGTGAAATCACCGATCTGGTCGGAGAAAGTAGAGCCGGTAAAGACATAGTTCCCCGGTCCGAGGCGACGGTTCACCAGCGGGCCACCAGAGAAGAGATAGACTGCGGAATTTGCGGAATCGCAATCGCCACCCAGGGATACAAAGTCAAGGTTTGCACGACCGATGCCGGAGAGACCTTCCGCACCGTTGGTCGAAATCGCAAGGCGAATCTGACCAGTGCTGACGGTATCAAACGAGGCAAGCACGACGGTATCTGCAACGACGTAGTTCAGTGCAATCGCGAGAGAATCGTCGTTTGCCGCATTCGACTTGACGTACACATATCCAATTGCCGGTACCACTGTACCCGGGGCATTGACTAAGCCACCTGGATTAATGGTAATCGTAAACGATCCGGTGCCGCCAACACCAGCCGGAACCGTGAAGCCGCCCGGATTGGAGTTGGTAATCACCCCAACTGGGCCGCTTGTCACGACTGAAGCAATGCTGGTAATGTTCAAGTTCGCGGTTCCGTCATTGGTGACCGTGATGGTCAGCACGCGCGGAGAGCCATGCTTGGCGAAGCTCGGATATCCGGCTGAAGTCGGGCTGGCGGAAATGAGTGCTTCGATGACTGGATCGACGCAATTCAAGCGACCAAACTTGATCGCGTTGTTGCCCACGAATCCGGCAACAAACGCACCCGGAAGCTGATCTTCGATGAAGGTCATCCCAAGGAAATGGGTTCCGGTACCGAGGATGGAAGAACCTGACGGCCAGGTAAATGCGCCGCTGTTTGCCTGCCCATAACGAGCCACGGAAACAGACTTCTCACCGAGGCAGACACCGCCACCAGTGGCAGAGTCGCAATCGCGGGAGAAGGTATTGGAAAGGTTGCGGGCCTTATCCCACAACGCACCGGTCAAATTGGTCGAGACCGACATCCAGATTTCTGAGTTGGCAGAATTCAGACGTCCGCCACCCGGAAGAGTGGTACAGTCGGTGTAGATGTTGTTCACCGTGTCGTTGACGTTGGCATTCTTGATGTTGTGAGTCTGTTCCCAGACCATGTACAGATTGCCATCACACTCACCGATTGACTGGCTGGCGACGTAGGAATTGTCGAAGCCGCAGACGGCGGTGTTGAACTGCAGACCGTACTCACCATTCGCAACACGCACCTTGTTAGTTGCACTCTGCGACCAGTGAAGAATAGCGGATGAGAAGTCGGCATAGAAGAAGCCAACTGAATCATAGATTCCGGCCGGCCACGGTTCACCAGCGAAGGTGATGTGCAGGTTCCCATCGGTGTCATACAGCGAAGAGAAATAGTTTCTGGTTGCCCATGACTTCACCGTACGGGTTCCGTAGTTAGTGATATTGATTTCCGGATTGAAGCTCACCCCACCGTTGACGGATTCACGATAGAAGACATCAAGGTCGAGTGCGAGCCCTGCACCGGCGATCTGAGCATTCAGTGAAGCTGGCTCCAATACAGCATTGGTCGAAAGCTTCGGATAGATAACCGCCACTTCACTTGATACGCGTGAGGCGGTCATGTTCGGGCGGTAGGCAGCTGCATTTGTAAGTGTCTGCGCTGCTGACCAAAGAGTCGAATCCTGTACCTCAAAGTTGTTCACTTTGCGGAAATACTGAACGACGGTTTCGGTCTGTAAGAATCCTTCAACGTCGATATCACGAAAGACGCTTTCTGATCCGGCAACGTGAGTAATCGTGTCGGTGCCGATAATCTGGACTTCAATCTGTGGTTCAGCAAGGAAGTCGGCAGCATTGGCAAAACCGGTACGGTAGTTGTTGATACCGATGCGATCGCCAATTCCCCAGAAACAACCACCAAGATCCTGATAGATGTGGTTGTCACGGGCCTGCCCACGATTGTCACGACCAGAGATAATCACCTGGCTGCCACCATTGGCAAGAGAGCGCGGTGTCACATCAGAGGTGATACCCAGACCGCCGACTTCTGTCGGCCCCTGATCCTGAATACGGCAGCTTCCCGGAGGAAGAATTACCCATGATCCACCGGCCGTTGGATTGTAGCGATTGTAGGCGTAAGCCATGGAAGTTAAGACGCCGCCCGAATTTGCCACCTGGCTAATAAAAGCGAAGTGGTTGCTCGGGTCATTTCCTCGTTGACCGACTTGACGGACAGTATAGACCCACTGGAAATCTGCCCAGGTGGAGTCCATGGTAAAACCAACGCCAAGAGCCGAGGCCGACTGACGACTTTGGCCGAGCGAGCGACGGGGGGCGCCCGAGACGGCGACTGATGACTGATTCTCTGCGATCTCTTCAGCAGTTTTTCCGCGCATGACGTTATGCAACGGTTGCTGAGTTGAGATCGAAGACTGATCGGGGGTTGCTTCCTTGGTCGTGGTCTTGGCGGCGAAAGCCGTTCCGACCAGACTCAGAGCCGCAACTGTTCCGAGAACGATACACGTTCTCAGAATCCGCTGACTTCTGATCCTGTTGGTCATGTTACCAATCCTTTCATTAGGGATACCTGAATCTGTTCCGGTTGCCCGGACACTTCTTCTATTTCTTTGCAGTCACGCTTTCGATCAATTTATAGAAGCGACGAACGAACACACGGAAATGTCCGCCGGTCGCAGTTCACGCGCACTTTCTGCGCAGCTTAGGTGATGTGCAACTGCTCAGCTCTGGAGTGGTACGACAAACATCGAACTCACTTTTGAGGAGCTGCGTGTTCTTGAAAGAAAACACACCATTCTCCGTGCATGCAATCACACACCGATCACTATGTCATCAGGCAATTTCCCGAACAATTCTGCCCTAACAGAAAGCGGGATTAGAATCCGTCCCAACGAGACCCTACGAAGTACATGAACAGAATAGCGTTTGAGCTCATTTCTGTCAAGGAATGTTCCCCCATAATCCTGGAGACTACTTCGCCGTTCAAGTCACAGATGCAGCCGGACGAAAGAAAACCGACGCGTAGGTGTCGCGCCGGTTTCCTTATCTATCTTGTAATAGTGAAATGACTTATCGATCTCAGTTCGGTGGTCGAGGGCCTGAGAAGTAGAGGTAGTTTACCAGATATGTCACGTCAGCGATGTTGACCGAACTGTCGGCATTCACATCTGCCGCTTCAATATGTTCCGGAGCAGTCCCCCCTCGGAACATATATCCAAGAAGTGTCACCAAATCGTTCATGGTAAATCGCGCATTGTCATCGACATCGCCGCGCAGGAAGTTCACTACCCGCAAATTCGTCACGAGGGTGTCGGCAGCGCCAAGCGGGTCGGTCGCGATAAATTGTACGAAGTCAACATTCCCCAGATCTGAAAGAAGCGGAGTGTAGGCAAGGGTCCCCGCACCATTCGTCGAGTCGGCGAAGGTATAGCTGGTAATGAACGAGACGAAACTTAAGGTGATGAGCTGAGACTCGGGGTCGATTGAACGAACGGTAATCTCGTTCAATGCCCCGGCAGTTACGTTAATCGTATCGGCAAGCCCGGTGATAAATACCGGTGCTTGATTTCCGGCCTCAGCAACAAAGATCGTCACCACCTGTGTATCCGCTCCACCACGATTATCGATGGTGATGAATCTCGGATTATAGGTGCCGGACTGACTGAAATTCGGAGTCCAGTTGAAGGTGCCAGTATTGGATACAACGTTGAATGTCGCCCCGGACGGCAGATTCTGGACAATGAGAGACGGAATCACCGGACTGTCGAAATCGTTGGTGACGACCGTGAAATTCAGACTCACGCCTTCGAATCGAGTGAATGGTCCGGCAGTCAGCGGGAAACTCAGTACGGGAAGCTGATTACGATCGGTGACATTGAAGGTCACGTTCGTGCTTGCCGTCTTGATCATGGTTGTATCAGCGGCATCCTTTGCCACGAATCGAACTGCGTATGCAATCGGTGATGGCGTACCACCCTGTGTGTAGCTCGGTGTGAACGTGACGGTTGCGGCACCATTGCCAGAATCAAAGACCGACATGTTGGTCGCCAGCGAATCAAGACCAGAAAGAGTCGCACGCATCAGCGGGAAGGTTCCATCAGGATCGACGGCACGTACGGTGAATCGTGCGGTATCCCCTTCGAACATCGGAATACTCACATTACCAAAGGCAATGATATTCGGCAGACGATTGGTGTCGGCGATATTGAAGATGACTACTTCGGAATCGACATCGGCCGGAAAGGCAGCATCGGTCGCGAAGAAGGTCACGAAGTAGTTTCCGGCCTGAACATCTGACGGAGTCCAACTAAAGACACCGGTCGAAGTCACGAAATTTGCACCCACAGGCAATGCCGTCGATGACAACAATGGCGCGGGGCCATCGATATCGGTCGCACTCACCGTGAAGGTCAGATTGCGAAGCTCTTTCCCTGACTGCGTTCCTATTGATGCGATGGTCGGCGGCTGATTGCCGGCATCATTGACGGTGATCACGACGGTGATCGTGTCTGATCCGGTTCCATCGGAGGCGATGATCTGCACATTGTAGACACCGGCCTGAATGAAATTCGGATTGAATGTGATCACGCCAACACCCACTGATGGGGATGAGAAGGTCGCGTTTGCAGGTAACGTCGAGGGAATCACGCTTAGTGTGATCGTTCCGCCATCCGGATCGAAGGCGGTGAATCCTACAGTTACCGTATCCCCTTCGACCGTCGTTGCCGTCGGAATCGAATCAAAGACCGGCAACTGATTGCCAGCTTCAGCTACCTGAATGAAGACAACTTCTTTGTCTATTGAGAGACCGTCGAAGGCCTCAAAGGTGACAGCGTAGAGACCTGCCTGATTGAATGTCGGCGTCCAGACAAAAGACGCGGTAGCATTGCCGTTGTCAGTGAAGACTGCCCCAGTCGGATTGTTCACGACACGCATCGTGATCGTTCCGGTCGTGTCCGGATCAGTTGCTGACATATTGATGGTCAGAAGCTGCCCCTCGGTGACAAGACGTGGACCGATGGTCCCCAGTACTGGTGGGAGATTGCTTGCACGGACATTAATCTGAACCGCAAGCGTTGTCGAAAGTGCGGGAATCCCCTCATCGACAGCCAGGAAATTGATCGTCTGCAATCCAACCTGAGAACTGGTCGGCGAGAAACTGACCATTGCGTTACCGTTACCCAAATCAACGAATGTCAGATTCGCCGGTGGATTCAGAGCTGACAAGAACAAGCGATTCCCGGGAGTATTG
Organism: uncultured Ignavibacteriales bacterium; assembly: GCA_964518635.1. GTDB lineage: Bacteria > Zixibacteria > MSB-5A5 > GN15 > FEB-12 > CAZFGK01. The sequence continues at coordinate 7,523 of CAZFGK010000022.1, forward strand.
TCGGTGCTGTCGGTCGCAGTCACGGTGAAGCTGATCGACTTGTTTGCGAGGACCGTATACGGACCAGCCGGCTTGAACAGCGGTGCCTGATTCCGCTCGAGGGTAGTGATGACAAAGACCGCCTGAGCAGATGCCTGCGGAATCCCCTGATCAGTTGAGAAGACACGGACAGTGTCAACTCCGGCATCAAAGAAGGTCGGGCGATAGCGAAGTACTCCGGTACCGTTTCCGTTGTTAGTCAGTGTGTAGCTCTGCAATGTTGAACTCACGGATAACGTCGGGAAGAGTAACCCACCGTCCGAATCAACCGACGTAATCGGGACAATGAGTGAATCCCCTTCCTGTACAATCGCATCCGGTATCGGCGTGATCGTCGGCGGGAGATTGCCGGTATTCACTACTGAGATTGCCACCAACTCGGTGTCGCTCAGGATACCATCACTGGCGATGAATCGAACCTGATAGCCGAGTCCACCCTGTGAAAGATCAGGATTGAATACAAAAGTACCGGTGCCATTACCGTTATCGGTAAATGATGCATTCGGCGGAAGTGGCGAGGCAGTAAGTGACGGGATGGTGCTGTTCGGGTCGATCGCGCTGACATTGAATGTCAGGTTCGTCCCTTCCTGCACAACTTTCGGTCCAATGAGAGCAAGAACCGGACGTCCCTGATCGAGAACCGTAATCTGAACTACTTCGGTGTCGACTGCCGATGACGGATCAGTTGCGAAGAAGCTGATGGTATAGACACCGGCCTGCACCAGTGATGGTGTCCAGTTGAAGGAGGCAGTGTTGTTCCCATTGTCGACGAGTGTCGCGCCTGATGGCAACACACTCGAGGTGAGAGTTGCGGTGGTGAGATCGGCATCAGTCGCGGTGACAGTCAAAGCGAGCGGCTGCTGTTCGTCGATAGTCGTGTCAGGAATTGCAGAAATGACCGGAGTCTGATTTCCAGCGTCATTAATTGTCACTACTACCACTTCACTGTCTGCAAGCTGACCATCGGAAGCAACGACCGTAATATTGTAGACACCCGACTGGACAAAGGATGGTGTCCAGCTAAATGATGCGGTTCCGTTACCGTTGTCGGTGAAAGTTGCTCCGGAGGGAATTAGAGAAGCAGTCAATGTAGGCGTGGTCGCATCCGGGTCGGAAGCAGTTGCACCAAATGTAAGCAGCAGATTTTCTGTACCGGACTGCGCCCCGATTGCAGTAAGGACTGGCTCGCGGTTGACATTATTCACCGTGATCTGAACAGTGACAGTGTCAGCAAGAAGAGTCAGATCTGTCGCGATGAATCGAACCGAGTAGACACCCGCATCCGTGAATGTCGGAGTCCAGTTAAACGTCCCGGTACCATTCCCGTTATCCAGAAAGGTCGCGCCTACCGGAAGATTTTCAGCAGTGAGTGCTGGAATCGGGCCGTTCGCATCGGTTGCTGTCGGTGTCAAGGTAAGCGACTGATTTTCATCAATGGTCGTGTCTGCAAGAGCTCCAAAGACCGGGGAGACATCATTGGCGGTAATGGTAATCGCGACGATTTCTGAATCGACGGTGTTGCCATCAGATGCAAAGAAGGTCACGCTATAGCCGCCGTCATCAGAGAGAGTTGTTGGCCAGCTAAATGATCCGGTTCCATCTGCGTTGTCGGTGAACGATGCACCAACTGGAAGAGTTGAAGTGGTCAGTACCGGAATCGCGGCGTCGGCATCTGCGGCATTCACCGTAAATGCGAGTGTTGTTCCTGCCTGTGTTCCACGCGGGCCAATCGTTGCAAGGACTGGAGTTGGGTTGAAATCGTTGACCGTGATAGCGACAATTTCTGTATCGGCGATTGCGCCGTCAGTGGTGAAGAAGGTCACGTTGTAGACACCTGACTCAGTGAAATTCGGAGTCCATGTGAATGTTGCTGTTCCATCGCTATTGTCGACGAATGATGCTCCGACAGGAAGATTCGCCGAGCCAAAAGTCGGAGTCGTCGCATCTGGGTCGGATGCGGTAGCATTAAATGAGAGCAACGATCCTTCATCGATTGACTGTGCACCGATAGCAGCGAGGACAGGGGCCTGATTGACATTGTTCACCGTGATCGCAACGATCTCAGTGTCAGCTATCGCACCGTCACTAGCGACGAAGGTCACGTTGAAGACTCCCGCCTGAGCAAATGTCGGTGTCCAGGTAAACGTACCGGTACCATCAGTGTTGTCGACAAATGATGCCCCAGATGGAAGTCCGGTTGCACTTAATGTCGGCGTCGTCAGATCGGGATCGGTTGCAGTGGCATTGAACGTCAGCAACTGCCCTTCATTGGTAGACTGAGGGCCAATCGCCGCAAGCACCGGCGTCAGACTTATTTCACTGACAGTGATTGCTACTACTTCTGTATCTGATATCGCCCCGTCAGTGGTGAAGAGTGTCACGTTGTAAACACCTGATTGAGCAAACGTCGGAGTCCATGTGAATGTCGCGGTACCATTCGCATTATCAACGAATGACGCTCCAACTGGCAAGCCAGCGGAACCGAATGTTGGTGTCGTCGCATCTGGGTCGGATGCGGTAGCGTTAAAGGTGAGAAGTTGCCCCTCACCGATTGACTGTGCACCGATAGCAGCGAGGACAGGGGCTTGATTCACATTGTTGACGGTGATCGCAACAATTTCTGTATCAGCGATTGCTCCATCCGTTGTGAAGAAGGTCACGTTGAACACACCGGACTGAGCAAACGTCGGAGTCCATGTGAATGTCGCGGTACCATTCGCATTATCAACGA
>CAZFGK010000022.1:10392-41977 GCA_964518635.1 uncultured Ignavibacteriales bacterium
TCACCGTGATCGCGACGATTTCAGTATCTGAGATCGTGCCATCAGTTGTGAAGAATGTCACGTTGTAAACGCCTGATTGCGCGAATGTCGGAGTCCAGCTGAATGTCGCGGTGCCATCGGTATTATCAACGAATGAAGCACCAACTGGGAGACCAGCGGAACCAAATGACGGTGTGGTTGCATCAGGATCAGATGCTGTTGCATTGAATGTGAGCAATACCCCTTCATTCACACTCTGCGCACCGATCGCAGCAAGTACTGGGGACTGATTCACATCATTGACGGTGATAGTCACGACCTCTGTGGTCGTATCAGCGAGTGTCACCGTATCAGCTGCCCGAAAGGTCACATTGAATACACCTGATTGCGCAAATGTCGGAGTCCAGCTGAATGTGCCGGTTCCGTCCCCGTTGTCGACAAATGACGCCCCCGCCGGAGTCGGATCAATCGACAAAGCGGGAATAGTCAGATCGACATCACTGGTGGTGACATTGAATGTCAGTAGTTGTCCTTCATTGACACTTTGCGCGCCAATAGGAGTGATGACCGGTGGTGCGGTCTGCGCATTCGCGTTGAAGCCAATGAGCAGCATGACCGTCAGTGCGGCCATGATCGCGGTGAGATTTTTCATTCCTTGCATAGTTCTCTCCTGCTCCTGGCCTATTTCAAGAAGAGCATCTTCTTGGATTCACGGGTTTCGCCGACCGACAGACGATAGAGATAGACTCCGGTCGCGACACGCGAGCCGTAATCATCGGTGGCATTCCATTCATAGCGATAGTTCCCGGGGGTGAGCTCTTCATTCACCAGAGTCTTCACCTGTTGGCCGAGGACGTTATAAATTTCAAGGACAACTGCTTCTCTCTCCGTTGATCCACCTTCCGAGCCGACCGCGAATTCAATGATGGTCGTCGGATTAAACGGATTCGGATAATTCTGCTTGAGTGCAAAACTGGTCGGAAGCGGCGGCTCTATTCCGGTGACGGTGACGGCGAGGGCTTCCCCGGTCGCGAGCATGGCGTCGCTCAAGCGAATCTTACTTCGGTCATCCGCTTTCAGATTCCCTTTCGCCGTGATTGGAATCTTGATCAGATTCGCAAATCCCTGCTGCAGCTGCTCATGAGTCGAATAGATTTTTGAAGTGTAGAGCAGGAGCTTGATCTTGCCCGCGCCATTGTCACGATATTGCAGCGAGAAGTTTCGTCTGATCGCCTGATCGACATTCAACTGCGGTTTCCCGAGCAGCACGGTTCGTGGATCATACGAAAGCTCAAGCTGTACACCTGCGACCTCAGTCGACAGATCGGAGCTGATGAACAATGTCCCCTGATCACCACTGACAAGATCAGCATGCGCCAGAGCCACTGATGATGGCAGAGCGTTAGACGGTTGCGGCGGAGCCGGAACAATATTGCCGTTGAAGATCAGATCGATATCGGCGACCAGATCGAAGACATTGACATCATTGTTGATCACGATGTCAGCAGCGGCAAACTGACGGGGGTTCAGTGTCACTGAGTCGATAATCGAGCCGACGATATTGACCACGTCCGCGACGTTGACGTCACGATCAAGGTTGACATCCCCCGGGCAATCGACCTGAATGACGCCGTCATCAGTTTTGAATGTATCCGCCGGAATATTCGGGTTCGGGTCGAATGATTCGAAACCGGAGTCGATGGTGATGACATAGTCATCCGTACAGATCGCCGAAGAATCAATCGAGAACCAGCCATTCATGACTACGGTGCTGGAGCCGTCAACGACCGGTTCATTGTTGAGACCGAAAGTGATCACTCGCACTTTCCCCGGAGTCTGTCCGACGTTGTCGTAGATCACGTAATCAGGAATCCGATCGGTGACTGAGAATGAATCAAGGGTGATCTGATTCTGCGGATATCCCATGTCAAACTGGATACCATAGACCGACTTAGTCGAGACCATGTTGATCGGGAACTTAATACCGGGTGTACCACGCAGACCACCGACTGGTGCCTGGCCGGGTGCAGAGGTAGTAAAGAGTCGATCAATCGGGAGAGCGGTAACATTGATAGTGACGGTGTTTGAGCCTGTGTTCACAGAGTTGGTTGCGTTGAACGATATGACGAATGACTGGTTCTGCTGAGATGTATTTGGAGTAAAGCTGAATGTTCCAGAAACCGGATTCGGACCGATAACCGGATTTGTAGGACCAAAAGTCGCATTCGTAGGAAGTGATCCGGGACTCAAAGAGATATTTCCTGCTACGGTACTACTTGCGTTGACCGAAAATGAGACTGTCTGTCCCGGATTTATCGAATAGACACTCGTGTTCGGTGAGAATGATACAACTGGAGTTCCGCCTCCGGTTCCGCCGGATACTGTAACACTTACTGACGCAGAGTCAACCGCCGCTCCTTTGAATGCAAATAGTTTGTAGCTTGTTGGGTTGACTGTAGATGAGACGATTGTTGATCCCGAAAGCGAAAACGTTGGCAGTCCTAGTCGTACGCTGTTCTGTGTTATAAACAATGAATCAGCGTTGGTAACGGTCCAGGACAGAGTGGTCAATCCACCACTCGTTACCGTAAGCGGACTGCCAGTGAAAACGATCGTTGGTTTTGGTGGTGTTGTGTCGGAAATGAATTGCATCGTACCGGTGAAATTTCTCGGAAAGATGGCGAAGTCAAATGATGTCACGCCGTCAAACCAGACCTGAGACATTTCCCCCTGATTACAACCGACAAAAAGAGTATCCGGCGGAAATCCTGAGGAGTCAATATTACCGATAATATCAGTCCGTGGCAGCGTGAAACGCGCCGTATCGGTGAGATGCCCGAGAGTCGGTTTCACGGCAAACGGCAGATAAAACGCCACACCCGTATCGGCGGGAATTGTATCTCCCGTATTATCAAGCTGCGGACCCATGAAGACCGACGCCACGTCTGCTTTTCCTTCAAACGAACTTGCAAAGAACTGAGACAAATTGAGCACGGAAGCAAGTCGTCCGGCCGGTATCACTCGTTTGAATACAGGATCCGGAAAGCCGGAATTGTTCGTATCGGCCAGAATGGTGAGCTTGGAGGTGTCGTATTTGATCAGAAATCGAAAACCGACGGTCAGCGAGTCATTCTCAAAATAGAATGGCATCAATACCGTATCGCCGGGGCGACCACGAAAATTCAGGATGCGCATGAGCTCACCCGGCGATTGGCTGATATTGGCGCACTTCAACTGTGCGTTGGCTCGTTCAGGCGCAAATCCCAGAACCATCAATCCCAGCAACAGAACAGAAGCAACTCGTGACAATGTTTTCATCATGTGTGGACTCACTCTTCCCACCTTTGTTCCTATTTCATGAGCAGCATTTTGCGGGTGGCTGTCTCACCGCGTGTGGTTAGACGATAGAAATAGAGACCAGATGCGACCGTCTGACCGGTTGCATCAGTTCCATCCCACCGCACATCATGCTGACCGGCTTCGAAATCACGATTCGCAAGAATACGTACTTCCTGACCGGCAATATTATGTATCACGAGTTCCACTGGGCCGGAGGCCGACAGTGAAAAACGAATGTTCGTTTCCGGATTAAAGGGATTCGGATAATTCTGATCGAGGGCAAATGAAGTCGGCAGAGAAATCGACCCAGTGCTGAACTGGACGCGAAGCTCTTCCCCACGATCAGTCGATCCGGCGACGATGAGTTCCTCGGTAGTGAGTTCAGACGGGATCGTCAATAAGGTGAGCTCACCGGACGGAATGCTGTTCCCGCTGAGAGAATAGATGAGCACTCGTAAGGTGTCCCCACTTGATTGTGCGGCAAGTGTCATATTGGAAAGTGTGGTGCTGATCGACTGCGGGTCGATTCCTGTTGCATGCGGAAAAGTCAGCAACAATGCACCCGTCGCTTCTGAGGAAACATATCGGACATTCTGACTTGTCGAATTCTCATCCGATTTTTCAATAGTCAATTCCGCCTGATGCTCACTACCAGCTGAGGCAATCGACGGTGCTGATGAGCCCTGGACAATGATGCTGATCAATCGAACAAGATCACTGATTGACGCAACGATCCCGTCGTTATTGACATCAGAATTGGCATACTGAACGAGATTGAATGGATAGGTAACCGGATCGATGATGAAGTTGGTAAAATAGATCGCGTCACCAATTTCGTACGGGAGCCCATTTTGATTAATATCGCCGGTGACAATATCACCGATCGAATTAATCGAGACCAGACCATTTGAGAAACTGATTTCAGAACGATTGAGTGGCACTCCATTCGGATCAAGCAGCGTATTCAGAATCAGATTCTGGAGTTCGAATCGGGTCGGTACACTGAGTCCCGCGTAGTTCAAATCACTGCCGACCTGAAAGCGGAGATTCACGATGATGCCGGAACCGCTGCCAAGGGGAGGGGTGACTTCACCGAATGGAAGATCGGTCTTCCCCCGAATATACAAATGCCCCTTTACACCACTATAGTTATTGGTAAAGGTGAACTCTTCAAAAGCTGCTGAACGAGTGCCATCCCGATTAACTGAGAGAAGTCCCATCAAGGTCGGGTCATAGGCGATCAACAGTTCATAACCAGTGATCGGATTGAGGTTGCTCAGACGAATCGGCAATGTGAAGGTCGAACCAAGATTCACTGCGATAGAATCAAGTGACAATTGATAGACCAGTGCCTGCTCGACAGTAAGAACCGTTGACACAGTATCGGCTCCACCCTGCGGATCTCGCCCAATCACTGAGATTACATATGTTCCAGAATCAGCGAGGACCGTTCCCCAGTTGAACTCGCCGCTGTTGCTATTCAACGTTGCGCCATCAGGAAGAGAGATCGCTTGATAGGTGATCGATTCAAAATCTGGATCGTTTCCATTAACATCAAATGAAACCGGCAATCCCGCTTTGACATTGCTGGTTGCAGGCGCACTTAGAACTGGGAGGCGATTTCGATTGATGACAGTCACCGCAAATGACTCAAGGCTGTTGGTTTTCCCGTCACTGACTTTCATCGTCATCGTAAAGGGGGAACCATCAGCTGAGTGAGGGCCGACGAAATCGGGCTGCCAACTGAGTGTCGCGGTTCCATTCGCGTGATCGGTGAGCATCGCACCGGAGGGCTTACTCGTCGCGCTGAATGTCAGCGGATCGGCATCAAGGTCGGAGGCGACGAGATTGAGTGAGAGTGTTTCCCCTTCGAGAATACTCAGATCAGCAAGCGGACTGAACAGGGGCTGACGATTCGCCGGACGATATACAACATTCCCGGCAACGAATGCAGGACGAATCGTCGCAGCGGTTCCTGCCTCAGCCATCACAAGCTCACCGCTTGGTGCATAGAACAATGAATCTATTGAAGTCGAATCGCCGGGGAGTAAGCCGGTGACAGTGAACTTTGCGGTAAACAACAATCCATCCCCGGGTTGAATTGCATTCTCCTGAATACGGATCACGCCGACAAGAAAATGCCCGGGGGCCGATGCCACCGGATTCGGTGCGACAAGTCGGGTGGCAATATGGGATGCACGAGAATTTGTAAAATCAATGCCGGTGAGAGTCAGTTTTGTCTCATCAAAGGAAAGAGGAATCGTCACAGAGCCGATCTGCTCATCATTTTTAAGCAGGACTCGGACTGAGAACTGCACCGAACCGCTTTCAGTTGCCTGCACGACCGTTCTTTCGATCGTGACCACATCCAGCTCTCCAAACGGATCGACCGGACCAGCGAAGAGCGACATCGGCGCAATCGCCAAAGTCGCAATCCAGACGACCGAGCAAACACAGAGGTTTGCTCCGGCGGTCAGGCCGGTTTTTATCCGTGAGATGTGGGCTGTGCTATTCTTCATCATGTGTTCAACTTCGCAACAGGTTGCCGCATGCAGACAGACCACGGGCAGCAACCCGATAGCTCAATCAGCAACTGGCAGACCAGTCGACTACTTTCGCTCATCGATTCCCTGCCAATCCTTTGGCATGAAACCAATCTCAATTTCCCGTTTACTTCACTCCGGAGATACCGCCATAACTCGCCAGCCGCCATTCAGTTGGCAGATCGGGCGATTTGCGGTGTCCTCGACTGTGCTCGTCCTGATCAGTTCGGTATGACGTTCCCTGTTCTATTTACTACAGCCGGGGAGAGGGCCGTTATTCGTGCTTCGTTTACCGCATTACACAAATACTCGTACTTGTGCAATGCTCTGCATATTTCAATTTGGTGAGTTCGACGTGAAAAAAGCCCTTTTGCTGGGTCAATTTCAGACCCGTTGGTGAGCTTGATTCTACGGCGTACCGTACCGAATGAGAGTATAGCATCTTTTTGTTGACTTTGCAATCTTCCAGCAGCCAATCGCAAGAATTGAATAGCGGGGGAAATGGTCATTTTCCGCCCTCAATCTCGCCCTGACCTGGTATCGTTGGTCCGACGTTCCCATACACAATCTCCCCCATGAGAATCAGATCAGCGATGGTCAGCGGGATTCCATCCCTATTGATGTCGGATACCACAGTTGAACCCATTTTGTGGCTGCCAAATGCAGGTAGACCTACATGAAAATAGTCAATGAACATGACCAGATCGGCGAGCTCGTAGCGGATATCGTTCATATTGATATCACCGAGCAAGTCGATTGGATTCGAGCAAGAAATGCTGATTTGCCCGTTCTCAAAGAGTATGTCGCTGAAAATCGGCCTAGGGGTATTGGGTATGAAGCAGCTATCCAGACTTCCGAGAAAGTTTGGAAATGTTACTGGTTCTTGATCAATGATGCAGTCCGGAGAAATAGTGCTTTGTGAAGGGCACTCGGACACCCCCCAATCAAGAAAGAAGAAGGTATCCTGATTATATGAACTCAGTGAATTGTCACCGCACTCATTCCAGATGAATCGAATCGGTGCACTGTTGCAGGCGAAGGCTTGAGATTCCGAAAATTTCAGATAGAATTTTGCCAGACTTGGTGCAAGCGTATCAGGTGCGGCAACAGCGGAGCAGTTCTCGTCCTCAAGCGAACCGTGAAGACGATGAATTCCCACTACACGAATTCGGCGGTAAAGCTTCCCATCAACTTCAACAGGTGAAAACACGCGATAGGTGAAATAGTCCCAGTCGGTGTCAACGATACAGGAGCCACGAACAATGCTGTCGATTTCGATGACTCCCTCGGGTACTCCGATCTGAAAATCGAAAGCGTTAAAACCCTTCTCTTCGTCGATTCCTCTGACCAGAAGATCAATGCGAGCATGAACGCCTGATTGAATTTCTTTTTCCGAAATTTCAAAGACGTATGGAGGAAGATCCCTGCCCGTAACATAATACTCACAGCTGTCTGCAGCTCCTGCTTCATCAGTAGTGATGATCAAATATGAGAGCGGTTGGGGGAGTAACAAATCTTCAGAAATGAGTTTGATTGCGACCACGCCAGTGGTTGGATGAATTTGGTAAATCCCTCCAATCCCCGAACTCAGTGGGACGATGCTGTATGTAGACGTTCCGCAATCGTCAGTGTGATTGAAGTCACGAAAAGAGAATTTTCCAACGAGTACAGAATCTGAAAGACCACATCCCGAAGTCAGTACCGGTCTTTGATTCGTTATCTGGATTTCCGCAGTGCACTTCGCTTTTCCGCGTGCGGTTACAGCACGAATGGTTACAGAGAGAGAAACACCTGCATCGCTGGCGGTTGCTCCAGCCCATGTCCAGAGTCCTGTTGATGGATTTACTGATCCGGGACCACTTGCGAGTTCATATGTGATGGTATCTCCGTCCGGATCTGTGGCATCAAAGTCGAAGTAAAATGTATTGCAGTGACTATTCGTAATTGGAGACGTCGGGCAATTGGTGAACTCAGGCGGTTTGGCGAACACGAGTGACGCGTTTAGTAATATGAATGTAAAAAGTATTGAAAGTAGATTTCCAGGATGATTTGAGAGAGAGGGTATTTGCAACCGGAGTTTCGAGAGATTGAAAGAAACGCGGCGAGAGGCGCGCTTGTCGTGAACTGAGAATTCTACCAGACCATCAATCATGTGGAGAAAGATCGCTTTCATTTTCTTTCTTTCGTGTCACTGATCAGTTGGGTCTTGGCGCATTCTCCTTCTTAAGAGACCGTGTAACATGCTTTTCGTTCGATAAGAAACCGGACCGGGGACGAACCCCGGTCCGGTTATCAGTCAAAGACTCAAACTACTTCAGAAGGACGGCCTTCTTGGTAACGTTGAGGGAACCGTCGGCGGTTACCACTTTGTAGAAATAGACGCCTGAGGCAAGAGCCGAAGCATCCCATTCATAGGTGACATAACCGGCTTCCGTGTTACCGGCAACTTCGTTGACCACCTGACCCGCAACGTTGTAGAACGTCAGGGTGTAGGCGCCACCGTTCGGCAGGCCGAAACGGATGTTGGTCTTCGGGTTGAACGGATTCGGATAGTTCTGATCAACGGAGAACGAGGTCGGGACAACCTTAGAGGTTACAACCTGACCGTCGGTCGTCGCGAATTCAGCCGAGACGATTTCCGCATTGCCGATGTTGAGGAACGCACCGCCGAAGGTTTCGAGGGAGCGACCAGCAAGGGTCTGCGGAGCAATCACGATACGGGTGTTGGTGCCGTCGAACACAACCTTGCTGTCCATGTTGGAAGCAAGAACGTTCACGTCAGCATTACCCTTCACAACGATGAACGCGCCGCCCATTTCGTCAGAAAGGGTCACGAGACCATTTTCGACGGTGTAGGTAGCGGACACGGTACCGAGCTTGACGAACGGAAGCGCATCGCCAACGACGACACGGATCAGGTAGACAAGGTCAGCAACTGAGAGCGGAATACCATCACGGTTGGCATCAGACGCGGCAATGGAACCCTGGACGTGGGAACCGAACGCGGAGAGACCTTCGATGAAGTAGTTGGTGAACATAACGGCGTCAGCAATTTCGTAGCCGATGTCGTTCATGTTGATGTCACCAGGAGCGTCGATCGAGTCGGCGCAAACGATGTCAACGCCACCGTTCTGGAGATCCAGGTCACGGACCGGGAAACCCTTCGGAGTGGAAACATCGCAAGTACCCTGCGCACCCTGGAAGGTCGGGAAGCCGGCGTTCAGCACATCGATGCTGGTGCCCGGTACGAACGGATCGCCATAGGCGGTGAAGTCAAAGACATCCTTGGAGATGTACAGCTTGGAACCGTCTTCGTTGGAAAGGGTGTTGTCACCGCAATCGATCCAGTAGAAGCGGACCGGTACAAACTGGCATTCCAGGGTACGGTCGTTGGTCACGAGGAAGCAGAGGCGAGCAAGCGAGAGCGAGTCGCCGAATACCGGCGGAACGTCGCAGGCCGGGTGGTTGGCACCATTGTTGGTTTCAGCCAAACCGACGACACGAACGAGACCGGACGGGCAACCACCGGAGCAGTTACCGGAAGCGCCGAAGCGATAGGTGAAATACTCCCAGCCGCAGGAATCATAGATGGTTCCCGGTGAAGCTGAGTTGAGGGACATCGCAGAGTTGTCATACGCGATCAGGAGGTCGAAACCGCCAAGACCTTCGGTGCCATCAATTCCCTTGAGGAGAATGTCAACGCACGCGAATGCATTCTGGTACGCATCCTTGACCTTTTCGATCTGGACTTTGTACTTCGAACCAACAACTACGTTGTAGCAGACATTGCAGGTATCGGCAGCGCCGGCACCATCAGTCACAACTACTTCGAAGCAGACCGGCTGAGCAAGAAGAGCGTCACCAGCTGACGGAGCATAGTTCACAACGCCGGTTGAGGCGTTGACAGAAACTACACCAGTGGTGCCGGAAAGAGCACTGACCGTATAGGTCGCGGTGCCGCAATCGTCGGTGTGGTTGACATCGAGATTAGCATTTCCGCCGGTCGAAACCGAAGCGTTCGCCGGGCAAGTGATCACCGGGGCGAGGTTGGTGACGATCACGTCGACTGAGCAGGGCGGGCCGTTGAGGGCGTTCACTGCGCGAACGACAAGGGTGATAGAAGTACCGACGTTTGATTCGTCAGCAGTTGCCCATGTCCAGACGCCAGTAGAGGCGTTGATAGAGCCCGGGCCGCTTACGAGTTCAAAGGTGAACGGTTCCGCTTCCGGATCCGCAGCATTGAAATCATAGGTAAAAGTGTTGCAGTGGCTGTTCATCACGCTCGGCGGGCAGTTGGTGATTGCCGGCGGAAGATCCGGTACTGCATAGATGGTCCAGCATTCTTGACCTGACCAGTCCGGACGACGGTTGCCCGTGTTCGGGATACAGGTAGCAGCCCAGAGCCATACGGAACCCGGAGCAAATGCGGAGTCAACGCAGATGGTCTTGCCGGAGTCAGCAAGCTTCGAGTTGAAACTGACTCTCCAGGCAACTTCGTTGAAGCCAGCGGTTAGACCCGCAGAGCTCAACGCGGCGCCGAAGAATGCAACGGTGTCAGAGAGAAGTCCGTTCGCGCTGAAGTAGTTGATACCACAAGCGAGGTTGAAACGGAAAGCGCCGAGATAAGCCTGTCCCGGAGTCGCTGGATTGATAAGGGTGTCACCAGTGACCGGTCCGAAATCTGCACCATCCGGTGAGAAGACACGGAACACGTTCGTGATGTTGAACTTACAGGTCGTGTTGTTGTTCACACGGATGTTGACCTGGTGGGTGTTTCCAGCAGTCAGTGAATCCGCGTTGTAAAGATTCGTAACACTTGCAATCGACACTACGCCATTCTGCGCGCTGACGCTGGCAGCGAAGGCGAAGGTCAAAAGTAGTGCAACTAAAGCGGTAAGACGCTTCATTGGTTAGTCTCCTAACTTTCTTCGTTAACAAAATGAGCACTTTCGTGCGCTACGTACATTCTGAAGGAGTTCCCGCTCGATCTTCCACCACACGATGAGAGCCACAAACCGTGTAATCAACCGAACATTCATTCCCAGCATGCACGCGAGTTTTCCTATTCAAGCGCATGCAAGTGAACCTCTCTCGTGAACCTCCTCTCAACGCAGTTGCGAAGTGTTTCTCTGCACTGCCTGAATTTTTGAGATTCAAGCAGCACGTTTTCGGTCAATTTTCTCGATCCGCTAGATCGCAGTTTTCTATTCAGAAACTGTGAACCGGCAGTTGTATCTTCATTATCCAGTGCAATCCATTCTGATACGCTAAGGAGCGCAACAGAAAGGTGTGAAGGTGATAAACAGGTGGTCAACAAGGACAGTCAAATCACCGATATCTATCGACCCTTCACTATCACAATCAAGGTTTGCTGCTCCCGGATTCGGAAGGGGTGCAAATGAAATAAACAGGTGGTCGACCAGATAGGTCAGATCGCCAATATCAACTGATCCTTCCGGATCACCATCGATGTTTCCACATCCTCCCGGACCAACGGTCAGATTTCCTCCGAAGAGCTTTATCTTGGTAGTGTCAAGTACCGCACCCGTATCTAACCCTACGAAGAGGGAGTCATACGGAGGTCCCGGTACCTGCTGCCAATTCAGACAGACCGTATTCCCCGGTGGCAACCAAGCGGTACAGCGATAGAAATTACTATCGGGTGATACCACGGAGTTCACCCCAATCGAAGTACCATTCGGTCTCGAAAAGTTAAGGTGATCAAGAAAGACATCGGGATAGATAGTCACGACGCGGTCTGAAAGTGTGTCAGGAACATAATTAATGTCAGCTAGGAGTCTGAAGAGAAGCCCTCCGGATTGGGGGAGAATACCAACCGGTGAGCCGGGGACACCCTGTACATCAGCGATACCAGTGATTTTCAGATCGAGACCGTTGCCTGCAAGTGAGCGGGCATCAAGGTACTGGTAACCAGAAAGAAGCGTTCCTGTGGTATCAAAACTACCGACAGAAACGAGGGTTTGCTTCACACGAAAGAAATCGAACGGATCGGTCGCAAGCACGCCGATCGAATCAACGCAGTTCGGGCCAACAAAGCTGATACAATCCCACCAGGTGGTGTCAAACTTCGTGACGGTGTCGGTTTGGAACTTGATAAGATCGGGGCGGGAAAGACGAAGCCAGAGTTCTATTCCGGCGATGGTATCTCGATAATTATCGAGAAAAACAGAGATGACCGAGTTTCGTTCACCAGCAGGACCGGTGGTATCGGCGACGACTACTACAACATCTTCTACCTGCGCCTTCACCGGCGAAGGCAAAAGACAGATCAATGCGAGCAGGAACATTCCGATGGCGCCGATTGCTCGGCCAAAGGAATCAGATGTTCTCAAACCCGATTTCACGATACCACCTTGCGGTGTACTGCCAAACGGCATGGTAACCTCCTGGACAACGGAAATCCTCATTTCGACAATTCACCCGACTCAACCGCTTTCACGAATTGACTCGAGACTCTCCCGGTAGACCTAGTATCGGCACAGCAGCAAATGGCTACTGACAGCTTACTGATCGCAGAATCGTCGCGTTACCAATGGTTCGTTCGAAAAATTCCTGTTTGTACACCCGGCATGACCCCCACGGCCAGTACCGGAAATTGATGTGTAAACTCTGACTACGCTTTCAGGGCCAAATCCGGTCTCCTTTTATCGGGAGTCCTGATCTCACCATGTCACGCTTTCGGCAGTACCTACGTTCACCAGCGGGGATTAGAACCCGATGGCCGTGCTTTGTCGTCCAAACAAAGACACGTCGTTCAGTCAGGGGAAAGAATAACCTACTCCCCTATTCGTGTCAAGGGGGGAAACGTAGTTCTTGCGCCAAAAAGTGGCTTGGGAACAAGAAATAACGGTATCCTAGCCAACTGTCTGTTTGGTAAATGCACAAAGAGATCGGATGACGGATGATACGGTATGAACCTCACTCACTGATCCTGATGAAATGGCACTCTCTTTACTAGTTGTCATTGATTTTCATAGGTGTTCAAATCGATTCGAGAAGACACTCTATCTACAAGCGCCAAGTCATCGAACTTGAAATGAACCCGATCAAGAGGGGCAGGCCGAGAGGCCTGCCCCCCACATATAGAGAATCTACGAAAGCTATGTTCGTACCCATTTGAGAAAGAACTTGAGAAACCCAACTTGAATCTCCACATCGATCTTTTTCATTCGAACATCTATCGGGAGCATAGGAGTATTGCTCCGGAGCATCACTCTCCTATGATCCGAGATAGCAGTCTAACCGACTGTTCATCAATAGGTTTGCCTGCGTCGCAACTGGTCGATCGTGTGTCCATGCTCCCGGACTTTGAGGCAGAACTTCATGCCCATGCTCCCGACTATACCCAGGATCGGGATGCCTCAATCTGGATTCCATTGACTCTCACCCAAGACTGGGGTATGGTCACTCCCGCTCAGTGGGGTCTGACCCGACGATTTCGAACACGAGTCGTCACGGGGAAGAATCCATATAGATAATGAGCACATGTGGAGGAAGATGCTGTGAAGATATTTCTAGCCGTTGTCCTGATCGTTCTGGTTGGGTTGGCCTTCTTTGTCTGGGGTGGTCGTGGTGGATTGATCACCCGAAGCCAGGGGGTTGATGAAAAATGGTCACAGGTACAGAATGCTTACCAGCGAAGGTCCGACCTGGTGCCGAATCTGGTCGCCTCGGTTGATAATTTCATGTCCCGCCAGCAGAAGACTCTGACCGATGTGATCGGGATGCGTCAGCGTGTTATCGATCTCAAGGGCTCAATGGATGAAGCCCTGAAAACACAAAACACGGCGTTGATCGATTCGATTGGGAATCAACTCTCGCGGCAGATGAATTCCTTCATCAATGTGGTGGTGGAGCAGTACCCGGATATCAAAGGGGATCAGCTCTATTCCGATCTTCTGGTCCAGCTCGAAGGAACGGAAAATCGAATCATGCAGGAGAGACGGGTCTTTAATGAAGTGGTGAAAGATTACAATGTCTATCGTCAGACGGGGATATCTCCACTGATTGCCGGTGCGTTGTTTGGATTTCCGTACCAGCGTGATTTCTTCAAGGCGACGGACGCTGCTCAGACAGCCCCGGATGTCCGCACGGTATTTCAAAATCCGTGAGGATAGCCCGAGCTTTTGTACTGACCGTTCAATCGAAACGAATAATTGACCGATGATCCTGATGCGATCTCTCGTCAAAAATGTCACCAGCAATGTGCGATGCGGCATACGCCTCGCACTGCTGCTCCTTATTGTTTCTTTCTGCACAACTGCCAGCTTTGCATTCGAAGTTCCTGCCTATCAGGGGCCGGTGACTGATGAAGCGAATCTGCTGTCCCGTAGCGCAGAGAGTCAGCTTGAGGGTCGGATCATCGCCTATCGGGATTCCTCCGGGCATGAGATCGCGGTCCTCATTGTCCGTGACCTCGACGGGATGCCTATCGAGGATGCGGCGCACAATGTTTTCAAAAAATGGGGGGTTGGCCGTGAAAAAGAAGATGATGGCGTTCTTCTGATCATCGCCATTGAAGAGCGACAGATGCGCCTCGAGGTCGGCTATGGAATTGAATCGGATTTGACCGATCTTGAATCGGGCCGTTTGGTGAATCGTCAATCCGAAATCGCGAATGAATTCCGACGCGGAAGTTTCGACCGTGGGATCGATCGCGCGATCACCGGAATCATCACCGCTATCGGCGGTGAGTACACGCCACCAAAACGAAAGAAAGTAGAACAGATCCCCTGGCCAGTGATTCTCATGATCGTTGCCTTTGTGATCTTCATGTTGGTCACCGCCGCACGTCAGAGAAAACTGATGTGCTCCGGTCGTCACTGGGGATCATTTGGTGGTCCGTTTGGTGGATTCGGTGGACCATTCGGCGGCATGGGGGGATTTGGTGGAGGATTTGGCGGTGGCCGAAGCAGCGGTGGTGGTGGTGGATTTTCGTTTGGGGGAGGTTCATCCGGTGGTGGAGGAGCGAGTGGTGGTTGGTGAACTAATGGGTGTAATCTCATGACATGTCTGGTTGATCTCTATTTTTCAGAAGCAGACTCGCGCGCCATTGCTGATGCAGTCACTCGCGCCGAAGCGACCACCAGCGGTGAAATTGCAGTTGAAGTGGTCGAGTCAGTCTCGAATTGGAACCTCCAGAGAATCGCTGGTATTTTGATCGGCTTTTGTCTTGGCGCTGCGATTTCACTCTGGTTATCGCACGATACCGGCTGGGGGATGTACTACGACATCACTCAGGGTCTACTTTGGGGTATTCTCGGCGCAATGCTCGGCTATGTGATCGCGCGCTTTCTGATCGGCTCACAAAACAATCGGGCATCGGTCGTCTGGGAGACTGCTATCAAGCGTTTCGGAAATCTCCCATCTACTGGAGGAAATACGGCGGTGTTGATTTTCATCGGGCTGGAAGAATCGCATGGAGTCGTTGTGGCGGATCAGAAGATTGCAGAAAAAGTCACGCAGGATGAATGGGATCAGATACAATCAGAGCTCACGCGCAATCTTCGCCTCGGTCGACATAGTGAAGGAATCATTTCTTCAGTAAGCAGACTGGGAACAGTCCTGGCGCAGCATTTTCCTCGTCAGTCGGATGATATGAATGAACTGCCGAATGCGCCGAAGATTGGGTAGGAAGGATTCTCGATTGCAGAATTCTGTTTGAGACTTTTCAGAGAATAAACTCGCAAACATCCTTTTCTACATCTTCTCCATCTCTGTGGGCGGCAGACCTCCCGGTCTGCCCCTTCTTGATTTCACCCTGAGCTTGTCGAAGGGTCTTCTTTAACAGACAGGCAGGCGGGGAGGCCTGCCGCGCACTTGGAATTCCTGGTGCCCCACCCTGTGGGTGGGTCTTGACTGTTCCACATCGTATCCGGCGAAGTCCCCTACCTCTCCTCCAACGCCAGTTTCACTCCGAGCAATGCAAGCATCCCTCCGCCGATCTTTGGAACAAGCTGCATGGCAGCCGGTTTTTGCGCGAAACGGTCGCGAAGCCATCCGGCGAGCAGAGCATACAGCGCACAGATTATTAGTCCGTTGAAGATGAAAATAGCACCAAGCAGCAAGATACCAATCTGTGCGCGTGGATCATTCGCCGGAATAAACTGCGGCAGGAATGCGAGAAAGAACAACGCGACTTTCGGATTCAACAGATTCGTGATTACCCCTTGCCAGAATATTTTCTTCAGAGAATCATCGGACATCTTGTCGTTCACGGAAAATTCCTGACGAGAAAATATCATACGCAATCCCATAGAGACCAGGTAAGCCGCACCGGCATACTTCACAACCATGAATGCAGTCGCTGAGGTGGCGAGAATTGCCGAGAGACCAAGTACCGCCATGATCACATGCCCGACTGACCCGACCGCGATTGCCATGGCTGAAACAAGTCCGGCCCATCTTCCCTGGCTGATAGAGCGAGAGACGATATACATCACATCTGAGCCGGGGATGAGGTTGAGAATGATACCGGTGGTCATGAATTTGAGAATCTGATCCAGTTCGGGCATTGCAGCTCCTCTGCTATTGGATTGGTGACTCAGTTTCTTGAATGTATCAAGTTAAGTATTTCTCGCAAATGAAGGTGTATCTCTGTGGGCGGCAGACCTCCCGGTCTGCCCCTTCATGATTTCACCCTGATCCGCCGCGGCGTGTCGAAGCATGACATCCACCATGTAAGAAAGATGAATACGTCCCCCTTCGACAGGCTCAGGGTGACAAGAGGGGCAATTCTTGTAGGGATGGTCCCCCGCCGCGGTGAGCGAACCGGCCTCTTCTGAAAAAGAAATAAGGACCTGGAACCCACCGCTTTATTCGCTTCGCGAATATTCGCAGTGGGGCACCGAAGAGAGAGATGCTTACGTGAGCGGCAGACGCCCTAGTCTGCCCCTTCATGATTTCACCCTGAGCTTGTCGAAGGGTTTTCTTTTCTTTGGTGCCCTACTGCGCAGACTCCGGAGGAGGCAAGCGGTGGGTTCCCGGTCTGATTTTCTAGAGACAAGACGGCGGCTTGGAAGCCAAGCACGTCCTACAAGAAACGTCACCCTGATCCGCTGCGGCGGATCGAAGGGTCTTCTATTTCATTCTTTGACAATGTGTACACAGATGCGCAGATCGACTGCCGATCACGATGCGTCGAATGAGATGATCACAGCGTGAGCATCGCTCATTCTCTCGACCATAGACTTTCAGATAAGACTGATTCGATCCGACCTGTCCATTCACCCCGCGATAGCTGTCGACCGATGTCCCCATTCGTTTGATGGCGAGTTTTAGTAATCTCTGGATGTGACCGTGTAACTCGGCGAGTTTCTTCGCAGAAATTGACTTCGTGAGTTTCAGCGGATGAATTTTCGAAACCCAGAGTGATTCATCGGCATAGATATTCCCGACTCCTGCAACAAATGACTGATCCAGTAGCGCGGCTTTGATCTGACGATTCGTTCGCTGTGCTCGTGCGACAAATTCCTGAGCAGAAATTTCTAGTGGCTCCGGACCGAGTGTGCCGAATGATGCGTGTGATAGGAGTTCAGATTGTGTCAGCAATCGCCAACGACCAAATCGACGGTAGTCATTGAAGCGAATTTCCAGTGCGTCTTTCGCTGTCGAACCGAGTGTCATGACAAACAGATCATGCGGAGTTCGTGGTTCACTGACCGCGACATGGCGGAACTGACCGGTCATCTTCAGATGCACCCAGAGAATCAGATCGCTCGTAAGTGAGATGAGAATGTTTTTACCTCGTCGTTCGACTGAAGTGATGATCTGACCGACGAGCAGCTTTTCTAAATTCGCATCTGGAATCGATTTCGTGATTTCGATTGAACGAGAGGGAGCGAAGACTTCCAATTTCTCAATTTTCTGACCAATGAGTATCGGGCGAAGCCCGCGAACGACAGTCTCTACTTCGGGAAGTTCAGGCATATGGTGAGGATGATTGCTTTTAGGTCTAGTAGTTCAAGCCGCGAGCACGGTCACGCGCGAGACGTCGCTCGGTCGGAGTCTGTACTATGAGAGATGCTGGTTCTGAAATCTGTACATCGCACTTAGAAGTCAGACCGGCGGCTTCACTCAATTCAGCAAGAAGCTGGTCAAGTGAGACCGCGTACAATTTCGCCGCCAGCCATAAGGGCTCGGTATGTTGACTCGGGCAATGATGACAGCCGCCGTGAAAGTACTTTTCAATAACTGGTTTCGTACTTGGATAATGCGTGAAGACCTGACCGATAGTCATCTCACCGGTAATTTCCTGATGCAACTGATCGTTGCTCATGCGGGGGAATCAGTCGGAGTGATCAGAGTGCTCGTTTTTTTCTCCGGCTGCGTCCAACGCTGCGGGAGAAACATAGTGACAAGTATGAAAACAATTGAGCAGGTAATGGCGGCATCAGCGATATTGAATGTCCACCAGCGATCAAGTTGGTAGCCAAAGAGATTCAGATCGAAGAAATCGACATCGATGAAATCGACCACTTTGCCGATGCGCAGCCGGTCGATCACATTCCCCAATGCGCCGCCTGCAATGAACGAAAGCGGAATGGCGACCAGTTTCTGATGACGCGACTGATAGAGATAGAAAAACAGGAGTGGAAGAATGATCAACGCAGTGATCAGATAATAATGAGATGGGCCAAAACTGGTTCCCATCGCGCCACCGTAATTATAGACGAGAGTGAAACGAAAAAACTCGCCGATCACCGGCACGGGTGGTTGATTGGTGAGAGCATCGACCGCCCAGAGTTTGGTGATCTGATCAGACGCAATCACGCCTAGGATAATCAGAATCGGAAGAAGGAAGGGATTCGACCGCGGGCTTTGCTGAACGGTAGTATCGGTTGTCGAGGTAGATGACAGTTCAGCGTTTTCCAGGGCGACGCTCCTCTTCGGCTGATTTACATTCGATACACAATCGTGCCTGCGGGACTGCTTCCAGTCGCGCGGCACCAATGACTTTTTGACAACCGATACAGATACCGAAACTCCCGTCTTTGATTCGATCGAGGGCGTCATCGATGGCGAGAATGACTTTCCCGGCATTTGATGCGAAGAGAAAACTCATCTCACGATTCATCGTGTCGGTTCCCTGATCGGCCATATGGTAGGAGTAGGCAGAGAGATCTCCCGCCTGTTCCCGCTGATTCTGCCCCGCCCCTTTGGCGCCGAGATCTTCGATCTCTTTCATCATCTCCTTCTTGAGATCAAGGAGAATCAGTTCATACTTCTTGAGGTCGGCAGATTTCATCTTCATCTCCTTGTACGCACCAACTCAGGAATTGACTCGCGTGACTTGTATCACTGCGCTCTCACCATTCACATCCCATGCAGCAGGATTTCCGGTCTCGGTCTTCTCCGGTTTCGGAATTGATGTGAAGGTCATTGCAGTTGCGAGCGTTTCCTTTATAATAAATCCTTCATGGACAGTGAGAGCATGGCGCAATGTTTCGCCAACATCCAGTTTGATTTCGATCTGGTCGGTGACTTCAAATCCGGCCGCTTTACGCATGGTCTGGATCTTGTTGATCGTCTCGCGAGCGAAGCCTTCGGCGCGGAGTGTATCGGTGATAGTCGTCGCAATAGCAACTCCGAGAGTACCTTCGGTGACGACAGCGTAGCCATCCTTTTCGGTCATGATCAATTCGATATCATCACGCGTGAGTTCGCATGAATCTCCATTGAGAGCAAGAGTCGTCTTCCCACTTTTTGCAAAGCGCGCAAGTTCTGAAGATTGAATTTTCGTTACTTCAACTCCGACCGCTTTCACTGCATTACCGAGTCGGGGGCCCGCGCTCTTGAAATTCAACTTCGCGCTGTAGCTGATCAGTGCTTCAATTTCTTCCCATGCAGCGAGAGTGACATCCTTGATATTTAACTCTTCAGCCACTACCGGCAGAAGATCATTGAATAACGGATGCTTCGTTGACGCACTGATCATCATCCGGCCGAGTGGCTGGCGAATTTTCAGATTCTTTCTGGTACGCGCGGCACGTCCCAATGAGACCGCCGTCTGAATCTGTGACATGACGGATTCAAGCTCTTTTTCAATCTTCGACACATCTGATTTCGGAAACTGCGCGGCGTGAATCGTCGCATCGTTGCCAATTGTGCATCCCTGCAATTCCCGCCAGAACATTTCACTCGTGATCGGAGCAACCGGCGCACTTAATCTGCAGACGGTTTCAAGGGCGTGATGCAGCGTCGCATACGCACGGAACTTGTCCGGGTCATCCCCTGATCCCCAGAAACGGCGACGATTGAGTCGCACATACCAGTTCGATAATTCCTCGATCACGAAATTCTGAATCGCACGCACCGGACGAGTGATATCGTAGGCATCCAGTTGACGAGTGACATCGGCAACAAGTGAACTCAGTTTCGATTCGATCCAGCGATCAAAAATTGTCCGCGGGCCGGCTTTTTTCTCCAGCCAGTCGGCGATAGACATTTTGTCAGAATTCGCTCGTGAGGCAACATCATCCGTATTCGCATAGAGTGCGAAGAATGAATACGTATTGCGCAGAGTGTCGAAATGTTTCCGGACCACTTCACCAAGAGCGGCTTCATCAAACTTGGTCGGCGTCGATGGACTCGAAGTCGCGATCAGATACCAGCGGACCGGATCAGCGCCGTACTTTTCAATCGTCGCAAAGGGATCAACCACATTCCCTTTATGCTTCGACATCTTCTTCCCCTCTTTATCGAGGATGAATTCCGAGACGATCACATTCTTAAATGGCACCTTGCCGGTGAGCATGGTCGAAATCGCAAGAAGTGAATAAAACCAGCCACGAGTCTGATCAATCGCTTCTGAGATAAACTCAGCCGGGAATCGATGCGCATCGGCGGCGAAACTTTCGATCTCTTTCTCCCCGTGGAAGACCGTCCCCCACTGCGCATACGGCATCGCGCCGGAATCGAACCAGACATCGATCACTTCCGGCACACGTTTCATCATGCCTTTGCAATTTGCGTCAACGCATTTCAACGTGACATCATCGATGTACGGCTTGTGCAGATCATCCGGTACATGCGAGCCGAGTGATTTGAGCATCTCGACCGAGCCGATTGCTTTTTGTGCGTCGCAACTATCGCAGACCCACAACGGCAAGGGTGTTCCCCAGAATCGTTCGCGGGAGATTGCCCAGTCGACATTATTCTCAAGCCAATTCTGCATGCGACCAGTGCGGACATCATCCGGCACCCAGTTGATCGCATTGCTATTTGCTAGCAGCTGATCACGGAACTGCGTCGTGCGGATATACCAGGACTCACGTGCGATATAGATCAACGGCGAATGACATCGCCAGCAGAAGGGGTAGGTATGCTCGTAGATATCTTTCTTGAACATTCGCCCCGATTTTTTCAGGTCGATGATGATCGGCGTGTCGGCCTCTTTAAAAAACATCCCGGCGTACGCCCCCATACCCGTTTTGAAATGGCCGTTTGCTTCGACTGCCTGCAGGACGGGGAGATTGTTCGCTTTGCCAAGCTCGTAGTCATCCGCACCGTAGCCGGGGGCGATATGCACAATACCGGTTCCATCTTCGAGGGTGACAAAATCACCGGCGAAGACACGAAAGGCATTCTCTTCACTCGCATAGAATGGGAAGAGTGGTTCGTAGTGCTGTCCGACGAAATCTGAACCCCGTTTGGTTTCGATGACATGAATAGCTGCATCCGCGCCGAAGACTTTTGCGACCAACGCACTCGCCATGACATACTTTTCATTCTCGAATTCAAGCAGCGAATACTCTGCATCCGCTTTGAACGCCAGTGCTGCATTCGACGGCAATGTCCACGGGGTGGTGGTCCAGACGAGATAATTGTAATCGCCGCTTTTTGACTTGAACTTGATAAAGACCGACGGGTCTTTGATGGTTTCATAGCCAAGCGCGACTTCATGACTCGACAATCCCGTTCCGCAGCGCGGGCAATAGGGAACGGTCTTATGCCCTTTATAGATCAGCCCGCGTTCATGGAA
The DNA here is from genome assembly GCA_964518635.1 of uncultured Ignavibacteriales bacterium. Classification (GTDB taxonomy): domain Bacteria; phylum Zixibacteria; class MSB-5A5; order GN15; family FEB-12; genus CAZFGK01. The sequence goes on from CAZFGK010000022.1 coordinate 32,257, forward strand.
ATTCGCCAGGATCGACCAGACCGATTCGATGTATTCATTGTTGAGTGTGACATACGCCTTCTCAAGATCAAGCCAGTAGCCGGTGCGCTCGGTGATCTTGTTCCAGTCGTCGAGATATTTGAACACAGACTCGCGGCATTTCTGATTGAATGCGGCGATGCCGTATTCGACGATCTTCTGTTTGCTGTCGAGCTTGAGCTGTTTTTCGACTTCGATCTCGACCGGCAGACCGTGCGTATCCCATCCCCCTTTACGGTCGACCCGATACCCCTGCATCGCCTTGTAGCGGCAGATCAGATCCTTGACGGTACGGGAGATGACATGATGAATCCCCGGGCGACCATTGGCGGTGGGGGGACCCTCAAAGAAAACAAACGGCGGGCGACTCTCCGCGGCTTTCGTAACTTGCTGAAAGATATGATGTTCCCGCCAGAATGCGATGACATTCTCTTCCGCTTTGGGGAGAGAGAAATCCTCTTTGAAGGTCGCAAAACGGGGGGCGGATGGGGCGTGTGGCGAAGTCGGTTCAGACATAGTCTCACAAGGTAGATGAGAAGATCGGGGATGTAAAGATTGGAGGGTTGTCATTGAAGCGGAATTGAAGTCGGCACCGAAGACGGAGCCGACCTCCAGAAATGCGGGACGCGTCAGCGATCTAGGTCAGCGAGACAGATCAGCGAGTCGTTCGTCTTGTAGGGCGTGCTTGGCTTCCAGGCCGCCATCTTTCTTTCTCTTCCGTAGGGCAGTCTCCTTCTGAGGAGCTGCCATTTTGTTCATCTTGCAAACAAGAGAAAACCCGGCGAGGAACCGTGGTGAGCTTGTCGAACCATCGCCGGGCCACGGTCTTGTAGGGCAGTGTCCCGCTTCGGAACCTGCCATCTTTTCCAATTCAAAAATCAAAAGAGGCCGGTTCGGAAGCCGGACCGTCCCTACAAGAAAAGACATCTTCATCTCACCCTGAGCCTGTCGATGGGTCTTCTTCACTTACAGACGAAGACCCTGAGCGGGTGCTCAGGGCTACCACCGAATAGGGCTACCGCCGAATAGGGCTACCGCGGAAATGAACAACTGGCTTTGAAGCACTCAAAACCCCACCGAGGTTTCTTGTTGAATGAAACAGAAAAATTGAGATTCATTCCCATATGATCAGGCGCACCCAACGAACTAAGGCCTCTATCTTCTCCCCCGCCGGAGAACTGCTCCGTAAATTGAGCGCGGCGGAACTTCACGAACGCTGGCAACAAGTGGCAATCGGCGCGGCTGTTGCCATTGCGATCTTTCTCTATACTTCATTTACCGGTGAGAGCAGCGTGCAGAATATCATTCGGCTGGGGCTCGAACAACGCTCGCTGACTGCGGCAAATCAGCATCGCTTCGCCGATCTGGTCGATGCCAACTATGAGATCGACCGCCTCAAACATGACCGTCTGTATCTGGAGCATATTGCGCGGAGCAACTACCGGATGGTCTTCCCGAACGAAATTCTCTACCGCCACAAAGGGGAGTAACCGCTCCGCCGTTCCGGCGGATTCTTTTTTGTCACCCCCAGCATCCTCTTGTCACCTTGAGCCTATGGAAGGGTGATTTCTCATTACTTCCAACGGAACTTTCCCCCCACTTCCCCCATTATCACAATTTCACTCTTCCCACTCCCGCTGGACGATTTTGGGAGTTATATTCCCGGCTTCACTTTTTGGGACGTTTTAGACCTCCCTGACCAGCTCCATGACCGAACGAGAGGCCATTGATGGCAAACGATAGCGAAAATTCAAAGTCTGGCTCACGTGAGCGGGGAAATTCCGAGCGTGCGCCGGTCTCGTATCTGCATATCAAGGGGGCGCGCGAACATAATCTGAAGAATATCGATGTCCGCATTCCGCGCGACACGCTGACCGTCATCACCGGACTCTCCGGCTCAGGAAAATCCTCGCTGGCTTTTGATACAATCTACGCTGAGGGGCAGCGTCGATATGTCGAGTCGCTGTCGGCGTATGCCCGTCAGTTTTTGGGGCTGATGGAAAAGCCGGATATTGATTACATCGAAGGGCTTTCTCCGGCGATTTCAATTGAACAAAAAGGGGTGCTCAAAAATCCCCGTTCGACCGTCGGCACGATTACTGAAATCTACGACTATCTCCGTCTGCTCTTCGCTCGTGTCGGTGTGCCACACTGTGTGAAATGCGGAAATCCGATTTCGCAGCAGACAGTCGAGCAAATTGTTGATTCTGTTCTCTCTTTCGAAGAAGGAACCCGTCTGATGGTCCTCGCGCCACTGACACGTGGACGAAAAGGGGAGCATAAAGAGATTATCGATGAAGCCCGCAAAGAGGGGTTTGTCCGAATTCGGGTGAATGGGGATGTCGTCGAATCTGATCAGACGATCAATCTTACAAAAAATCAGAAGCACACGATTGAAGCAGTAGTCGATCGTCTGGTAGTCAAGCCGACTTCCCGTCGACGGCTTGCCGATTCGGTTGAGACCGCGCTGAAAATCGGTCAGGGGATTGTCCTGATCAATATCAAGAATCAGGATCTGCTCTTCTCAGAAAAATTCGCCTGTTTGAATTGCAATATCTCATACGAAGAACCATCCCCGCGACTCTTTTCATTCAATTCCCCTTTCGGTGCCTGCAAAGTCTGTGACGGGCTCGGTCAGAAGATGGAGATTGATGCCTCTCTCGTTGTTCCGGACAAGACCCTCTCGATTAATGCCGGTGCAATCTCCCCCTGGGGTGGACCTGAGATGGCGAACTGGTATCGCTATCGAATCAAAGGGCTTTCAACTCATTTTGATTTCAAACTTTCGACACCGTGGAACAAGCTGAGTGAGAAATTGCAGAAGATCATCCTCTTCGGTACTGGTCGTGAGGAGATCAAATTTGAGTATGAACATGGGGACGGCGCTGCATCGGGAACGTACAAAGGCTCATTCGAAGGGGTGATTCCGCACCTTGAGCGTCGCTATAAGCAGACCGATTCCGCAGGGGTGCGTCAGTGGATCGAGAACTACATGACAGTCAGCACTTGCCCATCATGCAAAGGGGCGCGTCTTCGAGCGGAAGCACTTTCAGTGATTATTGACCGTGAAACAATCGACAGTGTCGTGGGGATGTCGATTCGTAATGCCTTTGTCTTTTTCAATAAATTGACTCTTACCAAACGTCAGCAGCATATCGCCAAACAGATTCTCAAAGAGATTCGTGAGCGACTCACATTCCTGTGTGATGTCGGGCTTGAGTATCTCACTCTCGGTCGCGCCGCAGCAACACTCTCTGGCGGAGAAGCGCAGCGTATACGGCTCGCTACGCAGATCGGATCGCGTCTTGTTGGGGTGCTGTATATTCTGGATGAGCCATCAATAGGATTGCATCAGCGTGATAATCAGAAGCTGCTGAAAACTTTGATCGGACTGCGTGACATCGGAAATACCGTACTCGTTGTCGAACATGATCGCGACACCATTGAAGCCGCCGATTACGTACTCGATCTTGGCCCCGGCGCAGGAGTGCATGGCGGGCATATCATCGCACAAGGAACACCTGCCGAAATTCGTGCGTCGAAGAAATCACTGACAGGACAATACCTTGCCGGAACGCGAACGATTTCGATTCCGCGTGATCGCCGCGGCACCAATAAAGGGGAGATCAAACTCACCGGTGCGACGGGGAATAATCTCAAGAAGGTGGATGTCGCGATTCCGCTTGGTTGCCTCGTAGCGGTGACAGGAGTGAGCGGATCAGGGAAATCATCACTCATCAATGAGACCCTCTATCGCGCGCTGGCGAAGCATTTCTATGATTCACGCACTGCGCCACTTCCCTATAATGACCTCGTCGGACTTGAACAGATTGACAAAGTGATTGATATCGATCAATCTCCGATTGGTCGCACGCCGCGCTCGAATCCGGCGACCTATACCGGACTCTTCACTTTCATTCGCGACTTGTATTCAGAGTTGCCGGAAGCAAAAGCACGTGGCTATGCGCCGGGACGATTTTCTTTCAACGTCAAGGGTGGTCGTTGTGAAGCGTGCGAAGGGGACGGGATCATCAAGATCGAAATGCATTTCCTTCCCGATGTCTATGTCCCCTGCGAAGTCTGTAAAGGGAAACGCTACAATCGGGAAACATTGGAAGTGACCTTCAAAGGGAAATCAATCGCTGATGTTCTCGATATGACGGTCGAAGAGGCGGTGACATTTTTTGAGAATATCCCGCGATTGAAAACCAAACTGATGACACTCGCCAATGTCGGACTTGGCTACATACATCTCGGTCAACAGGCGACGCAATTGTCGGGGGGCGAAGCGCAACGTGTGAAACTTGCGACCGAGCTTTCCAAAACAGCGACCGGACGTACGTTCTATATTCTCGATGAACCAACCACTGGATTGCATTTCGAAGATATCCGCATGCTGCTGGGAGTGCTCAATGAACTGGTTGATCGTGGCAATACCGTGCTAGTAATCGAGCATAATCTGGATGTGATCAAAACAGCCGACTGGATTATTGATATCGGCCCGGAGGGTGGGGATGGCGGCGGAAAAGTAATCGCTACCGGACGCCCGGAGGATGTTGCGAAGACAAAAGGGAGCTTCACTGGAGAATTTTTGAAGATGGAGCTGAAGTAGGGGCAAAATCCCACTATGTGTATACCTAGGATTTTGAGAAGTGCGGCCTGCCCTGCAGAAAGAAGTCTAGCCCAGTCTCACCTAAACCAAAATCACCTGAGAAATTTCGTTCAGGGTGAATTTGATGATCACCATAACAGAGCATTCTTATGATTTGATCAGAACGAAGATGCATGCTGGCCCAGGTCAGAGGAGAGTTACCATGCATGTCTTTTGCTTCTTTATTGGCTCCAGAGTCAATTAGCAATTTGATGGTGTTGTGGCTTGCAAATGCGCCGGCTCTGTGCAGAGGAGTCTCGCACGCTGTTCGAGAGTCTCGCATGAAATTTCCAGTCGGTGCACCGGGAAGGGTCGGTGTATTTACTTTTGCTCCCGAATTCAGCAGCACTCGCACAACATTTTCATATTGAGATCGACTGGGACGACAGAGTGCGGAATGCAACGGAGTTTCGCCAGTTTGTGCGATCGGAATATTTACATCAGCTCCACGTTCAATCAAGAACTGACAGAGCCGCCAGTGACCATGAAAAGCTGCACCACTCAGACCAAAGTTTTCGCCAAGGGAACTCAAAGACTCCCCTCTTGAGAGGAGAAAGCGGATACCACTCACATCGCCATAATATGCACACCATTGGATCAGACTAACGCCATCTGATCCCACTACGTTTGCTGCGCCCCCGGATTCTATCAACTCAAAAATGAGATCTGTTCGTCCGTCAGCGATTTTCCTGAGCAAGTGTTTCTCTTTCACGTGACTTCAGTATCATTCTGTGGAGTGGCCCGTGGGCTTGCCCCGGGTTCCCGTGAACTTGAAAAGAGGTCAGACGGGGCTTCCATCTTGTTCGTCATATATTGTCACCCCGCACCCGAAGCGGGTGACGGGCCACCAAGAAAAAGAATCCCGGCGAAACACACATGGCTACGGAATTGTCTCCAAATGTTTTCTGTTTTTCCTACGCCCCCAGAACCGGTGTGCCGCTCGGAATCAGTTCACTTAATCCTGCTGCTAAATCTCCCGACCCTTGCTGCACCTGTTCCAGTGCCGCTTTCGAGAATATCCCGAATGGCTGCGCATGTCCGGATTCATCCGCCACTTGATAGCCAAGAAACGGCTCCCCGTTGTATCGCTTCACCAGATCGATCACTGCTTCGAGCGGAAAGTCGGTCACTTTTGAACTACCAATGAATATCGCATTGCTGGGCGTATGCTTGAGCGCGGTTGCCACTCCGACTGCTGCGCCACGGGCACCAACCTGATCGACTACCAATGGATAATTGAGCCATTGCTCACGTGCCTGTTCCGGTCGCACAACGACCGACACCTGTTCAAACAACGCCGCGTATCGCCGATAGCCAGACTCAAGCCAGCCGATCCCTTCCCGCTGACGTCGCTCTTCTACTGATTCTCCGCCTGCCAGAATGTAGCAGGGGATCGCCTGAAATGTCGCTCGCATATGAGACTCCCTTCCGTATATGCCAATCACTGCACGCATAGAACTGTTCCTGATCTGTGCGTGAGTATCGGGAGATGAAATTTTACTGGATGCTCCGGATACCGGAGATGGAATCAACGACGGTTCTTGAGAAAACTCAAGGGGAAGTTGCGGAAATCGACGAATGATTCGACCTAGACACATTCTCTTGTAGGGCAGTGTCCCGCTTCGGAACCTGCCATCTTACCGAAGGCAAGAAAAGAAGAGGCCGGTTCGGAAGCCGGACCGTCCCTACAAGATTACCCGCCTGGTGCCCCACTCTCCGGGTGGGTCGTTTCTTGTCATGCTGATCCGCCGCGGCGGATCGAAGCATGATTTCCGGTGACTTCTGAGGATGTCCCCCTTCGACAAGCTCAGGGTGACATAACTGACAGTTTGATAACTGACAGATTGATAAATGACAGATTGATAAATGACAGATTGGTAGCCCTGAGCACCCGCTCAGGGTCTTCTCTCTCGTAGGCGTCACCCGCCCTCGTCTGCCCCTTCTCCTCACCATGAGTATGTCGATGTCTTCTTTCTTCTCTGTGCCCTGCGTTGTCAATGTGAGTTCCCTCAATATTGGTAGCCCGCTCCCTTTAGGGGCGGGTGACGAGCACAAGACCCCGATGTGGGCATCGGGGCCACCTGCAAGTTTGGGTTGCTTGTTCGACCGCCCCTGAAGGGGCTGGGCTACCAATTCAAGTCTCTTCACCCTGAGCGGATCGAAGGGTCTTCTTCGATTCACCATCCCCCCCACTTTCGCGCGGCATTTTTCACCCGTATCCTTCACCCAGAGAAAAAATTGAATCCTATCCCCCGGAGGTAATCCCCATGGCCGATTTTGAGTATATCCACGCCCGCCAGATTCTTGATAGCCGCGGCACACCGACGGTCGAAGTCGATGTCTGCCTTTCTGATGGTTCCCTCGGACGGGCGGCGGTCCCCTCTGGTGCATCGACCGGCGCACATGAAGCGGTCGAACTGCGTGACGACGACAAACGTCGCTATTTCGGAAAATCAGTCCAGACCGCAGTCGACAATGTGAACGACACCATCTGGCCGGGGATTCTGGAAGAGGAACTCGATCCCTTTGATCAGATCACCCTCGACAAATATCTGATCGAACTCGACGGCACTGAAAACAAATCGAAACTCGGTGCCAACGCAATCCTCGGTGTCTCACTCGCTGTTGCAAAAGCTGCCGCTGAATCTCGCGGAAGATTTTTGTACGAATATATCGGCGGCTGCAATACCCGTCTGATGCCTGTCCCGATGATGAATATCCTCAACGGCGGCAAACATGCCGACAACAATGTCGACTTGCAGGAATTCATGATCATGCCAGTCGGTGCGAGTGGTTTTGCGCATGCCTTACAGATGGGTGCCGAAGTATTCGGGCATCTGAAAAAATTGCTGCATAAAAAAGGATACAGCACCGCCGTCGGTGATGAAGGGGGCTTTGCTCCTGATCTGAAATCAAATGAAGAAGCACTGCAAGTTATTATGGAAGCAATCGATGCCTCTGGATACAAGGCAGGACGCGGCAAAGATATCGTGCTCGCCCTTGATCCGGCGACGACTGAGCTGTACGACGAAAAATCGAAGACCTACAATCTTGCTTCCGAAAAACGAAAACTCTCAAGCTCTGAGATGGTCGGCTTTTGGGAAGATCTCTGCAAACGATACCCGATTATCTCTATCGAAGACGGACTCGCGGAGGATGACTGGGATGGCTGGATTGAACTGCGCAAACGTCTTGGCGAAAAAGTGCAGCTGGTCGGTGATGATCTTTTTGTGACCAATCCAAAACGTCTCGCGCGCGGAATAGCCGATAAAGCAGCGAATTCGATTCTGATCAAACTCAATCAGATTGGCACATTGACTGAAACACTCGACGCAATCGAGATGGCACAAAAAGCAGGATTCACCGCGATCATCTCGCATCGCTCCGGTGAGACAGAAGATACGACACTTGCGCATGTTGCAGTTGCCACTCGTGCGGGTCAGATCAAGACCGGCTCGATGTGCCGCACTGATCGCATTGCGAAATACAATGAACTGCTGCGTATCGAAGAACAGATCGGCGAACATGCCGAGTACGCCGGTATGGGAGTGTTCTACAACATCGCGAAGTAGATGAAGACGCGGGGCAGAAACTGACTCGTGCTACAAGATAAGATGCTCTTTCAGTCTGGAGTGCGGCTCCGTCTTCGGAGTCGCCTCTTGTCATGCTGAGCCTGTCGAAGCATGACATCCACTACAAAATAGAAATCATGATGTCCCCCTTCGACAAGCTCAGGGTGAGAAAAGGGGTTCATTTCTTGTACTGACGGTTCGCTTTGGTACCGGCCACTTTTTCTTGTAGGGACGGTCCGGCTTCCGAACCGGCCTCTTCTCTTGGTGGCCCGCTCCCCAAAGGGGTGCGGGGTTCTTCACTTTGGTGTGGGTCTTCTCTTCGGGTGCGGGATCTTCTCTTCGGTGTTGAATTTTCTCGTTGGTGTGTTTCTTCTCTTCGGTGCCCCATAGCTTGCTATGGGTTAAGATGAAGACGCGGGGCAGAAACTGACCCGCGCTACAAGATAAGATGCTCTTTCAGTCTGGAGTGCGGCTCCGTCTTCGGAGTCGCTAGTGGAAGAATCCACACGCAAGAGCGGGATGGACTATCAGCACTAAGTTGATTTTCTTATCTCCTGACCGATAAACATCAATGTTTTAGTTTTCGGCACTTCAAGATGGATCTCCCTCATTCCATAGTCCCTATCAAAAGGCGCACGGACCTTCATTCCTTCAAGGTGATCCTTGATCGAATGCCATAGTTGATCGATCTCGTCAACTTCGAGATAAAACTCCATTTGACCTATGTCATCTCCTGCTCTCAGAATATGAACTGTGAGGTTGTCTTTGGATAAGATGACATACGTCGATTCCTCCCTTACCACCTTAAACTGAAGCACTTTGCTGAAAAACATTGCTGTCACTGCGACATCGAATGAAGGAATCATCGGGCTTAAATAGAGTGCTCTAGACATTCTTGATTTTTCCTCTCTAACTGGAATCGTCGAAAGATGTTCAAAGTCGGTATGACATGTACCAAACTCTGATATACAACGCGAATGGTAACAATTTATTTCCGAGTGCAAAAAAATTAAAAGTTTGACATTTCGCTGCGATGGATTCGTCAATCGAGAACAAAAAATACCCCCCAGTTCTCAATTGTCTCTTGGGCGCATTCTCCGCACATTCCCCCACCAGATGTCACTTGAAACCTTCATCGCGCGCAGATATCTCCGGGCCGGGCGGTCATTTGCCGCTATCTCCACCTGGATCTCCATCCTCGGCGTCTGTCTCGGCGTCGGGACGGTCTGTTTTGTCATGTCGATGCACAACGGTTTCGAATCCGAAATTAGAAAACGTCTGCTCAGCACTACCTCCCACATCACCATCTACCCGACCAACGGGGAAACGTTCACCAACTACGCCGAACTCGTCACCCAGATCGAATCACAACCGCATGTGATTGCTGCCTCGCCGTTCGTGTTCTACAAAGCCGCGATCTCATCGGCAACCACCGGAGACGGCATCGTCATTCGCGGTATCGACACCGCCGCCGAACGTC
>CAZFGK010000023.1:0-1034 GCA_964518635.1 uncultured Ignavibacteriales bacterium
CCAATTGACCACCCAAGAATAAATGTTCTGTCAGAGCGATGAGGTCAGCCATATCGACAGAGCCGTCTGCGGAGCCATTGACATTTGCGGCGTCGACGCACGCGAGTGCTACGCCGGTGCCAAAAAGATGGTCGATCAGAAGCGTTTGATCACCGATATCGACGCCATCTTCGCCATCGATGTTTCCCATGATGTTCACGCAGCACGGGCGATCGGGGTCGTGGATGACAAGAGGACCGGACCACTTTGGAGTGTATCTATGCTGGGTAAAAGTTTTGGCATCGTATGATACCATCACGGATCTGGTTCCCGGACTGAACTGAAAGAGATCTATTGTAAGGGAACTCAGTCTGCTCCATTGCCTTGTTGAGAAATAGTACGAAGCAATTACCTGCCTGGCTGATCGGGAATCCAGTCCAGCCGACCTGCCCCGAATGCCTCCGAAGGAAAACTGTTTGTAGCTATTACTTGTATCGCGTGAGTCGTTTCGGAAAGTAGAAATTTTGAAGTCAAATGCGTCCCTGACATATTGGCTCACAGAGACACTATCGAGCACGAACTGACTCTCAAACCAACGAAAGCTACAGCTTAATCCGGTTATTGGAAGACTGTCACTCCACACGCTCAACTCCAAAACTACTACTGCTGAACCGGCATCTGAAACAATTAGCTCAGAATTACTCAATGCAATTGAGTCCCTCACGCCGACATCAAGTGTGTCCGTAATTGCCAAGACTTCTGAAGCAGAGCCTAAGAGACTAAGCGCCGCAACGAACAACAAAATTAGAGAACGCATAGACAACTCCTCAATTTCATGAACTCTCATCATCGCGCACTTTTACTGGCATGAGAGCAAAGGCTGGGTGGCGCACCCGTTTTAGGGTGCGAAGTCAGTGACGCACTTTTCACGTTCATGTAATTGATATTCATCGCTCGCTTCGGATTCGTTGATATATTTTTTTTGCAATTATTGCCTGAATAGTTGAAGTCGAAATCAATGTGCCTGTTCATCGATTGAAAACAGCACGAAACTC
>CAZFGK010000023.1:1044-40412 GCA_964518635.1 uncultured Ignavibacteriales bacterium
TAAAAAACAACCACACTCATCCCTTCTGACAACCACACCACTCCCTCCCCACCCAACCCCGGGTGCGTCACCCAACCAAGACCCCGTCCCTAAAGGGAACGGGCTACCAATTTCGAATAGTGACCCATGTACCAAAGTGCGCGGCAGACGCCCTCGTCTGCCCTCTCTTAAAAGCAATGACCGCGTCCAGTGCAGAGGACTCCTAACTCTTACGTCTTCCGCTCTTTCTTCTTCGCGGCAGGAAACAGGACATTATTCAGAATCAGGCGATAGCCGGGGGAATTTTTGTGAAGGCGAAGATCAGTCACCGGATCATGAATCTGATGCTGGTAATCCTCTGGATCGTGGCCAGCGAAAAATGTAAATGTCCCCCGTCCGAAATTTCCATGCAGATAACGTGTCTCATCAAAATTATCCGGCTGTGCGAGCAGGATGACATGCTTTTTCACAAATGATTTCCGAAACGCCGTCACCTGCCCCATGAAGCCATTCACCGTCGTGGTGTGACACTGCGTGAGCATCGTCGGGACCGGATCGAGCTTGGCTGAAAATTCGAAGAGATAGAAAAAGTCATCCTTCTCTGATCCGAAGCGGACCGCTCGCTCCGGATAGGTATCAATATTCGAACGTCTATACTGATACGGGTCATAGTTTGGCGTGAAATTTTCAAAAGCGAATGTTTTCGTATAATCGAGTTTTGAGGTTGCGCTGGGATCAATCGGATCCCCATCAAATTCGGCGGGAACGATATCAACTCCTTCAGAGGCAAGTGCCATGTCGATAGTCTCCGGCGCGGAGCACATCGTGAAGAAAAATCCACCACGACGAACGAATTCGGCAATGGTCCGCGCAACATCCCCTTTCATCTTCGAGACTTTTGAAAAGCCCAACTTGCGAGCCATCTGCTCGTTGGTCTGGACATCGACCTGATACCAGAGCTGATCTCGAAATGAAGCGTAGAACTTTCCGTACTGGCCGGTGAAATCTTCATGGTGGCAATGCAGCCAGTCATACTCTTCGAGTTTGCCACTGAGAACATCTTCGTCCCATATCTGATCATATTTTATTTCTGCATAGGTGAGGGCAAGAGTGACCGCATCATCCCAGGGCTGCTGATTCGGCGGCTGATAGACTGCAATGCGGGGGGCTTTTTCAAGCTCAACCCGTTCCATGTTCTGCGATTCGATAGTGCGTCGAATCTCATTCACCTGATCAGAGGTCACTCGTTCGGCAAGTACGCCGGCGACAAGACATCGGTCGAGAACTACATCAGTGGCATCCAGAAGGAATGACCCACCACGATAATTCAGCAGCCATTCCCCTTTGAATCCATCCCGAAGGGTATTGAAAGTGATGCCGTAAGCTTTCAGGTGATCGGTTTGCAATTCATCCATCGGAATCAGAATGCTGATGGCGCTTGCCCTTGAGAGAGGGAGGATCGACAAAGCAAGTGTCAGGAGAATCCCAAAAAGGGAGAAGAGTCTGCGTGTGGAGGGGTGTGTCATAGGTGGTAACATAGCAGTTCTACACGCGGCTGGGTACTTGGGCGGAAGATCTGCGAGCTATTTTTTTTGACTCGGTTTTTTCGAACCACCGAGCAATTTTTCTCGCTCGGTACGATACCAGGTGAGGTAGTTGGCGATACGGGTTTCATCCCCCGTCTCTTTTGGATCGAGATAGCGACGTTCACCGAGTGCATCGGGGAAATAGGATTGATCGGTCAGCCCATCCAGAAACTGGTGGGCATATTGGTACTCTTTCCCATAATCCAATGCCTTCATCAGAGGTGTTGGGGCATTGCGAATATGGAGCGGAACCGGAAGGGAGCCATGCGCCTGCGCATCCAGAGTTGCCTGTTTCCATGCAGTATAGACAGAATTCGATTTCGGGGCAGTCGCCAGATAGACCACCAACTGCGCGATCGCCAATTCCCCTTCGGGGGAGCCGAGCATATGATAGCTGTCACGAGCAGCGAGACTAAGAGCGAGTGCCTGCGGATCGGCCAAGCCAATATCTTCGGACGCAAATCGAATCAGGCGACGGACGACATACATCGGGTCTTCCCCCGAACCGAGCATACGCGCCAGCCAATAGAGGGCACCATCAGGGTCGCCGCCGCGAATAGTCTTGTGAAGAGCAGAAATGAGGTTGTAATGCTCTTCCCCGGTCTTGTCGTACATGAAGCTATTTGCCGCTGCCGACTGGCTACAGATTTCAGCAGTGATCGTGGTGCCATCGGGAATACCAGCAGCGATTGCTTCGAGATGGGTCAGTAATCGGCGTGCATCTCCATCAGCACGTTGCAGGAGAAAGACAATCCCGTCCGGAGAGATGGTATAGCGATTCTCCCCTAATCCTCGATCAGTATCGGCGATAGTTCGCATCAAAAGCTGCGCGAGATCCTCATCTTGTAGTCGCTGAAGAACAAAAACACGAACACGAGACAGGAGGGCGGCGTTGACTTCAAATGAGGGATTTTCGGTCGTTGCGCCGAGAAGGGTGATTTCCCCACGTTCGACATACGGAAGGAAGGCATCCTGCTGGGCACGATTGAAACGGTGGATTTCATCGATGAACAGATAGGTCCGTCGATGCTGTTGACGAAAATAGAGTGCCGCCTGCGCGAGGACTTCTTTGACCTCTTTGATCCCGGCAGTGACTGCAGAAAAGGGGATAAACTCCCCTTTGGTGTAACCGGCGATCAGTCGAGCGACGGTGGTCTTTCCACTCCCCGGAGGCCCCCAGAAGATCATCGAACCGATTCGGTCCGATTCAATCAATCGACGCAAAGGTGCATTGCTCCCAAGGAGTTGGGTGTGCCCGACGATCTCATCCAGATGTCGCGGGCGCATTCGTTCGGCCAAGGGGAGATGTTTATCAACGGGAGTATCCTGTCCCGATTCGGACTTGTCATTCCGGGTTGTTGACGAACCGAACAGATCAAGACTCATGAAGGGAATATACAGGGGGAGAGGGCAGGCGCCATCACTTCATTCCTTGTAAAAAACTGCCTTTCCGACTATATTTTTTCGGTACCCAGATTTTTGGATTTCGTTATTCGAATAATTACTTATCGCTCCACCTATCTCGGAGGCAGATGATGCGCATATTTTCTATCCTCGGACTCAGTCTGATCGTTGCCCTTTCAGCTCTGATGATCATTCCGAATGCCCCTTTTGATCCGTCCCGACCGACTTCTGCGGAAGTCCAATTCTATCGTCACAAGAAGGACGGCAAAATCCCGAAGCGGCTTCGCCCCTATCCAAATATGTATTTCTACGAGCAGCGTGCCTATCCCTACGCGACTATTCCTGAAGGCGCGGTCGAGCGTGCTGTTTCTGAAGCAAAAGCTATGAAAGAGCGTGATCGCAGCAGCGGTAGTTTTCTGACTGCCTCGACCTGGGCAGAGGCCGGTCCAAACAATATCCCCGGACGTATCACAAGTATCGCGGTGCATCCCTCTAATCTGAACACGATCTATGCTGCCGGAGCAGCTGGCGGGGTATTCAAATCGACCGACGGTGGGAATACTTGGTTTCCGGTGTTCGATTCGATCTCGACTTTCCCGGTCGGCGCAATCGCAATAAACCCGCAGAATGCGAATGAAATCTATGTTGGAACGGGAGAGGCCTCAGCATCTATCGATTCGTATGAAGGAACTGGCGTCTACAAGTCGACCGACGCCGGTGCGACATGGACATTTTCCGGATTACCAAATTCAAAACGAATTGGAAAGATCATCATCGATCCGCTTCGCCCGGATACGGTCTTCTGCGCTGTAATGGGAAAAATATTTGGCGGAACGTCGTCACCCGACCATGGGCTCTATCGTACCACCGATGCTGGAGCAACTTGGGTGCAGGTACTGAACCCGTCGTCACTTGCCGGATGCATCGATGTTAATTTCAACCACCTGACCGGAACGGTGATCGCCGTCATCTGGAGATGGACATCAGGTGCAGAAACCGCCATCTGGCGTTCCACCACCTCAGGTAGTGCCGGTTCATTTGTCAATATTTCTGGAACTGGCGGACTACCAGCATCAGGTACCCTTGGACGTATTGGAGTGACCGTCGACCCGGCGTCGAATACCTGGTATGCATCCCATCTCTCCAGTAACAGCACCTTTTCAAGCGTCTATAAAAGCACCAATGATGGAGTGACATGGACGCAGACCAATGACGCGGCCCTTGCCGGTCACACAAGCAACTTCGGCTGGTACTTCGGGCAGATTCGTACCATTCCCGGATTACCGAATTACGTCTATGTCATGGGAGTCACTCACTGGCGATCAACCGATGGCGGCGCAAGCTGGACAAATGTCACCGGCATCACCCATGTCGATCATCATGAACTGACAATCGTGCCGGACGGAATCGGCGGACATCGCCTGTATAACGGCTGCGACGGCGGGGTGAATCTTAGCTCCGACTATGGCAACAGTTGGGTACAGACCGTCAATATGCACAACACCCAATTCTATGCCATTACCCTCGACCCAGCAGATCCTGCAAAACTGTACGGCGGAACCCAGGACAACGGAACGAACCGAACGCTGACAGGCAATCTGAATGACTGGGCATCGATTTTCGGCGGGGATGGTTTCCAGGTGATTGTTGATTACACCAACTCGAATGTCATCTATTGCGAATCGCAAAACGGGAATATCGCAAAATCTACTGATGGCGGATTCAGTTTCTCGAATGCACAGACCGGAATCAATGGGTCCGAAACTCGTGCCTGGAATACGCCACTGGTAATGCATGAAACGAATCCGCAGCTTCTCTTTACTTCGACAGATCGTATCTATCGGTCGACCAATGGTGCGCTGAATTGGTCGGTCATCAGTCCTGACCTGACTACCTCCTATATCACTGCTATCGGCTCGGCAAAGACCAACCCGAATGTGGTCTATGCCGGTTCTCGAGTCGGAGTGGTACAGGTAACGACGACTGGTGGGGGATCTTGGACTGATGTCGGTGCAACACTTCCCGATCGCTGGGTCACGCGACTGACGGTCGATCCGGATAGTGCGGGGATCTGCTACGTCACTCTCTCGGGCTACGTAGCGCAGGGGGAAGTCCTTCCGCACATCTACCGCACCACGAACTTCGGAAACAGCTGGACAAATATCACGTCGAACTTGCCGCAGGCACCAATCAACGATGTGATCATTGATCCACACGATAATAACACTCTCTATGTCGGTACCGACATGGGAGTTTATGTCTCCACAAACGTTGGCGGCTCATGGGCTCCTCTTGGTACCAATCTGCCTATTACATGCGTACACGATCTGGTGATGCACAAAGGAACCCGCAAACTCGTCGCCGGTACACACGGTCGTTCGATGTATTCGACTAACGTCCCCTGCCCCGACGCCGCCGATCCTGATGGAGACGGAATCGGAAATCTGTGCGATAACTGCCCGTTGGTCTTTAATCCAGATCAATCAGATATCGACGCCGACGACATCGGTGATATATGTGACGACTGCGTTGATCCAGATCGTGACGGCTTCGGCAATACCGGATACCCGGCGACCACCTGTGCGCTTGATAATTGCCCAACTACTTATAACCCTGATCAGGCCGACGCAGACTTCGATGGCATCGGTGACAGTTGCGAGTATATCGTCTCGACGGTGTTCGACACGATTTCCGCCGGGTGCACCAAGCAGATGGTCAGCAACAGCGGGAAAATGGGGAGTGGTGGCTCATCAGCTGTTTCGATGGATTTCCAGAGTGCCGGTGATTGCGCTTCTTACTACCTGTATGAAGGAACCGTTGCGGTATCATATGTGAACGGCTCCGACACCGTAGGTGCGACGAACATGTTCAGCCAGAATCACTATCTGGTTCCACTTGATGGAAACCCGACCGTGCCGGTTGCTGATTCAGGAACCTACGAGAAGTTCGAAAGCGGGACATTTGTCACTCGTGACAAACAGATCGCAGTCGAAAAAACTACCTGGGCTCTGAAAGCAGCTGATTCCTGCACGATCTACATCCAGTGTACAGAAATTTCATCATGGCTTGGTACTACGATCAACAATGTCTCGGTTGGTGAGGGTTTTGACTGGGATGTTCCGAGTGCAGGTGGCAATACTGGTCAGGAAATTCAGCCCCTGAAAACTATCTACCAGATTGGAAGCGGCACTGGCTGCCAGAACAATGGAGATCGCTACGGAGCTGTCACACACCTCGGTGTGGGTGTCAATGGAGGAGCAGTCGATACTCTCAGTGGACCATTCAGCGGACGGGTCGATTTCAACTCAACCTACCTCTATCCGGTGAGCGGCTTCGACCAGTCTGAACTCTATGACCTCATGAACACCTCCGGTTACTCGACCGGAGCCGCCGGTGGTGATCTCTTCTCGCTAATGACTTTCGTGAATGGCGCGACCATCGGTGCCGGAGACACGTTACGAATCTACAGCATGCTGATCTCTGGTCGTGACGGTGCCGACAGTCTTGATGCGACTATTGCGAAAGGACGCCAGTGGTTTAACGACCATATCCTGAACGGCTCAGGTGGCGGATGCTGTATCGGTTCACGCGGTAATGTTGACTGTGATGGCGCGCAGAGTGTCGATATCGCTGACCTCACGGTGCTGGTCGATCATTTGTTCATCAGCTTCGCCCCACTCTGTTGCGCGCAGGAAGGGGACCTGGTGGTTGATTCGAGTATTGATATTGCTGATCTGACTTTCCTGGTCGATCACCTGTTTATCAGCTTCATCTCGCTGCCAAGCTGCTTGTAAAAAAGATCAGCCGAATCGGACCGAAAATCGTTTTCATCCACGGCCACTCAGGAATCTGAGTGGCCGTTTGCATTTGAAAAGGGTCTGCCTCCCTCATCCCCCTGACTTGCATTCATTTCCTATTGAGAATATACTGGAACAGCCGCGACACCATACAAACAGTGAGGGAAAAATGAGATCGCTGAGACTTTATATCATCTTGGGATTATTCTTGTCAGCTTCAGTCGTTATAGCCGAGGAAGACACGACAAAGTCAGCAGTTGTTCGATTTAGCGAAATCAAATCGAAATCCTGGTTTCTGCAATTTAGCGTCACCAACGGAATTTTCACCTCGACAGGACTGGATGGTGGATCATTTACTATTCGCCACCATCTCTCTCCCCGTCATGCCATTCGATTCGGAGCTTCTTTTCCATTACGAGTAGGATCGACAGAAACTACTACAATAGATGACAATCGATACGGCTTCCAGATGAATAGCTCTGAACAGGGGGACAATTCTGTGAATCTCACACTTTCTCTGCGCACGATCTGGTATCGAAAATCTGGCAAAAATTTACATCCTTACTTTGGAGTTGGACCCAGCTATCGATTTGGATTCAGTGAGTACGAGTATCCGTCCGGCTCTACAAGCGAGTCCAGACGTGAATCCTCGTTTTCAGCTCTTAGCATAAATGGAATGCTCGGCTCTGAGATTTTTCTCATGGATGGTTTTTCCTTGTTCGGTGAGGTATCACTGGGGTTGGAGTATCGATCTCAGCGGGAAGAATACGAATCGATCTATTATAGCAGTCAAGGTTCGGACTACCATTATCAGGAACGAGAATCAGACTACTTCTCCATCATACACGAAGTAGCTCGAATGGGATTCAGTCTACAGTTGTAATTGAAGCAGATGCCTTCTATCGTTCTTGTGCGTACCAACTCTGACCACGCCGATTTTCGCGCGCTTGTTGCGCTGCTTGATCGTGAGTTGAGCATTCGAGACGGGGATGACCACGCATTCTACGATCAGTTCAATAAACTTGATGCTATCAAACATGTCGTCGTTGCTTACGAGGATGACAATGCGGTCTCCTGTGGTGCGTTCAAACCGTTTGATGAGACAACGGTCGAGATCAAGCGCATGTACACGCGACTCGAATCACGCGGTCGCGGCATCGCCGCGAAGATTCTGAATGAGCTGGAGCTATGGGCGATTGAATGCGGATTCACTGCCGCCGTGCTCGAAACCGGAATCAAGCAGCCGGAAGCGATTCGCCTATATGAAAAATCCGGTTATGTCCGAATCCCAAACTACGGTCAATATGCCGGAGTAGAACAGAGCTATTGTTTTAGAAAGAATCTCATCTAATCCAGAGGTGGCCCTGATCACCAGATCAGGGTTCCAGGTTTAGTGAGCGGCAGACGCCCTCGTCTGCCTTTTTTGAAAACTTCCGTGCGCGGCAGACGCCCTCGTCTGCCCTCTTTAAAAAAGCTATGACTACACTATCTGCACTCTGCCAATTGACCACCCATGAAGAGATGTTCGGTCAGTGCGATCAAGTCAGCCATATCGACTGAGCTGTCTGCCGAACCATCGACATTTGCGGCGTCGACGCACGTAAGTGCTACGCAGGTGCCAAAAAGATGATCGATCAGTAGCGTTTGATCTCCGATATCGACCCCATCTTCGCCATCGATATTCCCCATGATGTTCACGCAGCATGGCCGGTCGGGGTCGTGGATGACAAGATGGCCGGACCAGTGGGGAACGTATCTGTGGTAGACAAATTGAGGATTACTTGTGTAAGCCATTGCACCGTATTCAGTTCCCGGACTAAACTTGAGTGTATCAGCTCTGAAGCTTGAAAATTTGCTCCATCGTGGAACATGAAAATAGTACCTAGCTAGTACTTGAAACTCGTCAGTGGGTATCAGACCAGTACCTCGGCGTACTCCAAAGAACTGAAACACGCAGTGTTGATTGGACGAATCTCTATTTCGATTTCTATACACCTCTTGAATAAAGTCCAACCCCTTCTTTGCTATGTCAGTCACGATTGCACTGTCAAGGACTGCACCCGACTCTTTGTTCCATGACAGTCCTATTGCTATACCTGCAGTAATTCCTATGTCCGACCAGAACCCAAGTTCTAATGCGATGTATGCAGTATCTCCGATAACAGAAATATCACGTATCTGTTGAAGCGATAGAGAATCTCTCAAACCGACATCTAGGGTATCGATCAAAACCTGGGATCTCCCTGTCAATGACAGGCATGTCCAAAACAGTGTTGAGAAAATGATAGATCGCATGACTTTCCCTCTTTCTACACTCTACCACTTGGCGTTATTCGCAATTTGGAAGTGGCTGAAGTCCTATGAATAGGTGATCTACTAACAAAGTAAGATCACCGAAATCTATGGAAAATATGGCATCAACATTGGATTCTTGAAAACATGGCGGTGACAAATAGGTAATGAGAAGATGATCCACGAGGTATGTCAGATCACCGATATCTGGAGTTTCATCCTCCGATCCATCCACATTCCCTCTCATCCCCGTACAACAATTCCATGAAGCAATAAAGCCATCGCTTGCTCCACCTCTATACGACCCACCCTGCCACGAAAATGTGCCCGTCGGACTAAGGACTGGAAAGTTGTCGGTTGTGGAATTACTTGCTGTTACACCACATGCAAACCCTCGACCGTTAGCACCGAACGCTACACCCTGCACTTCATCGTCACCAGCACCTCCGTACAGAGTGAAGAAGTGAAGAGTTCGACCAGTGTTTGAGAATTGATCAATCATGCCTTCAGTCCCGCCACGATTGTTTGCACCATTGAAACCTGATGGCGGATGCACGAGTGGATATCTGATTCCCATATTGGTAACATTATCCGACGCGCTGTGCCCCCCAAAATAGACGTTACCTAGGTCATCAACCTGCAAGTCTGTAATTGCGTCACTACTGTCACCACCCAGAAACGTCCATGAGAATACCTGCTGCAAGGTATGATTGAATCGAATCAACCATGCGTCTGAGTCTCCACCATCGGCGAATTGTTTGTATGTGCTGATTGTATCAGCAAACTGCTGCATGAAATTGCCAGTAAACGTCGTCCCGCCTACCCACATGTGACCGTCATTTCCCATTTCGATGCACAATGCCAGATCAGTGTCGTGTGGCACATGACCGAGATAGGTAGCATAGGTTCGCACATTGCCAGTGCCGTTCAGCGCAATAACGTAGGGGTGAAGCCCGACCGTGTGTGTTCTAAAGACACCGTTGAAAGTGATATTGTTATCGTTCGCAAAGTACTGACTAGAAGTTGCACCGACTATGTATGCCGTGTCATTGGAAAGCTCAATATCATAGGCGTAATCGTCCCCGCTACTGGAAATCGATCCACCGTTCAGATAGGTGCTATATTCGGCCTCCCCAGTTACAGAGAATGAAGCTGCAAAAGCATCCCAGGCGGAATTCGCAGATCCATCCCATCCACTCTGAAGCGGCGGAGGAAAAGGAGATTGTGAAATAGGCAAATTAGTTGAATTAGTCACACCAGTGATGAATGTCCGTGAGCCACCATACGTGACTGCAATGCCATACGCAATATCATTGCCTACACCCCCGTAAAACCTGCTCCATACAAGGCGACCAAAGTCGCCAGTAAGAACCGTCACAAAGGCATCGTCATTGTTGCTCCCACCATACGATTGACCTGTGGTCCGTGGAAAGTCGCTGCTTCTAGTTCGACCTGTTAGATAGACATCAAAATCGGCAGAAGCCAATGTGCCGATTGGCTGATCAAATGCCATATCGGACCCTTCGTCAAAATTTGAGCCACCCAGATAGGTGCTCCAAAGCAATACATCGCCGTTTCCAGATACGCGGGTAACTACTACATCCGACTCGCCGTCAAGGTCATTGTTTGGATCGGGATCATTCACACCACCCGTGACATCAAGAATTGGATAATTGATCGACTGAGTCGATCCAATTGTCCAGAAACCATTCGAGTTGTCTGGTTCAAGTGCGAGCAATTCGTCAGCACCGTTACCTCCCAGATACGCTGACATATACAACACCGGATCCACCACTCTGTTTTTCATCTCATCATCATTTGCGGCGAATGTTACACCTTCATCGTTCACGAGATACTGCACTTCAAATGGCACGGATGCATTGTTTTCTATCGCATACGACACCGGAATCGATTCATGCAGCACAATACCCGCAAAATAGATAGCCAATTTATTATTTGATTCGCGAACAATCGAATCTGACCCTATGAATTCCCTCTGAATTTGACTCAGTGATGCGCCGGGAGCCAGTTCATAGTCAAATTCAAGTTGTTTCCGCGAATTGGAATAGAATACGAGATCAACTCCCTCGGCAATACCACGGTAGCGAATGGAAGACGCAGAGGGGACCCCTTCGTGCCATTTGGTCGAATCATTCCCCAGATAGTAATTTGAAAAGTGTGTTGAGTTCTTCTCCGAAACCACCGGCACATCGCAAAACTCGGTGAGTACGACCTCCAGCGGCGGCTGATTGCTCCCGCGGGCATCAATCAACAATCGATTCGACTCAAACCAGATCGTGTAGCCACCTGCCATGTCGGCCTTAAATTTTACCTGCTCGGGCCACTGCCCTGCATTTGATGCGAAAAGAATAGGAAATGAAAATGCGTCCAGATTTTTTTTCTGTGCGGCGTGCATATCGCCAGCCAATACCGCTACTGAAGTTGAGAGAGAGCAAGCATCACGCCAACTGATGCTATGTTGCGAAGACGAAAATGTTTGATTCGGTGTACCATATTCCCCACTCAGGTTACAAATATATTACATCCTTTTGATGATCAATGCAATAGTTGTCGCACAGTCTGCGTGAGATTCACGGGATTGTAACAATTGGGGAAATTGTTTCCCTGCGAAGTGCGCCACCCAGCCCCCGTCCCTAAAGGGAACGGGCTACCAGTTCGCTGATCGGGTTAATCTCACACTCACTCTGGCTCCATGATTACGATACTCAATGGCGGCAACACCAGTTGCAGTGACTGCGCGAATCCATGTGCTGCGACTGCATTGGTCTGTGCAACTCCGAGATTCCCTTTTCCACTGCCACCATAAATTTCCGCATCACTATTGAGAATTTCACGCCACTTCCCTGCAAGCGGCGCACCGATGCGATAACTGTCGCGCATCACCGGCGTGCAATTGAGCACCACGAGCACCATCTTCCCATCACGTGCGATGCGCAGAAAACTGATCACACTATTGCTGGTGTCGTCGCAATCGACCCATCGAAATCCGTCATGCGTAAAATCCTGCTGATACAACGCCGGATGTGTGCGATAGCATTGATTGAGATCACTCACCCATTTTCGTATTCCCTGATGTTCAGGAAAACCCAGCAGATGCCAGTCCAGACTCTTGTCATGCGACCATTCATCCCACTGACCGATTTCCGCCCCCATGAAAAGCAATTTCTTGCCGGGATGAGTCCAGAGATAGCCAAGAAGCAATCGAAGATTAGCTCGCTTCTGCCAGAGATCACCGGGCATCTTGCCCAACAGTGAACTCTTGCCATGCACGACTTCATCATGCGACAGCGGCAGTTGAAAATTTTCAGAGAAGGCATAGAGCAGACTGAAGGTCAGATATTGCTGATGAAATTTTCGATGCACCGGTTCTTTCGAGAAGTATGCCAGAGTATCGTGCATCCAGCCCATGTTCCATTTCATACCGAATCCGAGCCCGCCAGCAAAGACCGGACGGGAGACCATCGGATA
Source organism: uncultured Ignavibacteriales bacterium (assembly GCA_964518635.1). GTDB lineage: Bacteria > Zixibacteria > MSB-5A5 > GN15 > FEB-12 > CAZFGK01. The sequence continues at coordinate 13,592 of CAZFGK010000023.1, forward strand.
GGCAGTCGATTCTTCGGCGATGGTCTGTACATCGGGAAACTGCTCGTAGACCACTTCGTTCATTCTCTGAAGTAACGTGATCGCTTCCAGATTCTCCCTGCCGCCGTGCACATTCGGAATCCATTCCCCTGCTTTTCGGGAATAATCCAGATAGAGCATGCTTGCGACGGCATCGACACGAAGACCGTCGATATGATATTTGTCGAGCCAGAAGATCGCGCTGCTGATCAGGAAGTTTCGGACTTCGTTGCGGGAGTAGTTGAAAATCGCACTACTCCAGTCGGGATGAAACCCTTTGCGCGGATCGCTGTGTTCATACAGGTGGGTCCCATCAAAACTGGCGAGGGCATGTGCATCAGTCGGAAAATGTGAGGGGACAATATCAAGGATCACGCCGATGCCCATCTGATGCAGCTTGTCGACAAGATACATGAAGTCCTGCGGCGTGCCGTAGCGAGAGGTCGGCGCGAAATAGCCGACGGTCTGATACCCCCACGAACCATAGAAGGGATGCTCCGTCACGGGAAGAAACTCGACATGGGTAAAGCCGAGTTCATTGATGTAGATCGGGAGCTGATCGGCAAGTTCACGATAAGAAAGTGGCCAGTTGCGACCGTCATTACTGCGCCGCCATGACCCGAGATGAATCTCGTAGACCGACATGGGGGCATCAAGGGCGTTTCGCTCTTTTCGATTGGTCATCCACTCCTGATCCTGCCAGACGTAGTCGAGATTCCAGACGACCGTCCCGGTTTTCGGTGGTGTTTCCCAGTGAAAAGCGTAGGGGTCTGCTTTCTCGGTCGCGAAGTGGGTGTGACGAGATTGGATGAAGTACTTGTACAGAAGTCCCCGCTTCAGCCCGGGGATAAATCCTTCCCAAATTCCGGAGCCATCCCAGCGGACTGCCAATGGGTGACTTCCCCGATTCCAGCCATTGAAATCACCGATCACACTCACTCGCTCGGCATTCGGAGCCCAGACCGCAAAGATCACTCCATGGACACCGTTCACCTCTGCTTCGTGCCCACCGAGTTTTTCGTACAATCGATAATGGCTCCCCTGTTTGAACAGGTAGATATCATGATCGGTGAATCGGGACGGACCGTAGATAACTGACATGATGACTATATCGCGAACGGGAGATGAAAAGTGAAGCTTGAGCTTTGCGTCGGAAACATGAGAAACCCAAAGTTTTTTTGAATTCTTGTGTCAAACTCATCAGCGGCGATGAATGTTCACGGTATAATGATTCGCCATCGGAGATCACCGGTCTGATGAAGTACGATGGCGAATCGAAAGACTGCCGAATTTCAGTCGGCAAGGTGCAGTGTGCGCGGGTTTGACAGACAGAGCAGCAGGGTTGATCGCAGCAGAGCTGCGTGTTCAAATCCCCCTCCCCCACTCCAACTTTTCAAAATCATTGACCATCATTCCAAAACACAACCCCTACCCACAGCTTCGGCTGTATGAAGGAGACACCACTCATGTTTCCGAGACTCGGTGCGTTCGCTCGCACAGTTTCGCAGCGCCTTAATTCCCAGTTTCAGCGTTCAGCACGACCGTACAGCCGGGCAATTCTTGCCATTGTCGCGGTCACGGTGCTGGTGCTGGTCACCGTTACTTTCGGTGTGCCGGAGAGTGAGGTCAGAGTTGTCTCCTTTGAGCCAAGCGGAAAAGTGGATCGGCAGGTCAATTTCACGATCAGTTTTTCGAAGAAGATGGTCGCGATAGACAGTGTCGATCTTCCCGTTCTCACCCCGCCGGTCAGTTTTTCCCCGCCGATCAAGGGGATTGCTCGCTGGATAGAAGATGATGTTCTCCGTATTTTCCCTGATCAGGAGTTGTCACCAGCGACCAGCTACACTGCAACGGTCCGGTCGGAGAAGACCTGGATCAGCGGCCTGAAACTTGGCAAGCCATCGACTTTCAAAATACAGACTCCTTTTCTTTCGCTCATTGATCGGAGTGTCTCTGTCGAACAGATTCCAACCTACAACGATTCTGCTTTTCTGGTCGGACGTCTTCAATTCAACTATCCGGTTTCGGTGCAAGAACTTCAGTCAAAGCTCAGAATCGAAGGGGAGAATGAAAAGGGGGCTCCACCCCTCACCTACTCACTTACCCCCATTGATCTGACTACTCTGAGTGAATTTGAGTGGAACAGTTCTTCTGCACCTGTGTATTCGCGAGACTTCACCTTTAAGTCTTCCCCCATCATTCGAAGTGACAAGTCGCGTGTCTTCTTGGTAGTGATTGAAAAGGGGTTGGGCTGTCAGGAGTGCGGAACTCCGCTTGCTGACAACATATCTGTGCGCGCAATTGTCGAACCACGCCAGCCACTGTTGATTCATCATGTTGCAGCATTTGCAGACGCAGAACAGATCGGAATACGTGTCAATTTTTCACAGCAGATAAACGCGGATGACATCCGTCCGCTTCTGAAAATAGAACCAGGGGTTGAGTATCGCCTTGATGCGGACTGGTCCACACTTGTCGTACGTGGCGATTTTCGTTCCGGCGAAGTCTACACCGTCACAATTGCTAAGAATCTGCTCTCACGGAGCGGGCAACTTCTGGATCATGACTTCTCCGCCAAGGTGTTGATTCCGGATCTTCAGCCAACAGTTTCGTTCACATCCAAGGGGGTCTTCCTTCCGAAATCCGGAAACGGGAATCTGGAGTTGAAAACAATCAACATTGAAAAACTGCAACTGGAGGTTGAACAGGTCTTTGCGAATAATCTCGTCTATTTCCTATTGAATGACCCACGTTCAGATTACTACGGCAGGTGGGATCAGCGTGCGAAGCAACTCGGGAAATCTCTTTTTCTGAAAGAATTTGAACTTAACGGCGAGAAAAACCGGCCACTTCTCACCAGCGTGGATGTCGGCTCCATTATCGGAGACTCCCGTCGCGGAGCATTCATGGTATCAGCCCGTGCTCGAGATGAACGATGGACTGCCGACAGTCGATACGTCATGCTCACAGATCTCGGGATGACCGCCCGGCTGGGGAATGATTATATGATGGTCTGGGTAAATTCTCTGGTTGATGCATCCCCAATCTCTGGAGTGAAAGTCACCCTCTATAGCCGCAACAACCAGACACTGGCGCAGGGTTTCAGCAATAGCCGTGGTGTCGCAATTTTCAAGAATCTTCGCGACACCCTCGCTGCCTTTCAGCCCTTCGTCATCACTGCTGAAAAAAATAGTGAACTGTCATATCTGCGACTCGATGAATCCCGTTTACCACTGGCCGATTTCGATGTCAGCGGTCGCCCGTTTCAGTCGAGTGGCTATGATGCCTTCCTCGCAACAGAGCGGGGAGTCTATCGCCCGGGGGATACCGTACACATCGGAGCGATGATTCGTACGAATGAAGGGGAACTGCCGCCGACCTTCCCCTACTTCATCAATGTCATTGACCCGCAAGGGAGAAAAGCCGGCTCCTACCGGCAGAACTCGGAACAAGCAATCTACGCGACACTTGATCATCTCGTCCCTGATTATGCGATGACTGGGAAATACCAGTTACAGGCGATGATCGGAGAAGATCTTCAGATTGGTCGAGCTGAGTTTCTGGTCGAAGAGTTTGTCCCGGACAAGATCGCCGTCACGGTAAAGACAGACAAGAATCAGTATGCCACTGGTGACAAACTGCGAGCCGCGGTGCAAGCCAAACTTCTTTTTGGTCCGCCGGCGGCTGGCTATCAGATGCGTGCTACTGTCACCCTCGAGTCACATCCATTTGCTCCTGCAGGATATTCCGGTTATTCATTCAATTCGGCGAATAGGACATTTGTTCGACTGTCCACTGACTTGCCGGAGGCATTGCTCAATGATAGTGGGAACGGGTCGATTCAATTTGATCTTCCAAAGCAGCTCTTCCCTCCGTCGTCGCTGAAAGCACTGGTCTCGACGAGCGTTTCAGAAGCAGGGGGACGCGCGATCGGCGCGTATGCCGAGGTTTTTGTACACCCGTACAAGCGATACCTCGGGATCGGTCAAAGCAAAGAGGGGTTTGCAAAGATCGGAGAACCGTTCAAGGCAAAATTAGTGAGCGTAGCGCCGTCAGGCGAGCGGCTCGCAACGACTGGTTGCATCGCGCGTGTCTATCGAATCATATATCACTCGCTCTATACGAAAGACCCTTCCGGAAATTATCGGTGGATATCGGAGCGAAAAAGCTCATTTCTCGAATCAGACACAATCAACATTTCAGCAGACGGTGGGGAGTTCTCATTCATCCCCACAGACTACGGAAGTTATCAGATCGTGGTCGAAGAGCCGAATGGGCATGCGGCTTCCATCGATTTCTGGGCAACTGGCTGGGGATATGCACCGTGGGGGATGGAATCTCCTGATCGAATCGAGTTGGTCTTCGATAAACCATCCTACTCAATCGGTGATCAGGCGGTTCTGCAAGTGCGTGCCCCTTTTGGCGGGAAACTGCTGTTGACCGTCGAACAAGGGGAGGTCTACGAGACCATCACCAAGGAGATGACCGAGAATACGGCTACCATCGAACTTCCGGTATTGAAAGAATATCTTCCAAATGTCTATGTCACTGCGACCGTGCTTCGACCGGCTCTGAGTCTGGAGTCGAACAAACCGTCTCGCGCTTTCGGTATGACTCCTTTAAGAGTCTCAACTGAATCGAAGAAGTTGAAACTTGAGATCAATGCACCAGAGGTCGTAAAGCCGAATTCGAAACTCACCGTACAGATTACTATCGAGGGTGCAGTTAAAAGCAGATTCACAGTGGCAGCGGTCGATGCAGGAATTCTTCAGCTCACTGATTTCAAAACACCCGACCCGCTGGAACATTTTTATGGGAAACGTCAACCTGCACTGACACCCTATGATCACTATGCACTGGTCTATCCCTTCACGCCGAAAGCGAAGAGTCACTTGTCTGCAGGAGACAAGCTCTTTGCCGCGAATCGCAAGCGATCAGTGAATCCGATTTCGGCGCGAAGAATTCGTTCGGTTGCACTCTGGTCAGGAGTGGTGACCACTGACAAGAACGGGCGAGCATCGGTAGACCTCGCGATTCCGGAATTCAACGGCTCGCTTCGCCTCATGGCAATCGGGACTTCGGGAGAACTTTTCGGCGTAGCCGAACGAGATGTTATTGTCCGTGATAAGATTGTTTTGCAGGAGCACTTCCCAAGATTCGTCAGCCCGAATGATCAATTCGAAGGGCTGGTCACGGTCTTCAACAATTCCGATACGAAGCGGACGATTGATCTCAAGTTGGTTTCATCGGGGCCAGTTGCCCTGATCTCCGATTCGATTCTGAAACTTGAGGTAGAACCCGGACGTGAGGGGCGCGGCTCCTTCCGTCTACGAGGTGCACAGTCGACCGGCAAAGTCGTTTGCAAGGTGCTCGCGACTTCGCAAGGGGATTCATCCGGAACAACGATTGAGTTTCCAAATCGACCTGCCTTGCCGCTGGTGACAAAATTCGGATCAGGATCGGTAAAAAAGGGACAGGCTGCATCGATTGAGTTTCCCGGCGACTGGATCGCTGGAACTGAGCGGTATATCGTGCAGACATCGGGGATGCCGGCCACCAATTTCACGCGGAACATCGACTATCTCCTCAGCTATCCGTACGGGTGTGTCGAACAGACAACCTCTCGTCTCTTCCCGCTTTTGTACTATGATGGCTTGGTCAAAGTCGCGCAGCCCGAATTGATCGGAACGAAAGGGCATGAGTATTTTATTCAAGAGGGGATCGCACGGCTCACGAGCATGATCCAGTCAGATTGGTCCTTCTCCTATTGGCCCGGTGGCGGATACAGCAATCCGTGGGGATCAATTTATGCGACCCATTTTCTTTCAGAGGCCTCCCGTGCAGGATTTCTGATCGACACACGACTACTCGATAATCTCTACGGACGGCTTGATCAGATCGCGCGAGGACGATTGCAAGGGGATGAGTACAACGACGCTCACCGCTACTACGCTGCCTATGTGCTCGCTCTTGCAGGAAAACTCCCGAAAGGAACAATTCATCAACTGCAGCGAGTTGAGCCAACCTTGCTCGATGTCCAGTCACGCTACTTTCTTGCTGGTGCGTTGACATTGGGAGGGAACCGAACCGATGCCCTCCGTTACCTCCCCAATATCGTCCAGCCCGATCTGACTGAACCGGAAACTGGCGGGACATTTCGTTCCGGAGTTCGAGTCGATGCCATCGCGCTTGAAATCCTCATGGCGGTCACCCCTGATAATCCGTCAGTCGATGTCATCGCAAAATCACTAATGGAGCGCGCCTCAGCGGGACGATGGTACACAACTCAGGAAAATGCTTTTGCTCTCATGGCGATTGGGAAGTATTTCAAGAAGAGTGGATCGATGAGTTTCAAGGGGACTCTTGGAATTACAGGAAAAGCATACCCGATTGATTCAACCGGATTCAAGCTGACTCGTAGCGATATCGGCGGCAAACAGGCGACGCTAGAAATCACTGAGGGGGATGGCACGGCCTTCTATTACTGGCAAGCCAGCGGCGTTCCTACCCAGGGGGCAGCGATGGAGTTTGATCGAGGAATCAAAGTGCGTCGTGAATATCTGACCGAGGATGCTGCATTGGTCGATCTGTCGAAAGTGAAGCTGGGAGATCGTCTGGTGGTAGTCGTGAGTATCGAATCGACTGATAGACAACTTGAGAATGTCATCATCGCCGATCTCCTGCCGGCCGGTGTTGAAATCGAAAACCCGCGATTGAAGACAACGCCCCGTTTGTCATGGATTCCGACTGAAACATCCCCAGTCGACTATCAGGATATCCGTGATGATCGGATTCTCATTGCCACTCGCCTGTGGCCGCAGCGGGTGTACAAATACTACTACAGCGTGCGCGCTGTCTCTGCCGGTGATTTCAAAATACCGCCGGTCAGCGCGGAATGCATGTACAATCCACTCATTGCATCAAGTGCCTCGTCAGGAGCAATGCATGTGGATCGTTAAACGAGCAGCTTCGATTGACAGAAAGCGACTGCTTCGAAGAACGGGTAGTACTGCCGCGTTGCTGCTGATGCTCGCGACTCTTTCTCATTTCGTCTTTTTTCCTCTCCCGGTCGAACGACTGCAGCGACCGCACGGGACATTCGTGTATAGTCGAGAAGGGGAAATTCTGAATGCATTCACGTCGCCAGATCAGTTCTGGCGACGTCCGGTGAAATTGAGTGAGCTCCCTCCAAAACTCGTCCAGAGTGTGATCGAAATCGAAGACCGCTGGTTCTATTTTCATCCGGGAGTCAATCCGGTCTCACTCCTGCTGGCCGGTATCGACAATATGCGCGCTGGTAAGATCGTTCGTGGCGGCTCGACCATTACGATGCAGGTCGCACGTCTGATGGAACCGAAAGAACGAACCTTTGCAGGGAAACTGGTCGAAATCGGTCGCGCATTGCAGCTCGAATTTGCCTATTCAAAGGATGAGATACTCGAATTCTATCTGAATCTTGCTCCCTACGGCGGAAACATCGAAGGTGTCGGTGCCGCTGCCTATTTGTACTTCGGTAAGCAACCGAATCAACTCTCACTCGGCGAGATGGCTCTGGTGATTGCGCTGCCTGCCTCCCCGAATCGATTCCGACCAGACAGAAATGATGAGACTCCAACAAGGCGACGAGATGAGATGCTTCGGCGATTGCAGGCACGAGCAGTCATCTCAATAGAGGAGCTTCAGTTTGCAGTGCAGGAAGAGCTTCCGCGAAGGCGTATTACTTCCCCAATTGCTGCCCCGCATTTCTGTCAGATGATTCGCGCTGAATATCCCGAACAGTCTGTAGTGACTTCTACTATTGACTACACACTTCAGCGTGACTGCGAACGAATGGCTACACTCTATCAGCAGAAACTGAGCGACCTGGGAATCCATAATCTCGCAGTTGTAGTGATTGACAATCAGACCAGAGAACTGCGTGCGATGATCGGATCAGCCGATTTTGGAGATCGTACCCATCAAGGGCAGATCAACGGAGCGACTTCTCCGCGCTCCCCCGGTTCGGCACTGAAGCCATTTATCTACGGACTTGCGCTGGAAGAAGGACTGATCTCTCTTTCGACACGAATCGAAGATCTGCCAACAAACTACGCAGGCTATATCCCCAAGAACTATGACGGAGAATATCATGGCGTCGTTGCGGCTCGGGATGCATTGATTGAATCTTTGAATGTGCCAGCGGTATATCTGACTTCAAAAGTCGGGCTGAGGCCATTTCATAGCTTTCTCCAGTCGGCAGGAATCAGAGCGTTAACAAAGCCGACGCATCAGTATGGTCTTCCGATGATTCTCGGTGCCTGCGAAGTAGAGTTGATCGAACTGACCAATGTGTATGCGTCATTGGGTCGAGAGGGATGGTATCGACCACTTCACTACAATGCTGCGCACACACAAAGTACCGACAGTGTGCAGCTTCTTCAGCCAGCAACCTGCTACCTTCTTTCCGAAACATTGTCGCAGCTCAAGCGTCCTGATCTTCCCACCAGTTGGGAGTTTGCCGAAGGGATGCCAAAAATCGCGTGGAAGACCGGAACTTCCTTTGGTCGAAAGGATGCCTGGGCGATTGGGTACAATCCGGAGTACACCGTCGGAGTCTGGGCTGGGAATTTTACTGCAGAGGGATCGATTGCTATTGTCGGCGCAGAGATCGCTGCCCCCTTTATGATTGATCTGTTCAATCATCTCGCCTCCGGAAGTGCTGCTCCCTGGTTTAATCCCCCTGATGATATCGCTGCACGATTCGTTTGCGCAGCAACCGGTTTGCTGCCGTCATCTGCCTGTCATGATACAATCAGCGAAATGTATGACATCAATCATGCACAAAATAGAATCTGTCAGGTCCATCGGGATGAAATGGTCGATGCGAAGACCGGTTACTCACTGTGTAACTTCTGCGTTGCCGAGAAAGAAGTGAATCATCAGGCAAGCGAACACTGGCCACCAAAGATAGCGGCATGGCTGAGTCGTCAGGGGGTAGTGAGTTTAAGACGAGGGCATAACCCCGAATGCACCGGAGTTCTTGCCGGGACGGGCCCGCAGATATCATCGCCGGAACATCAGGCGGTCTACTATTTTGAAACAGATCGTCCGGCGCAATTCCAGCAGATTCTCTTCGAGGCCTCCCCTTCACAGGACACAAAACAGTTGCATTGGTTTGTGGATGGGAAACTAATCGCGACATCGGGAAATTCCGACGTGAACAATCTGTCGAACGAATACAAGAGATCAGAAATGTCAGCGAATAGCCGTCCTATGAGTGCGGTACGATTATTCTATCCGCCAGAAGTCGGCACTCACACGCTCATGTGTGTGGATGATCTCGGTAGATCGAGCAAGATCACATTCCGAGTGGTCGAATCGTAGCTGTATACTACTTGATACCAGTGAGGATAAAGGTCACGCCGAGATAGATCAGAAATGCAGCGCAGCAGTACAGGAAAATCTTGAGTGGTTTGCCGAGTATCAACTTTCTTCCCGACCAGACGAGGAATGAAACTGCGCTATACCAGATCAGGTCAGCACTTATGTGTCCGGCATAAAAAACGGCGGGGCCAGTAGCACCGATCTCTTTAGAGCTGATGACAAAGCCAAGACCAATCGTTGCCCACCAGACAATCCAGTAGGGATTCACAATTGATGCCATGAATCCTTTCCCAATCACCGCTTTTCGTGCAGCGACAGATGACCCGCTGGATGACTGATCGTAGTTCACACGATTAGTGAGAAGATCCCGAATCATGAGTCCAGCCATCAGCAGCAGTGCAAGTCCTCCTACAATAGAAAGTACTCGAAATGCCATGCTCTCAGGTGTGAGTACTGTAATCCCCAGCGCGAAAATAATCACCACGGGAATTTCGGCGAAGGCGTGACCTAGGGTACAGAGAAAGCCTGCGACCCAGCCGTGACGTGTGGTCTCGGTGATATCGACTGCCAACAATGGTCCGGGCATCATTGCACCAGAAAAGCCGGTGACAAATGAAGCCGCGAAGATCTCCGCTGCGGTCACTTACTTCCCTGTAAAATTCGGTTTACGCTTTTCAAGGAAGGCACGTGTTCCTTCGGTCTTGTCATTTGTTCCGCACGCAATTGCAAAGTTTGCTTTTTCGAAATCAAGGGCGGTGTCGATGTTTACATCTTGACCGCGATTGATTGCCTCTTTTGCAAGGCGAACAGCCATCGGTCCGCGAGAACAGATTGTCTCGGCCATCGCCATCGCTTTGGTCATCAGTTCTTCGTGCGGGTAGACTTCATCGACGTAGCCGATCCGATATGCCTCCGCGGCGGTCATCATGTCGCCAGTGCAGACAATCTGAATTGCTTTCGCACGACCAACGAGTCGAGGGAGACGTTGCGTGCCGCCGAATCCGGGAATGATCCCGAGCGTAACTTCCGGCTCGCCGATCTTTGCTTTTTCAGAAGCGAGGCGAATATCGCAGGCAAGAGCCAGTTCGGAACCGCCCCCTAGTGCGAATCCATTGATCACGGCGATCACCGGAACCGGGAAATCATGAATCAGCTTCATGACATAGAGCCCATTGGCGGAAAACTGACGGCCAGAAACTGCATCCAGGGTGTTCAGTTCGTTGATATCGGCACCTGCGACAAAGGCCTTCTCCCCTGCGCCGGTCAGAAGTACACAACCAAGTTCGGCATTCCCCCAGTGGGATTCGAAGACCTGACGGAGTTCGTCGACGGTCGCAATGTTCAGCGCGTTCAGGACTTTTTCACGATTGATGGTCACCACCAGAACGCGCCCCTTGCGTTCGGTAGTCAGAAACTGGTAGGACATATCTTCCTCCTTCTAAAGATGAATCGGCTACAGTATGAAGGGAGGGAATGTCGCCTGCCGGTCATCTTTTCGCAAGCCAGGGGGACGGAATTGGCACTTGGGAGGTGACTGTAAACCACTTCACTCCCCCCGTTGCGAGGGGGGGGAAAACGGCGTATACTCCCGCTCCGTTTTCGATGGGCGAGCTGCCCCGAAACGGCATAAAGGAGTCCCTATGATCGATTTTGGATTTACCGAAAACCAGCTTGCCGTTCGTGATACCGCCCGCGATGTCGCTACACGAGTTATCATCCCGAAAATCGCTGAATATGACCGCGCAACGAAAGTCAACCCGGAGCTTATCCCTGCCCTGAAAGATGCCAATCTCCTCGGCTTCTGTCTGCCAGAACAGTATGGCGGCATGGGGATGGATTATATCTCACTCGGACTAGCCTGCGAAGAACTTGAATACGGCGACACAGCCGCGCGAGTGATTATGTCGGTTCATGTCGGGCTTTTTGCCATGTCGATGCTGGTCTGGATGAATGAAGAACAGAAAAAGAGATTCCTGATTCCGGCCGCCAAGGGGGAAAAGCTCTGCACCTTCGGGCTTACCGAACCAGCCGCCGGAACAGATGCAGTCGGGATTCAGACTACCGCTGTGAAAAAAGGGGATCGCTATATCCTGAACGGCGAGAAGATGTGGATTTCACTCGCTGATATGGCCGATCTCTTTCTCGTTTTTGCATGGACTGATCTTGCCAAAAAAGAAGCGCGCGATCATTCCGGCTTGTCGGCGTTTATTGTCGAACGTGGAATGAAGGGGCTTACCACCGGCACCCTCAAAGGGAAACTGGGCGTACGCAGTGGAAACACTGGTTGGCTTTCATTTCAGGATGTCGAACTCCCTGCTGAGAATCTGGTCTATAAAGAAGGTCAGGGGTTCAAGATCGCTATGTTCGCGATTGATCAAGGTCGCTACACCGTTGCTTCTGGTTCATGTGGACTTATTCGTGCCTGTCGTGATGCTTCTGTTAAGTATGCAAATGAACGGAGTACTTTTGGGAAAAAGATTGGTGAACATCAACTGGTTCAGCAGATGATTGCCAACATGGAAGCGTCTTATGAATATTCAACCGGACTCTGGTTGAAAGCGGGCTGGCTGAAAAATCAGGGACTTCGTTCGACTCGAGAAACTTCTATGGCGAAATGGATTGCCTGCCGTGAGGCAGAAAAATCAGCTGCCGATGCCGTGCAGGTCTTTGGCTCGTATGGCTTCTCGGATGAGTATCCAGTTGAACGATTCTATCGTAATTCGAAGGGTGCTTCGATCTATGAAGGAACTCGCGAAGTGCACACGATCGTTCAGGCCGAATATGCCCTGGGATATCGTAAAGACAAGGAACTCGAGAGAGAACTCCCGCCGGTACATGATAGCTCGCCGGTGGTAACTCGAACAGGCGTGCGATAAGACGACAGTATTGGGACTTTAATAAACTCGTTGTTACAGTCAGAGTAAGGCCCACTCAATTGAGTGGGCCTTACTTTTTCCGATTCAGAGTGCAATGTTAACGCAGGTCAGCGAGGCTAGCGCCAAAGTTGATATGAAACGGCGCTCCATCGATGACCAGGGCTGGGACCGATTTCACGCCTGCCTTCTCGGCCTGCGCGATCTGATCTTTCGCTTCTCCGAGATGAACGACGCGAAGTTCGTAACGACTCTTATCAATTGCGTTCGCCACAGTCTGTTCGGCAGCAACACAGACCGGACAACCTGCATGATAAAAGGTAGCTTCAGATTTCATGAGTGTCTCCTTTAGAGTGGTTTAGGGCTGCGAACCTGCGCGAAGAAACTCGTGGAAGTTCGCAGCTCGTTTTTCCGGTGAATCGGGCTGCTGCTCGCTGCAGTCAAGTCGCAGATCGCGATCACCTATTGAAGAATTCAGTAGTGTACAAAAATGAGCTTTTTCGGTTTCCTGATTCCCAGGCTGAAAGTAGACACATGTCGGGCACATCCGTACCAACGGAATTCTGCCGTTGATTTCCAGATTGTGAAGTAATTTCACCATCACTCGAAGCATAATCCCCTGTTCATCCAGGGAAAGTTCGTCGATACCTCGCAACAACTCATCGGGCCATGCCATGAATGTACCGGAAGCTTTTGTACCGACTGCGGTGAGCACTACTCGCACAACGCGCGCATCCTCCGACGATCGGGTTTTCCTCACATATTTCTTAGCCACCAAAGAATTGACTGCATCGCTTACCGTCGGGGTCGACACCGCAATCTCGCGAGCGAGCTCGCTGACCTGCGCTCCACCGGGAAATCGATTCGCAAGAAGTGCAAGAATCTGCCCCTGGGTCGGCGTAACTCCATCCTTCCCTGCTCGTTGCCATGCTTCGTGTCGCAGAACCAGCCCAATTTTGGCAAGTCCACTTGCCAGATGATTTGATCGATTATCTTTGTGGTCAGTACTCATATAGTTAGGACTCCTATATATCGTCCTTGTTCTTGTGTGTCAATACAATTTTCGCAATACATGATACATGAGAAAAGCCCCGAGCAAGTGCTCAGGGCTACAAATCGAAAATCTAATCTCACTACTAACAACCGAGGCAGTGCGAGTTACCCCAACGGAATCCAATAGGCGATCTTGAGCGCGACGATATCATCCCCTTCATCACCGATACTCTCAATAATCGAACGGCTGGAAATCCGGCTGCTGCGAGTGAGTGGATCGTCGTTGCTCAGATTGCGCTGCCAGACAAGAAACATCGTCGAGCCCGGGCTGAATTCCCAGCGCAGCACGAGATTACTTCTGAATGATCGGAAATCGAAACTCGAGTTAAAGCCACGTTTCGGAATTTCAACTGTCTCAGAACCACGGGTCGCTGTGTAAGAGTCTTCTCCCTCAACCACACTGTCGAATTCCTTCGTATTGTTGGTACCAGCGGCGGTTAACTCTTCGAAGTCTGAGAAGGTCGCGGTCGTCACAAATGGCTCGGCATACAATTCAAGACTCAGACGCGGATTGAAATAGTAGTTGGCGCGAACACTTACGCGCATCTCTTCGCTGCGAAACTGTGAGAAGAAGTATCGTCTGCCGTCCAGCTGCGCATACGTCGCAGTCGGATCAGAAATTGATCCAGCGAATTGAAAGGGCTGCCGCTGACGGATGAACTGCGGCTCTACTGAAAGATAGACGCGGTTTCCGATACGGGCATTCAGATAGGGGGAAAAGATAGTCAGGTAGCCGTCCAGATCATCGATTCCGTAGTTCACTGACAATCCATACCTCACGCCACGACTGAACGGACTCTCAATATAATATCTCGTGGAATAGCCCGGAAGATTTGCAACTGTTATTCCGCCTCTTGTGCTCTGGTCATCAAACCAAGTGAATTGTTTTGCAATTCGAGTTCCGAAACTCCAGTAGTTGAGGAGTCGGGCGTTGAAATTGAAAGCCATATCGCTGAAACCGCGAATCCCGCCATAGCTCCAGTTTCCGGAGTAGCCGACGTTAATATTAAAGTTTCGAAAGAGCTTCCCCGGGTCTTGCTCCTCATAGTTGAGATCAAGACTGGCATCTATATCGTCGGTACTTCCCAGTTGTCCCATGTCATTCCGCTCAAGATCGGGAGACTCAAAAGAGATGTTTGCATAAGGAAACCAGTGCTTGGCACTAAAAGTGTTGAACTCGAAAAACTGCTGATATCCGGTCATGTGGGTACGATTGCTGTCGACTCGTAGATAATCCTGATCCGGCCGACCAAAGTAATGGCGTGAGTCACGCTGCGTTCTGGTGATCACGGTATTCTTCCCGCGCACATGGGTCATAACATGCTGAGTGTAGAAACCAAATTTGTTCCCCGGCAGACGGAAATCAGTCGCACCGAGCACATTGAAAGCGGTCGAACGAAGCTGGTCACGAAGTGGAGAATTATCATCCATAAAGCGATGCATGCCGAATGCGCCAAAGGTCGCAGTTGATCCGCGAGAGCCGTATGGTTTGCGCATCACTGATGCGGCATAGAGTGTCGGTGGATCGACCTCCACGTCAAACTCACGACTTCTCGCCCGTCCGATAACATTTCCAGCAGTATCGACGTTGTCGATCTGCTCAAAAATCGTCGAATTTTCTCGCGCGGTCAGAGCGACAATTGCTGCAATCGTTCCCCCATTCCAGAATGATCCACTCATCTTGCCCGCACCCAGAATAGTTGACCCGTCCGGAAAATCTTCGGTCGTCGAAAAAGTCTGATTACTGTCGACCACCGGATCATCATAGACCGCAAAACCGCGTGGACGTCCACCGATACGACGCGTGTAGAATTGCCCGCCAAAATTCGAAATCAGTCCGACCCCTTCGGTGAAGAATGGACGTCGCTCTGAGAAGAATGTCTCAAATGCGGATAGATTAACCTCTGCCGGATCGGCTTCAACCTGGCCGAAATCTGGATTGAAGGTTGCATCAAGGGTCATGTTCGGACCAAGGCCGATTTTAACATCTGTACCAATACGTCCGCGCATTTCGGAACCATCAAAGAATCCATTCGGCAAGTCAGTCCGATAGGGGAGTGAGCTAAAGCGACCATCGCTTGCAACATAGGGGGTGAGTTCAAGACGACGAGCCGGTTTGACTCCGGTGATTCCGGTCAGATTGCCAAATCGAGAAGCCCAGCCCTGTTCACCGCGCGGAACGAGAATCCAGAAATTGTCCTCGTTGCGAGTTGGAACATACCGATTGAACTGAATACCCCAAGTCTGTTCCGGCTTGTCATGAAAACGAAGCTGTGAAAAAGGGATTTTCATTTCGACTGTCCAGCCGAACTCTGTCCGTGCGGTACGCGCATCCCAGACCGGATCATAGCGATAGTCTCGATTGAATTCGTTATCAGCACCCAAATAGCGATCGATTCGTACGCCTGCTGCATTGACACCAAAGCCATAGCAGGTACGGCGATCACAATAGGAGTCAATCGAAACTATGAATTGCTCTGCAAGACTTCCTTGATTGTCGCGGCGGTCGAGATGCATGAACAACTTGTCCGGTTCAACGGCAAACATCCGACCGGCGATATAAATAGCTTCATCGTCGTAGGCGACTGCGACTTCAGTTTTCGATTCCGGATTCGCTCCCTGATTCGGATCACGCTGAATGAAATCACCTACAAAGGTAGCAGACTTCCAGATTGACTCTTCAAGTCGCCCGTCCATCGAGATTTTCTCACCATTAACCTTGATTGCCTGAATCTGCTTTCGTGGCGACCCGTCTGGCAGAGTAGTAAGATTATTTCCAAAGGCTACGCTATTGAAGAGAACGCAGCAGGGGATAGAAATTGAAGTGATCAAATACGTGCGAATCTGTGAGCTTCTGTCTGGCATGCGATCCTCTTTGCTGTCTAACCTGTGGTGCACTCAGACTTCTGGTGCAGCAACTGTCATGACGTTCACCGGTAGCATCCTGTTTAGTCGGGAGATCTCTCCACCACCGGGAACTCTTTACTCGTCTGCGGTACCAATCCTGACTGTTGCTGCGAATCTCTACGCCCCACTGTTCAAAATGTTGCAGAAAAATCATTGAGCGGCAGCAAAAAGTCATAAAAATTCTCGCTTTTCGACTGACCTGACCGCTTGGCAGAATTATGTTCGAGATTCATGTTATCATTTCTCTCCCTTGCTGAACTTGCCGCACTCAGTACCGCACTGAGCTGGGCATTTACGGCGATCTTTTTTACCGAAGCCGGAAAACGAATTGGCTCCATGCGAGTCAACCTTATCCGTCTGCTCTTTGCGGTCGGCTGTTACGCATTGCTTCGGTTGATACTAACCGGAGAGGTCATCCCGCACGCAACACTCAATCAGACTGGCTGGCTGACCGTTTCGGCATTGGCAGGATTGGTGATCGGAGATAGCGCCGGGTTCGCATCACTTTTGAAACTCGGACCTCGCGTTGCTACTCTAATTCTTGCCACTCATCCGATTCTTACTGCGATTCTTGGCTATTTCTATCTCGGCGAAAACATCGGACTGATCGGCGTTATTGGGATCGGCATCACCATGCTCGGTGTGCTCTGGGTCACGAGCAGCCGTCAGATAAAACAGCGCGGTGCCGCCGAGATACGCGCGTTCGAGGATCAGAAACGTCAACTCCGGATCGGAGTTATCTATGCCATCATTGGCGCGTCAGGTCAGGCCATCGGATTCGTACTGAGCAAGCATGCCCTCCAGACTGATGGTGGGATGGAGCCGTTTGATGCATCAATGATTCGAATGCTCGCAGCAGTACCAATGCTCTGGATCATCGCCGGGGTCAGGCAAAGATTAGGAGAGACTATGGCGGCTTTCAAAGACAGCCGAGCAATGCTGCTGACATTGGGCGGGGCATTCTGCGGACCATTCCTGGGAGTTTGGATGTCACTCGTTGCAGCATCCAAAATGAACGCCGGCATTGCTGCAACATTGAATGCTACCACCCCGCTCTTAATCTTACCCGTGGTTGCATTCGTCTATAAAGAACGAATCACCAAAACTGCGTTCTTTGGAGCGTTGCTCACCGTTGCGGGTGTCACCTTACTGGTACTCTATAAATGAGAACATTTACTCAGTCGAATTGGCTGGACGATCAGGTGGTCGCACTTCTTCGGCACAAATGTTATCCCGGCGGATATCGGGAGATTCTTGATCACCGTGCGATTGCGATACACGGCAAGTCGATTCCGCTCCTGCACGATGATTACTTGTTTGCCTTCTCTGATCAACGAATCAAAGAATTTGCGCATGCACAAGCAGAGCGACTTCGGGCTGAAGGAAAACTGTATGATGGCCCACCTGCCCTTCGACTTGTTCAACTTCTGGTGTCAGAAGATTTAGCGAACACAAAGTTCTCCGTTCAGCCATGCCGGTATGCAGATCAGGCCGGGAGTTCATTCTTACTTGATTATCCCGATCCACTCTTTGACGATTCCGGCGGTACTCTTCGGTCTTATCTCGAACAGAAGTACCAGCCCTTACAACTGATCGAACAACTTCCCGGCTGTTTTGGTGTCTGTGGGATGGTGATCACCAGCGATCGCAAGATACCGGTTCCGCTACGCGGCAGATTGCTCGCTTCGATGGCCCACACCTGGGGACCATCTGTTGCTGGTGGAGTTGATTACGAATCGAAACTTGCGTGCTTCGATGACATTCTTGCGACTCAGCTCCCCATTGAGCTGGAAGAAGAGCTGGGACTACATCTCGGGGAATATTCGTTTACTGCGGCTTCATGTGCGCTCGAAGGGGGACGCGGGATGCGTCCTCAGATATTTGCGATGATTACCACCTCATTGGATAGCATAGAGCTACTAGATCGGGTACAGTCGCAACCTGAGAATGAGAGGGAACATGATGACCTCCGCTGGATACGTCTTGATGACCCGTTGAAATGGTCTGTCGATCTGCTGCAATCACTCAACTATGAAGCGGCATATTCACTTCTCGCAGCTTCCAAAATCGATCTCAACTAACAGAATCGAATCAAATTCAATTCTCCTACCGATCCAGATCCTCCGGATTTGTTTTCGGACGAGTCAGGCGTTCGGTGGTGCGAGTGACTTGTTTCGGGTCTTTTTCTTTGAGTTTCGATTTATGCTTTTTGAGCTGAGCCTTGACTTTGTCACAGGCCTCTAGCACCGCTGCAACGGCATCGGCACTCCTGGCATGGGCGGTGATAAACTCGCGAGAAACTTTCAGCTTGAGATCAGCACTCACCCCGACCCGTTCCTTATCCAGTAATAACTCCGTCGAAATGATCTGATTGAAATAACGCTCCAGTGTACCGAGTGACTTTTCTATCTTTGCTCGTTGAGCATCGGAGACATCAATTTTTCTGATGGTAATCGTGAGCTTCATATCGGTCTCCCTTCGTTCAAGCACCGAGAACCGGCACCGCCGATAGTATGGCAGAGAGAAAACGAAAGAGCAAACAAATCAGGATTCAGATGTGACAGTAAGATTAGGCAACAACTACCTGAATGGAGCGACTGGCTTTCTAAAATCAGACTCCGGCACCTATTTTCTTGCGGAAACGGGCTGGTTTTATCCCCAACTCTTCTCGGTATTTGGTGACTGTTCGTCGGGCCAGCTTGATCCCCTCGGTGGCGAGTCGCTTGTAAATCTCCTGGTCGGAGAATGGGAGATCGCCGTCCTCGTCTTTGATGATATCTTCGATCCGCTGCTTCACCGTCCGTTTGGAGAGGTCATCTCCATCCTCACGGGCAATGCCGGTATTGAAGAAATACTTGATCTCATAGACACCGAGCGGGGTCTGGACATATTTGCCATTGGAGACACGGGAGATAGTCGCCACGTTCATATTCACCTTACGGGCGATATCTTCCATGATGAGTGGCTTGAGGAAGGCCGGCCCCTTTTCGAAGAACTCTTTTTGTTCTTCGACAATCGACTCCATCACACGGACCATCGTCCCACGGCGTTGATTGATGGCGTTCAAGAGCCATCTCGCCTGTTCTAGTTTCTGACGGACATAGTTCTTGGTGTCCTCGGTCGCACTTCCACCCCGTTTGATCAGGTCCTTGTAAGCGCCGTTGATACGCAGCCGGGGGATATTCTTGTCATTATGAAAGACCAGATATTCTTCACCAAATCGATCGACAATTAGATCCGGTACGACTGCCATCGCCCCCTGATCAAATCTTCCCGCCGCCGGTGTCGGCGATAGGGTACGAATGGTTTCGAGTGCCTTTTGCATCCGTTCCGGCTGGACATCCAGCATCTTTGCCAGTTGGGTGATTGACTTCTTTTCGAGTTCCCCGAGGTACTCATGGACGATACGCCATGCAAGGGTTCGTTCCTGACCTCTGTCCTTGAGCTGTATGAGAAGGGATTCCCGCAGATCTCTTGCGCCGACCCCCGTTGGATCGAATCTCTGAATCTGTTCGAGGACCGGGACGATATGAGCTTCACTCACCGATAATTCGGCAGCCATCTCCGCTGGACTGATTGTCAGATACCCATCAGGGCTGATATTCCCGATGACATACTCAGCAATAAGATGGTCATCTTCATGTAGCTTGAGACAGGAGAGCTGTTCCTTCAAATGTTCATAG
Source organism: uncultured Ignavibacteriales bacterium (assembly GCA_964518635.1). Classification (GTDB taxonomy): domain Bacteria; phylum Zixibacteria; class MSB-5A5; order GN15; family FEB-12; genus CAZFGK01. The sequence goes on from CAZFGK010000023.1 coordinate 33,489, forward strand.
AGAGAAGGGGCTTTCGTGGTGTATGACTCGAAGCTGCTCTCTTCGTCACCGTTCCCGCTGAGGTCACGTACTTTGTAACCACTGTTGTCATCGTCGCCGAGATACTCTTCCCAGTCGACGGTCTCTTTCGGCTTTTCGGCTACTGGTGCTTCTGGAGCGGGGGATTCGTAGTCATCCGGTTTTTCAGGGACATCGTCGAAGCTATCCAGTTCTTCAAGCAGCGGATTGGTCACCAATTCGGTACGGAGTGTCTGCTCGAGCTGAAGCGCAGGCATCTGCAAAAGCCGCAGCGACTGAATAAGTTGCGGCGCGAGGGTCTGTTTGAGGCGAAGCTGTAAACCGAGTTTCATCGCGGACTCCTTGCCGGGGAGGAAAATACCTTCCCTGGTCTGTCTGCATAATCGTATCGGAGTATCAGAGCCATTGATTCACACTTTGCCATTCAAAGTTTGTTGTTCGTTCAGAGATGGTACATTTATCAAGCCAGACCGGATTGCATCTCTTTGCAGTCAGGTCAAGGGATGCACATCCGGCCATCATCCAATCAGTATCTTTCATTTGAGACTAAAGCGCTCGCCTAAATAAAGACGTCTCGCCTCTGGATCATTGGCCAGAAATTCGGATGTTCCGGTCGACATAATCTGACCGTCCGCCATGATATATGCCCGGTCGCAGATCGACAATGTCTCACGGACATTATGATCGGTAATGAGCACCCCCAACCCACGGGCAACCAACCGACGGATAATTTTCTGAATATCCTCAACCGCAATCGGGTCGATTCCTGCAAATGGCTCATCCAGAAGGAGTACTTTCGGCTCATTGACCAGAGCCCGGCTGATCTCGACCCTGCGGCGCTCCCCCCCTGAGAGGGTGTAGGCCTTGCTCTTGCGCACATGGGCAATATCCAGATCAGTCAGCAACTCTTCCAGCCGTGCCTTTCGAGCGACAGATTTCATCGGCCTGAATTCAAGGACTGCCCGAATATTGTCCTCGACAGTGAGCTTGCGAAATATCGACGGTTCCTGCGCAAGATAACCGATTCCGTGACGCGCCCGGCGATACATCGGCCATCTGCTGATATCGGTCTTCCCCAGATGGATATTCCCCCCGTCCGGATGGATGAAACCGATGATCATGTAAAAAGTCGTAGTTTTGCCAGCCCCATTCGGCCCCAGAAGCCCGACGATCTCCCCCGGTTTCACCTCGACCGTAACCCCTCGAACCACCTGCCGACGGCGGTAGCTCTTGCGCAGGTCGGCGGCAATCAGGGAGTCCCCGAGAGGCATGACCGGGTCTGATTCTTGGGAAGGATTCAGGGTTTCCATCGTGGTCAGATGGTAGCCATTTGAAGGGTGAGATCAAAACAGAAGATCAGCGAAACTTTGCATCCCCTTCCCTGAGATCTCAGACGAAAGTTTGTTGGTCGTTTGATGATTCGGACATACTTTTGGGAGATGATAAAGATTTCCAGCAATCTCCACGGAATGTCGAACGATTGTTGCACCCCCCTTATACCCCTTGATCTAGAAACGGGACGACGAAAGTTGATTTCAAAAACGTTCATGAAAAGAATCTCCTCGATCCTACCGATTGTCATTTTCTCCTGTTTCCTGACAGCTCTGATCGGCTGCGGCATTGGTGGAACTCCCGAACAGCGCTTCGAAAAAGGAGTTGCACAGCTTGAGCGATATGAATACGAGCAGGCTGATTCGACCTTTGCAAAACTCGGACGTGAAATCCCGGATCGACCCTGGGGATTATTTGGCAAAGGGGTCTCGGCGTACTACAAACGACACTACATCGATGCCCTCTATCACTTTCTTGATATCACAACGATTCAATCCGATTTCCATGAAGTCCTCCCCTATCTGGCGCGTACCTATGAAGCCCTTGAAGAGCCCGGACTCGCGGCTCGAACATGGCTGCAGGTACAAGATCTGGACGGGAAGAATCGAGAGGCGATCATCGGTCGAATCGAAGACCAACTTCGCGCCCGTCGCCCAAAGCAGGCAGAAGAGGCACTCAATAATCTCAAAGAACAGGCCGTATTGAGCGAAACCGCCCGCCAGCTTTTGCTCGCTCAGGTTGATTGGCAGAGTGGACATCCTGATTCCTGTCTGGAACGTCTCAAGTCACTCAAAATCAGTGCCAGTGATACAACGGCTCTCCGTCTGCAGGCGAATATGCTCGAGCTTCGGGAATACTACGACTCGGCGATGATCGTAGCACATCAATTGCTGGAAGCGCAGCCAAAATCTGCTTCTGCTTCATTTGAGTTTCTCAATCGCGCACATCGCATCGGTGACTATGCTGCCGCACGACGAGTGATTGAAGAGCGAGTCACACGTGACACTACCACGATTCAGGCGGTCAGCGCCTGGTTGCCACACTATTGGGCGAAGAGTGATCTGTATCGGGCGGATAAATTTACGACCAGACTCTATATCACTGGTGGTGATGCCCTGTCGGTTCCTTTCTTTGATATCAGAACACGCTGGATGTTTAAAGATCGCCCCGGGGCAATGGAAAACGTGATCATCTTCAATGATCGCATGGCAAAAGCCGGAGTCCCTGAAGAAATAGCGAAACAGATCCGCGGACCACTGGTCATCCTGTATGGGCATATCTTCGAACCTGAAACCGACATGGGTTCCCTTCGTGCTGCACAGGGCTGGAAAAATGATGAACTTCTCTACCGTCAACGAGAAGCCCGATTTTTCGCAATCACCGATCAGAAAGAGCAATTCGAAGGGCTGATTGGAGATTTTCTCACCATTCACCGACTCGAAAGTGAATGGCTTGCCGCTATCGGGCAACTCTATCTCATTCCCTCTGTCCTTGATACTGTCAAGGCGAAGGGGATGTTTGAAGAAGCAATCCGACTCGATCATCTCGAACGAGTTGCCTTTGCGGGACTCCTGCAGATAGCGTATGCAGGTGGAGTTGAGAAAGGGCTCGCTGTTTATGACGCCTACCCCCAATTCGAGCGACATTTTCCGTCCGTTGCCATGGACAAAGCTGTCCTCCTAATCTATCTCGGTCGCTTTGAAGAGGCAGAAGCTCTGTTTATTGGTCGTCGCGGACCAATCGCCGCACAGCCACGCATGCAGAAGCTCTATCTTGAAGCCCTCTCTCGTTTCGCTCATGAAGATGCACTCAAGCGTGGAATCGATTTGATGGTCAATTCTACTGGGGCATCGGCCGAGAGTTATGCCGAAGCTGCGATACTCTATCTGGATGACAAACGATTTACCGACGCTGCGCCACTGGTCGAGGCGGGTCTGAAACTTGATCCGCAACATGCAAAACTCCTCGCCATGCGGGCTCGAATCTGGTACGCAGACGGAAAGAAAACGGAATCACGGGCACTTTTTGACAGTCTGATCCTTGCCGCTGATGGAGATGCCGATGCGAACATCTATTTTTCGCAGGCACTTGCAAGTGATACCACTGAGCCAGTGCTGATGGGGAATTATGCCCGTCAGGGGTTTCTCTTCTCTCAGGCGAGTTTTCGTGCACGGCAGAATCTGATCGAAGTCTACCTGGCGAGTGGCGATATGTTGGCGGCTGAAAACGAGGCAGTTGAAGCAATCAAGAGCTACCCCGATCAACCACGCGGACTATATTATTACGGCCTTATTATCGAAAAGGAATCTCCGAAAGAGGCCCGTATCGCGCTTGAGTCAGCTCTTTTGAGAGGATTGAAAGCACCAGAGCGTCAGAGGGCTGAAGAAATTCTCGCGCGCCTGCCGAAGTAGGTCAGCTCGACTGATATGAAACAGGAAATCGTTGCTATCACCGGAGCCGATGGTTTTATCGGCTCTCATCTGGTTGAGCATCTCCTGCAATCGACTCAGCTTCACGTTCGCGCACTCATCTGGTACAATGCATTCGGACATCAGGGCTGGCTTGATCAGGTGATCTCCGGATTGTCACCTGCTGATCGTCAACGTGTTGAAATCGTAGCTGGTGATATTCGGGATGCCGCCGTTATGCAGCGATTTCTCTCTGGTGCAGATCGAGCCATTCATCTTGCCGCTCTTGTAGCAATTCCCTATTCCTATCAGGCGGCTGAAAGTTATGTCGATACCAATATCCGCGGCACCCTCAATCTACTCGAAGGGGCGCGACTTGCGCAGGTGAGCCGATTCGTGCAGGTGTCTTCATCTGAAGTCTACGGCAGTGCACAATCGGTACCAATGACCGAAGAACACCCCCTTTCTGCTCAGTCCCCCTATGCCGCGTCGAAAATTGCCGCCGATCAACTGGCACTTTCCTATAGGCATGCGCATCAGCTCCCCGTGACGGTGGTTCGCCCCTTCAATACATTTGGCCCTCGACAGTCAGTTCGCGCGATTGTCCCGACGATCATTGTTCAGGCACTTGCTGGCTCTGAAATCAAACTGGGGAGAACAGATGTCACCCGCGATCTCACCTTCGTTGCCGACACCGTTCGTGGACTTGCATTCGCCTCTGATTCGAAAATGTCCATCAATGGACAGACCATTCAACTGGGTTCCGGTCATGAGTTTCGAATTGATGAAATCGTCGCTGCGGTTGGAGAGATTCTCGGAAAGAAATTGAGCATCAATGAAGACCAGTCTCGCCTACGCCCTTCCGGTAGTGAAGTCACTCGCCTCCTTGCTGATATTACCAAAGCAAAGGGACTGCTCGATTGGCGACCAGAAGTGAGTTTCAAGGATGGATTAGCCAAGACCATTGAGTGGTTTCGTGACGATTCAAATCGCAATCGATTTCATACTGAAAGCTATCGCCTGTAAGTTATGCATGCTGTCATACTCGCAGGTGGTGAGGGGCGCCGTCTCGCTCCACTTACCGATTCGATCCCAAAGGCCCTCGTTCCCATTGGTGATGAACCTGTCCTTGCGATAGTTCTAAAGCTCCTGGCGAAACAGGGAGTGAAAACAGTCGATCTGGCAGTGAATCATCAAGCCGAAAAAATCCTACAGGCGATAGGAGATGGAAGTAAGTTTGGACTCCGTGTCAAATATCATCACGAAGTAATTCCACTTTCAACTATCGGTCCTCTTACTCTCATCGATTCTCTTCCTGATCAATTTCTGGTCATGAACGCGGATGTTCTCACTGATCTGCCGATTCGAAAGTTCTTTGAATGGCATATTCAGTCAAACTTCGAACTTACCATAGCGACGAAAAAGAGAATCGAGCAAACTGATTTCGGTGTCATCGAAACAAACAGCGAAAAGAGGGTAACAGGATTTGCTGAAAAACCGTATCGGGAATTGACGGTCTCAATGGGAATCTATGCCGTGAATCGTGAGCTTGTGAACAGACTCGATAAAGGAAAACGGTTCGGGTTTGATGATCTGATGTTGTTGATGCTCAAACAGAAATGGCCAGCGCAGACTTTTCACTGGGATGGCTACTGGCTTGATATCGGTCGGCCGGATGATTATGAACGCGCTAATGAAGATATAGCCACTTATCAAAGTTGGCTGCGAGAATGAGATCGCTTAGCTGTCGAGTTTCTGCCAGCCCTTCCCTTCAAATCCATAGAAGAAACCATTCGGATGGAATATCTCTGCAAGAATATAGAGCGACTCGACAATCCGTGGTCCGGGCCTGTTGAAATACTGATTTCCATCTGCGACATAGACCCTTTTCTCTCGCACCGCTTTCAAACCAGCATAATCTGGACGGGACGAAATCGCCGTTATATCAGCCATCGTCTGTTCAATTGAAAAACCACAGGGGGAGATAAGCAGAATATCCGGATCAGCTTCGAGGACTGCGTCCCACTCCAGCTTCGGCGAATGCTTCCCCGCCACTCCAAAGAGATGTTCTCCACCAGCCATCTCAACAAGAGTGGGCATCCAGTTTCCCGCACACATGAGCGGATCCATCCACTCGATACAAGCAACCCGAGGTTTGGTACCCGAGCCGGAGGCCTTCTCGGAAACCGCAGCCATCTTACTTTTCATCGAGCCGATAAGCATCTCGCCAGTCGCGCCGCAATCGAGCTCTTCGGCAATCTTTCGGACACCAAAGAAGATGTCGTCGAGGGTATTCGGCTCGAGTGAGAGTATCTTGGGAAATGATCCGACTAAAGTATGTACTGCTGCCTCGACATCCTCCTGACTCACTGCACAGACCTTGCATTGGGTCTGTGTAATGATCAGATCAGGGGCAAGTTCTGCCAGGCGGTCGGCGTGCACTCGATAGACCGAGAGCCCTTCCTGTAAAATTTCCAGAAGCCGTTCGTTGATCTCATACGATTTCCCGTCGGTCGGGAATTTTGGCTCGGTCACCACCGGAAGTTTGAGTACCGACTCTGGGAAATCACACTCATGTGATCGTCCCACGAGGTGGGATTCAAATCCGAGCGCGGCGACGATTTCGGTAGAACTGGCTAAAAGTGAAAGAACTCTCATACCCTGATTATACTATTGAAGTTCGGTCGGCGGAAGTACCTGGAAAATGCGACGTCATGCACATATGCAAAGCATTGTTCATCTGTAATGATAGTCGATTCAGAGCAAACCGAACTCAAGCTGCTGTCCTGAATTGGTTTGTAACGATGACCATTTGCGAGGAACAGATGGCACATGACTTGTGCAAAGAGATCTCATGCGTAAGCTGGGTTCGATTATTCTGTCAATCGTTGTCCTCTTTTTGCACAGCGGAGAACTCCTCAGGGGGGCTGAATCCAACAGTCAAAAAGTCGCCGCGGGACAAGTCCTCAGTAGAGATAATCAGCCAATAGTTGGTGCGACTGTCAGCTATGAGTCCAAGGATGGGGTCCGTGGTGTGATCACCGACAGCAATGGACGATTCCTTCTGTTGCTACCGAATGAAAGTCGTGATACAGTACTTCTCACGATCCGCTCACTTGGCTATCACACACGTTCAATGGCTATTGCTCTGTCACTGAAAAACCAG
>CAZFGK010000024.1:0-37714 GCA_964518635.1 uncultured Ignavibacteriales bacterium
AAACTGTTACCCATGTCGCCGGTCTAAACTGTTACCTATGTCACCGGCTGTACATTTCCGTCACATATACCAGAGGCAGGTTCCGAAGCGGGACACTGCCCTACAAGAAACACCAGCGCATTCTCATGTCACCCTGAGCTGCTGCAGCGGATAGAAGGGGGATGTCATAAGAATTATGGTGCAGATCGGGAGCTATGCTCCCTACGGAATTGCTGAAACCCTGATCTGGTGATCAGGGCCACCATCGCTTTTGTTTCACCTAACAACTTCAGATCAATCAATTTGTCCCTCCCCCCGCTCATCTCAAAATCCTCCTCGTGATCTCATCTGCCAGAAGCATCCCCTCATCCGATAATCGCAACTGAGTCCCCTCCGGAAGCAGATGCCCTGATTCAACCAGCATATCATACTGACGACGATCCAGCAGATCATCCAGCGATTGCCCATATCGTTCGGTGAAAATCACGCGATCAATCCCGACCGTCGTGCGAAGCCCGACCATCACCGCTTCCATCATCCGCTCCGCCGATCCGGAATCTTCAATCGCTCGCGGCAGCTCCCCTTTGCGAAGAGAACGGACATAGGAGCGCAGATCGGGCGTATTCACAAATCGTTTTCCATCCATGAATGAATGCGCCGACGGCCCGAAGCCCAGATAGTTTCTACCCGTCCAGTATCCTTTGTTGTGTTCACTCTGATGTCCCGGCTTGGCAAACGACGACACTTCGTAACGCTCATACCCACGTGCGAGAAATCGCTCATATCCCCCCTTATACATGGCGTGCATCAATTGATCGCCGGGCATACGGACTTTATTCGCAGAGACCTGTTCATGCAAACGTGTCCCCGGCTCGACGGTGAGCTGATAGTAAGAGATATGCGGCGGTTCCAGATCGACCAGTTGATCGAGATCTTTCGAAAGTTTCTTAGTTGTCTGATTCGGCAGACCAAAAATCAGATCAACGCCGAAGGTTCTGAATCCGAGTGCATGGGCATAGTAAACAGCCCGCTGGCAATCTTCGACCGTCTGCGGTCGATTGAGCGATTTGAGAGCGCGAGTATCGAATGATTCGATACCGATAGTCGGACGGGTGACCCCAAGTGATTTGAGAGTCTGCATCAGTTCGAGCGTGACCGAATCCGGATTGCACTCAAACGAAAATTCGATGTTGTCAGGAACATGAAACAGTGACTTCGCCAGATGCAGCCAATTCGCGAACTGCTCAATACCAATCATCGACGGAGTCCCGCCGCCGACAAAGATGGTGGAGATTGAACGGGTAGATTCGCCGAGCGCAGCGGCAGCGAGTTCTGTTTCGGTGTGAAGTGCTGCCCAGAAATGCTTCTCCGAGGCAGCGTCATGCATCTCTTTATAAAAATCGCAAAACGAACAGCGATAGGGACAAAAGGGGATATGAAGATACAGCCCGAACGGCGACGCCGAGGGCTCGGTGTAGATTTCTAGTCGGGAATGGAGGTGATCAGGCGTTCCCATCGTATTGATGACGGGAAGTTCATCACAAAATGCCCGATCCACAAGACAGCATGATGGACATACGGAAAATCCCAGCCCGGAGCATCCGTCGCCGGTTCCCAAGACCAGTAGATGAAGACCGCTTTCCCCATGACATTCTCAAACGGGACCGGACCCCAGAAACGGCTGTCCTGGCTGTCGTCCCGGTTGTCCCCCATGACGTAGTAATTGCCGTCCGGGACCACAAACGGTGCGGTATTGTCACGCTGGGAAAGATCTCCCGGAATGAGGCGAGCATCATCATGTCTTGCATTCGCCGGATCGGGGATCATGATTCCATCGACAAAGAGCTTTTTGTCGGCGATCTGAACGGTCTGCCCGCCGACGGCGACGACACGTTTGATATATTCCAGCTCGGGATTGTTTGGATACTTGAAGACGATGACATCCCCGGCTTGCGGCAAAGAACCGGATTCATAGGCGAGTTTATTCACAAAAATATAGTCGCCGGTCATCAGGGTACCTTCCATCGAACCGGAATTGACCCGATAGGCCGAGACTACAAACATGCGAAGAAGCACCGCCGCAATGAGAGCGACGAGCGCAGTTTCGACATACTCTCGCCAGAGTGGCTTGCGCTCACGTCGTTTGAGATACTGACGGGCGGCGTTTTGCGACTCAATCTGGCGATGTTCCTGGAGGAGGAAATCCTGCTGCATGGGGGTATTGTCGGCATCATCAGGGGATTCTGAACAGTCAAGACCCTGTTCATTTCCTGAGCAGCTCGGATCAATTCAGAAGAGAATTCGTCTCCGATGGGAATTCTGATCATGTACGGAATCTCAATTTGACCTCTAGCGATTCACTCTCCAGCTTCCATCCATGCCTACACCACACTTCGGTCGCCACCTGCTCTCTGAATTTCTGCTCGATCCAAAGGTTACCTACCTCAATCACGGTACCGTCGGGGTTGCTCCGAAACGAGTTCTCGCCGTGCAACAACAGTTGCGAGATGAGATGGAACGGGAACCATCAAAGTTTATCCTGCGTGAGTATTGCGGTCTATCGGGAACTTCAACGCTATCCAAGAGTCGTGTCCGAACTGCCGCCGATGCCGTTGGGTTGTTCGTTGGTGCTCGCGGCGAAGATATTGTGTTCGTCGAGAATGCGACTGTCGGAAACATGGCGGTGATTCGCTCTCTTCCGATTGCCGAAGGGGAGGAGATACTGATCACCGATCATGAGTATGGTTCGACGGCGATTATCGCAAAAGTAGTCGCACAAGAACGGGGGGCAACAGTGGTCGTTGCAAAACTTCCGTACCCACAAATTACGCCTGATAGTGCATTTGAAACTATCGTATCAAAGATGACTTCTCGCACAAAGTTGCTCGTGGTCAATCATGTCAGCTCTGAAAGCGCGATGCGGCTTCCGATTGAACGACTCGCACTTGAATGCAAAAAGCGCGGCATGTTCATTCATATCGACGCCGCTCATGCCATCGGACTCGTCGAGATTGATCTGGCAACACTCGGAGTTGATTCGTACACCTCGAACATTCACAAATGGGGATTCGCCCCAAAAGGGACCGCCTTTCTCTGGGTGAAACCGGAATTGCAGCATCTCATCCATCCCCCGGTCATTTCTTGGGGGTATGGAAAGGGATTCACTACAGAGTTTGACTGGACCGGTACGCGAGATGTCACCGGTTGGCTCGCCGCACCAACAGCGATTGAATTCATCCATTCATTCGGATTTCAGGAGATAAGAAATTACACCCACGACCTCGCCTGGAATGGTGCGATGCATCTGTGTGATCTACTAAGGACGAAAATGGAAGTCCCGAGCGAGATGTGTACCGCGATGCTGACCATTCCCCTGCCGGAGAGTTTGACTCCAACGTTTGAATTCGTCGAGCCGTTCCGAAAAGAGCTTTTGTACAAGCATGAATTTGAAGTACAGATGCACGCGTATTCAGGACGAGTCTGGATGCGCCTTTCAGCGCAGATTTACAACGACTTTTCCGACTTTGAACGGCTGGGAGCGACGTTGAAACGAATGATTCCGTAGTTGAATCACAAGATTCTCATCTCCACTTGTCCGATTCAGTCGCTCGTTGTACCATCCCCTCCCTATGGCTGCACCCTCGGCACAATCCCGTCTCGAAAAGCTGCTTCTTGAAGCGGCCCGCACATTCAATTCGACCCTCGAATACGAGGAGTTGATTGAATCGACTCTGAAACTGATGCTCGTCGCGGTCAACTGCGAAGGAGCACTTTTGTTTCGAGTCGATCATAACCGAACCGATATGCGCGTCCGTTTCATGAATCGACGTGACCATGCCATGGTCACCGTCCGACGTGAATATGAAATGCTCATAAAAGAATGGGCAAAGCAGTACGCCGACCCGTCGATCATCGAATCAAATAACGATCCACGCCTTGATATTCCACTTATGCAGATGATCGTGCCGCAGGTGAATTCCGTCCTGAGTGTTCCGCTGGTCGGGAAAGGGCAGATGATTGGGGTGGTGATGGCAATCAATCCGATCAACGAGTCATTCACCGCAAGCGATCTCGATATTCTAACCGGACTGAATAATCAGATCGCGGTCGCGATTGATAATGCCCACCTTTATCGGGAAGTCCGACGTGAGGCACTCGAAAAGAATCTCCTCCTCGAAGTCGGCAAAACTCTTGCCGCAACACTCGATACCGATGAAGTGATGCATGCTATCATGGATTCGTTGCAGCAAGTCGTGAAATACGACGCCGGCGGAGTATTTCTGACCGATAGTGAAGCCGGAAATATCAGTTCTCTCTTCACCATCGGCTATCCGCTTGAACAGTCAGAAAAGTTACAATTGAAAATCGGGCAGGGGCTGATAGGAACTGTCGCAAAGACCGGCGATGCAATCAATGTGAAAGATGTCGCAACCGATCCGCGCTATGTCGATGCGCGTCATGGGACACGCAGCGAAATGGTCGTACCGATCAAGTCCGGTTCGCGGGTGCTTGGCGTGATCAATCTCGAATCGAACGAACTCGATGCCTACGGTCGCACTGCGGTGAATCTTGTTTCGGCCTTCGCGGCACAGGCGGCATTGGCGATTGAGCGCGCGAATCTCTATCAGCGAAATGTCGAATCGCGTAAGCTTGATGAACAACTCAATATCGCGCGCCAGATTCAGCAGACTTTCCTCCCTTCGAAAAACCCGACCGTCACTGGATACGATATCGCCGGAACAAATATCTCGTCTGGTCAAGTTGGTGGTGACTATTACGATTTCATCAAGATTATCGAAGGACACTGGGGGATTGCCATCGGGGATGTCTCCGGCAAGGGTATGGCAGCCGCATTGATTATGGCATCGTTTCGCGCTTCACTCATTGCCGAAATTCGAAACAACTATTCAATTCGGACAATCTGCAGCAAAGTCAATTCACTCTTATGTGAGTCGATGGAACCTGGGAACTTCGTAACGGCGGTCTATGGTGTACTCGATACACGAAATCACATTTTCACTTTTTCAAATTGCGGTCACAATCTTCCGTTTCTCCTTCGCGCGAATGGAAAGGTCGAATATCTGGAGGATGGCGGTCCCATTTTTGGTGTCAGTCCATCTGCGACCTATGACGAGCGTGCTATGATCATTGGTGTTGGAGATGTGCTGGTACTCTACACTGATGGCGTAACGGAAGTCTTCGATGAAGATGGCGTAGAGTTTGGACTGGATCGATTGGTGGAAGTAGTAAAACGGAACCGTGATCTGACCGCCCATGAAATAGAAACCGCAATCCACACTCGCGTCACCAAGGGGGCCGCAGCAAATCACATGTACGACGACTTCACTATGATCGTGATCAAGCGCACGGCGTAACTTGATTCTCAAACTTTCCTTATTCTCTAATTTTCCTTTTTCTCTAATCTTCCTTATTCTCTAATCTTCTTCCTCTCACCCTGAGCTTGTCGAAGGGTCTTCTTTCTCTTCGGTGCCCCACTGCGTATGCAAGCGCAGCTTGCAGAGCGGCGGGTTCCTGGTCTGAGTATCTCATTTGCAAAGAACGTGAAGATGCTGAAACCCTGATCTGGTGATCAGGGCCACACCAGAAAAACCCGCCCCTAAAGGGAGCGGGCTACCGATAATCAAAAATATGCGTGCGGAATTCTTTCTTTTGGTAGTCCAGCCCCTTTAGGGGCGGTCGGATGATTTGCCATCTTTTAGAAATCACCCTTCGGCAAGCTCAGGGTGGCAAGAGGGGCAGACGAGGACGTCTGCCGCCCACAGAAATAGGCGGTAGCCCTGAGCACCCGCTCAGGGTCTTGCCTTGTGCGCGGCACCCGCCCCTAAAGGGAGCGGGCTACCGATAATCAAAACATGCATGCGGAATTTTTTCTTTTGGTAGTCCAGCCCCTTCAGGGTGGTCGAATGATATGCCATCTTTCAGAAATCACCCTTCGAGAAGCTCAGGGTGACAAGAAGGGCAGGCCGGCCCGTCTTGTGCATTTAGACATCGCAAGACATTCCGACGCGGACAGATGGAGTCTCCCATCACCTAAAACCGAATCGCCACCCCAACCTCCAACGCCAGTTCATCTGTCTCGGAACTACTCACATCGTAGGTGACCGTCGTGCCATTCCGACGTATCGATCCCTTCGTCAGATAGTCTGCTGAACCACCTACAAGATAACGACCGCCAACATGCAACAGCCACTCCGATACTCCACCCGGAGTTCTCGGTCGCGCCAGAAGCAATTCAACTCCGCCACCTACGCCATACGCAAAGACGCCATCATCGAAGTTCGTCGAACTGGCGACCTCTTCATTATTCGAGGCATTTTCGATTCTAGTTTCGGTAAAGAGATAGTTGAATCCAGCTAATCCATCCGCATACGGACGAATCGGGCCATCGGTGGCACGCAATCGAAGTACTCCAAGAAATTGAGCAGCATTGTTGGTCGTGACTACGTCGACCGTCACATCCGGAATTGTCGTACTGAATGGCTCTTTGCGACGTTCAGTACTGAAATTCTCAAAGCCGATGACCACACCAATCCCAACTGGGGACTTGTCCGGTGCATACAACATCTGAAGATTTAGTCCGAAGGCATTATCTCCGGCGTTGCTCGCAAACTCCTTCTGCGGAAAGCCGACCTGAAAATTCAACCCTCCCTGAAAGTTGCCCGGATTGACTCGTTCTACTGCCTGTACACCGGATGCGGTGATGATGAAGATCGAGAGGATCAAGAATATATTTTGTTTCATGATATCGTTCCTTTATTACAAACGTTCGTGATAGCTTAGCTAGTATCTGACCCCTGAATCAAGCCAAAGGTTTCATCTCCCTCTCTGTTTGACAATCCCCCATTCCCCCCCTACTTTCGCTCACCGGTAGACGATCGCCCCCCAATTTCGCGCTCGGTAAACCCCACCCTATGCATGATTTGACCCGTATTCGCAACTTCTCGATTATTGCCCATATCGACCATGGGAAATCAACCTTGGCCGATCGGCTCCTGCAACAGACCCGTACGCTGTCGCTGCGGCAGATGCGTAACCAAGTTCTTGACTCAATGGACCTCGAGCAGGAGCGAGGGATCACCATCAAGGCCCATGCCATCAAGCTCGATTACACTGCCCGAGATGGTTCCCCCTATCAATTCAATCTGATCGACACCCCCGGCCATGTCGATTTCACCTATGAAGTCAGCCGTTCTCTCGCCGCCTGCGAAGGGGCGATTCTGGTGGTCGATGCCTCTCAGGGGATTGAAGCACAGACTCTCTCCAATCTCTACCTCGCCATCGGTAACGGGCTCGATATTCTGCCGGTCGTCAACAAGATCGACCTGCCGAATGCCAATCCGGAAAAAGTCAAAGGGGAGATAATCCAGCTTCTCGGCTGTCCGGAAGACCATGTCCATTTTGTCTCGGCAAAAACCGGTGTTGGTGTGGATGATCTTCTTGAAGGAATCGTTCGACTCATCCCCGCTCCGAAAGGGAATCCGGATGCGCCGCTTCAGGCGATGGTCTTCGATTCGATCTTCGATGCCTACCGTGGCGCGATGCCCTTTATCAAAGTGGTGAATGGTCGTATCAAGGCCGGCAACAAAGTGAAGTTCTTTTTCAATGAAAAAGTCCATGTCGTCGATGAAGTCGGCTTCATGCGCTTGCAACCGATGCAGCTGCCGGAACTTGCCGCCGGTGATGTCGGCTATTTCTTCGCTTCGATTCGTGAAGTCGCAGATACCAAAATCGGAGATACGATTACAAACGTCGACAATCCGGCAAGTGAAGCGCTTGAGGGTTTTGTCAACGTTAAGCCGATGGTCTTCTCTGGGTTGTTTCCTTCAGTTGCGGAAGACTACGAAGAACTTCGCGATGCCCTCGAAAAATTGAAACTGAATGATTCTTCATTAACAATTGAACCAGAATCATCCGTCGCGCTTGGATTCGGATTTCGTGTCGGCTTTCTTGGACTTCTGCATATGGAGATTATCTCCGAGCGATTGTCCCGCGAATACAATCAGACGCTAATCAATACCGTCCCCAACGTGGAGTACCATGTCCACACAACCAAGGGGGAGTTGATTGTGGTCGATAGCCCGTCGAAGTTTCCCGATGCGGGAATCGTTGACTATATCGAAGAGCCGTATGTCGAAGCCTCGGTCATCGGTCCGTCGGAATATATCGGCGCAATTATGAAACTCGCGACCGAGCGTCGTGGCGAATACAAAACCACCGAGTTCATGACCGAGACTCGCGCAAATCTGCAGTTTGCCTTTCCATTGTCTGAAATCATTTTCGATTTCTATGATCGTTTGAAATCAGCGACTCGCGGCTATGCCTCATTCGATTATGGTCTCCCTTACTATCGCCGTTCGAATCTGGTGAAGCTCGACATTCTCATCAATGACGAACCAGTTGATGCCCTCTCGGTGATTATTCATCGTGATCGCGCCTATAGCTGGGGTCAGGGATTGAATGGGAAGCTCGAGAAACTGATTCCGAGGCAGATGTTTGAGGTGGTGATTCAGGCGGCGATTGGGTCCCGTATTATCAGCCGTGCGACGGTGCGCGCGATGCGTAAAAACGTGATCGCGAAATGTTACGGCGGCGATATTTCCCGTAAGCGCAAACTGCTGGAGAAGCAGAAAGAGGGAAAGAAACGCATGAAACAGGTCGGCCGTGTCGAGATCCCTCAGGAAGCATTCCTTGCGGCATTGAAGGTGGAGAGGTAAGAGGGAAATCCCTCTATCTCTTATATAGTTCAGATCAATTAGTCTCCGCCCTCCGTGGCCCGGACATCCTGGCCGGGTTCCTTAAAGTCCGATTCCTCCGTGGCCCGGACATCCTGGCCGGGTTCCTTAAAGTCCGATTCCTCCGTTGCCCGGCCATCCTGGCCGGGATTCTCCACTCCCTTTTTGTTTTCACTGACAGTACCTGTCACTCCCCCATGGTATCCTCTCTCCATGCCAAAGCTCCGCCACTACGATCATCTCGGCTCAATCCGTTTCATAACATTCAGCTGCTACCATTTCCATCCATATCTTTCAACCCCTCAATCGCGTGACATTTTCCTCACGCATCTCCAACTCATGCGGGAACAAACACGCACACTCATTCATGGCTACGTCCTCATGCCAGATCATGTTCATCTGGTAGTTAGCCCGCCTATTGACTCAAAGCTTGGCGTAATCATCGGAAAACTGAAACGTGCATCCACTTATGACCTTCGCACATACTGGCAACTTTCTCACGGCATACCTGTTTGGCAACAACGTGGGTTTGATCATAACTGTCGATCAATTCAGGCCGCTGTAACGATTATCAACTACTGTCATCAGAATCCGGTCAGGCGTGGGCTGGTCGCGATTGATACGGATTGGAAATGGTCAAGTGCGAGATGGCATGACGGAAGCGACAGAGATGGACTACCAATAGATGAGTTGCTTTGAAATAACAACGAATTGAACAATACCCCGGCCAGGATGTCCGGGCCACGGATCCTAGCATCACAAACAAGCTCCGTTCGCGTCACCCGCCGTAGCGCCCTCGTCTGCCATTCTTCGGTGCCCCATCCGCTTGCGGTGGGTTTTTCTTGAAAGCCGCTAACCAGAGGCGGCCCGTCCGGGCCACGGATACTAGCATCACACACATAAAATTGTTATCTTTCTTCCCGACAGTCTTGTTCCCCGTCACACGCAACCAAAGGAGCGTGACATGCTCAGTTTCTTAGGCAAGTACACCGAACAGGCGTATGCCCTCATGCGCATCATGACCGGATTTCTGTTTCTCTTTCATGGTGCCGGAAAACTGTTTGGACTCTTCCAGGACGAACCATCTACTCTCTGGACACAAGCGTGGATCGGCGGAGTGATCGAATTCTTCGGCGGAGTACTGGTGATGATCGGATGGCAGACACGACTCGCCGCGTTTATTTGCAGCGGAACGATGGCGGTGGCATACATCCAGTTTCATTGGAAATTTCAATTCAGCGAAGCGTTTTTCCCAATAGTAAATCACGGCGAGATGGCGGTGCTGTATTGCTTTGTCTTTCTGTTCATCGCCTGCAAAGGGGCAGGGAGATGTGGAGTGGAGAAGAGGAGTTGATCCAGAGGGCACATAAACCAGTTGAGGCAGATGGTAAGTCGTTGACCATCTATCAGAGTCCAAGTGAACCAAGCAAATCAGGTCTACATTCGCTTAGATAGTGCAAAAACATCTTGTTGGTATCGTACTCAAAGTCATCATATTCTATGACCTCTTGAACATTTGGTATGGCAAGACCAGCATTAACCGCCTCTCTCCAACTATCTTCTGATCTTCTTGCGAAAGTACCTTCAAACATTCTTCTAATCACATCTGGCTTACAGAAGCCAACTGCAGTACCACACGACGCAAAGTGCCAAGAGGTATTAAGCACGGATTCAATTGACGCTCTGTAATGCAGTCGAGAAGCCACGTCTATGAAGCTCTTTACTTCACCATGATTCAATAAGTTTGGGAATTCTTTAAAAGTGAATTCTGATGCGCTAGCGAACTTGAGTTTGTTTTCGTTTTCTAATTGTAAAGCAATATTACGCAAAAAGCTGTCTAATACACTCTCCGGGCCAGTCATGCCTAAGACTGCATCCGCCACTGTGGCAATTTGTGATTCGTATTTTGCTGCTAATAGTCCGCTACTCAAGAACCAATACTCTGATAAGAACAGACATTGACCGTAAAAAACATATCGCTTTCCAAGAAACGGTTTCTTAGACATCGACTTGAACTGAGCGGTGGCTATAGTTGTTAGGAAGCTCATGACTTCACGATGCGGTCGCCTTTACTTAGTATGTGAACACCGAAAGCATCTGTGGCCAAACAGCGACATTCGGTCACTCCTGCTCTCTAGAGATCTGGATACTGGTTCATCCGAACACCAATCTGACCTTGGTACTTGAATTCGCCTAGCAGTTTTTCAGGGAGAGGATTTGAAATAAACTCTCCATTATTTTTCGAATAGTATTTGTCCAATGTACCGCATGGGACTACTGCATAGTGTAGGACGTGTTCTGGGCTACCCGAAAGACCTCTTTTCAGTATTTTTCTTGGACAGTAACAAACCAAAAAGTCTGCCACATCCGCCAACTCAGACGCTTTGTGCTCATCATATACAGTTGCCAAAACGAAATCGTCCCTGTGAATAATTGGCAACCTAGCACGATTGTTCAAAATTGGCGATTCAACCAGCAAATAGCCATACGGCTTGAAAAAGCTCTGTGCCTTTACTCGGTTTTCTGAATCAATTGTTGTCCCATTTCTATCAAACTCGATGACAATGAAGACATGATTCAATATATCCGCCCATGAAATTTCCCGTCCAATCTCAGGTACGAGAACTCGTGGATCGAGCCCCGTGGCATTGATGAACTGTTTTCTCTGAAGTTCCTGTGCTTCTGAGACTATTTTAACGACGGCCTCTTGATTTCCATCTTGCATCAGTTTTTGAACCGAAATGTATTGCAATTTAGTCAATCCGGTTTCCTCGACAGCTTTCCTGAATGCATCTTCGATTTTCGCCAATCTAAAAAGCAAGGAGACTACCCAAAAGTGTGCAATGAAGTTGACTACTCTTACGATGTTGATTCCTAAGTTACCTGCATTCTCAGAAGAAAAACCCGAATCACTTCTGGCTTGATTCAAGACTAACAGAATAGCTGCTGAAGTAAGAAGCGCAATCGATTCCAATTTCCACGACGGCCAAATACTGATCGTGGCGAATACATAGTACATTGTTGTAAGTAGGAACGAAAGCAGCGCCAACGAAGGATAAATGGAAGCACCGTCAATTACATTAGTCCCAGATGCTATTACTGCCAGTATGTAAGAGAGGATTCCAATTATTGCGACACTTCTAAGTTTCCATGACTTCGGAAATCTTGGTTCCTCTATGTTCTCATCATGATTTCGCTTTTGAGTCAACGAATTCATTGAATTTGCATTCTCCAGTACAATGGACTGTCCGCGTTCCTTTAGCACTGTAGCTAGTGAATCACGTGCAATATCTGTGAGGTCTTCGAGCCATAGTTCTTTGAGATGATTCGTTGTCAAGGTGCGATAGTGCTTTAGAAAGTCGTCACCCGTGTAGTTCACGTTTGTTCCTATCCACTTCTCTTACTTAATGCGGCTACTCTATTGGAGCGCGATGTACCTCTCCACTCCAAATTGCACATGCCTATATACTCAAGACGTTCGAAAACTCCAATCCCCCCCTACAACCACAAGCTCCGATCCAACGTCCGGTACTGCACTGACTCCGCCACATGAGACATCTCGATCTTTTCACTCCCCACCAGATCAGCAATGGTGCGTGCGACTTTCAGAATGCGGTCATACGCTCTCGCCGAAAGCCCCATCTTCTGAATCGCGGCAGACAAGAGCGTCTGCGACTGATTATCAATCGGGCAATATTTTCGAATATCCCGCGAGTCCATCTGGGCATTGCTGTAAATCCCCGTCTCACTTGCAAAACGACTAAGTTGAATCAATCGCGCAGCATTCACACGGGCGCGAATAATATCAGATGACTCCCCCGACTCGCCGGAGGATAAGTCCTTGAACTTCACCGATGGTACCGTCACATGAATATCAATACGATCCAGTAGCGGCCCGGATATCTTGTTCATATACCGCTGAATCTCCCCCGATGTACAATTGCAGGTATGATTCGGATCACCGTGATAGCCGCACGGACAGGGATTCATCGACGCAATCAGCATGAAACTAGCCGGGTAGGTGATGGTCGAGTTGGCGCGGGAGATTGTCACATTCCGGTCTTCCATCGGCTGACGAAGCATCTCAAGAATCTCTTTCTTGAACTCCGGCAATTCGTCGAGGAAGAGCACACCGTTGTGTGAAAGGGACACCTCTCCAGGTTTCGGGATCGACCCTCCGCCAACCAGCCCGGCGTAGGAAATCGTGTGATGCGGCGAACGGAACGGACGTGTGGCAACGAGATTGTCTTCGCCGACCAGACGCCCGGCGACACTATGTATCTTGGTGGTTTCGAGCGCTTCGCTGAGTGTCATGTCAGGCAATACAGTCGCCATCCGGCGCGCGAGCATCGTCTTGCCGGAACCGGGGGGACCAACCATGATCAGATTATGCCCTCCTGCGGCGGCGACTTCGAGGGCACGTTTGGCCGACTCCTGCCCTTTGACATCGGAGAAATCAGTCGTGTAACGATTCGATTGCTGAAAAAGATCAGTCAGTTCTATCTTAAAAGGAGAGAGAGTTGATTCGTCTTCGAGAAACGCGATCGTCTCCCGAAGTGACTGCACCGGATAGACCGGCAGTGTCGCGGCCATCGCTGCTTCCCGAGCATTCTCTTTCGGGACGAGCATCCCGCGAAGCCCATTCCCCGCCTTGAAATTCATCGCCATTGGCAAGATCCCCGGCACCGGTCGAAGGGTGCCATCAAGGGAGAGCTCCCCGAGCAGCACATATTCATCAAATCGCTCCCGCAACACTTGTCCGGTGGCGGCGAGTATGCCGACCGCGATCGGAAGATCAAACGCAGACCCTTCTTTCTTGATATCCGCCGGGGCGAGGTTGATGGTCACTTTCTTTGCCGGAAAGACAAAGTCTGAGTTCTTGATCGCGGCGGTGACTCGCTCTTTTGACTCCCGCACGGCTCCATCTGGAAGCCCGACGGTCACAAACGCAGGTAACTGCTGCTGGATATCCGACTCAACCTCAACCGCGTAGGCATCCACCCCCAGGGTCGCAGACGAAATCACTTTCGAGAGCATGCACTGACTCCTTTTCTTGCCGCAATCTTGCACGGCAATCACTTACCTCAGCCCGAAAGTCGTGTTGTGACGATCAATTCCTCCGGTTCGGGCGCGCCCATGACTAATGGGCGACACCCACCGGAGGAGGACCTCTGCCATCCCGCCGACAGTGTAGGGAGTGCCACTGTCAGGATTTGTCAGTGAAAATGAAGAAATGGCAAAAAAAAGACCCTCGCATTGGCGAGGGTCTGAAAAATCGAGAGGAAACGGTCTTAGAAAGAGGTCGTATCACGAACCAGCTTGATCAGGCGTGATTCTTCGGCATTTGCCGACGGATTGACCGCAATCTGCAGGATATAGATGGTATCCGGTCGGGACTGATCAAGACTGAAGAACCCATCCGGGTTTTCATCGGTATTGCAGGGGGAATTACGAAGATTCTGCCCATCAGAGTTCACCAGAATGGTGATACCAGAGCTCAGATCGTAGATCCCTTTGTTATCGCAGAACTGACGGTCAGTCGCGGTATCAGGTGGGATAGGTGTGTTATTGGTGGAATCCCAGAGCATGAGATACTCCTGGCTCTTGAACTGCCATGTGATGTATTGGGAGCGATCTTTGGTCGTATCGATCCCGTTTTTCACCGAGGTGAATCGATAGATACCGGTATAACGACCAATAAGTGATTCCGGCGGTTCCACGAAAATATCTTCACGGCAACCAACAACAATCCCCACGAGAGCCAGAACTGCGAAGAGTCCGGCCAATGACCAAGAGCGAGCGGTGCGAGCAATCATCTCAAGCATTCCCTTATCCAAAACATTTCAGTACTCCGAGTATATATCCCCCCAGGCCGAACGCACAACCGGAAATCGCAATTGGTCAACCAATCGCAGTTCCTGCGGAAAGGGGCTGTCTGGCAGGGGGTTGCAGGGATGTGATTGACCGGCAGGTAGCTCGTAGGTTATCCTGGGGTATGGCTGTCTCCAAAGACTATGAACTCTTTCTGGCGGAAACCCTCGCTCATCACGGGAAATTCAGCTTCCGGCGGATGTTTGGTGGGATCGGAATTTACAGCGGCACCATTATTTTCGCCGTTGTCGACAACGATCAGCTCTTTTTCAGAGTTTCTGCGGAGGATATCCCACGGTTCGAATCACACGGCATGGGGCCGTTTGCCCCGATCCCGGGCAAACCTCCGATGCGTAGTTATTTTCAGGTGCCGGAAGAGATCCTGAATGATCGGTCTGAATTACCTCTCTGGATTCATCGTGCCATTCAGGCCGCACTTGATGCAAAGAAGTCAAAGGGTGCGAAAGAGGGCTCGGTTTCAAGAAAAGTGACGATGAAGAAAAAGGTGATGAAGAAATCGACTGTTACGAAGAAGACTGCAAATAAATCGATCACTACAAAATCATCGAAGAGATCTCACCTTTCAAAACAATCGACGAAAAAGTAATCAACTGCTGTGTCACTTTGACGCACTCGGCACCAGCTTGAATCCAGCATTCACCCAGGCAATCACCCCACCGACCACATTCAAGACTCGTGGGAAACCATTGGCAAGAAGCAGCTCGGTTGTATAGGCCGAGCGACGACCGCTTCTGCAGATACAATAGACCGTTCGATTTTTGAACGGGCTAATTTCACCGAGCCGATATTCCAGTTCATCGTGCGAGATTACCAGATCAGTTTCGGCGACATGGGCAGCATGAAATTCCTCTTCGGTGCGGACATCAATCAGAAACCAATCACGTTTGTCTGATTTATCCTGAATGATCTCCGCAAGAGGGCGGACAAGAATTTCCGGAGTCGGTCGTTCGAACTCGTTCACAGATTTGAAGAGAAGGGAAAAGCTACGTAGTTGCTGGAGAATCCGTCGCAGAAGCATAAGAACACGCAACGCTGCAAGTGAATCTCCGGAATGCTAGGACTCAATTGTTTTGAAACTATAGATGCGCCATTTACCGAGCACCTTGTGGACACCAAACTTCGTCTGGTATGCCTGTCCGGACTGTTTATCCTGAAAAAGGACAGTCACAAACGCAGTGCTGTCGACCATCTCACTTGCACCAATGGTCCGCTGATAGGAGAACCAACGACGTTTGGTCTCACCATTTTTGGTCAGATCGGCGAAAATTTCAAGCGGTGAATGAAAGACACGCGGTTCACTTCCCGAAAGGGCATAGTCACTGGAACCCGCTTTCATAAGGGAGGCGAGATCAAGAATGCGAGCCAGTTGGGCTTCATCATCTCGTTCCATTGCGCCAAAGAGTGCAATCACGACCTCTTTTGGGTCATTGAGTTCAGCTGATGGATTGCAACCGATCATCAGGGCAATCGCTATCAACGCGACTGAAAAGGAAAGTAGAATGCGACGTACGAACATTAAAATCCCCCACTAATAGTTATCCGATGATTCTCTCCGAGATCACCATGAGTACCAAGACTATATCCAAAGTTCAATTGCTTGTTCACATCAACTCCGATTCCGAAGGCGAGGCCAGCCAGGTCTGCACTTGCACCCTCGACCTTTGCATTACTCCCGAATGAACTCCAACCCAGCCGAAGGGACAATGGTTTGAGGGCGATGTACTCCAGTCCAATTGCTCCCCAGAGATTATTATCGGAGGGAAGTACCAAATCGGCTGAGATGCGAACATCAATTTTGCGAGGATAGATCATCCCCCCCAGCCGCAGCTGCATCGGCAAATCCCCTTTTTCTTCGCCGAGGGCATCGAGCTGTGTGCCAAGATTTTGCACCACCAGGGCGACTGCTTCGCGTCCGCGATCGGTTTGATAGCGAAGCCCCAGATCAAGAGCCAATCCGGACGCACTGAAATCCTGAATACTCTCTTTCACAAATTTCACCGACCCGCCAGCAGAAAATCGGGGACCGAAGGCGCGAGAGTAGGAACCAATAGCGACCAGATCCCCTCCTGAAAACTCACCGGTGACTTCACCTTGCAGGTTTGTTTCAACAAATGTCCCGTAGGAGTAGTACTGCAGAGCAAAGGCGAAGGCCTGATTCCCACTCGGAAATGCCGCAGCAATGTAACCAGCACTAAATTCTGAAAACTGATTCTGATAGCTGGCGAGATACTCCCGACGCTCAAGCCGGACCAGTGCACCGGGGTTCGACCAGATCGAACTTGGATCGACAATCACCGCACTACTCGCCCCCGCGAGTGCAGAAGCGCGCGCGCCAACCTCTTGACGCAGGAATGGAAAGCTGGTAGTTCCAGCATTCTTGTTTGGGGTCGTGGCGGAAATGACCGAAGAGAGTGACAAAATGACCGACAAAAGGGGGAATATGGAGAATGACCGCCGGAACGTCCGTCTCTTACTGAGGATTTGATTCATCATAGGTACCATCATACACCCCAGCTTACCCCACTGTCAAACCTATTGCCAGTTCCGGAGATTTGCATCAAACAGTATCATTCAGCATTCACGTAGCTCAACGGTGCCGATCTAGAAATCAGCACCGAGTGAGAAATAGGAGGTCGGCTCCTTGGAGATACTGTACATATCAGTCGACCAGGCCAGATCGTAGCGCAGAAGAGCCAGCCCGAATAGATTGGTACGCACTCCGACGCCAAAGCCTGATTTCAGGTCACGTAAACGTCGGTTCCCGTTTTCGGTGGTGGTCAGGCGGAAATTATTCCCGCTCCATGCCGCACCGATGTCGGTGAACAGTGTCCCCTGAATATTCGCCAGCACAATCGGGAGCGGGAATTTCACCACGAGGTATTGAATCAAGGGGAATCGAAATTCAAAATTCATGAGGGCGAAACGATCTCCTGAGAGACCATAGAATTCTTCGCCACGCAACGGGGTGATCACATCTGCAAAGTAGAGATTCTCGACTTCATAGACGGAAGCATCATAGTCGCGGGAACCGATCCAGCCGCTGGTTCCACCCAGAAAATACTGTTTCGGAGTCGAGCCCTCAGAAATACCTCCAGCGAGACGGAATCCGGTTGAAAAACCACCTCGCAGATTTTCATAGCTTCGATAATCAAATTCAGCCGAATAGTAGTCGATTTTCTCATCTGAAAATGGGCTAATTCCGGCTTCCAGCGACAGTCGTGAACGTACCCCATTATTCGGTGCCGTTGCCCCCCAGCGCACGTTGTCAAAGACGTAGGCAATTTCACCAGTGGTTACTGCAGTACTGCGGTCAGGTCGGGGGTCATCAAAGTCGACATAATTCCGGTCAATGAAGGTCTGGCTGACAATTCCTTCGAGGCGACGGAATATAGATGACGGTCGATTCGCAAAGAGCTGGAATCCATAATAGCGATCAGAAAAAAGGAAGTTGTCGCTGTCGACATAGAAATTCTTACTGTGAAATATTCCGACGCCAAGATTCGTCCGGTGCTTATTGCTGAAGTATGCCGCCTGAAATAGGGCCTGATCCAGTGAATTCACCAGATCAGCCGCGATGAAAAATTGATTATCCCCCAGATAATCAGACCAGACCAGATAACTGAGCCCACTCAGACCAAAAAATGTATCGTAGCCGAATCCACCGCCGAAATAGTCGATCGAGTATTTGGTCTCGTAGTCAAACACATCGTATTCACCGCTGGGGAGACGACCGGGAATCGAATCAAATGAGGGGGGCTCCGCTCGTGCAGTACTCGCTCCGTACGGATCGTCATTCGGCAGACTGGTCAGCAGCGTATCGAGGGCGTCATCTTCCTCTTCGGTACTCACATAGACATATTCATCATCATACAATCCGGTCGAATCAGCCGGAGCGGCTTGAGCCGCATTGGCGATCATTGCACTGTCTCGTTTCAGACGAAGACTGTCGGCCAACAGGCGACGATCTTTTCCGGGATGTTGGATCGGTTCATTGTATTTCCCAGTCATGAAACCGGTCAGCGAGAGAACCCCTTTGTTTCCGGTCGGCACGACCTCTTTCATGACATAGATATCAAAGCCGGCTCGATTGAAAGCTGAAAATGCAATCTTCTCGCCGTCAGGGGACCAGCTCAGATCCTGTACCCCTGTGAGAATATCGGTGACCGCATAGGTCTGACTGTCTGAGAAAGTGTGCACGTAAATATTATCAATCCCATTTCGATTGGAAAGAAACGCAAGCTTTCGTCCATCTCTGCTCATCGTCGGACGACGATTCGATCCCGGTCCGAGCAGAAGCGGCTCGACTTTGGTTGTCTGCGGATTGACTCCAAAAATATTGTAGTCGCCGTACTCAATATCCCCCGGCAACAGTGCTTCCTGATTTTTCACCACCGGGTGCCCGAGATGATCGATCGCCGGTGACTCCGGATGGGGTCGGTCGGAACTGAAATAGATCGCCGAGCCATCAGCTGCCCAGGTTGCTTCGACATCATCAAAGCGGTCATTGGTCAACTGGGTGACTTTAGAACTGGCAACATCATAGAGAAAGAGATCTCTCTTCGGACCGTTCAACGCTGAAAAAGCGATGGTCTTTCCGTCAGGTGACCAGGAGGGGAAAACAACATTATGATATTCGAGACGTTCCCGATGAATGATCTTTCGCTTCTTGATATCGACAAAGATCAGCGACTCCTGCCCTTTCGACTTCGCTGCGAATACCAACTGTTTTCCATCTGGCGAAATCGCAAATCCTGAGACAAATGAATGGAGTGATTCGAGATCACCACTTCGTTCTGATGTCGCCAGCGTTGCAACTTTCCGACCATCTTCAGCCGAAGCCAGCACAATCTCCGTGTAATCAGACTTGTCAGTGTAGTAGGCGATCTGGTTTCCGCTTGGCAGAAAGACCGGACGTTCATTGAATGCCGAGCCATCCTCGTACGATTTCGTTATTGCCGTGCCGAGCTCACGAGCGGCTTTCCGTTCGGCGATCTCCGGCCAGTAGCGTCGTTTCATTTCAAGCTGAAAGTCCTCCCAGAATTTCTTCTCCTCGATATCAAGGGCGGCCTTGATCGCCTTTGACATGGAGAGGTGTATCTTCCCTTTTCGAATCAACTCCCCGAGCTTCTCTTCCCCCCAGCGATCAACGATATACTTGACCATCGCCTGCCCCTGCTTGTAGGCAAGATAGCCGCCGATGTAATCGGGCGGCGCGAGATAGTTATTGATTGTCGCATCCCGGACAATCATATCAGCGAAGTAATCCCAACCATGTCGGGAGGAATACTCGGCGTACCCTTCTGCAAACCAGAGGGGGAGATCAAACAGTCGCTGTGATGAGATGACATTCTTTATCGCGCCACCAAAGACCAGGTCGTTAATAATCGCGTGGGTGAGTTCATGGTGAAGCACATGCCGGAGATCTTCCAGTGAACCATTGTGCGGAAGTGCCATTCGGTTCTTGAATGCTTCAGTAAATCCGCCGACCCCTTCAGGAAGAATTCCGCCGGTGATATTTGTCTGCTGGAAATCGTTGTGTGAATTGTAGAGAAAAAGAGGAATGCGACGCTGAATCTTATAATTCAATTCGGCCGTAATTTCGTCATAGGCGGCTTCGAGCACATCGGCGCAGAACTTCGCATTGCCGTAGGCGTCGCCATAGAAGTAGATGTCAAAGTGGCGAGTCTGAATATATTTCCAGTCAAATGTCCGGTACTGAACTTTGTTCTTCCCAAATCCATCCTGCGCCGAAACTGATGAGAACATGCCGAGCAAGCCACAACAGAGCATCAAGAGGATGAGAGTAGCAAAAGGGGATCGTCTTTTCATGCGAAGCGAGTTTCGGAGCATTTATTCCTCCAAGGGTCGGTCGACGGTCATTACATGACCAAAAATCTGAGCGAAGGGCTGTGATTCCGCATTGATTATCCGAGTATCGGCGACACTCCTACCGATCAACAGCAGAATCTACGATCTACTCCCCCTTCTGACCAGCGCGCTGAAATCTGGCGCGGATTATGCCTTTTCTCGGCTGATTTTCGCACCGAGGGAGGCAAGTTTCTCCTCAAGCCGGTGATATCCGCGATCTATATGATACACTCGAAGGAGCTCCGATTTCCCTTCTGCCGCCAGGCAGGCTAGCAATAATCCGGCTCCGGCCCGTATATCGGGGGACATCACCTCTGCTCCCTGTAACCGGTCAACGCCGGTAATGATCGCTTCATCGGATGAAACCGCAATACTTGCGCCCAGACGGCGCAATTCCATGGTGTGAGTAAATCGATCAGTAAAGACCGTCTCTCTGATATGCGAGGTCCCATCCGCCAGACAAGCGGCGGACATCATGCAGGCCTGCAAATCTGTTGGGAATCCGGGATACGGGAAAGTAACAACGTTGGTTGGTTTCAGACGTTTCGGGGCTTTCAATGAGATTGAGTGTTTCCCATAGGAGAGATCACACCCCATTTCGACCAGTTTCTGATTCACGAGTCCGAGATACTCTGGCACAATTCCGGTTACTTCTACCTGACCGCCAGTAATTGCAGCCGCCAACAGGTAAGTTCCGGCGACGAGACGATCCCCTTGCACCGTATGATCGACCGCCTTGAGCCGTTTGACCGGAGTGATCTCCATATGAGGGGTCCCGACCCCTTTAATCTTGGCACCGGCGGCAATGAGAAAATCAGCGACATCATTGATCTCTGGATCACAGGCGGCATTGATAATCTGCGTCTTTCCGGCAGCCATGACCGCACCGAACATCAGATTTTCAGTCCCGGTATGTGACGGTCGATCAAAACAGATCGACCCTCCTGCGAGTGGCTTGCCGCTGGCGATTACATATCCGGCCTCTTCCCGAATCTCCGCCCCCAGAGCCGCAAATCCTTTGATATGATAATCTACCGGTCGAGCGCCAAGAGAACAACCACCCGGAAGAGAAATACGCGCCTCCCCAAGTCGGGAAAGCAAAGGACCCAGCACCAGAAATGATGCGCGCATCTGGCGCATCAGTTCATACGGAGCAGTCGATTGATTCACCCCTTTGGCGTTGACCTCCATGACCTCTTTGTCCGGATCGTACTGGACTTCCGCTCCGACATACTTAAGCATCTCGATGAGTGTGTTGATATCGCGAAGTGGCGGGACATTGCGAATAATCGATGTCCCGCGGTCGATCAAAAGCGTACCGGCGATGATGGGCAATGCCGAATTTTTCGATCCGTCGTTACGGACTTTCCCTTTGATCTTCGCTGGGCCGTGAATGATGAATTTATCCATAGCAGTCTAGGTTCCTTTTACACTCAAGCGATCACTTTGCACGTGATTAAATGAGATATCTATCGAGAGTGGTAAGATGACAATTGAAAACTCGCGCGAACCCCGCTCACACCCGGCTCAGCTCAGTCTTGAGTGGCTCCAGCGATTCGATCACCCCGGTGAAAAACTCAATCGCTTCCGGATGGCAGAAATCCTCATCGGTCCACGGCAGCCGGACAAACCGATCCCGACTCCAGACCAACGACAGCTCTGCGAAGACTCCGTCGGTTAAATAGATTCGATGATTAAATTCTCGCCCACACGCCATGATCAGATTTTGCCCCGCGATCATCCCGGGATCGAGATTGACCGCGCGAAAGGTATAGTCCTCGACCCGATCACCTAGCTGGGCTTCGATTTTCTGGCAGGTGACTTTCAACTCAGGTAGTGCATCCCGCTCGACCATCCGCTGAAAGGAGAAAAATCTCCGATGCAGACGATCCCCCATCTCTTCGCGGTAATGGCTCGCATTGCTGCACGGTAGATCTGTCGTTTCGCTGTGAATGCGCCCAAACTGCTTTTCCAGTGCCCGCAGGGCATCGGCGCAGGCATCCAGCGAACTATGTATGACAGAGATGATCAGTCGCCCACGGGGGGGCTTTTGCAAACGGGCCATACGCAAGACTCCGACCAAAACAGGCTTCGATCAACAAGAATTGGCGTCTCAATGGGAAAAGTAGTTCGTCTTCCATGATTCGAGATACAAAACAGCTCTGATCAATCGTTGCCGCAGATCATACCCTGCGTCTATATTCCCCCTCCTATGGACTCTCCAACCTACAAGCCCGTCAAAGCCGCACGCGGCCTGACCCTCTCCGCACGGGGATGGCATCAGGAAGCCGCCTTGCGCATGCTCAATAACAACCTCGATCCGACCATCGCCGAAAAACCGGAAGAGCTGATCGTCTACGGTGGTACCGGCAAAGCCGCACGGAACTGGCCCGCATATCATGCCATCGTCAAATCACTGAAGACACTCGCCAATGATGAAACCCTTCTCATTCAATCCGGCAAACCGGTCGGTATCGCACGCACTCATGAGTATGCCCCTCGTGTGCTGATCGCAAACTCCCATCTCGTTCCGAGATGGGGGACTTGGGAAAAATTTCGTGAACTCGAACGACTCGGTTTGATCATGTATGGTCAAATGACCGCCGGGTCATGGATCTATATCGGTACCCAGGGGATCATTCAGGGGACCTACGAGACCTTTGCCGCTGCCGCCGACAAACATTTCGGCGGGTCACTTGCCGGACGATGGATTCTCACCGGTGGGATGGGAGGAATGGGTGGCGCCCAGCCATTGGCCGGAACGCTCAATGACGCGGCGGTGCTTTGTGTCGAAGTCGATGAAGCCCGTATCGACCGTCGCGTGAAAATCGGCTACTGCGACAAGAAGACATCATCATTGGATGAAGCACTGAAGTGGATCACTGAGGCCACCGCACAGAAAAAACCACTCTCTGTAGGTCTTGTCGGTAACTGCGCTGATCTCTTCCCTGAACTCGTGAAGCGTAAAGTCGTGCCCGACATTGTCACCGATCAGACCTCCGCACATGATGAACTGAACGGCTATGTCCCCGCCGGGATGACACTCGCTGCTGCCAATGAACTTCGCATTCGGAATCCGAAAGATTACATCCTCCGCTCGTATGCCTCAATGGTTAAACACTGCGAAGCGATGATCGAACTGCAAAAGCTCGGTGCAATCACATTCGACTACGGCAACAATCTTCGCGGTCAGGCACAGACCGGCGGACTCACCAATGCCTTCGATTTTCCCGGTTTTGTGCCGGAATATATTCGTCCACTCTTCTGCGAAGGGCGCGGACCATTCCGTTGGGTCGCTCTCTCCGGCAAAGCACAGGATATCGCTTACACTGATAATTTGATTTTGAAAGAATTCTCCTATCATGATTCCCTCTGTCGCTGGATTCGGAAAGCCCGAGAAAAAGTCCCCTTTCAGGGGCTTCCCGCTCGTGTCTGCTGGCTCGGCTATGGTGAACGCGCCCGATTCGGCGAACTGATCAATAATGCTATCAAACGAAAACAGGTCTCCGGTCCTGTCGTGATTGGTCGTGATCATCTCGATTGCGGTTCGGTTGCGTCGCCGTACCGTGAGACTGAAGCGATGAAAGATGGCTCCGATGCAATCGCCGACTGGCCACTGCTCAATGCCCTGTTGGCAAGCAGCTCCGGCGCAAGCTGGGTGTCGCTGCATCATGGTGGTGGAGTCGGCATCGGAAATTCGATTCATTCCGGCATGGTGATCGTTGCCGACGGTACCAAGAAAATGGCGGAACGTCTCAATCGCGTCCTGACCAATGATCCGTTGATGGGGGTTTTCCGTCATGTCGACGCTGGCTACGACGAAGCCGTCTCATGCGCGACAAAGAACAATGTGAAAATCCCGATGCTCGCAGGGGACACTCGCCCGAGAGCTGCATCTCGCATAAAATCTAAAGCCGCGACTTCTAAGCGATGATTCCGGCACCACGCGGTACTCTTCTCGTTCTCAATATCGGTCAACTGATCACTATGGCTGGTGATTCCCCACGTCGTGGTGAATCACTCAAAGAGCTTGGCATGATCAAGAATGCCGGACTCGCCATTTCAAACAATCAGGTCATTGCCGTCGGTGAATCGGAAGAGATCGAGCGACGCACCCAATTAGTCCCCGGTTGTCGGGTGATTGATGCTGGAGGGCGAGTAGTTACCCCCGGTTTCATTGATGTCCATACCCATCCGGTCTATGCGAGTTATCGCGCTGATGAATTTGAACAGCGCATTCAAGGGGCGACCTATCAGGAAATCGCCGAAGCAGGTGGTGGGATTCTCTCGACCGTGCGTGTCGTGAGGCAAACACCGCAGGAACAACTGCAAGCACACACCGCAAAACGATTTGATCGACTGCTCGAGTACGGCGTGACTACCATCGAAGCGAAATCGGGGTACGGGCTGAACACCGAAGATGAAATCAAGTCACTTCGTGTGCTAAAGAAACTTCAGGATGTTCATCCGCTTGAACTGGTGACGACATTTCTCGGTGCACATGAAGTTCCTGCAGAATTTCGTGCGAAGCGAACTGACTATATCAAATTGCTGATCAATGAAATGATCCCTGCCGTGCAAGAAGAAAATCTCGCTGAGTTCAGTGATATCTTTTGCGAGCCGGGAGTATTTTCAATCGACGAATCACGTCAGATTCAATCCGCCGCGAAATCAGCCGGATTCAAACTTCGCTTTCATGCCGATGAATTTGCACAAGCAGGTGGTGCTGAATTGGCTGTCGAAATGGGTGCCCGTAGCGCAGATCACCTGATGCAGATATCAGATCATGGAATCGCGGCGCTTGCAAAAAGTAATACCGTCGCAGTGATGCTTCCCGGCACCAGCTACACCCTCGGCGCAAAGACATTTGTCCCGGCGCGCAAACTGATTGATGCCGGAGCGATTGTCGCCCTCTCCACTGATTGCAATCCGGGTTCGAGCTGCACCGAATCACTGCAGTTTATCTGCTCACTCGCGTCAGTCCATCTCAAACTGACTGCTGCCGAATCGATCAGCGCGGTGACTGTCAACGCGGCGTACGCCATTGATCGAAGTGAGACTCTCGGTCAGCTGGTCAGCGGCAAACAGGCGGATGCAGTCATCTGGGATATGGAGGATTACCGTGAACTCCCCTATCATTACGGCATGAATCACGCCCGCCTTGTCATCAAGCGCGGCAAAGTGGTTGTCGATCGATTGAGCGCAGCAACGAAATGAGAACAGATACTCGTTTGGTAAAGTTCTCTTTGATACTCATTGCAGTGCTCATGAGTAGCGGTTGCTATACTTTCAGACCACAGAGTGAAGCACTGGTTAAGTCTGTCGCGGTGCTGACATTTGAAAATCAGACTCCCGAGTTGACTATCAGTGATCGTCTCACAACAAGCGTCATTGATGAACTCATCAAGGACGGCTCGATCAAAATTCTGCCGGAGGGTGAAGCGGAATCACTCTTGCGTGGCTCCCTGACCAGCTATCAGCGGACTGCGTATCAATTTGACGAGTCGGATCGAGTACAGCGTTACAAAGTGACGATGGTGTTTGAATTAGAGCTTACTCGCCGCGCTGATCAGTCACTGATCTGGCGTGTGACTGCAACACAGGATGGGATTTACGAGGCAGACACCCAGACCGAAACCGACGGCCAGAATCTTGCCATCGCCGCCCTCGCCCAGACTATTGTCACGAAGACAACACGGAGTTGGTAGTCGACTGGGTGGCCCTGATCACGAGATCAGGGTTCCCGCTTCTTCAATAAATTTCGTGGGCGGCAGGCCTCCCTGTCTGCCCTCTTGTCAACCTGTGCCCCTCTTGCCACCCTGGGCTTGTCGAAGGGTCTTCTTTTTTTAATCTTCGGAGGGTGGCACTCCCGTTCTGACGGGTGTGAAGTCGGTGATGCCCCCTGCACTCATTGATGTTTCGTCTAAGTTCATGCAAGACTGCAGAGCCAACTTCACTCGATGTTTTGCACTCGTCGAATTATGGCTAAAGGATTTTCTTTTTTCGTCATGTTCGCCCAAGATTTGAAGACCACATCAGTGATTCACACCCAAAAGAATGGTTGTGCCACCCAGCCCCTGATCTGGTGATCAGGGTCACTAGTTTGTTCAGGTGACCCTTCGATAGACATCGAGGGCTGTCTTCAAAAAGGAAATTCCTCTGGAGATCGTCTGCTTATCGCGTATGATCAAACACCTCCAGATATCATTAACATCCACTTTCTGACCAATTTGCCTTGGATCGCTTTGAAGGGTTGACCAATCAGCTTGTGGCAAACAATCATGGTAAATTTTCCCCCGATAGTACTTTCTAAAGACTAGCTCCATAGACAGCTGATCTACTCTGTTATCCTGAAAATGGCAAAGCGGGAGCCTCAGTCCGTTGAAATATTCAATGCTTGGGAATACGTATAGGCAGTCGTGTCTTGTTCTGATTTCACCTCGCGGATAGAGATTCAGCTCGGTAATAATTGGTTCCGCAAACTCTACGTACATCCTGCGAAATTTTGTGACATATCTGTTGTGTTCATCATCATTAACATTTCTCATCCGAGGTGGCATTCGTGTGCTCCTTTGTTGTATTTAATCAATCGAAAACCGGACACTTAACGGCGGTCGATTTGCTTTAGGAGGGAACCATCTTTCTCTGCGCGTTCTCTTTTCAACTCTGCGCATTCTTCTTGCTACGCCCATCAAAGACCTAAGTGCAGCACACTACCAAGCTGCCCTACCGCAAAAACGTTTTCACCTGTGCTACCCCATATTCCGTTGAGGTACCCCGTGAACCCGCTTGCCACTTGAGTCCAACTAGTCCCGTTGAAGTGTAGAATTGTCCCTCTATCACCAACCGCAAAAACTACCATTTCCGAGCTACCCCATACATCGTAGAGGTGCTCGGTAGTACCGCTCGACATAGCACTCCAGCTTGACCCGTTGTAATGCCGTATGGTGCCACTTTCGCCGACGGCAAAAACATCTGTGCCAGAGCTGCCCCAAACAGCAGTGAGATACTTAGTAGTATTGCTCATCATGGTACTCCAACTTGCTCCGTTGTAATGGAGAATCGCGCCGTTGCCGCCGACTGCGAAAACGTCACTTCCAGAACTGCCCCAAACTCCCACAAGATAATCAGACACTCCGCTGGGCATGCCAGTCCATTGTGCTCCGTTGTAGTGCAAGATCGCTCCGCCAACTGCAAAAACGTCACTACCAGAGCTACCCCAAACATCATAAAGATCTTCGCTCGACCAATTAGTCATACCACTCCATGTCGATCCATCGAAGTGCTGAATAGAGCCATCCTCACCAACGACGAAAATATCGCTTCCCGAAATTCCCCATATCCCATAAAGCGCCAAACCAAGTTCGGCGTTTTCGTTACTCCAACTCCAGCTAGAGCCGTTGTAATGTAGAATTGTACCGTATTGTCCTCCTATCGCGAAAACATCGTTTCCGGTAATACCCCATACCTCTTGAAGATTCTCATATGTGAGCAGAGTTGTTGACTTTCCCGCTTGTGTGACCCAGCTCGACCCATCGAAGTGCAGGATTGTACCTCCATGACCGACCGCAAAAACGTTACTAACAGAACTTCCCCAGACACCATAGAGAAATCCGTCAAATCCACTCGTCATTGGGCTCCAAACTATCCCGTTATAGTGAAGAATTGTGCCGTCGCCTCCTACTGCGAATACATCATTACTGGAACTGCCCCACACAGCAAAAAGATATCCATCAAATCCGCTCGTCATTGGGCTCCATTCTGACCCGTTGTAGTGAAGAATTGTGCCGCTACTTCCAACTGCGAAAACGTCACTACCCGAACTTCCCCAGACACTATGAAGAGATCCGTCAAATCCGCTCGTCATTGGGCTCCATGTAGCTCCGTTGTAATGAAGAATCGATCCTTCAAAACCAACTGCAAATACATCAACGCCAGAGCTACCCCAAACACCTTCAATGTTTTTGGTCGATCCGATTGACATTCCAGTCCAGTTTAATCCATCGTAATGTAGCACGGTATTACCGTAACCAACTGCAAAAACGTCTGTACCAGAGCTGCCCCACACTCCATTTAAGTACTGAGTGGAGCCACTCAACATTGTGTTCCAGTTAGTCCCATTGAAATGAATAATACTGCCTTCAAATCCCACCGCAAAAACATCGGTTTCCGAGTTACCCCATATTGAAGTTAGGTACTGACTGGAAATTTCCGTGATTGAATTCCAATTTGACCCGTTGTAATGTGAGATTGTAGCATCGTTGCTCAGCGCAAGAATGCTATTTCCCGAAAATCCCCAAATTCCACTATAGCCCAAAGCTGAAGTCTGCAAAGTCCATTTTGGAGTGACTTTAGTATCAGGCTCCGTTGGTGATTTTTCTTTGCTGCATCCGCCCAACATCAACATCACCGAAACAATCAGAATGCCAACACTTTTTCCCATCTCAGTCTCTCTCCACCTTTACATAGGTTCTTTATCAGGGGCAACGATGATCCTCGGATCAAGATTACCATCACCCTTGTTACTCTCTCATTCAGGCCTGACCCACGGGGTCGGGCTACATACAAAGGATACATGAACAGAATGCAAAAATGAAGCTGTGTTAATTCAAGAAGTTTGCCGTTGGTGAGGCACTTTTTCAGTGCATGATCGCGGCAATCTCAACGACATGTTTCACTTTCAACTCCCCCTCTCTCTCCTCTATTGGATTCTCCCTACACAATTCATCCGAATACTCTCATTCGAGTAGCTCACGAGAGCAGATTCCAGCAGCCAACTCATTGCTTTGATAAAGGTTACAACGCCCTACTCACCATGAAATCCATCTGGCAGCCACGTTGCATCTCTCGTTTCCCAGAACAGGAAACGGTACAGAAAAACGGATGGCATGACAATGAAGGTCAAATTTGTACTCACCATGGATGATGTCGTCGTTGGTGACAAACGTTTTGATCAGGTGATCATGGACTGGACCAGCGAAGTCGACCAGCGGGAGATTATGGAAGTTTCTCATCGCTGGATTACGACGCAGAATTTTCTGACCCAGCGGATGGTCGGTCTGTCACGCGTAGGCGAATCATCACTCACCATCGAGCCACTCGAATCCGAAGTCGATGAGTAAATTCCAGCTTCCGGAAATCAATCCGGCACAGTTCAACCAATTCAAACAGTACACCGTCGTCGCGATCAGCTATGCGAATCAGGGGCTGACCTATCTGAATTCCAATGTGCATCCTCTCGCCAGTTGGGTGGTGGCTGCACTCGTGATCATGGGGCTGCTCTGGATTCTGGCGAAACTGTTCATGTTCACGGTACGCATCGTCATGTTTGTCGTTCTTCCCGCGATTGCGATTGCTCTGCTCGCGATGACACTGACGCCTTATCCGTTTGATATGCTCTTTCCAATCTCGACGGCACTCTGCGCCGCGATTGCGATCATCCGCCGTTAGTCTCGCGGACTTTCTTCAACTCCTCCAATTCTTGTCATTCTGGTTTGAATCTCTGGATCGCCCTCTTCGGGCGTGGGATCTTCATCTCTCCTCAACCCACTACCATAGGATCGATACAATACTATTCTGACTCTTGCTTTTTCGACCCTCTCAATGCCCTCTTAATTCATTGTCGGACATACTATTATAGCGCTCAAGAATCCGGCTTCTGGCACCATCCTTGCCCAATTAACTGTCATGGAACAGCATGAACCATCCCTGACCGAATGCATCAATTGTGGCGGTAATCTGACCATCGAACATGGCCTGGTCATCTGCCCCGCGTGCAACAGTCGATCGCTGGCGGAGATCAAACGATTCGAACTCTTTCAGGATGATGAATCCCCGGAGTTTCAATTTATTGAATGCCCCGGCGCAACTCTCTATGCCGACGACAGCACTACGATTGTTGCTGGAGTTACTTTCGTCGATGACAACGATATCTCAAAAGGGTATCGCATTATCGAACGAGCGGTTTATGCGCCGCTGCATACCAAGCGGAGGCGAATCCCGACTGAGTCCGCTGGACACATTCGCCGTTGTCAGGCCTGTCAGGATATGACCATTCGGATGCGTCGCAAAGAGGGGGCAGATTTTTGTATCCCCTCACATAAATTCCCGAATCGTCAGAAATTACGGAGCGTCGTGCCACAAAGTCGCGTATAAGCCCGACATGACGGCGACCATTCCGACAATTCCAAAGTCACGCATTCGATTCTCTGATTGTTTCGTTCGAGAGAAACTGCGTCTTTGCAGACTGATGACAACCACACAGTACAGCATGACATGATGACGCTTCCGTCGATCCCCTCACGATTCGTTCGCTACGGACTGATTTTCTTCTTGGTTGTCGGAGTCGTCGCTCTGATGATGACGGTCGAATTACTCCCCAAACCGGACAACACCTATTTCTGGCGCGCAGTCTATGATGGCGGTCATGCCCCTTTGTTTGGGACCATGTCACTAATTTTTCTCTGGCTCTGTCGCCTGCTGCCAAAGATCAATCGGGCGAAAGTATCGACGCATTATCTGGTCGCAGGTGTCGCTGCGATGCTCATCGGCATTGGGGTGGAAGTTTCGCAGATCAACTCGGGGCGTGATGCCGATGTTATGGACGCAGTCCGCAATGGGATCGGTATTGTGACATTTCTGCTAGTTGCGGCGACTCTGGATGAACGTCTTCGGAAAATCGCAGATGGCGCGAATCTCTGGAATCGATTTCGCTGGCCGATCAGATTGCTGGCTTTACTGATCTTCTCCATCCCATTTGTTCGCGCCGCAAGCTGGGCGGTGGCAACGATCGATCGAAATATCCGATTTCCACTCATCGCAGATTTCGAGAGTGGATTACATGCCATGCCGATGATGGTACGCTCCGGCTCCGCCCTGCGGATCACGCGACCGACTGAGTTTCATCTTGGGAACGGAGAATATTGTCAGGAGGTCCTGCTGCGCCCATCGCGGCGTGTCCCCTATCCGACCTGGCAGCTTGAAGAGCCCTACCCTGATTGGCGGGGATATGACTCACTTGTCTTTCAGATTTTTCTGCAGGATTCAACCAGCCGTACGATCTGGCTGCGTATCAATGACCGCCTGCACAATTCTCATCCCTCTGATCGATTCAATAGCCATCTGGAACTTCAACCCGGTGAGCAGCAGATTGCTATCTCATTGGAAGACATTCGACTCGCACCCCAGAAGAGGGAGATGAATCTGGAGCGCATGCGAAGTATTCGTCTTTTTCTTACCCCACATGATTCAGATATTCGATTTCTGCTGGATGATATTCGCCTGAAATAACTCCCTTTGTCTTAGCTCCGGCAACTTTTCCGATGGAACTCCCGTACCTACTCGTACTACAACTCTGGAGGTAGATTCATGATGCAGATTTCTCGTAAGCGAACAATATCCCGATTTGGCTCCATGGTCGGAACTGGTCTTCTTGGGCTTTCTCTCTTTTTGTTTTTTGCAAGCCCGTCAAACTCAGAAGATGATTCGAAATCAGAGACAACCACCGAAACAATCTCCGGCTCAGGTTCGTCCGGTTCTTCCTCATCAAGCAGTAGTTCGACAACCACATCTACTTCAAGGAAGAAATCTCGAAAGAACAACACTTGGATGAATTGGAACGGAGAACACTCCTACAGCTATTCGACTTCGAACGGCTACTCTAAAATGGAGCGTGGCTCAGGCAAAGTGACTTCGGAGAAAATCGAAGTCGGAGATTTCACTGGAATCATTTCGGAGACCAGTGTCAATATCGAAGTGACACTCGGTCCAAAAACCACTGCCATTCTGGATGTGGACGACAATCTGCAGGATCATTTTGAAATTGAAGTCGTGGATGGTGATCTGATTGTCGCCAGTAACGGAAGCTATTCGACACGTTTTCCTCCGACCCTCCGAGTCACCACACCATCGCTGGAGTTTGCCGAGCTGAAGGGCTCCGGTAATATAGAAGTCATCGATTTCAAGGGGAAGGAATTCACCTACACTCTCTCTGGTTCGGGAAATCTCATTCTTCAAGGAGAGGTAGACCTACTAGAAATCGAACTGAATGGATCCGGAAATGTCGACACACGTGATTGCCGCGCCGAGGAAGCATTTGTGAATCTGAATGGCTCCGGCGAGGCCCGTGTGACCGGCACACGGCTGGTGGATGCTCGCCTCGCGGGGAGTGGCAATATCCATGTCTATGGCAAGCCATCTCGCGTGCGAAAGAGTGAAGTCGGCAGTGGGAATATTTACGTTCATTAAATCGTCGAATCTCTCTGCTATGCGTAGAAAGAAGTGAAACTGAACAGTCTACTTTGAATCCTCTTCTCGTTGTTCTGCTGATTTCCGGCCGGAGCGGTTCCTCCCACGACGAATTCCGGCCGGAGTCTTTTTATGGTGCCGGCAGTCGATTCCCCAGCTTTCAAACCGCAGGAACTGCGATTTTTTGCGAAAATTCCGATCCGGCTGTTGCTCTGACTTCATTTCAATATATTTAAATCGAAAACAAACCCGCGCTCCAGGTCCGAATGGCGGCTGGAAGTGCAGGGTGGAGGAGACACCTGGATATGCATATCACACATCGAAAGAATCTGCTCACCCTGTTGATGGCGACCGCGATCTTTGTCATGATGCTCGGCTGCTCACAGGAAACGCCGCCAACATCGCCGTCCAACGAAATTGAACCACAACCGGTACCTTTTCAGATTTCGGCTATTCAGAAAGAGCATGCCTTCGATGTCGACGGCCCGGGGGATCCCACAACCTCCTTCGCATTCCCCTCTTCTATTACACCAAGTCTCACGGACACCAGTTACGATATCTATGGGCTGACATTTCTCTGGGGGCAACTCATCAATATCCCAAATCCGTTGCCAGTAATCACCAACTGGAACGGGACGCTCTCCTTCAACGGCGAAGCGGTCATCGTTCCACTTCGTCCGATCGACTTTGAAGAGAATCAGGACTCACTCTTTCAGACCAATAATCCAGCCATATCGGCGTGGGCATCACGGGTGAACGGCAGCGATCTGGACGGCCTTTCATTCGTCCTCTTTGTCAAACGCGGGATAACCTATATCCAACCGCCGATGCTGAGTTTTTCGACCTCTCCGTTTACAAAGGAATTCTCACCAGAGCAGCTTGAGCAGTATGCGGCCTTCTATCCTCTTCCCGGAAAAGGGGGGATCGCTATCTTTGCCCAACGGCTTCGCATCGCCGATTGCCCGACCGGTAAACTCTCGGGTGAATGGGTAAAATCCGATATCCCCGGCGCAACCGGTACGGTGCACGGCGCGTTCTATGCCTCCAGCAACGAACCAAAGGCATTGTTCAGCGGGACATTTTCGACCATAAGCGAAAATGCTATGAGTAAGGGCACTGTATCAGGCTCGATCTCTGGCTATTTGACCGATGAAATCCTCGGCAGCTTCCACGGTACCTGGCGATACACTGATCCTCGCATGTGCCCGATTTGCGGAAGCGGAAAAGGGGAGTTCATCGCTACCTACGAACTGACTGACGGGACCAAAGGGCGGATGATTGGCGGATTTGGCTATCCGGCCAATGACCAGCAGCTAAACCTGCCTCTCGTTGGTGTCTGGCGTACCAGCTGCCCATCGGGGGATGATCTCGGTGCCGTGAAATAGATCGAACCGTTTGTCTGCAGACTTTTGTCAATGCGCCGCGCACCAAATGCGCGGCGCATTTTTGATTTTTCGGCTCGTATTCGCTGCCTCCTTTTCTGCGATCCATTCCGTCCAACATCTTTCCTGGAGCTCGGTCAATTTGAGCTATCTCAAATTGCTGTCCGGCATAGAGTTGCGCGAATTTTTCTGGTTGCTATATCATACCACACTGGGTATCTTTTTCCGATGGCTCAGCAACCGAAACAGATGATCTTCGAATCCTCGAAACTCAGAGCCCCTTCGGCTGTCGCGGACGTGCTCGCGAGCATTGTAAATCGCTACGGCCTCACCACTCAGTTTGCACAGGCACGACTGGAAGAGCGTTGGGCTGATCTGGTCGGTGAACCGATTGCAAGAGTTACTCGAATTCTCAGCACAGAGATGGGGATTCTCACCATTGCGGTGTCGTCATCAAGCTGGCGTCAGTCGTTGCAGCTCGAGCAGGATGCTCTCTTGCAAAAAGTTCAGTCAGATCCATCAGGGAAAAAGATTACGAAATTACGATTTGTGCATGACCTTCATGCCAACACCCGAAAAAATGAACCGGCGTCGTTGCCGCAGTCACACACGCAGCAATCACACCGATCCAATACCGAGG
Source organism: uncultured Ignavibacteriales bacterium (assembly GCA_964518635.1). Lineage (GTDB taxonomy): Bacteria > Zixibacteria > MSB-5A5 > GN15 > FEB-12 > CAZFGK01. The sequence continues at coordinate 34,761 of CAZFGK010000024.1, forward strand.
GACAGGAATGAGCACTGAGGTTGAATCAAAGGATGCCAATTTGAACGAGACTACGAAGAAAAAAGAGAAGTACAGCAAAGATGAAAACGGTGGCTATGACGCCTCGTCGATTACTGTCCTCAAAGGGCTTGAGGCCGTCCGTCATCGCCCTGCGATGTACATCGGCGATATCGGCCAGCGCGGATTGCATCATCTTGTCTATGAAGTCGTCGACAATTCAGTCGATGAAGCCCTCGCCGGATATTGCGATACCGTAAACGTCGAAATCAATCTCGATAATTCGATCACTGTCACCGACAACGGTCGCGGCATTCCGGTTGAACTACATCCTGAAGAAAAGGTCTCGGCCCTGCAGATCGTCATGACCGTTCTTCACGCCGGTGGAAAATTCTCGCACGATACCTACAAAGTGTCGGGTGGTCTGCACGGTGTTGGTGTATCCGTGGTGAATGCCCTCTCCGAGTGGTGCTGGGTGGAAGTCAGCAGAGATAATGAACTCTTTCGCCAGGAATATGACCGCGGCGCACCACGAAAACCGGTCGCCAGGATCGGCATCTCAAAGAAGACCGGTACGAGAACAACTTTTTTGCCGGATGCATCAATCTTTACCAAAGTCGAATTCAAATTTGATATTCTCGCCGCTCGTCTTCGTGAACTTGCCTTTTTGAATTCCGGACTGACTCTTAACCTGAACGATCACCGGACGAAAAAAGAATCATCGTTTCACTACAAGGGAGGACTCGCCTCCTTCGTTGCCTACCTGAATGAAAACAAGACGCTCATCTTTCCGAAGCCGATTCATTTGCATAAGAGTAAAGATGATGTCGATGTCGAACTGGCCCTGCAGTACAACGACGGCTACACCGAATCGGTCCACTCGTATGTAAACAATATCAATACCATCGAAGGTGGCACTCACCTGACCGGCTTCCGTACTGCGCTGACTCGCACGATCAATAATTATGCGACGAAGTTCAAGATGCTCAAGAAAGAGAACTTCACCTTCATCGGTGATGACTGCAAAGAGGGACTCACTGCCGTCGTCTCGGTGAAAGTGCGCGATCCTCAGTTTGAAGGGCAGACCAAATCGAAACTCGGCAACTCCGAAGTAAAAGGAATTGTCGAATCGATCACCAATGAAGCTCTCGGTGAATATTTCGAAGAGAATCCGCCAATTGCGAAGAAGATTGTCGAGAAGATGGTCACTGCGGCATCGGCCCGTGAAGCCGCCCGCAAAGCGAAGGAACTCACTCGCCGTAAGACTGCCCTAGATAGCGCATCATTACCGGGTAAACTCGCTGATTGTAGCTCAACCGATCCGGAATCATCCGAGATATATATTGTCGAGGGAGATTCAGCGGGCGGCTCCGCCAAGCAAGGGCGTGATCGACGCACTCAGGCGATCTTGCCACTCAAAGGAAAAATTCTCAATGTCGAAAAAGCGCGTATCGATAAGATTCTCGGCAACGAGGAAGTCCGCGCACTGATTACTGCCATTGGCTGTGGCATCGGCGAAGATTTTGATCCGGAAAAAGCCCGTTATCATAAGATCATTATCATGACCGATGCTGACGTTGATGGCTCCCATATCCGCACGTTGATTCTGACTTTCCTCTTCCGCTATATGCGCGGACTCATCGACAAAGGATATATCTACATCGCGCAGCCGCCACTTTATCGTCTCAAGCATGGCAAGACCGAAGTCTATGTCTATTCCGATGATGAAAAGGAACGGCAGCTCAAGCTGATGCCTTCGCAGGGTATCTCGATCCAGCGTTACAAAGGTCTTGGAGAGATGAATCCCGAGCAACTCTGGCGCACCACGATGGATCCAGAGAAGCGGACGTTGTTGCAGGTTGCGATGGAAGAGGCAGCCGAGGCGGAACACGTATTTACGACCCTGATGGGAACGGAGATCGAGCCGCGCCGGTTATTCATTCAGGAGAATGCACAATATGTCCGGAACTTGGATATTTGAGGAATCCGTTTTGCGAGATGGTATGAAGAATCTGGAACTCCGATGTGGTCATCGTGGTCACCTGTCCATCGAGGGTACTTGTCTATGTTGAAAACTTCTAAATCTCACCCTGAGCTTGTCGAAGGGTCTTCTTTCCGTGGGCGGCAGACGCCCTCGTCTGCCCCTTCTTCGGTGACACAGCCCTGGGTTTCTCTACTTTTCGTACTGATCCTTACTACCTCTTCCTTCGCCATCGGCTCTGGTGAGAAAACTCCTGAGGAAAAAGCGGTCATCGCCGAAAAATCTGCCGTCGATCACTACAACGCCGGTGTGAAAGCGATGACCAAAGCGCGTGAGACCGCCATCAAAGGGGACTCGACCTTTGCCTTCAACTATCGCGCCACCAGTGACGCCAAAGTGAAAAAGCATTTTGAGAAAGCGGCTCGTGAATTTGAGCAGGCGGCGAAACTCGATCCAAAAATGAAAGAGGCACTGAATAATCTGGGCTACTGCTATCGCAAACTCGGCAAGCTGACCGAATCACTCGCGGCGTATGACAAAGCGATTGCGATTGACCCGAATTTCGCGCAGGCACGTGAATATCGTGGCGAGACATTTCTAGCGATGGCACAACTCGAAAGAGCCAAAACCGAATTGCAGTTTCTGTCTGATTTGAAAAGCCCCTATGCCGATTCACTCTCTCGCGCGATTGAACTCTACGAACTCGCGATGATTAGTGAGAAGATGGGGAAGTAGGTTTCGCGAAGTACTTCGAAGCCAGATTGTGTTTTTGATTCTTTGGTAGCCCTGAGCACCCGCTCAGGGTCTTTTTTTTGCATTGATCGTGTCACCCTGAGCCCGCTCTTGTCACCCTGAGCCGCATTCTTGTCACCCTGAGCCTGTCGAAGGGTGACGTTCACACAAGAGTAGCCCGACCCCGCGGGGCTTGTTGAAAAAGTCCTTCATTTTGGTCGTTGTGCGTATTTGACTAGGGGTA